>CAWIRY010000046.1:0-39098 GCA_963838485.1 uncultured delta proteobacterium | reverse complement strand
CGTGCTCGCATCGTGGGGCGAGACACTGGCCCGGGCTTCGCGCTGCATCGCAGGCTGCGAACTGAGCCCCTCCTCTTCATTCACGCCGAATGCCTGCTGACCTTTGGCTGGACGTTTCGACTTGCCGCGCCTCGTGGGCTGGAGAGCGATTGTCAGCGGGCTCGGTCGACTCGCTGTCTGTGGAGATACCCTCGCCGCGAACAGGAATGGCTCCCGTTCAGAAACGAGGAGAAGTCGTGCTGTTTTGCCCTTTACCTCGACAACCGATTTCAGGGTGTCGAGATTGGCCCCCAACCCCTGGGCGATCTTCCGCGCCGCGTCAAACTCGATGGCGTAGCCCCCGCCCGCGATTGGACGGTCCTGCGGGTCTTCGTCCTCGGCATCTTGGACCTCATCGGGCTCTTCTTCGGGCGATCCGTTGCCGTTGGTTCCAGAAGGATCCGGGCGCAGGGTCCAGAGCCACATGGCGGTCAAGCGCCCGTCCGGCTCCAGCCCGCTGGCATCGGCGTCCTTGAAGATCATCGAGAGGGCCTCCTTCGAGACGGCGGCCCAGACGTGCTCCAGGTATTCACGGAGCGGGACAGCGGACCCGTCGGACTTGTCGACCCGGCTGTAGCGGCTGAAGATCTCGAGAGCGGGGCCTAGACAGGCGAAGATGGCGTCGGCACCAACTACCCCTTCGGATGCCAAGCGTGGCATCCATTCGTGGATCCGGTGCGGCAGTTCGGCCAGCACGTCGCGCCAGTCGCCGATCTCGTCTGTGCGGACAGAGCCGTCGGGGTCCTCGCGCGGGCGGCAGACGATGTGAACAGACGAGGCCAACGCCGCCGTGCCGAGGGAATTGACCCTGGCTCCTCGCTCCGTGTCAATCGACCACGATCCTGTAACGATCCACCCAGCGTCAATTAATGATCCTAGCATTGCTTCCCAGCCGCTCGTTGATTTGTGGGCAAAGACAACTATACCGATGCCACTTGGTTGGACAATTCTGCGTGACTCTAGCAATGCCTTGGTCATTCTTGACTCGAAAAACTCCTTCGTCTTGTGGCCGTAGGGCCCGGAGTACCGCTTCGACAGTTGGACAATCTCGTCATCCTTATTCGCTAAACGCGTCGAGAAAACCGACGAGTGGGTTTCCCGCAGGATGCGGCGCAACCAAACATAAAAGAAATCAGATAGGTCGCCGTACGCTATAGCGTCGTAGTAGGGCGGATCGGTGCATATGACATCTGCGCTGTCATCCGGTAGCGGGTGGGCAGTTGCAGACGATTGTTCAGCCGTTCCGTGGCCCTTGAACTGATCGACGTTTGCCTCGATAAACAAAGCGAGGTAGCGAACCGCTTCCGACCAGTCTCCTGAGCTTCCGGCAAGTGGGTTCATTTCTGCAAAATCCCAAGCCATTGGGAGGGCCTGGCGGACAAATGTATGGGCGGCACAGCTCCGGGCCGTTCGCCATGCGCACAGGGACGAAAGGTAGTCAGCGAGTTTACTGACACAGAAGGCAAGACAAGTTACCACGGCTTCCGCGACCTCAGAATCATCGATCAGTGTCGACACATGCTTAACCAGCCGGGAGAATGATACTAGCGCGAGCGATTGTCTGGGCGCAAACAGATCACCCCACGTCTTGAGGCCGTACAGGACTGATGCGCTCGAGTGCGCCAGATGCAGTCTCATCTGGATACGGCTCATCTGGTACTGCGGAAAAGGCGTCAACTTGCGGGGATGCCAGCTTTGCCAGACGTCGATTCACGAGCTCCAACGGGATGTGATCCTCTCGTGTCGGCGTTCGATATTGGACACCTCTCTCGCTTGGTCTCTCGAAGATCACGCACATAAGCCTCGCGTCGGCAGTGCCGCCTCGCCGAGCCTTGAGTTGTTCCCGTACCCGCGCCACAGGCGTTGTGTAACCGCAGCAAGGACAAGTCGCGGAGTTGCGTTTTACCGTCACGTCGAATTTCGGAGCCTCGATTTTAGTTTCGAGATCGGCCTGGTCCACCCAGCCGTCGTGTTGTTTGACAATGACTCGGAAATCAACGCGCTAGCTCTCGAATCCGGCACTAACTGCATAGCCACAGAACGGTTAGCTTTCTTTGCGAGCCAAAGCGAGCCGATGAGCGGCACTTCCGCGCACAGCCCGGGCCCTCGCATCGAATCGTTCGCGCCCAGAGGTAGGCGATTGGCGTCGATCCGTCTGGGTCTTTCGGGTAAGAGTCGGCAAGCTCCATCTCAGCTTCGCGCCTGATCCACTCGCCCCACTTACGGACTTCGTCGGCGAGGCGCTGGCCATACTTCGGGATGTATTCCGAGAATCACCTTGTTGAGCAGCACAGGGATGGGATTGAGGTCGCTCGCGAAGGCGTCCGCCCCCACACGCAGGGCTTCGAGGGGGATGGAGCCGCCACCTGCGAACGGGTCAACGACGAGCGGCCGGGTGCCGGGCGCACCACCCATCGCCTCGTGTGCGGCCTGGGTCAGAGCGCGGCTGATGTCAAGGTACTCGCGCACGGTCGAGTTATCCCAGTTCGCGAAATCGGCGATGAAGTCAAGCAGCGCGAACCGGAGCTTGTTGAGGTGGGCTGGGTCGTTCGGGTCGAGATCGATCCCCTTCGCCCTGGCCGCGACAATCCCCTCCCACTGGCCGAAACTCTCCTTCGAGGCCGTCGCGTGCAGAAGGTCGTGTTATAGACCTTCTCGGCGAAGTCGGTGATGAGCCGGGCCGCGGCATCGCGAAAGGCCTGGGGGCAGTTCTCATCGGCCGGGTCGGGCCAGAGCGATGCGCAGATGACTGCCCGACAGGCCGCCAGCGGCCGCCGCGCCCACCAGATGTGCAGCGTCGAGATGTGCCCGTGCCGGATCGACTTCTCCCGCCGTGCATGGCGCCGATCCGCTTGATGGGGAGGTCGACTTCGATGAGACGCTTGGGGTATGCGGTCATGTCTGCTCCCAGGTCTTGAAAACGGTGCGCAGGTCTTTCAACATTCGACACAGCGACTCGTCTGCCGACTCCAGTCTTCGCAGGTCCATCGCGTTGACGAGTTTCTCCGTGTATTCGATGCCGCCGAGGGGTGGTGTCACACCCGCGGTGCGCACCGCCTCCAGGAGCAGCCTTTTGAAACGTCTGCGCTCGCACTTCTGCTGCGGGACCTCACAGCTACGGCCCAGCACAGCCTTGAAGGCCGCCGAGTCAAGCAACAGCCAGCGCTCGATGTGAGGATCGGGAATGGCATACACGACATGGCAGCCGCAATTCGCGACAACCGCCTTCAATTCTCGGCGGCGTTTCTGGTGCCCCTGACAGTTCGCGTCCCGGCCCACGATCAGCAGGTCGGGCAGCTCCCTACGCCCGCACTCGAGATCGCTGAGGAATTGTCGCAGTTCCTTGACCACCTTGCCGAAGCCGCCCCTCACACTGTAGGGCCGGAATGCGACCTCTAGATGATGCTCCTTTCCGAACCGTTGCACCATCGCTCTCAAGAAGATCTCGTGGCCGAAGTCCTCAACGAACAGAGCGACATTACGCATCAAGATCTCCACGCAGGATCTGCGCCGAGACGCTGAGTGCCTGTTCGTCGTCCTCCAATGCCTGAGAAACCTCCTTATTCCGCCACAGCTTAAGAGACGTGAACGGCTCGATCCGAGTGCCCCCATCGTGCTTGTGACAGACGTACAGAAACTGGTCGGGGATGAGGTCGACCAGGAGCGGAGAGTGAGTGGTCACGATCATCTGCGTGTCACCAAGATCGGCACGTGTTTGAAGCAGCTCGGCGATGAGTTGAAGACGTCGCGGATGGACGCCGTTCTCAGGTTCCTCAAACCCGATGAGGGCCGGCGGCTCCTTCGTCCCCGCCAGAGCCAGAAGTCCCAAGATGCGTAGTGTGCCCTCGGACACCACCCGCGCGGGGATCAGCGTTGTCCCCTCCCGCACCCCCAGCTCCACCTCGCCGAGGCTATTTACTTCCAGGCTGATTCCGGTGATCGAGGGAATCACCAGGTGCAGAGCTTGTTCCACGGCTCGAAATTGTCGCTCGTCCAGGGCACGGAGGGTGTTCAAGAAAGCGGCCAGTTCCTCCCCCCTCAGCCCGATGTGGTGCACCTCCTTCACCGGGTTCGGTGCCCGCATCCGCTCGCGCGGCTCGAAGTAGAAGGAATGCCAGCTCTCCAGTTCATGACGCAGAGCGACCAAGTGGGGATGGTGCGGTGGGTAGAGGGGCTGTGAGAGGAGGGTGTGGTCCAGGTAACGCTCATGATAAGTGAGGTGCGCCTGGCCCTCCATTCGCAGATGAATTCGCTTCCCCACCCGTTCCAGGAAGGGTCGCCGCTTAGCCGTGGGCTCCCCCTTGGCATTCAGGGCCGCGGCGTATTCGTCGGTGACCCGCAAGATGCCCGAACCGGGAAGGATCTCGACCTCCACGCGATAGCGCAAGAACGTCTCACGAATAAGGGAGGAGCCGTTTGATGCCGAGTCCGCCTTGGGCCGTTCCTCGGCCGGACGCTTCATCTCCCGGATCTGTCGCTCGACCGCCTTGACGACCGCCGGGGAGAGTTCCACATCGGCCTGGATCGAAAAACGCGCGGATTCTCTGCCGCGCAAGCCTGCAATCCCCTCCTCATCAAAGGAGAACGACTCCAGGGGCTTGCCCCGATGGGGGGGCTCAAAAGCCGCCTTCAAGGTGGGACTGATCGCCATCCGCGACAGGAGCTGGAGGCGTCCAGGAAATTGCTCTTCCCAGCCCCATTCGGACCGAAAAGAACGACGAGAGGCTGGAGATCCACCTGGACGTCCACCAGTGATTTGTATCCGGTGATCTCGATATGCTTCAGCATTGCCGCATCCCGATCAGGCGCAGTCCAGACGGAAGTCGATGCCAGAGAAATGGCACAAGACGAGCTTTGAACGCCTATTCATTGTAACCCGTGCTCCTTACGGATCACATCAGCACCGATCTGATAGTGCTCGACCTGGACCACGACTTCCCATCCCAGCCGTGCCGGATCTTGAACCAGGTGCAGCTCGGGTTGGCCTCCACAGTTGAACACCGTGTAAAGCCAGTAATCGCCCTTGAGACGCTGGGCGGTCTTGAACTCGTTGGATGTCAGTGAGATCTGACCCACCCCCGATCGACCTTTGACTTCGATGAACCGGACCTCGATGGCCGTCCGCGGGTCTTCGGGGTGGGGCCGTCGAGAGATCAGATCGAAGCCGCGGTTCTCGGCCTCGACGCTCTCGACCTGCCATCCCCGCGATTCCTCGTAGCGAGTCACGAACTCCACCGCGATCCGCTCGATGTCGGCGTCCTCGACCATGGGCGCGAGCCGTGGCGTGGCCCGTTCGGGGTGGGGCAGAACCCAGGCCCGGCCGATGTGAACGATGTCGGCGATGGTACAGTGCCGCTCCCTCTCGAGTTCAAGGAGGCGCTGCTCGAGCCGGTCGTTGAGCCGGTCGAGGTGAGCCTCGGCCTGGGAAATCAACCCGTCAAGGCCCTGGATCGTCTGCCCCTTGATCTGGCGATCGAGCAGGTCGGCCAGTTGCCGGTTCTGGCGATCGATCGAGCGCGTTGAGCGAGATCTCCACATGCCGGCGGATTGTCACGATCTGGTGCTCGCGCTCGCCCGCCATCTCGGCCAGAAAGGGCTGCAATGCCTGCTCCAGCAAGATTCGCTCGACCTCACTCCGTTCGGGACAATGGCCGTTTTCGGGCGCGGGTGTTCCCGCGGGTGCAGGCACCATGCCGTCCAGAAAGATCGTCGGCTGTCGAGCGATCATCGCCCCACCCGCGCCGATCTCGATCACAAACAGCCGCCGATGGAGAGTGTTGCCGTGGCCATCCTTGACCGAGGCGGCGAAGGCGTCGAGCTGGGCCGGCTGGTTGCGCTGAAGGTCGAAGAAGACCGCCCCCCGCCGCAAGTGGTCGGCCACACGCTCCAGAACGTCTTCCCGAACCACCTCAAAGAGCGGGTGCCCGGGCGTCACCCATTCCAGTACCGGGTCCGTGGGAAGGAGCGTCTTGTCGAAAACGATCTTGGCATATTCCCGCCCGAGGTGTCCGAATCGAGGCTCCAGCTTCAAGCCAAGAGAGATCAGGCTGCGAGGAACCTTGCCGATCCGGTAAACGTGAATGCCCTTGGCGAGGGACTTGGGCTGAATTCCGGCCACGGGTGCGGCCTGGACGAAGAAGTCCTCGACCACTTCCGGCACGAGTCTCCGTTCGCGGGCCTCGACCGACTTTCCCACAATCGACGAGAGGTTCAGCTCTCTCTTGGCCAGTCCCTCCAGGGTCGACTCGGTGATCGCCCGGAAGCGCTGGGGATTGACGTCGCGAACAATCCGGGCCTCGATGTCCGGGACGTTGGTCTTGCGGATGTAGAGGTCGCGGAAGAGCTTTTCCAGCAGGTTGCCCGGGAAGATCTCGCCGACCACATCGAAGACCTGGTCGGTTCCCAGCTCATTGCGGATCTCGCGGAGCCGCTCCAGCAGCTTGGCCAGGACGCACCCTTCGTTGGTGTTGACCGCGACGAATGCGGTTTCAAAAAGATGTCCGTGAGTCACTATAATTGTTTCATCCTTTTTCTCTATATAGAGATTAGGATAGGCAAGTATGATCGTAGGATTATCCTCGGACTTATCGAAGAGACCCTTCAAAAATATGTCACCAAACTTACCTTCCCCATTTGGATTTATTCCCTCCAGTTTAATCGCACCAGTGGCAGTTATCCAAGCTGGTTGTATTCTTGCAAATTGGTCCGGAGGGCGATAGTTTGAAAGGTTTCCTATTATACTTGTATCCCACTGCAATCCATCCCAGACCTGTTTGTCATGGTTACCAGGTATATATATAACATTCTCTGCAAGTTTATCCTCACTTATCTGTTTAAAAAAGGCACGAGCTTTAGTGATGGAATCATCAATAGCGTTGATTGAAAAATCCATTATATCTCCACAGAGAACAAAATATTTGAGAGGTTTCATATCAGTAAATTGTTGAATCCCATTTTTGAGACTCTGATAAGCGGGCATACTCTGTGAAAAGAGACCGTCGCTATCAACTAACCGTGATGACGGATCTCCAATATGAGTATCTGAAATAATCGCGATTGTCATTTCTTCCCTCCTTGCTAATAGATGATTAGTGATAGTATCGTTTCATCAGTTTTCCTCATTTTCTCCTGCCTAACACGCTGCTCACCCGGAGTGCGTCGTTTGCGCGACTGGGTGCAGCAGGTCGTTATGCCACATTCGATTTTTCTTTAAGCACGCTGGGTCTGTGACCCATTGTATGAGAACTTAAACCTTTGCTGCCTTAAGTAAATTGGTGGCAGACTGGGTGGCAGACTGGAGCTTATTTATCAAGGTCGGTATGGCCTCGGTTTGGTCGCGGGCGCTCTTAACAGAAGCCTGCGCGTTCTGCGCCTCCAGGAACGCCTTCTCAACCACCTCTCCACTTTGCGTTAGGCTTGCGGCTTCCGCCTCATAGTACTTCTGGCGGGCAACTGCAAGATTTGCCTGAATCTCTGTTACTTGCTCAGGGGTGTTTGCCCGAGCAAGATCGTTCGGTTCATTGTTAAGGGCATCCTGGTAATTGTGCTCGATTAGCTGAAGGCGTTCATCTTCTGTTGACATAGAAATCCTCCTGGATGTTTGCGGATCTACTTGCTTTGCTTCAAATCGGTGAGGATGGCTTTGATCCGCTGAGCTTCGCCTAGAATACTGGCAAGGTTAAGTTGCTGGTGAGTTTCGAGTTTCGCATGTTCAGCGGATAGTGCTTTGAGCGCCGCGAGTGCTGCGTCGTAGGAGATGACAACGGCTTCCTGTTGACGCCTTGATCGTTCGGCCAGAGAAATCTCTGCCGCAGTTATAATCTCCTCGGCGTTCGCCGATGGGGGGGTCTGGACCATCTGGATGCCTGGCGCGATTTCAGCCAAGAGCGGCGCCAGGGCATCACGAGGACTGACGAGCCCGGCCTGGACAAAGCTCGAGTACAGAGTGTCTTGCTCAACCCGTAACGTTGAGAGCAAGCTCTCCGAGGCGGCCTTATCGCGCTCGACGGTGAGTGCCTTGATCATCGCATCTGTCGCTTTGTGCAAGTCCAGGCTCGCAGTAAGCATCAGTTTCCTCTGACGCTCCTCGGCGACGATACCGCCGAGGGCCACTGCCGCATTGGTGAATGTTGAACTGATTGCTGGCAGGACGACGCCTTGCGGCGCCAACGTGGCTGCTGCCTGGCTTAGACTGTTTATCGCACCAAATGCACCGTTAATGGCGGTTTCAGTCTCGGCTGCGGCGTCGTAGGTCGCCAGATTCACAAAGGCCTGATACGCGTCTTTCAGCGCCCCAGCCGCAGTTGCGCGTTTGGCCATCACGGTCGAAAGCGTCTTCTGCGCCTCGGTCAGAGGAGTCTTAGGCATCGGGCTCTTAATCGCGTCGCGGACATTTTTCAGACATGTAGCCCGAGAGTCAACTGAAGGCACATTGACACAGACGAGCGCATCGTGGACGCCCCACCATTCGGGTAACACCTCAAGCGTCTTGCGTGCCATATCCGTTTGGTCCTGTAATGTTTGTACGACCGTCAGGCCCGCAGTTCCAAGGGCCTTTCCACTTTGACGATCAATGCCAGCGCAGCCGATCAAGGCTACTATCATGACAAGGATTAACAAACGCAAGATCAAGTATCGGGTGTTAGCCATAGGGTCTCCTCCATACTATTCTTCCTATCTACTATTTTTCACACGTCTTACTCATAAGATCACTCACCCCTTGGACAAGATCTTTACTAGCCTTTTTGTAGGCTACATAATATGATGCGAGATACAAAGATTAGAGGGCGATGGTAATTGACATCCTTGTTTTTCTTCTTATGGCATCATTGGTTGCTGATTGCTTCGCCGGTAAGCAGACCTACGACCGCGCCAAGAATAAGCTCGAATGCATGCACCAACACATTATACAAATTCCCGAGTTTATCCTGATGATTTCCGGTGTAGATCGCCGCGAACAAGATTATAACTAACAAAAGAATTGCCACAGCGAGGTGTCCCCAGGAAAAGCGGACTGCAGTCTGCACTCGAATCTGGTTGGCCGCCGTTTGAGCCGCAACCTGCGGGTTGGGAATCGTATTAGGATCCTTAGTAAAAGCGTCTGCCAATGCAGAAACGATGAGTGGAGCGGCGGGTTGTTTTTGAAAGAATAGTGCCATTTGTTTCTCCTTTGTGTTTTGTTATTTTTTCATGAAATCTTGAATGTCGATTGCTGTGATTCCCTTACCCATCGAGTGATCTCATCCATTGGAAACCCTAATTTCCTGAAGGCCCATCTCATTTTTAACTATGTCTTAATAAAACAAAAACCCCACCTCTCTGCTGAGAAATAGGGTTTATTATTCTTTCAATGACACTCCTTTGATTAAAGGTTACCAACAAGAAAACTTGGTAAATTTTAATTATATTTCTTACCTTTATACTGCTAAAAAGTCAACATTTTTTCTCACTTCTATCTATAACGGGTCGAAGTCTTGGTTTTTTCCAAAAGTAAGGTTTAACGCTGTCATGAAGAACTCGTTATCCGACCTTCCTCTTTTTTTAGGCCAAATTCAGACCTTACCAACTTTACAAAAATCAATAATTCCAATAATATCTAATAAATAGATATCAATTATTTTTTATGAACTCCCTCCTCTACGCCCGTGTTTCCACGGACAAACAAGCCCCAAAAGACCTTTCCACCCCGCCCCAGATCGAGGCTATGAGAGAATTTGCCAAAAAGAACGGCTGGAAAGTGATCGGCCATTTTATCAAAGACGGGGAATTGGCCAAGACCGCTTTCGTTGTTTTGGGGGAAATCTATTGACTAAAAATCAATCACCTAAGATTTTAGGGGTAACTATATTTCTAACCAGGCAATTTATCTCCTCTTTCAGCCTGTTGTAATTCCTTTATCCTTCAGGATAAAGGAAAATGAAACCAAGCAACGAAATTATCGAAAAATTTCAAAAGATTTACCTTGAAGAATTTGGGGAAGAGATCTCCTGGGAGACGGCCTATGACAAATTCCTCAAACTGGTAAATCTCTTAAGGACGGTCATTAAAACCGGGGATGATCCCTCCGGATTTGACCAGGATCGTGTGAAGGGTAAAATATCTATGCCCTAATCTTATCCTTTGGGAAAAAGGATGGCCTTTGAACCAAACGACGAAAATTCATGTCCCACTATATCATTTACTGCCGGAAATCTTCCGAGTCGGAAGAGCGGCAGGTCCTTTCCATCGAATCTCAAATGAAAGAACTGGATACTTTAACCGACCGGTTAAAGCTGGATGTCGCTGAGACCCTCACCGAGTCCAAGTCGGCCAAGTATCCTGGCCGGCCCATTTTCAATGCCATGATGAAGAAGGTCTACCAGGGTCAGGTCAAAGGCATCATTACCTGGAAACTGGACCGGTTGGCCCGAAACCCTATCGATGGCTCGGCCCTGGTCTGGGCCTTGGACCAGGGGAAACTTTCAGAAATAGTCACCCCTCAAGGGACCTTTTTGAACAACAGCAATGACAAATTTCTCATGCAGATCGAGTTTGGAATGGCCAAAAAGTATGTCGATGACTTAAGCGATAACGTCAAGAGGGGCAACCGGGCCAAGCTGGAGCGAGGCTGGCTCCCGAACCTCCCTCCTTTGGGATACCTCAATGAGCCGGTGGAAAGAACAATTGTTAAAGACCCGGAACGGTTTCCTTTGGTTCGTAAGATGTGGGATCTCCTGCTCCAGGGAATACCGGTTTCAAAAATCCATAAGATGGCTGACGAAGAATGGGGACTCAGGACGAGGAAAAAGGCCGGGGGGACTCCCTTAACCCTGGGTGGGCTTTATAAAATCCTGGGCAACCCCTTTTACTATGGTCTGATCGAAAGAAAGGAAGGGGTTTTTCAGGGGAAACATGAGCCCATGATCACGGAAGAGGAATATTGGAAGGCCCAGGAGATCCTGGGCCGGAAAGGGAGACCAAGACCTAAGATCCACCATTTTGCCTACACGGGGCTCATCCGCTGCGGAGAATGTGGGTCCATGATCACCGCCGAAGAAAAGGACAACCGCTATGGCTCCCATTATGTCTACTATCGCTGTACCAAAAAGAAAAAAGACCAAATTTGTCACCAGAGCTACCTCAATCTCAAGGAACTGGAGAACCAGATCCTGGGATATCTGGCTAAAATTTATGTCCCGAAAAAATCTCTAAATCTCGCCTTGGAATACTTGGAAGCAGAGGAAAAAGAGGAAGGGGAAAAGGCATTGGATATTCAAAGATCTCTGGAAAAATCATACCAAGATTGCCAAAAGCGGTTGGATAATCTTAACCGGATGAGGCTCAACGATTTGATCGATGACCAGGAATACCTCGGAGAAAAGAAGAAGCTTCTTGAGGAAAAGATTAAATGGGAGGGAGGCTTAAACGATTTGGATGGACAGAGAAAAAGGGTTATCGCCCAGACCAGAAAAACCTTTCTTTTCGCCAATCAGGCCAAAGCCCGCTTTATCAACGGGACCTTGGAGGACAGAAGATCCATTCTGCAAGGGATTGGCTCGAACTTTTTTCTAAAGGACAAAAAGCTTAATATTCAAGTCGAAAAACCCCTTCTCATCATTGAAAAAGGGTTGCAAGGGATTCGGCCGGTAATCGAGTCGCTCGAACCCCAGAATAATGACCTAATAAAAGCCGAAGATGCAGTTCCCCTCACCCTGAATCAACTGATGTGGACCCTGGTATATGACGTTCGAACTTTTTTCATGAAGGATGGCGGGGATATGGGGACGGGATCTCCTTAGGAGGCATGATGATTAATCTGTATTTTTCTTATGCGCTCAGGATAATCGGTTGATCAGAGGCGCACAAGACGGGAGAAATTGCCGGGAGGGGCAACATGGAACATGCAATGAAGAGAGCGCGTCGCGTTCGAATCGGCATCCGTTGCGGAGTGATTGACAAAATAACGAACCAAACCTATTATCTTTTCAGTATTCAAAGAAAATTTAATAAGAAAAAGGAGGGTTCGCAGAAAAGATAAGTGACTGGTGAGTCGTTCATACGATTTGTTATTTCCCAATCGTATCCGTTTTAACCAAATTTAATGCTAGTTGACAATTTGAAGAAAGGAGACGGACATGGATTACGAACAGATCAAGGAATCATTGGCTCCCTGCGGCCTGAGCTGCGAAACGTGTTTCGCCTATGTGGATGGGGACATCCATCAGCTTAGCGTGAAACTCAAAGAAAAACTGGGAAATTTTGGCCCTTCCGCCAAACGATTCGAAACCTTGTTGGATAATCCGATTTTCGGGAAGTATCCCGATTTCAAGGAAGTACTTGATTTCCTCGCTTCGGAAAACTGTAAGGGGTGCCGCAATGAGCAATGTAAAATGTTCAAGGACTGCGGGGTACGGATTTGCCACCAGGAAAAACAAGTCGATTATTGCTACCAGTGCGATGAATTTCCCTGCGACAGGACCAACTTCGACGAACGCCTGAATAAAATATGGGTGCTCATCAACGAGAAAATCAAGGAAGTGGGCTTAGAACAATATTATGAAAAGACCAAAGCCCGCCCCAGGTATGTCTGAAGGACAATCCGTGGCGGACGGATGTTGAAATCAGTTCTTGTCATCGAAGGCGCTCAGCCATGGGCGCCTTTTTATTTCAGGTTTTTACCATCGGAAATGGCAGCACCCCTTCGGACAACAGAATTATTCGATCATCGCTTAGTTTTCGTCGAGTTCAGCTCCAAAACCGGAGGATCTCCGCCTTTTCTTTTCTGGGGAAAAGTTGTCACTTCGGGCAATACAACGTGGACCATCCGAGACCTTATCCGAACCCTAGAAAGCCTTTAATTTGTGGGGAATCTTTCGTCGTTGATATGATTTTTGATTTGAATATTTCTCTCGTGCTTCAGTTTAAACGCCTGGTCAGGCAATCACAAGATGGGATAGATCGCCTGGGAGGGCTTAAAAACAATGGAAAGGAACCTGCCCTGTTTCTATAACTATGCGGGGTCAGATCATTTCTTTGGCGCCGGGGTTATTTCAAAGGCGTTATGGTCTCTTTCAAACTTTATCCTAAACTGGTCGAAGAAATCTTCCTGGCCAAGTAAAATATCCACATTGGGGCTGTCAATATACCACGCTGGAACTTCAATTTTTGTTCTCATATCTTTTATCTCGAACACAAACGTACCCGGATAGACCACGGGTTTTGTCTCCCCGATGCCCATAATACTTAAGGGGTTGGCTTTATCCAGCGGTACGCCAAGGACTTCGGCGTACTCAATATTTACGGTTGTCGTGTCCGCTCCAGAATCAACCATTCCTCTCCCTATAAACTCTCCCCCGTTTTTATCGGTAAGCAACAATTGAAGAATGGGTCGTTTCACAATCCGACCCCTTTCGTTTTTAAATGGTTGGCCGTTTTTCGCTGCAGTAGAGTACTCAAATTTCATTTGCAAATTGGTGCGTAGCCTAATGGAGGGAGGACTTTCATTACCACCTTCTCCTTCGACTCAGACGTTTTGTTCAAAACTTCACGGAGGCTGTCGCCTACCGCAATAACTCTCTTATAATCTTTAGATAAGGCGACCCATTTATTTATATAATCTTTCTTAAATTTGGGAAGGATTGGGGATTTTATGATTTTTTCCATATTTTTTTATTTTTTCTTTTAATAATAAGTTCCCTGGGTCATCATCCGCCGGCACATTACCACTGTAAATCATAACACATTATAAATCAAGGGGCGGATCGGACCCGAAAGCGTAACTTCCTTCTGTTACCTTTTCATGCACTGAGGGTGCTGATAAGAGATTTCTCGTGTCAAGAAGGGAATTGTTGCTTGAGGGGACAAGCTCAAGTGGACCATCCGAGACCTTATCCGAACCCTCGAAAACCAATGATTTGCGGGAATTTCTTTGTTAGCCGCGCGAGTTTTTAGCCCGGATATTTCTTCTCGTGCCTTCAATTTAATCCTCTGGTCAGGCGTGCACAAGAGGGGTCAAATCATCTGGAGAAACAATAAATCTCCGAGCGGCTGTTTCCAGGGACATTTCTCGTGCCCTCAGTTTAAGCGTCCGGACGGACGGGCACGAGAGGGAAGAATTGTCTGGAGGGGATTATTGGGCGGGACCGTTCCCCTTGCCTCACTTCGCGAGTATGTTATTATTTATGAGTAGTTATAATTAAGACAAAAATTAAAAATGAAAGGGCCTCAAAAACGAAAATTATTTTGGAGATTTTTGAGGAATTTAAATTCCAAAAAAACAAACTTCAATCCAAATAAGGCAGGGATTTTTCGTTTTGTCATAATCTTCTCAGTTTTATTATTGGGATGTTTTTTGGGGGGAATAGGGAAAGCACAAGCCGGAAGTGTCACTCAGGCAAACATGAAGATGTCCATAGTGAACGGAACTGCTTTTGTTGATTTTAATGTCGCAAGTGTATTGACTTCTAATATTGGTGCACAACTTACCATTACCGACCACGCGGGAAAAAATCTTGTTGGATATATTAAAGCGGCCGGTACGGGCGAAACATACGGAACGGAAAACCTTCCAAATACCGCATTCTCAAATACTACAAGTGTAGGTCCTGGTTCAAATAGCGCTGTCACATCTGTCGTAGGTGGTCAAAGTGGGAATGCCCTGCAAGTAGCAGGTACTGGAGGAAACTCAAACCCGTATGCTTCTGAAGCGATGACCCTCATAAGCGGAGGATTGTATAAATTTTCAAGTTATTTTCTGAAGGGAACTAATGATGAAGGAAGTATTTATTTACAAGAGAATAGTGGGGCTTATACCATTTATAGAAGACTTTATTCTTCCGCAACCTCTTGGACAAATATATCGGTGTATGACACAACCACAATGACAACGATGCTGGCAGGATTTGGCTCGGACTGGTCAGTAGCCAATGGGACTACTTTGTTTGATACCGCTAGTGTCACTCAAGTTCTTACTCCTTCTACAACGGGCGTCACAATCACCTCTATTGCCAATGGCTCAACCTATAATTGGGCATCAGAAGATTCTGGTTTTAATAGAAATGACAGCGGTGGATATACATATACGATCTCAGGAGTGATAATTGCCCCGACATTTGATAATGGAACCGGAACTTATAATAACGCTACTTCGGTCACCATTTCTGACAGCACAAATGGTGTAACGATATGCTACACCACGGACGGAACCGACCCTACCGCTACCACGCCCGGAACGTGCAGTAATGGTTCTACCTACTCGACTCCTGTTTCAATCACAACAACAGCAACCACATTGAAAGCCATTGCCACAAAAGCGACAATGACCAATAGCGGCATAGCCAGCGCAATTTATACGCTAACAAACGCAACACCAACAGCTAGTCCTCCTGCTGGGACAATTTTGCCCAATACGAATGTGGCTCTTTCCACGGTTACGACTGGTGGTACGATTTACTATACGACTGATAACTCAACACCAGCATGCCCCGCTACTGGGACGCTTTACTCTGGCCCGATCACAGTTGCATCATCCGAAACTATTAACCTGAACTCCAGCGACATTTTGTACACTAGCCGCATATCGTAGTCAAGAGCAACCTTCTTTTTCTGGTTTTCATCTATATAATAGTGGCCTGAAAGGGATACATTTATTTTACCGCGAGGGAAAATAGTACTTGCTTTTCCAGTTCTCATAGTGTATATTATATACACCATGAGCTTTGTCCGAAAAATACGCAAGAATGGTAAAACTTACCTGGCAGAGGTCGAAAACCGGTGGGTGGACGGTAAATGTGTTCAAAAACATATCCGCTACATTGGCAAGGAGGCGGATGGACGAACCATTCTGTCCTCTTCCCTGTCGGATATCGTGGTGGACGAGGTCAAACTCTATGGACCATTGCTGGTGTTGAACCATCTGGCTAACCAGATCGACCTGCCCTTGATGCTTGGCCCACGGGCAAGCGAAGTTCTTTCGCTGGTCTACGCGCACTGTCTCGATTACAAAAGCGTTAACCAGATGGAGCGTTGGTTCCAGAGGACCGATCTCTCCCTGCTCCTCAATATCGAGGGGGTTACCGAACAATCGCTGCTCGATTCGCTCGACACGCTGGAATCGATAGAGGCCACCGAGGTGCAACGACGGATTTTCGAGCGCGTCGTGCAGGTCTACGGGATCCCTCTGACCGGCATCCTTTACGATGTGACGAATACCTATCTTTATGGCAAACGTTGCGGTCTTGCCAAACTGGGACACGACAAGGAGGGCGTAAAGGGGCGCCCACTAATCCAGGTTGGTCTGGCCGTCACCAAGGATTCGGGCATTCCAGTCTGTCATAAGGTACTGGACGGTAATATTCACGATGCGAGACTGTTTAAGGATTTCCTCACCGATCTGCGGCCGTTCAAAATATACCAGGGGTTGGTCATCTATGATCGGGGCATCGCTTCTTCCGAAAACATAGCTCAGGCAAAGACGATTGGGTGGGAAACCCTATGCGGTTTGCCCATTCGAGGCCATCTGGTTCAGATCGTGCGGGAGATGACAGAACGTAATCTATTGGTGCAGTTGGAGAATCGGATTCGTCTGCGAAAGAACATTTTTTATGGGGTACGGATCGAATACCGAATGGGCGAAACACCGGGGTGGCTGACAATCTGTTACAATCAATCGCAGCAACGGGAATTGCGGGAATCGCGCTACGACGAAATTGAACAGGCTCGCGACCTGTTAAGCCAGGGGAAAGCCATCAAGGCGGGGATGGAAAAATACTTCACCCATGGTAACGGATTGCGAAAGTCTGTTCTGGCCGAAGCAGAAGAATTCGACGGTTTTTTCTGCCTGTTCTCAACCACTCCTCTGCCCCTCGATCAAATGGTTCGACTCTATTTCGACAAAGACCTGATAGAAAAGGCCTTTCGCACATTGAAAGGCGTTACCCGTCTGCGCCCCATACGCCACTGGCTGTACAACCGGGTCAAAGCGCATGTGTTTATCTGCTATCTTGCCTACCTGCTGCTCTCGCTTCTCCAGTACAAACTGCAGAAGCATAAGATTTCGGCTGAAGAAGCGTTGATAGAATTGGATTCGATGTACAAGGTGTATCTACGAGACGAGAAGAAAGGTTTCAAGGTCTCGCGAGTCGTCACCTTGACCAAGAAACAAGAGGATATCCTGAAAGCCGTAGATCGTAAAATTTTGAAATCCTAGTGTATAAAATTCGGTGGAATTAAGGTATTAAGGCAATCTCCTGCAAGACCAATTATAACGGAAGCTCTGTTTTAAGTGCCGCGTACACAACAAGGACCGCGACAAGTTTTTATGTCTCCAATGCCGGTAGCGACTCAAATACCGGAGCAGATACAACTCACACATGGGCACACGCTCCAGGCATGACTGGGTGTACTGGAACTTGTGCCAGTACAACGTTACTTCCTGGCGATACGATATATCTCAACAAGGGTGACAGTTGGACAAATACTACACTCACCGTGGGTTATGGTGGCAGTGCCAGTGCGCAGATAACATTGACTTCATATGGTAGTGGCAACAAGCCAATCATATCGGCGGCAGTGAATAATCCCGCGATCACTGTGACTGCTGACAGTAGAGGATATTGGACTATTAATGGTCTTTCTTTAGAAACCAGTGGACAAGTATCTGGCATAAATACAGCCGCGGTAATCTACCATAATCTATGGGATGGGCCAGGAGGTGATGAAGGTATCGTCCCTGGATGGATAATTGAAAATTGTACTCTTGATGGTGTAATTTGGGTATCTGGTCCTAATACTCAAGTACTTAATAATGTTCTTGATGGCTCAACGGTTAGTCCTAATAATTTGCAAGGAGGTATTATTCTTCGGGGAGTTGTAAATACTGGTGGAATAGTCAGTGGTAACACAGTGTCTAATATCGCCGGAAAGTTGATCTGGATTTCTGACGGAGCCTCAACCGCAACCGTGTCGAATAATATCACCCACGATGCCACTGGGAGTAATGCCAATTGTATAGACCTTGATGGTTATGCAAATCCCACGACAGGAAATGTTGTGTATGGGAATACTGCTTATAATTGTGGTAATTATAGTGCTATCGCTCTCGAAAACGCATCATATTCGCTTGTATACAACAATCTTCTTCATGACAGCAATAGCGGAGTAGGTGTTCTCAACTATGCCGCCCATGACACCACGGCAGATCAGCGTCCCGTGGTAAACCGTTCTAAAATATATAATAACGTTATCTATAACACTACCTATGGATTTGAGCTTTGGGATGCTTCTTATGTGACTTGGGAGAACAATACTGTTTACAATAGTTCTGGAACTTATGGTTTTGCAAACTACAGTTCAACAGCTACCTACGCCACTCATGAAACTTTCGTAAATAATATTATCGCGGGAACCTGGACACACTCCATATACACCTTACCAAATGATGCGACTATATGGACTCAGCTTGACTATAATGACGTAGTTTCAACGGGCACAGAGGTTTTATATCAAGGCGGCACAAGCAGAACCTTAACCAACCTACAATCAGGTGGTTTGATGACTCATGGGATTACGTCTGACCCTCTCTTTGTCTCCACCTCCACCCCCGACTTCCACCTCCAACATACCTCTCCCGCCATCAATGCCGGAACCAACGTCGGTCTCACTTCTGACTTTGCCGGTACTACTGTTCCCCAAGGCCCGACGCCCGATATCGGTGCCTATGAATATGTCCAGACAAGCACCCCTTCCGTCGTGATGACCGCTCCGACGAACGCCACGGTCTCAGGTGTCGTCACCGTCTCTGCCTCCTCAACGGCCGTAAGCCCTGCCTCAATTGCCTCCGTCCAGTTCTATCTTGGCAGCAAGAGCACCTTGGGTCCTCTCATAACCACAACCTCTTCTCCCAATATCTACTCATACTCCTGGAACACCACTTCCACAACGAACGGCACTTATGCACTCTCCGCATTGGCCACGGACAACTACAATAATACGTCAACCTCCCCGACCCTCTCGGTCACGATCGCGCATCCGTCCGCGTCCTCCGTCACCGCCTCGCCGCCCACGGTCACCGTCGCAACAAGCACCCTTACCGTTGCCACGATCTTCAGCAAGGCGATGAACACCTCTATAACGCCGACCACCACCTTCAACAAGGACACCTCCGACTTCACGTTGTCGTCCTCATCGTGGTCCGTCGGCAGCACCACCTTCACCGCGACGTATGCCGTTCTCACCGGCATTACCGACACCGGCATCACGGCAAGCATTTCAGGCGCCCAAGATCCGAACGGCGATATTGCCGCGGCCATGACGAGTAATTCCTTCGCCATCGACACCGTCTCTCCGACCAACACCGGCATCTCCGCGTCCCCTTCGCTCGTGACCACAGTCACGGGCAACGCCCTGACCGTCACCGCGACCTATAGCAAGGCGCTCAATCCGGCGTACGCCCCCTCGGTCGCCTTCAGCGACTCCACACTGCTTTCCGCCCCCCATCTCACGGTGAGCACGAGCTCCTTCTCGAACGGCAACAAGACCTACAGCATCTCATATACCGTGGACGACACGGTAAATGAGACAGGCCTCACGGCAAGCATTTCCGGAGAGCAGGACACGGACGGCAATCCTGCGGGATCCGGGACGAGCTCCGTCTTCGCCATCGACACCGTCTCTCCGACCGGCTCTCCGGTCGCCACGGCGATCGTGAACGTGGCATCGAACACCCTCACGGTCGTGACCACCTTCAGCAAGGGAATGAACACGGGAATCGTGCCCACGATCACCTTCAACCCGAACATCCTGTCCGACCTCACGGCGGGCAGCGCCTCATGGACTTCGAGCTCCACCTACAGCGCGGCCTACACCGCTGTGCCGGGGGTAGACGTTTCCTCGATCGCGACCGTATCGGATGCCCAGGACCCGGATGGGAACAGCGCCGCATCCTCGTCTTCCGCAACCTTTGTGGTGGATACGATCACGCCGACCCTGTCCTTCTCCCTCCCCGCAACCTCCACCTCGCTTACGGTTCCCGTCACATCCCTCACGGCTCCCGGCACAGTGACGGCCTACTTCCTCTCCGAATCGAGCACGACCCCCTCTTCCACGAACCCTCTCTGGACTGCCACGGTTCCGACCGGCTATACCTTCCTTGCCGCAGGATCTTCCCGTACCCTGTATATGTGGGTGCAGGACAGCGTGGGCAATGTCTCAAGCCCCGCAAGCGTCTCCGTCTCCTTTCCGTACTACGCCCTGTCCGCGACCAGCTCCCTCCAAAGCTTCGTCTCTTCGGGCATCGTCACCTCGACCGCAGCAAGCATCACCTCATCAACCAACCTCACCTTCGCCTATCCCATCGTCGTCCCCATCGGTTCCTCAACGATAAGCATCCCTGCAAGCACGACCTTTGAAGCGGGATCGAACGTTGATTTCACGCAGATCGTCGCCACAACCTCCGTCGCGACCTCGGGCCTCCCTCAGGACGTAACCCCCCTGACCGTCCTGCAGTACGGCCTTCCTTCTTCTTCCCTTTCCCTTTCCCAGCCGGTTACGATCACGGTTCCCGTCGATTTCTCATATAACAGCCTCATCCTTCCCGTCTACCGCAAGGATGCGGGAGGAACCTGGACACAAGTCACTTCCTGCGTCGTCTCCTCGGGCCTCTGCTCATTCACGACCCTGAACCTCTCTTCCTTTGCGGTCATGGCTCCCGAACTCTCGGGCGGAGGATCCCTCCCTGCCGACCTGGGCATCCAGGAAAGCGCGGACAATCCGAATCCCATCCCAGGAAGTACGGTCCATATCACACTGACTGCTTCGAACCTCGGACCCTCTGCGGCCCAAAACGTCCTCGTGGAAGACAATCTGCCCTCTCTCCTTGCCTTCGTATCGGCCGCTCCCGCCACGGGAACCTTCTCCTCGAGCACGGGGGTCTGGACGATCGGAAGCATGCCTCAAGACACAAGCACGACCCTCATCCTTACCGTGACCGTCAATGCCTCCGCAGGTCAGTCCATCGTGAACAATGCGATCATTTCCGAGAGCGGAGGTACCTACGATCCGAATAGTTCCAATAATCTTGCAACGCAGACATTGCAGGTAGGTGCCGCACCGACAAGTTCTGGCGGTACTGGATATGGGGCTCCGGTTGTGGCTCCCCCTTCTGTTTCGACGACTTCTGGAACGATTTCCGTTCCCGCTTCGTCAACCGCCTCATTGGCTGCCGCGCTTGCGTCGCTCCAGGCCGAGTTCCGCTCCCTCCTTGCCCGGGCCAATGGAATCCAATCTACCTCCTCCGTTTCCTTCGTCTTTGCAAGGGACCTGGAGCTTCATGACACGGGCACCGATGTCCAAATGCTCCAGGAGTTCCTGAACAACCATGGATTCCTTGTCTCACCGACCGGCCCCGGCTCCCCCGGCAACGAAACCAAAACGTTCGGTCTCAAAACCTATGCTGCCCTCATGGCTTTTCAGAAGAGCGTGGGCATCGTCCCTGCCAAAGGATACTTTGGGGCGAAGACGAGAAACTACGTGAACATACATGATTAGAGGCACTTGCGGCTTCCACTTTTTCGCGCGGTAAGGTGCCTAAAAATGTCTATGAGCGCTTAGAAAAGAGGTATCAGGAGAAAAGAAGGGCCGCCGAGGGGGGGCTAAGCCAGCTTGAAGTGGATTATGACGACTCTCTGGATTTCCTGGATAAATGCATTCTCGTTGCCAGCATGCTTTTATATCTTCATCAACGGTTTAATTACGATCAAAGAAAAGATCTCCTGAAGGCCGTTTTTGAAAAGATTTATGTCCGGGACAAAGAGATTGTAGATGTCAAACTGAATCCGCCTTTTCGATTCTCCTCAGAGGAGACCTGGAAAACCTGTTCAAAAATCATCCTTCCGGGGGCACCAAAGAGGACATCTTTGAACAGATGGTCCGATTCACCCTGTCGGAGAAATATTCAGAGATGGAAAGCTTATTAGAAGGGTTGGTTGAAAATTCAGAAATTTCTTGGAAAATAAAAAAGCAGCCTGAATTGAGCTGCTTTCGTTTTATTCCGGTTATTTTAATTTACACGGCCTCGGCTACTCTTCTACACAAT
The DNA here is from genome assembly GCA_963838485.1 of uncultured delta proteobacterium. Lineage (GTDB taxonomy): Bacteria > Desulfobacterota > RBG-13-43-22 > RBG-13-43-22 > RBG-13-43-22 > RBG-13-43-22. The sequence continues at coordinate 16,990 of CAWIRY010000046.1, read as the reverse complement.
AAGAATCAAGTGCCCTTGTACATGAAAGGTTATCGTAACTTTTAATCGGGTTGTCCGAATTTTCTATTATATTTCTCTATTCTCTCGTTAAGCAGTTTTACTGGCTGGTTTTTTTGCTTTATATCGGATTTCATCCATTCCTTTTTAACATTTTTTAATTCTTTGATAATGAGTCTTTTTAATTCTTTGCTTTTATAGGAAGATATAATATCAAACAAATCATCGAAAGCACCAAGCACACTCTTTATAGTCAGCACATCCTCTTTATCGTCTAAAAGAGCAATCTGGATTCCGAAACTACCTAGTAATTCCAATGTTAAAGAAACGCTCTTTTTATCAGACTGACGAAAGGGAACATCTTCTGGCCCAACAAGATGCCAATAAAATTCGTAAATACGTTTTGAAATATACCTAATTTGTTCATTAGAAAAGAACCAATGTATGCCTGTTAATCTTTCAAAAATATATTTTTCATATCCCTCATACATATGCCAGTGATAAATTTTATCAATAGCATCATTTACAGCTTTCTTTGTTTTTAGTGTCGGGATATAATAAATTAATTTTTTAAGCTCGAATTTTATATTTTGTTCCTCAATTTTGTCTTTCTTGTCAGCTTTATTAAAAGGGAAAGTTCCTCTCTTCCTAGCAATCCTAGACTCCCAATCATTTTTAAACTTTTTTATAAGGGCCGGCGTAAAACCTTTCGCAATAGAGCTATTTGAAGAAGCAAGCGCGTGATGTTCAACACACAATACAGCTAAATTAGAAAGTTTATTATTCTTGCTATCACCATCAATGTGATGAATTTGAATAGTTTGTTTTTGACAAACACAACAAACCGCCTCATTTTTGAATAACAATTCTCTTTGAACTGACTGGGGTATAAATTTTCTGCTATCTTTATTCATACTTTGATCTTATCAAAACTTAAAATATCTACTTTTTGTCTTATTTTGAGAGTAAAACGATTTTATAAAACTATTTTAATGTTAGATAGGTTTCTATTGCTGATCTCACATATTGTTCTGCGGCATGCTTTAAATTTCTTTCCCCTTGGAAAAACGTATATATACACAAGACAATGCAATATAAAAGATTCAAGCCGCTTCCTATTAGCAATCTTATATCTTTATTAACTCCAAAGAAGTATATTAGAATTATGGTACCAATCAGTGCTAAAGAAAATCCCCAATACCAAGATCCTAAAAAATTCCGGTAAAAGCCATATTCAATATTATGGATTTCCCATAATTTGCCAGTTTTCTTTGTTGTCCGCAATTTCTCTCGTAAGGAGTCGAATGCATCGCATATTACACGGTCTGCTTCTTTAATCCTTGCCTTTTCTTCATTTATCGAGAATAGCTGGATATTAAAATCCTTTTCTATTTTTTCATGGATAATTTTCTTCTTTTGATCGGAAAGGGTTGAATCCGACCATCTTAGAAACCTTGTGGATGGAGGTCCGTCCCATTTTTTGTATAATTTTTCTTGGAGAGTCACCCCCCCAGATCGTAATAACATTGAAAGCCCATAACTTAAAACTATAGTTATCGAGGCACTGCCAAAAATTGAAGTAAGCCAACCAAAGCGATCAAGGCCAATAGCACCGACGGTGATTAGCACTGGGATACAAAGTAATAAACCAGGAGTTATTCTTGCCCTTATTTCGTATTTATCTATCATATTCCCTAATTATCTTGGAAACCATTAACTACAAAAATCTTAGTTATGTCTATTTTCTTCTTTTTATTATTGACCCTACACCTAAGTAAATGCTTCCCTTCATAGGCGACGTCTCGGTTGAATTCTATCTTGCTTCCTCTATCGTTGGATTTTTTATAGTAAATTTCTTGGTGTTCGTGGAATGAATTTATTCCGCCATTAGATACTTCCCAATAAACATCAATCGAGGAGAAAGGGTCCAACAGGCCTCCATGGCCCGAAACAGAAAATTCCAAACTACTTCCTATCGGAAACATTCCTCCATTTGTGCTTTTATAACGATTACCTTTATAGTTAACATAACATTGCATATCAAAAGAAGCTAACGAGCTATTTGAAAATTTGAATCTCGTCGGGGTTATTGTCCAGTTGCCATATTTGTCGATAAAACCACAAAAACTTCCCTTTTCGTGTGTTGTATATACCTGTTCATTTGGCGTTTTTGACTTATAAATCTTCAACGCTTCTTTATTTGGATGGTTGGCTGATGCATACTTTCCACATGGAATAAGAACGATTGAAGGATCGATATAATCTATGGATTCAACATAAGTATTTTCCTGATTTTTTTCAGGATCGATAGTATCATTGATATTTTCATCTGTAAAAAAGGACCGGGAGCCGTGATGGCTGGCAACTAAGATATTTGATCTCAAAAAATCATTGGCTTTAAAGTTGGGAACGATTTTTTCTTTCCAAGCTTGCCAATCAGAATCACTGGGCAAAAGAATCGCCCTGCCTGCATACTTTATTAGAAGAGCAATTGAGTTGGTATGTTGTATTTTGGCCTCTTTTATTTCTTTAAATTGTTTTGATTTATTCTTATCATTTAATTTCTCTGAAGAACAGAGGCAATATATCCTTGAACCACCAAACTCAGCCAAAGAGTTGCGAGAGGGAATCGGAACTATTACCGCATCATCGCCGTATTTTTTGATCAAATCAAGTCTAAGTTGCATGTAGTATTTGTAATCATCATCCTGGGTTGTAGCCCCGGTTTCACCAGAATCCCAAATTGACTTAATTTCAAATGCAGCTCTCACTTCTCGCAGCCCTCGATAGTGATCTTGGTCCCGATGAGAGTTAACAAAAATATCTATCCATTGCGTTTCCTTTTTTTCTTCTTTTCTGTAACGGAATGGCATACAAGCTTTTAAGTAATTTATTATCCATTCCTCTTCGTCCTGGATAATGTTGCAATCGTAGAGCATAGTAGTCTTATCCGGGAAAATAAGCAGAACCATTAATCCTTCACCAACGCTCAAAAGATGAATAAGCAAAGGATAGCTATCTGAATTTAAATAATAACTGAGTGGTGCACGAATAATATTGTCTTTTTTTATTCCCGCTTGTGGGCTCATGGTCATTTTCTATTTTGTGCAAATTATAAAGATCTAATCTATTCCGTCAGTAACAAATATTTAAGAAACTAAAAAAGTTCTATATTCCCTAATTCCTTTATCCCCAAATCTTACCCAGATATTTCCGTCCGACCTTGTTGTTAACACCTTTCGTTTTTGAGAAGAATCTCCACTTACAAGGATAACCCCGTCCCCAAGGACGTGGTTTGAATAAGCCTGACTCATGCCTTCTTGCGTCCCATGTATTATCGCCTTATCCGAAATAATGACGCATTCTGGAACACAATAATCAAAAATTTCTTCCGCGTATCCATTTTCCCTTCCATGGTGTGCTGCTACAAGGATATCAGTTCGTATAAGCCATTCTTTTATGGAAGCGTTATTTTTTAGAAGTATTTCCAATGCATTTTTTTCAAGATCTCCCGAGATACAAATAACACTATCCCCATATTCAACGAAGACCATTTGACTTAAATTGTTAATAGTGGCTTCCTGCTTTGCAAGATGATTTTTGCTAAGGAAAAAAGATTTTTCGTGTATGGAGGCGCAAAACCGGGGACGGGCCTAACTGTATAAGTTTCCTTCAGATCACAGATGTCCTTTAGAGCGTTAGTAATTATAGGCTTTTGAGCAATAATTTCTTGAGAACTAAGGTTGTCTGCGAATTGTATGGACCATATATGTGTTTTGCTTCTCAAATAAGATATCCCAGAAAAATGGTCATGGTCATAATTTGTTAAAGTAAGATTACCAAGAACGTACTTCTGGCCATCGTGATGGATTAAATTTTGTTTAATAAGGAAATCTGTTGGCTCAAAATTTGGAGTATTACCACAATCAATAAACATCCCATATTCTGGATTGTTACGAGGGTAGAAAAATATACTCTGGCCATGTTCTACATTAAAAATAATTATTTCTAACATGTTTCGTTACTCAAAATTCGGAATCGCCGTCACCACGACTCCCTGAATTTGAAAATTATTTGTTAAAATAATTGGCTGATGTTTTTTGTTGGAAGATTTTGGCTTAAGGATAATGGAACCTTTCGTTTTTTGAAATTCTTTTATGGTTGCCTCTTCATCAATAAGCGCCACTACGATGTCTCCATTTTCAGCCGAGGACTGCTGCCTCACCAAAACGAGATCTCCGTCGTTGATGCCGGCCTGATCCATGGAATCTCCTCGGGCTTTTAAGAAAAAATATCTATGCCCTGGCCGGGCGATATTTAGTGAAACGGGAAGTAGGGCTTCGATGTTTTCTTCTGCAAGAATTGGCAGTCCGCAAGCTACATTCCCGACGAGCGGGATATTAACCGTTCGGGCATTGTTTGTGGAATTGATCCCCTGATCCTGGATCAACTGTATTTCCCCGCCCGGCCTCTTTTTTAAGAGTCCTTTTTTTATTAAATCTTCAATGATTAAGGAGGCTGATCGGGGGGATTTATACCCAAGAGAAGTCATTAATTCCCGGACGGAAGGGGTTTTACCATGGTGCATCAGCCAATTTCTAATAGATTTAATAGCTTGTATTTGTTTTGGTTTTAAGTTTTCAGAGTCCATAATACAGTATTATACAAGTGTATTGTTTTTTGTCAAGCCTAGAATTTGGTGATTTTTGCTTTGATTGAGGGGGGAATATGTTGACATGCGGATATATTTAATGTATAAGATAATCAAAAACAATGGCAGTATAATTGGGAAATTTTAAAATAAAGTAGAAAATGTCGGTAGAGCAACGAAAAGATCTTATCAGGCAGATTCAGGAGCACCGGGGAAACTCTCACCTAATTTGCTGTCTGACTTCAGATCGAGATAATGCTCAAGGAGTGATAGCGAAAGATTTCCTTTTTCGTTTCTTTGGGCATCTTCGATCGTCACCCAATCCGGAGAGCCTCGATATTCTGCTCTTCACGATCGGTGGCGATACTCTGGCTGCCTACTCCCTTAGCTGTTTTGTCCGTCAGTTCGCCAAGAAAGTTGGGGTTCTCGTTCCTCATATATGCTACAGCGGTGGAACCTTATTCGCACTTGGCGCTGATGAAATTGTAATGACGCGCGTCGCAACGTTAAGTTCGATTGACCCGAGTATTGTCGGACCCTTGAATCCAATTATCGAGTCTGCTCCTGGGCAGAAAGTACCAATTCCAGTAGGGGTTGAAAGCGTTGCCGGATTCAAGGACACGGTCCGTGACTACTGGCGTCTCGACGAAGAGGGGACAGCACTCGCCTTTCGTCTGCTCTGTGAGAAAATTCATCCATTGCTCATTGGGGATGTGTATCGGAGCAGAGACCAGATCATCCGACTCGCAACGAACCTGATGAAATTACACGCCAAACCATTAGAAGAGGAAAAGATTCGGGCCGTAGTTGAGACACTGGCGACTCATCTTGGCTCTCATGACTATCCGGTTGGCCGGCCGGAAGCCTGTGGTTTAGGGTTGCATGTGGCTCCAGAGAACCCCGAGCTTGAAGATTTGATTTGGCGACTATACGAGGATTTCGCGGAAGAGATGCAACTCGGGGTGCCTTTCAATCCCAGCCTTGAGTTGCAGTCACAGCCATCAGGGACCTCCATACAGAAAGTCTTGAAGATAGTCATGATCGAGAGTTTGGCACATACCGATGTCTGGGAGCGAAAAATCGCTATAGTTCCACCCCTTGGCCAAACGCAGATTTTATCGAATTACTGGAGATTGCAAACATGATTTCCGCTAATACCAATATTCAGGAGCCCGGACTGGTGTTGTCTTTGGTGAGTTTGGATCAGAATATCACTACGGTCAGTCAAATCTCGATCGTGCTGTCCATGACGCAGGATCAGTTGGCCCAAGCCTTCGATTTTGGTATTTTGGCAAAAGGTGCAATCACTCCGATGACGTATGATCCAGATCTAAACACACCACGAGTTCCTGGATTAGGAAAAGAACGGATACTCAAGGTTACGCCCGACTTCGATGAGCCACTCCGTTGGTAGGCTTAAAAATCGCGTCGTCGCGTAAAATCCAGTGTGAAGGTATTACTCGACACGCACACATTCATCTGGTGGGTGAATAACGATCCATTACTTTCCCCCGCAGTCCGAACCGTGGTTGGAGACAGGGCTAACGACATTTTTCTCAGTGCGGTTAGCACTTGGGAAATGGCAATTAAAATTGCCATTGGGAAGCTCTCACTTGCCCAGTCAGTTGGCTCCTTCGTCAACGCCCAAATTACACAGTATCAATTTAAAACATTGATGATTACTTTCGACCACACCTATCAAGTCGAGACATTGCCGCTGCATCACAGCGACCCGTTTGATCGTCTTCTTATCGCTCAGGCGCTGGTAGAGAATCTGGTGATCCTAACCCGTGACCCGAATTTTCAGCAGTACGGAGTCAGCACTTTGTGGTAATATTTTTGCCAGCATTACTCTATCCGACCATTCTTTATTTTTCTCTTCCCGTTCTCAAATAAATACTGTTGCCAAAGCAGCCTGGCGAACTGTTCGGCCGCCATTTCGATTAGTTGTTTCCGGTTTTCTTTGTCAGTTATTTCGGGTTTACATTTATGGGGTAATTTCTGAATATCAGGATAAGATTGATCATTGATTATGCCGTCATTCTAAAACCAGAAGGCCGTAAGCCAAGGGGGAAATCTTGTCTGATATGGCCAATGTTCAGCTTTTTAATAGATGTTATTGTTGATGATCGCCCTAATGGCGCCATATGTTATGTTATGAGCGCCGAGCCTCGATCATCACAAGTAATTTGGACTCTCCCGAGTGGAGGGACCCTTTCCCGCCTATCGGGTCATCCTTGCCGGCGAGAGCTTCCGGCTGCCCTTAACCTCTTTTCTCAAAACCAAAAAACGTGCTTGCGAAAGGCGGTGAAAAATCATAAAATGTGACGTCGTCTTAGACCCAAAAAACCCACTTTAAAGTGGCTCCACTAACCCAACCATGGGTGGCTCCTTTAGGGTGGTCAATGGTAAAAGCTGATCGGGCAAAGAAATCTGGTTAACTAAATAATTTAATTTTGTTTTTTTATGTTATTATTTTTACAGGGGTTATTTTTTTATAAAAGAGAAATTTACCATGACTGCCTTAAAAGATAAAAAGGGAGCTATGAAAGAACTAAAAGAGCAATGGATCAGCTTTGCTTTGAACTCTAAACAATTTAGGGAGAGATTGCATAGTGATTTAGATGAAATTGTTTTGGGTGCAAAAACTGCTCAAAATGAAGCAACGATTGAGAGCCTTTTTGAACGAGTGGTTTATGCACTTCTAAAAGAAGTGGGCATAAAATTTTCGCCAGAAAAAGAAGTTGCAATCGAAACAAGACGACATACCGGCAAAGGAAGAATGGACAGTAGGATAGGCGCCGTTGTTATTGAATATAAGCATAGATCTAAACTTTATTCCGAATCAGATATTTTATTAGCCCAACAGCAGCTTAAGAATTATACAGAGTCCCTATCGAAAAATCTTAAAAACGAAATCGTTGGATTTTTAACTGATGGCCTGTCTTTGTTTGAAGTCCGCACCTTTAATGGCGAGGTTCTTTCCGAATCAGGGAAGGAAAAAATAAACGTAAATAACCTTGAAAGGTTCATCAAGACTATTGTTTCCCTGGAAAAAACCGCACTTACTTCTGAAAATCTCATAAAAGACTTTTGTGCCACTTCTTATGAAGGGGTTTTATTTAGAGTAGCCAGAATTCTTAATAACATTTTAAGAGACAAAGCTACCCCGAAAACAAACATGTTAAGGCTTGAATGGGAAGAACTTTTTAGGTTGGCGCATGACGACCAATCCCAACAAAAACGAATAGAGCAAAGAAGAGAGGCCCTTTCGAATATTTTTGAGATAACGCTTGATGACGCCCCTTTAGAATATCAAGCCTTGTTCGCGTTGCATACGGCCTACGCAATTATTTTAAAGTTGATGGCACACAGAGTGGTTTCAGATATACGATTTGGCACCGTAATGCAGAAATATAAATCTTTGATGCATTCAGATAGTGCCTCTTTACGAGCCTTTTGCTCAGATTTAGAAGACGGGGAACTTTTTAGAAAGCTTGGGATATTAAACCTTCTGGAGGGGGATTTCTTTTCTTGGTATTCCGATCAAAACCAATGGAATGTGGAGTTGTCAAATGCCTTGCACGACATTTTAAACTTATTGGGAAGATATGAAGATGTCTCAAATATTTTTTCAAAAATAACAGCGATAGACCTTTTTAGGGAATTATATGAAGCCACAGTCCCTCAAGTTGTCAGGGCAAGCTTTGGAGAATTTTATACACCTTTTTGGCTTGACGATCACGTACTCCTTTCATCAAAATTAGAAGGTAGATGGCGAGCGCTTGACCCATGTTGTGGGTCGGGAACTCTCATCATTGCAGCAATATTCCGGATCAGAAAAGAAAATAAACATCTCGATAAAAATAATTTATTAAAAGAAATCCTTGATAGGGTGGTTGGAATAGACTTAAACCCCTTAGCGGTTCTAACTACAAGAATTCATTATTTTATTCATATATCTGATTTATTGTCTAATAATTTAGAAGAATTGGTTATTCCTGTTTTTCTTGGAGATTCTTCTTATGTTCCAGAAGAGGAGAATGTGGCTGGCGTAAAATGCCTTTCTTATAGTTTAAAAACAATAAAAACTCCGATTAATATAAAGTTTCCCGTTTCACTGGTACAAGATACCCCCCGGTTCGTTCAGCTTATGCATAAATACGAAAACCTTGTCAAAGAAACAGATGCTGATTCTGGCTCGGAATTGCTCCTTAGTTCATTAAACAAAAAAGACAACAAAAAAGAAGTAAAAGATTTTCTTGTGGATCTAACTGATCAGTTGGTTGAACTAGAAAGAAAGAAATGGAATGGAATCTGGGCCAGGATAATAACCAACTTTTTAACCACCGCGTGCTTGACTAAATTTACCAATATTATTGGAAACCCACCATGGGTTGATTGGAAGAATTTACCCGCCGGGTATCGGGAAAAAATAAAATCACTTTGTATAGACAAGGGGTTGTTCTCGGGAGCGGGACAAACGGGGGGGATAAACCTTAATATTTGTGCATTAATAACCCACGTTTCAGCGACAAACTGGTTAACCGAAAATGGCCGATTGGCATTTTTAATGCCCAAAGAGTTGGCCTACCAAGCCTCTTACGAGGGCTGGAGGAAATCCGTTGGTGGGAAGGATAGAGACATTCTAGAGTTTTATGACTGGTCGGACGCAGGAGATCCTTTTGATCCGGTTAAGGAAGATTTTATGACTTATGTTATTGGACCAAAGTCATCAAGACCTGAATCAATTATAACAGTACCCGTGAAAGTATTTGTCAAAAAACGAGGAAGCATGGGGAAGGCACATACATGGAAATCAATAAACGAGGCAATGCGAAATCTTGAAGAACACGAAGCTGTAGCGAGTCAAATTATTTCAAAGAGTTCTATCTATACTTTTTCTAAGAGCAAAAACCATCTTCTGAAATACAGACTGATTGCAGGACAGTGCAAATACATAGGGAGGGAAGGGATAGAATTTTATCCGCAGGAATTATTGCTTTTTAAGTTTCATAAAAATGGCCCTAAGCGCGGGACTGTTTTTTTAAAAAATGTTCAGGTTCAGAAATCAAAATATAGAATACAACCACAAACTATTTTGCTAGAGACTAAGTATTTATTCCCCCTTGCAAAAGGTAAAGAAATTGACTGCTTCGAGCACAAGTATGATGAAATTATTGTCCCGTTTCCCTATACAGCCGAAGACCCAAGAAAACCTCTTGATGTTAAAATATTAAATCAAGAATCACCACTTTTGCTTTCCTATTATAGAAAATATGAAACGATAATTAAGGCCCAAACAGATTTTAGCGATAGGATAAGAGGTCCAAATGCGGGGGAATTCTATGGGCTGGCGAGAACCGGTAAATATTCTTTCCATGATATACACGTTGCCTTTAGAGACAACACAAAATGGAGAGCCTCGGTTATAACGGCGCAAGAGATGCCCTGGGGCGAAGAAAAAAGATTTCTATTTCAAAACCATGCCGTATCTATATGCCAGAGAGATAACGGAAGTGGTTTTATCGACTTAGATGAGGCTCATTATATTTGCGATGGTGGCCTTGTTCGGTCTATTTCTCCTTGTCAGCTATTTGTTGACCTACCGCCGTATACTGAAATCGATTGCGACACTCCAGGCCGGAACCACCGTTATCGGGTCCGGCAATCTTGACTTTGTCATCGAAGAAAAGAGGGATGACGAAATCGGCGAGCTATCCCAGGCCTTTAACCGGATGACCGCCGACCTGAAAAAGGTAACGGCCTCCAAGGGGGATCTTGAGAGGGAAATGGCCGAGCGCAAGCAGGCCGAAGAGACGCTTAGGAAGAGTGAGGAGAAATACAGGCACATCATAGAGTATTCGCCCGCATCGATTTATGAGATCGATTTCAACGCAAAACAGTTCAAGACAGTCAATGAGGGCATGTGCAGTATGCTCGGTTACTCGGAAGATGAACTCCTGGCGATGAACCCTATGGACCTCTTAGACAAAGAATGATCTGGCATAGGTGCCGGATCACCTGAAGATCGTCCTCTTTAGAATCACCCAGGAGGCCATGAATAATATCGGCAAACATGCCCAGGCCGACTCGGTGTATCTGGGGCTGCAAAAAATCGACGGCGCCATCGAGCTACTGATCAAAGATAATGGAAACGGCTTTGATCCTGAGAGTCTGTCTTCCCGGGAGATTTCCAGGAAAGGCCTGGGGCTCTCCAGCATGAGAGAACGGGTTGAATTCTCAGGGGGCTCTTTTTCCATCGAATCCGTTCAGGGAAAAGGGACGGTCATCCGGGCCGTCTGGCCTGTCTGACAATTTGAATAACAGGAGTGGACTATGAAAATCGGCCAGGAATTGTTGACCACAGCTTTGGGGACGATGCTCCTTTTGCTTATCTCCGGCTGCGGACAAAAGGTCCCGGAGCCCCTTGAGAAGATCGTCCTGGGAACACAGGCGATAGTCCAATTATCACCGGTTTGGATAGCCGAGAAAAAGGGCTATTTCAAAGAAGAAGGCCTCCAGGTAGAGATAAGGGAATTTACTTCAGGACAGGCGGCCCTACAGATCATGTTGAACGAAAAAGGCCTCGACCTGGCCACCGCATCCCAGACGCCGGTTATTTTTAACAGCTTCCATCGGAATGATTATGCCATTATCGGCGGTATGGTCTACTCCGATAAGGATATTAAGATTCTGGCCAGGCAAGACAGGGGGATAAAGGCCCCCGAAGACCTGAAAGGCAAGATCGTGGGGATAACGGCCGGCACCGCCGGACAATTTTTCTTGAGCTTATTCCTGACCTATTACCAAATGCCCATGTCCGACGTCAAGATTCTCAACCTGAAGCCGGACCGCTTATCCCAGGCCCTGATAGAAGGACAGGTGGAGGCCATAGTCACCTGGGAGCCGTATATCAATCAAACCAGGATGGCCCTGGGGGATAAGGCCCTACTTATATCTGGCCAAGGTCTTTCTCGAGACGACGTTTACTTTATTGCCCGAAAGGATTATCTAAAGGACCATACCGAAGCCTTGAAGCGGTTTCTCCGGGCCATTGAAAAAGGCGAGGCCGTTATTCGGAAGAATGGAAATGAGGCCATGGCCATTGTCGGTCAAAGGCTGAAAATGAACAAAGGGGAAATGAAGCCTATCTGGAATGACTTCGTCTTCAAGCTATTTCTGGACCAGTCCATCCTGATTTCCCTGGAGGACCAGGCCCGGTGGGCCATAAGAAACAGACTTACGGATGCGGAAAGGGTACCGAATTACCTTGATTTCATATATCCCGAGGCCTTAAAGGCGGTCAATCCCGGGGCGGTCAGCATAGCCGGGAGGTAGGAAAAGGATATGAAAATAAGGTCGAAATTATTACTTGCCGTACTTGTGCCCGTGCTATTGGTCCTTGTGGTCGGGGCGACGCTGATCTTCTCCTATGTCATCATGGAAGCTGCCTTTGACAATGGGGATAAAGTGCGGCTGATCAGGAACAGTATTACCGATCTCAACCACCTGGTTTTTTCTTATGTTACCTACCCGGAGGAACGGCCGAAACAACAGTTCCTGGCGGAGTACAAGAAACTGACAGCCTTTTTTGCCGGCGTCCGCTTTCGGAATCCAGACCAGCAGCAGCTTCTGAAGGAGATTACCCTTAACAGCCAGTCTATGAAAGACGACTTCCTCAGATTAGTCGCCAACATTGAGCAGTCCGAACGGTCCGGAAGCAATCAATTGCTCAGGGAATCGGAGGAACTGTTGGAGGGGCAACTCCAGATAAGGTCCCGTCAAGCGGATTCTATTGCCTCCAGCCTGAAAAGCCTGGTTGATAAGGACATAAGGAAGACCCAAACAAGAACTCTCGCCCTCATCTTCGTAATTTTGTGTCTCGCTACAATTCCAGGCACTTTTGTGTTGATTCAAATGAGGCAGAGAATCACCACGGCTCTGACCAAGCTTCGCCAGGAGACCGAAGTCGTCAGCTCCGGTATCCTTGACCATGTCATAACGGTGGAGAGCAAGGATGAAATCGGAGATTTAACCCGGGCCTTCAACCGGATGACCTCCAGCCTGAAAGAAGTGACCGCCTCCAAAGCGGACCTTGAACAGGAGATGGCCGAGCGGGAGAAGGCGGAAACGGAACTTCGGGCCTCACAGGAGTTGCTGAAAAAGGCCCATAATGACCTGGAGATCAAGGTTGCGGAGCGCACCGAGGAGTTGACGGCCGAGATCGAACAGCGGAAACGAACCGAGGATGCCTTAAGGGAATCGGAGGAAGAGCTTCGCTATCTCTCTTCCCAGATCCTGGTGGCCCAGGAAAAGGAAAGAAGGGAGATCGCCGAAGACCTTCACGACAATACCTGGCAAATCCTGAATACCATTAAGATCGACGTTGATCAATTGCTGTCCCAAAAGACGGCCGATGACCTTACGACCGCCCGTCGGACTGGGAAGAGAATTGTTTCCAATATCAGAGCGGCCATTGAAAAGATCCGCACCTTGCAGGGCGATCTCTGGCCCCCGGTTATGGACGATATCGGTCTTCTGGCGACGATTAAATGGTACTGCCGGGAATTTGAGACCAATCATGCCGGGATCACCATTGAAAAACAAATCGAGGTCACTGATGAAGACGTGCCCGAGCGCCTTAAGATTGTGATCTACCGGGTGATGCAGGAAGCCCTGAAGAATGCCGCCCTGCACAGCGGCGCGAGCCGGGTGCTGCTTGCCTTAAAAAAAGAGGGCCCACGGCTTAAGCTCGAAGTCACCGATAATGGACAGGGATTCGATCTGGAGCAAATTCTCTTCCGGGCGGGACCATGGGCGGGCTTTGGGCTTATGGGCATGAAAGAGAGGATCGAGCATTCGGGCGGGACCTTTGACGTCCGCTCCGAAGGGGGGAGAGGAACGACCGTTCATGCCTCCTGGTTGTTGACCGGGACGGATCAGGAGATCCCGGGCCGTTGGCCGATCAAGCCGGATTTTGAAAGACAGGAAGAACCCTTTCGAATGATTACCGAGTCCATCTCCGATTGGGTCTATGCCCTGCGTGTGGAACCGGACGGCCGATTTGTCTGGGATTGGGTCACCCCTGGATTTACGCAGGTGACCGGCTATAGTATCGATGTGGATTTGGCCGGGATACTACACCCCGAGGATAAAGCCGTGGCTGAAGAACGCTTCCGTCATATCCAGGCCTTGCACCCCCATGTCAGCGAATATCGGATTGTCACCAAAAGCGGCAATACCTGCTGGGTCCGGGACTCGGTTACCCCGGTGGCCGATCCTCTCCACCCGGGAACGATCAGGGTGGTCGGAGCCGCGCAGGACATCACCGGACGCAAGCGGACGGAGGCGGCCCTGAACGACAGCGAAACCCGCTACCGGGCCCTCTTTGAGACTATGGTAGAGGCGTTCCTGATCGCCGAGATCATTTTAGATAATGCCGGCAAATTATGCGATCTAAGATGCATAGAGGTCAATCCGGCCTTCGAGCATCAATCGGGTCAGAAGTCCGCGGATGTTATCGGTCGCACCTTCCTCGAATTGTTTCCCAAAGCCGGACCCATTTGGTTAGAGCGCTACGGGAAAGTAGCCTTTACCGGAGAGGAGGCCCATTTCGAATCCAGCTTCGGTCCCCTCGGGAAGTGGTTTGAAGTCAGTGCTTACCGGACCGGGCCGAATCGCTTTGCCGTGGTGTTTTTCGATATCACCGAGCGCAAACAGGCCGAGATGGAGATCCAGCGCCACGTGGAGGACCTAAAGGCTATGAACGAGGAGCTGACGCGTTTCAACCGCGCGGCCGTGGACCGCGAGCTTCGAATGATTGAGCTTAAAAAACAGATTAACGAGCTGTGCGGCCGGCTCGGCCTGCAACCCCGCTATCCCCTCGATTTCGGCCATGGACAGGAATCTCCAGCCGCTCCACAGGAAGTGCGATCATGAAGGACCGTCAGAGCGGAACGGCTTGTTTTTCCTCGGAGCCGCAGGAAAAGGGCGCAACGGCTTCGCCACCGCGGTCATTCACGGCCTACATCATTATGACGGCCATAGGCATCGGACTGGTCGGGTTATGGATGACGAGCCGCGTCAGTTATCTGTTGTTCCACAGCTTGGTGGAGCTGTTTTCGGTTTTAGTGGCCTGGGGCATATTTATAGTGGCCTGGAATTCCCGCCGGTTTATCGCCCATAGTTTCTTTCTATTTTTGGGCGTGGCCTTTGTGGCGGTGGGGGCCCTCGACCTCATCCACATGATGGCCTACAAGGGCATGGGCGTGTTCGTCGGTGCAACGGCCGATTTGGCCACACAAATGTGGATAGCCGCTCGCGCCGTGGAAGCCGGATCGCTGTTGTTGGCGCCGTTGTTCCTGACGCGACGGGTTAGAGCCATAAGGCTGCTGTCGGCCTACGGCCTGGCAACGGCGCTGTTGCTGGTCATAGTGTTCGGCGGATGGTTCCCGACCTGTTACATCGAAGGGCAGGGCTTAACGGTCTTCAAGATCGTCAGCGAATACCTCATCTGCCTTTTACTAGCCGGGGCCATCTTTTTCGTTTACCGTCGGCGGCAACACCTGGACCAAAGGGTGTTGCGGCTGGTGATTGCCGCCATGGCCGTAAGTATCGCCTCGGAACTGTCCTTCACCCTGTATGTGGACGTGTACGGCCTTTTCAACCAGGTGGGCCATTTTCTGAAAATCGTCGCCTATGTCCTGCTATATAAGGCCATCATCGAAACAGGCCTGCAGCAGCCCTATCGGACCCTGTTCCGGGAGCTCGTCCAAAGCGAAGAACGGTATCGAAAGCTGTTTGACACCATGACTGAAGGCTTCGCCCTCCATGAAATCATCTGTGATGACGAAGGCCGGCCCCGCGACTACCGGTTCCTCCAGATTAATCCGGCTTTCGAGCGTCTGACCGGACTCAAGGCCACCGACCTGGTGGGGCGAACCCTCGATGAGGTCCTGCCCCAATCGGAGAGCCTCTGGGTGGAGCGTTACGGATCGGTGGCCTTGACCGGTCAGCCTGCCCACTTCGAGGAGTGGAGCGAGCCACTGGGAAGGCATTTTGAGGTAAGCGCCTTTCAGACCGAGAGAGGGTATTTCGGCGTGGTCTTCCTCGACGTTACGGAGCGCAAGCAGGCCGAGGAAGCCTTGCGCGCCTCCCGCCTGGCCGCGCTCAACCTCATGGAAGACGCCGTTGAGGCCCGGCAAAAGGCCGAACAACTCAACACCGAGTTGGAGGCACGGGTTAAGGAACGCACAGCGGAATTGTCAAAGGCCGTTGAGAAGCTGGAGCTTGAAATTCTCCTACGCAGACAACTGGAGGAAACGTTGTGCGAATCGGAGAAACAAATCCGCTTCTTCGCCTCCCAATGTCTGACGGCCCAGGAGACGGAAAGGAAGAGGATTGCCGCCGAGCTTCACGATAGCATTGCCGCTTCCCTGGCGGCCATCAAATTCCGCATTGAAAAGACCCTGATGGAGATGAAGCAAGGCCTGGCTACGCCTGAATCCCTGGAAACTCTGGTCTCCACGGTTCAACAGACTATCGTGGAAACCCGAAGGATCATGGCCGATTTACGGCCCTCTATCCTGGATGATTTGGGCCTCATAGCCGCCATGAACTGGCTCTGCCGGGAATACCCGAAAAACTATTCCCATATCGCGGTTGACTGCGAAATTGGCCTGTCGGAAGAGGACCTCCCCGATTCTCTAAAAACGCCGATTTTTCGCCTATCCCAGGAGGCCCTGAACAACATCGCCAAGCATAGCCGCGCCTCCCGGGCGAATCTCGCTCTAATAAAACAGGACGGCAGGATACACTTAACCATCCAGGACAACGGCCGGGGGTTTGATGTGAACAAAATCGTCAAAGGATTCGGCATGGCCACCATGAGGGAACGAGCCGAGCTTTCCGGCGGCACCTTTGCCCTCGAATCCGGAGAGGAAGGAACGATCATTCAGGTTTCCTGGCCCTGCACATGACTCAATTCAGACTGTTTGACTTTTAGGGCCGATCAAATTAGATTCTAAACGGTCAGCTCGTTGCCGGTTGCTCGTTAAGCCCTCATGTCCGCCAGGGCGGGCATCGACAAAGCATGAAAATATTTGAACCCCCCTCACCCCAACCCTCTTCCGCCTGGGGGAGAGGGAGCTATGTTAACTTCCTCCCCCTTGAGACGGGGGAGGATAGAGGTGGGGGTGGATAAAGGTTATTTTCGAACTAAGCTCTCATGCCCGCCTGAAGCGGGCACCGACGAATCATGAAAATAACCGTAGGGGTGGGTTTTAAACCCGCCGCTACAGTGCTCCTACAAGGATTAAGGGCTGTTTAAAATTTAGGTTC
>CAWIRY010000045.1:0-37066 GCA_963838485.1 uncultured delta proteobacterium | reverse complement strand
GTGCAGGCTACCCAAGAATAGCCTGCACATACCTGTTTCCAAACACAAAGGAACCTTAAATGGAACTATTTTCCGAACATTTTGAAAAAGGTCATATTCTTTCAAAGATTGATGCGCGGATAAAAATCCTCGTGGCCCTGACTATTCTTATAATGGTCCTGAGTTATAAAGGATTTACTCTTCCCTTGCTCGTGACAGTGGTGTGCCTTTTTTTCTGTATTAAAATGAAGATACCCCTAAGACTCTTTTTTTTAAGATTTTCAGAACCCATCTTCATTGCCTCCATAATACTTCTCCTGAAGGTCTTCTTTTCAGGAAAGAAACGTTCTTTTTTCTGCCAATATTATAGGCATCATGATTTATGGATACAGAGACGGACTTATGGAAGGGTTAATGATAGCCAGCAGAATTTTAGGTGCCGTATCCGTCACTGCTGTCCTGGGATTTTCCACACCTTTTACAGAATTCATGGCAGGTCTTTCCTGGTTTAAGGTTCCAAAGGGTTTTATCGAGGTGTTGATGTTTGCCTACAGATACATCTTTGTGCTCCTTGAGGATGCCATGGTGGTTTACAATGCACAAAAAAATCGCCTCGGCTATTCAAATATAAGGCGTGGCTTGGGATCTTTCGGCATCCTGTCAGGCTCATTGATACTCAGGGCCTTTGATCATAGCCAAAATATTACCATAGCAATGGTTCAAAGGGGCTATGACGGCCATATTCCCATGTTAAAACACAAGTCGTTCAAACCGTCTGAAATTGTTGTGTCGGTGCTGGTTATAATCGCCATGGGATTTGTATGGAAAATTCAGTAAGATTATCAATAAAAATAAATTCTATTAAATATCCAGACGGAACAAAAGCCCTTTCTGATATTAACCTCGAAATAAAGAGGGGGGAATTTGTCGGGATCTTGGGCTCCAACGGCTCGGGTAAGACCACCCTGCTTAAAATCATGGATGGTTTGCTTAAGGATTTTTCCGGCAAAGCCTTTCTGGACGGGCAGGAATTAAAAAAATTATCCCCCAAAGAGATATACCGTAAGATGGGCCTAGTTTTCCAGAACCCCGATGATCAACTCTTCGCCCCCACGGTTTTTGAAGACGTGGCTTTCGGGCCGATCAATATGGGCTTTCCCGAAAGGGAGATTACCGAGAGGACCATTCAGGCCTTAAAAGAAGTAGAGATGGAGGGTTACGAAAAAAAGTCCATCCCTCATTTAAGCTTCGGCCAGAAAAAAAGGATCTGCATCGCCGGACTTCTGGCCATGGGCCATGAGATCCTTTTATTGGACGAACCCACCGCCGGGCTGGACCCCATGGGCGAAACCAAGATGATGCACCTTCTGACCCGGTTAAACAAAGAGAACGGAGTGACCATGGTCATGGCCACTCACAGCGTGGACCTGGTCCCGGTGTTCCTGGACCGGCTTTATATCCTGAGCAAAGGCAGAATGGTCAGGGGGGGGACCCCGGAAGAGGTCTTTAATGCCCCGGAAGAGATGAGTCAGGTGAAACTCCGGCTGCCTCAGATCGCCGAATTGATCTACCGCTTAAAGCATGAGGACCGTTTGCCTTTTGATAAGATCCCTTTGACCGTTGGAAAGGCCAGAAGAGACCTGATCCGGCTTTATGAAGGGAAAAATAACCAGGAAGGGGCGGAAGACTGATGAGCACCCTTCGTTCCGGCTATACTACCGGCACCTGTGCCGCGGCAGCGGCCAAGGCAGCCCTGATGCTCCTAAAAGAAGGGATCTCCCCGGAAGAGGTGGAAGTGGGGCTGCCAGACGGTGAGCGGGTGCGTTTCCCGGTAGTCCTCGCAGACTTTCATGAAGGGGCTGGCCTGGCAGCGGTGCGCAAGGATGCGGGGGATGATCCGGATATTACCCACGGGGTTATGATCAAAGCCGCGGTCTCCTTAATAGCGGGGAAGGAGATTCTCTTCGAGGCCGGGGAGGGCGTGGGAAGGATCACCAAGCCGGGCTTGAGTCTGCCCGTGGGGGAAGGGGCCATCAATCCGGTACCGCGGGAGCAAATCCGTCGGGCTGTTCGGGAAATAACCGATCAAGGACTGAGGATCGTTATATCCATCCCCGGAGGGGAAGCACTGGCAGCCAAGACCTTCAATCCCCGCTTAGGGGTGATGGGTGGTTTGTCCATCTTAGGGACTCAAGGCCGGGTCCGTCCTTTTAGCTGTCCGGCCTTGCAGGAATCTTTAAAATGGGCCTTAAATGTGTCCTGGGCAGCCGGGATCAAGGCCCCGGTCTTTGTGCCCGGTCATATCGGGGAACGGGCCGCCCGAAAACACTTTTCCCTCCTGCCCGATCAGGTCATTGAAGTGAGCAATGAATGGGGCTTCATGTTGAACTGCCTGAGCGAATATCAGTTTGAATATCTGCTGGTTCTCGGACACCCTGGAAAATTGGCTAAGCTGGCCGAAAATCAGTGGGACACCCACTCTTCAAGGTCAAAAAGTGCCCTGGCTTTTGTTGAAAAAACGGCTATGGAAATTGTGAAACCGCCCCTTCCGGTAAGCTCGACCGTGGAAGGATTATTAATGGCCTTATCCAATGAGGAGAGAAAAGCCCTCGGTGATTTGTTGGCGCTCCGGGTCAATAAGGCGGTGAGGTCTCGTCTTGGAAAAAAGATAGAAGTGGCTACCATTCTGATCAATCTGCAAGGGGAGTGGCTGGGAAGCTCTGGAAACTTAAGCCCATGGCCATGAAAAAAATCAACATAACCATTGTCGGCTGCGGCCCCGGATCTCCGGAGTACATAACACCCCTGGCTTTAAGGGCCGTCAAGAGTGCAGAAATATTGATTGGGGCCAGGCGAATACTGGATCTTTTTCCGGATCATGGGGCCAAAACGATCATCGAGATGGGGACCCAGGTGGAGCCCGTCTTGGAAGAAATGGTTAGTCACCAGGACCGGCCCATGGTTGTGCTGGTTTCCGGAGATCCTGGTCTGTCCAGTCTGGCCCGCCCGGTTATCAGGCGGTTTGGCCCGGAGGCCTGCCAGGTCATCCCGGGGATCAGCTCCATCCAGGTGGCCTTTGCCCGTTTAGGTTTGGATTGGGGGGAGGCCCGGATTATCGATGCCCATGGCCAGGACCCGGAAATCGATTTGTCGGATCTTTTGGCTTCCGGCGTGAAAAAGATCGCCGTACTAGGCGACCGCAAAGGTTCTTTGGAGTGGTTGGCCAATACAGTGAAAGGGTTGGGTCTCGATTGGGACATTTATGTGATGGAAGATTTAACCCTTGAAGCTGAGAAGATTCGTCTGATAAAAGCAGGGGATTTGAGGAAGATTACCGTTTCTTCGCGGACTATTTTTTTGGTTGTTAAAAATCATGCCAAAGGATTCAAGAGGTCAAATGAAAGACACTGAAGTTAAACCCCCGAACCCTTGGCCCCTCGAATCCTCGGACCCTTTTGACTTAAGAAAGCTCTTATGAAAAAATTTGGGAAACTCTATGGCATCGGCGTAGGACCCGGGGACCCGGAATTGATGACTATCAAGGGGGCCAAGCTCCTATCGGAATGCCGGATGGTCTTTGTCCCCAAATCCCGGGAAGAGAGGGAAAGTGCTGCCTTGAAGATCGCCGGTCCATTTCTGGGCCGGGATTCCCAGGTCATGGAATTGATGTTCCCCATGATCACCGACCCCCAGGCCCTTTCCAATCATTGGGATGAGGCGGCACAAAAAATCGCTGACTTTCTCCTGAAAGGACATGACTGCTGCTTCCTGACCCTGGGGGACCCCTTGCTCTACTCCACCTACATCTATCTTTTACGTCATCTGCGTAAAAGGATCCCCGACCTTTCGGCCCTGACCGTTCCGGGGGTAAACGCTTTCAGCGCGGCCGCGGCTTTGACCGAATTTCCGGTGGGCGAGGCCAAGGCACCAGTGACGATCATCCCCACGGCCGATGACCTGGATATGGTCGAACAGGCCCTGGGAAAGGGCGGGACGGTGGTCCTGATGAAGATCGGGAAACGTCTAATTAAGATTCTGGACCTCTTGGAAAAACTGGGGCTCATGGATCAAGCCGTCTTCGTGGCCCGGGCCGGACAAGAAGGGCAGCGGATCGAAACCGATTTGCGGCGGTTGAAGGCAGAGGACCCTGAAGCCGGGTATCTTTCCATAATTCTGGTCCATGCCGAAGGAAAGGAAAAATCATGAAAGTCTATTTTGTGGGCGCCGGCCCTGGAGACCCTGAGCTGTTGACCGTCAAGGCCGAAAAGCTTCTGAAAAATTCTGAGTTCTGCATTTATGCCGGCTCGTTGGTCAGTCCCGAGGTCCTTCAACTATTGCCGGAAAAGGCCCCAAAATATGATTCAGCCGGATTATCCCTGAAAGAAATTATTACCCTGTGCCTTCAGGCCAAGGATCAGGGTCTGGACGTCATCCGCCTCCATTCCGGCGACCCCTCCATTTATGGGGCCATCCGGGAACAGATGAATGAGTTGGATAAGTTGGATATCGATTATGAGGTTGTCCCCGGTGTCAGTTCCTTTCAGGCCGCTGCGGCGGCTTTAAAGACCGAGCTGACTGCACCGGAAAAGGCCCAGACCATCATCCTGACCAGAACTTCCGGACGCACACCCATGCCCAAGGAGCAGGAACTGGATGCCTTGGCCCGTTTTAAGGCCACGCTGTGTATCTTTCTTTCCATAGATCGCCTGGATTCCATCGTTCAAACCCTGATCCCCTATTATGGGCCGGATTGTCCGGCCGCCGTGGTCTATCGGAGTTCCTGGCCGGATCAACAAATCATCCGGGGAACCTTGCTGGACCTTCCGGAAAAGGTCCGTTTGAACGGAATACGAAAAACAGCCCTGATCCTGGTGGGGGAGGCCTTAGCCCGTGATATTCCATCCTCCAAACTTTATGACCAGGGATTCAGCCACGGCTTTCGCCAAGGGAACCGGTTATGAAAGTGGCCTTGATCAGCCTCTCGAAGGAAGGGGCTGTCTTGATCTTTTATTTAAAGAAGGCCTTGCCCGAGGGAGAGGTCTTTTTACACCGGCAGGTCTCATCGGAACTCCCGGCCAGGCGATTTGACAGCATTATGACCCTGACCAAAGAGATTTTTTTCCAATATGAAGGGTTAATCTATGTGATGCCGGCCGGGGTCGCGGTCAGGAGCCTGGCCCCCCATCTTCACCATAAAACCCAAGACCCGGCAGTGGTGGTGGTGGATGTGGGCGGGAGATTCGCCATAAGCCTGCTCAGCGGCCACGAGGGCGGGGCCAATGATCTGGCCCTTTTAGTCGGCAACATCCTGGGGGCCGAACCGATCGTCACCACCACAACGGAGGCTCTAAAATTCTTGATTGTTGGGATCGGCTGCCGACGGGGGGTTGAGGCCGGGAATATCGTCTCAGCCATAAAGACCGTTCTGCGGGGGAATGCTTTTTCCTTAGATCAAGTCCGACTTCTTTCTTCAGCCGATGTCAAGTCCCAAGAAAAAGGGCTTCTTCTGGCTTCCAAGGAATTGGAGATTCCTTTGCGGTTCATGTCCTCGGAAGAAATCCGTCTGTCCATCAAACCCTTTCATCACTCCGTGTGGGTAAAGGAAAAAGTCCATTTGCCGGCCGTAGCCGAAGCCGCGGCTTTATTGGCAGGGAGGAGGACCCAATTAATCGTTCCCAAAACAATCTTTCCGGGGATCACCGTCGCCTTGGCCAGGGAAAACTTTTTGTGGTCGGCATCGGGCCGGGAGGACCGTTAGATCGAACCCTTCGAGCCAAAAGAGCCATCGGCCAAAGCACCATTGTCGTCGGTTATGCCCGTTACTTGGACCTCATAAAGGACCTGACCGCCGGCAAGGAGATCGTCTCCTCGGGGATGCGCCAGGAAAAAGAACGGTGTCTGATCGCCCTTCAACGGGCACAGGAAGGAAACCTGGTTTCTCTAATCTCCTCCGGGGACCCCGGTATCTACGGCATGGCGGGTCTGGCCCTGGAGTTGTCCGCGGCTGAAGACATTCCCGTGCCCATTGAGATTATTCCCGGTGTCTCGGCCTCGAATGCCGCTGCGGCCCGATTAGGCGCACCAATCATGCTTGACTATGCCTGCATCAGTCTGAGTGACCTCCTGGTTCCCTGGGAAACCATCCTGCGGCGCCTGGAGGCCGTGGCCCAGGCCGATCTGGTAGTGGTCCTCTACAATCCCAAGAGTAAAAAGCGCACAAGGCAATTGGAAGAGGCCATCAACCTTTTCAGAGGCTTCCGTTCGGGGACCACTCCGGTAGGGATCGGCACGGCCATGGGAACCGAAGAAGAACATTTTGTCCTGACCGATTTAGATCATTGTTTGGGGTTGGACATCTCCATGAGAAGCATCCTCATCGTGGGGAATAAATCTTCGATAAACCTGAAGGGCTGGTTTATTACCCCAAGGGGATATGCCCTATGATCCTGCTTCTGGGAGGAACGGGCGAGTCCGTTTTTCTGGCCTCCCACCTGGCCGAACAGGGTTACCCGGTTCTGGTCTCAACGGCCACCGATATTCCCCTGGACATTAAAGACCATCCCCTGATAACCAGAAGACAGGGTGAACTAAAGGAAGAAGATTTTATGGATCTGGTTCGCTCGCAGGGCATCAGGGCCATTGTCGATTCCACCCATCCTTACGCTCAAAAAATCAGTGTCCTGGCCCAAAAAGCGGCCGAGGCTGCCGCCATTCCCTATTTTTTATGGGAGCGGCCGACTGCCGTTCCAAGGGATGAAAATTTTTTATTTGCCAGGGATCATGAAGAAGGGGCTTTCCTGGCCTTCTCTTTCTTTAAGCCGGTGTTGCTGACCACGGGATCCCGCAATTTGGGACCCTATGTCGAGAAAAGCCGGCAAAACCGAGTTCCTTTATGGGTCAGGGTCCTTCCCCATCCAGAATCGATTGCGGCCTGTCGTCAGGCCGGCATTCCGGAAGATCATATCCTTTTCGGCCGGGGACCTTTTTCGATTGAAGAAAATAGAGGGGTGATAAAAAAATATTCCATAGGGGTCCTGGTGACCAAAGACAGTGGTCTTTCGGGTGGCGTCCTGGAAAAGCTGGAGGCGGCCAAGCAGGAACATTGTCAGGTCGTTGTCATAGAACGGCCCGAAGGGCTGCCAGGAAAAAGATTTCAACGAACTGAAGATCTGCTGGATGTATTAGCCCCATATATGCAGGCCTCAAGAGGCATGGAAATATCGAATATCGAATAATGAATGTCGAATGTTGAAGGACGGAAAAACAAAGCACTTAGTGATTCGAAATTCGATGTTCCATATTCATAATTTGTTTTTTTGAACTCGTTCATCCTTTTGAAATTTTCGTCATGAGCGCCTATCAATTTGCCCTGGCCTATCTTTTGGACCTGGCCTTGGGCGATCCAAAATATTTTCCCCATCCGGTCCGGGGTATCGGATTTTTAATCAGGGTCTTTGAGAAGGTGTTGCGTTGGCCCTCTTCCCGCCCTGCCTGGGAAAAGGCGACCGGTTGTCTTTTGGCCCTTGGATTGCCCTGCGGGATTTTTCTGATCAGTTACTGGGTGATTGATTGGGTAAAAATAGTTCACCCCTGGGCACAATCAATACTTATTATCATCCTGGCCTATACTACCCTGGCCACCCGTTCCCTTCATCAGGAAGCGGCCCGAGTAGTCCGGGCCCTGAAAGAAGGTCGAGTTTCTGAGGCCAGAGGTAATTTAAGCCGCATCGTCGGGCGCGACACCGAACACCTGACCTATCCGGAGATCCTGAAGGCGGTCCTGGAAACCCTGGCGGAAAACCTTTCCGACGGGATTATCGCCCCTCTGTTTTACCTCCTTCTGGGAGGGGTGCCGTTGGCCATGGCCTTTAAGACGGTCAGCACCTTGGATTCGATGGTGGGATATAAAAACAGCCGCTTTCTTCATTTTGGCTGGACCTCGGCCCGCCTGGACGATCTTCTTAATTATATCCCGGCCCGGATCACCGGTTTACTGATCTGCCTCCTGGCCTGGCCTCTTGGCCTTTCGGCCGGACAGGCCTGGCGTATCCGGAAACGGGACGGCGGCAAGTCCGAAAGTCCCAATGCCGCCATCCCTGAAGCGGCTTTGGCAGGAGCCTTGCAAATCCAATTAGGGGGACCGGCTTTTTATGAGGGAGAGAGGTGCGAGAAACCCTTTTTGGGAGACGACACGACGGAGATCACCCTGGCGGATTATAAAAAAATGGTTATGATTATTTATGGCTCATCACTCGTCATGGCCTTATTGGTTTTTGTCCTGAGACTTATCTGGGAAAGGGTTTAATAAAAAAGTATGGAACGTCTTATCCGCAACAGATCTCTTGAAGAATTGGTCGGGCAGCTTTTTATGGTCGGCTTTGAAGGGACCAAGTTCAATACCGATCTTTCTTATTTTTTAAAAAAACTGCACATCGGCGGGGTGATCTATTTCAAGCGAAATGTTCAAGACCCCTTTCAATTGGCCGAGCTGTCCCGGTCGCTGCAGGAAAGAGCCATGGAAATCTCTTCCATCCCTCTTTTTATTTCCATTGATCAGGAAGGAGGTCCGGTTGCCCGTTTGGGACCTCCCTTTACCCTGTTCGAATCCCAGTCGGTCATGGCTTCCTCCGATGATCCCGAGGGAAAAATTCGTTATTTCGCGAAAACCCAGACCCAAGAGCTGAAGTTGGTGGGGATCAATATGGATTTGGCTCCGGTTTTGGATGTTAATACGCAGGGTCCAAAGGGATTGATGGCTGACCGTTCCTACAGTTCCGATCCCTCTCAAGTGGCCAGGCTTGGGGCCTTATGTATCACCGAATTCCAGCAGGCCGGAATCATCGCCTGCGCCAAGCATTTTCCGGGAATCGGCGACACCGATCTGGATTCCCATCAGGACTTGCCCATTCAACTGAAAGATAAAGAAGAATTGGAGAGGGTCGAATTGGTCCCCTTTAAGGAGGCGGTCAAAATCCAGCCGGGGGCGATCATGGTTTCCCATGTTAAATATCCGGCTTGTGATTTGAAGAATCCGGCCAGCCTTTCACAACCGATTATAACCGGACTTTTGCGCCAGGCGTTGGGGTATGAGGGGCTGGTCATGACCGATGACCTGGAAATGGGAGCGGTCAACCGGCATTATGAGATCGAAGATGCCCTGTTTTTGGCTTTTATGGCCGGAGCCGATAGCTTGTTGATCTGCCATGACCCGGAAAAGATAGAAAGGGGCTATTTCTACCTGTTGAATAAAATAAAAAAAGGGGCCATCTCTGAAGAATTATTTAAAAACAGCCTGAAGCGCGTCTTGTCCTTAAAGCAAAAATTCCTTCAGCAATTCCTCCCAAAGACCGATAAAGAGATAAAAGAATATTTTTTGCAAAAATAACCCTCAGAAGTGTGAAAAAACTTCAAGACCAAATCCACTTCCGCCCTTCCTTTACCGGAGGAGGAGGATGAGATGCCGATCCCCTTTTCCCTGAAAGCCCAAAGCTGAAGGCGTAGGAAAAGCATTTAACCTCTTCGATCTTGATTCTGGTCTTGAACTATGGAGTCGATTCCAGTCGGGATAGGACTTCTCGCAGGTCTTCCGGCAAATCGGAAGTGCAAGTGATTTGTTTCCGGGTGACCGGATGGGGGAGGGAAAGACGATGGGCATGGAGGAAAAAGCGTCCAAGGGGGAGACCTAATTTTTCGCCGGTTTTTGCTCCGTAGAGGGTGTCTCCCGCAACGGGGTGGCCTTGGAAGGCCAGGTGGGCACGGATCTGATGGGTTACCCCGGTAATCAACCGGACATCGACCAGGGTATGATGGGTATATTTTTTTATTGGCTGGACCTGGGTTATGGCCCGATAGACGCGGCCGCGGTACTTTTCCCCGGGATTTTGGAGCACTTTCATTTTTCGCTTATCCCCGGAATCATGGGCCAAGGGAAGGAAAATGGTCAGCGGACCTTGAAGAACCTCTTCAACCAGGGCTTGATAGGTCTTTTCCCATCTTTTAGCGGTCAGGTCTTTTTTGAGCTGCAACCATGCTCCCTGCTCCAAGGCGGCTACCAGCAAACCGGATGTCCCGCTGTCGAGGCGGTGGACCAAGCCGGGTTCCAAGGGTTTGTTTCCAACACCGATTATCTGCGGCCAGTTGAAGACCAGGGCATTGGCCAGGGTCCTTGTTTCAAAAGGGCTGAGCGGGTGCGTCGGCACCAGACCGGGTTTTTCAATGACCAGAAAGTGCCGATCTTCAAAAATGACCGAGGGCTTGGGCGCCCGTTCGGGAATCGAAAGCGAGTTCCATGATCCGGGGATCTCAACTTCCAGGTGGTCCCCCGGGGAAACCCGGAATCCCTTGGAGACCGGCCGTCCATTGATTCGAACCCCGCCTCCGGGAAAAAGGTCTCTGATTATACGGCGTGAAAAGTCGGGCAGGTTTATTTTTAACCAAATTTCCACCCGGACGGCTCCGGCTAACTCTTTCGGAATCAGCCATTGGAACCGCTTGGGTGTACAGCCAGGTTTTGTTTTACTCAAGGGTTAAATGCCGAGGAGGTCAGGTTAGTTAGGAGGCTTTTAGGTGCCCTTTCCCTTTCCCCTTCAAACCTCACAAGTTTGGCAGGGAAAAGAGAGAGGCCCTAAAAATTAAAACAGGTGGCTAAAACCTGAAGGATCATTTGCCCAATCATCGGTTGTATAGATTGGCCTTTCGTTTTCGGCGGGCGGCTTCCCGCTGTTTTCGTTTTTTCTTGACGCTTGGCTTTTCATAGAACTCTCGTTGCTTGAGTTCCTTCTTCAGGCCATCCATCTGCATTTTTTTCCGTAACAGCTTTATGCCCGCCTCAATGTTGTTGTCCTTGACAATCACATTGATGGACATGCTTTTAACACCCCTTTCTACTGGGAATATAAAAATCGCGGCATTGTTTAATGCCTGCAAGGCTCCTCTCCGTCTGTTTAAATCTGGTTTAAAGATAAAAATGTTAATATATCAAAAAAAAAAGATAAGTCAAATCATTTTTTTAATCTTATAAAACTATATTAATAAGATGAACTTCAACCGGTTTATACCTTTGGGAAAGGTTCCTTTAAATTTTACGGTCCTTGAATTTAAAATCTTGGAAAACCGAATTGAATCAGACCCCTTTGGGGTCGCCCCCGTTATAACGATCTAAGGGCGAACTAATATTTTTCTTGACAAAAAAGTCGTATCAAGCATAAAAAATTATTAAATCCATTATCCGGAGATTATTCTTAACTTGGTGGATACCAAAACTAATTCAATTTAACCCAAACCCGATTAGGTACATTTTTTCTCTTTTTTCCCGATTAGCTAAAGATGAATTACTGGAAACATTTATTTAGAAAAAAAAAGGTTAGACTGGAACAGCCGATCAGCAATCCCGGAAAGCAAAAGAGCGGGGAATTGCTCGATTTATTCATTCATGACATGAGAGGGCCCCTATCGATAGTTTCCGTAAGTGCCCAGAAACTCCTCCAAAAAGAAGATAAAAACGGCTCCCTGGAGGAAAACCAACGAATCATCCTGGAACGGATTTTAAGAAATACTCGAAAAGCTCAGAATCTTCTCCAGCAGATGATCGAGATTTTCCGTTGTGAGGCCAAGGTATTCCAACCCGAGCTGTTTTATCCGGAAACAGTCCTGAAAGAGGCTTTGATAGATATTCTGGAAGTTAACCCGGGAAAGGATATGGAAAAGCTTTGCCAAGCCGAATCTTTGGAAAATTTTAAAAAGCTTTTAGCAGGACAAGGGGTTTTTTTCGAGATATCCGGCAGGTATAAACAGGAACCCTTTTCCCACGACCCAAGAAAAGTCCAACAGATTCTTCGGAACCTGATCAGCAACGGAATGAAATACCGACGCCATCGGCTCTCGATCACTATTGAAGGTGACCGGGACCTGCTGATGACTGTGGAGGACGATGGCCAGGGGATTCCTTTGGATGGCCAGAAGAGTATTTTTGAACGTTTTATCCGTTTAAGCAACCAGGAAATGGACCAAATATCCGGACTTGGGCTGGGACTCAGCGGGGTAAAAAGCCTGGTAGAGGCCATGGAGGGTGAAATCACTTTGACAAGCCGGGAAGGATTGGGAAGCCGGTTCACGGTTCGAATCCCTCCCCTTAACATTAAAGAGCATTAAGATTAGAAGGTTTTGAATAAATAAGCGAATATTAATCCTGATGGACTCGTAAAAAGTCATCAAAGAGACGGCAAAGTAAAAAGCTCCAGATGCAAGGCGCGCAAATCCTGAGGAGTGAGGTGTACTTATATGTACGCTGCAACGACGAAGGACGCCGCTCAACACAGCAGATGGACTTTTTACGAAGCCGTCAATCCTAATACAGTCGATAAGGAGGAGATTTTATGAAAGAGACGCTATTAAAAAATAAGCGTTTGTTGGCAGTGGATGATGAACCGGATGTTTTAGCTGTGATTGAAGAAGAAATCCTGGAGGCTTGTCCGGACTGTAAATTGGATAAAGCATCGTCCTATGAGGAAGCGGTCGAGTTGATGATTTCCTGGACTTATGATTTGGTGATCCTGGACATCATGGGAGTTCGCGGGTTTGATTTGTTGGAATTGGCCGTTAACCGCAAGTTTCCGGTGGCCATGCTTACGGCCCACGCCTTATCCCCTGATGCCTTGAAACGGTCCATTGAATCCGGGGCCAGGGCTTATCTACCGAAAGAAAAATTAGGAGAGCTCGTTCCTTTCCTGGAGGATGTACTCCGCTATGAGACTATGCCGGGGTGGAAACGGCTTTTTGAAAAATTGGAGGATTTCTTCAGTAAACGTTTCGGGCCGGACTGGCAGAATAAGGATGAAAAATTCTGGAAGGAATTTAATGAGAAAATGAAATACGGGGCTTGAGGGAAGGGGGCGCTACGAAACATGAAAATCTCTCGTAGGGGCGGTTTTAAAACCCGCTCCTACAAAGCCCTGAAGAGGTAAGGGTGGCTAAATTTCTACGCCTTTAAAAGCGTCGTCGCTTTTGTCATCCTTTTCAGCCCGTCTATGCTCTTCTTTCCGGACTTCCCGCCTGAGAAGCTTGCCGACCTTGGATTTGGGGAGCATGTCCCGAAATTCGATATACTGGGGCACCTTATAAGAAACCAACTGCTCCCGGCACCATTTAATGAGGTCATAACCGGTAACCCCCTTGACGTCCTCCTTAAGGACCACATAGGCCTTAATGCGTTCGCCTACCTTTTCATCGGGCACTCCCACCACGCAAGAGCCGATAACGGCGGGATGTTCCTGGAGGACCGCTTCTATTTCAGAAGCCGATACCCTGTACCCTTTATGTTTTATGGTGTCAACGGTTCTGTCGATAAAATAGAGGTTGCCATCCTCATCCATGGACATGATGTCGTTGGTGCGATACCACTTCCTCCCTTCTATCTCGATGAAGGAAGCAACCGTTTCTTCCGGCTTATTGAGATAGCTGGTAACCATATAGTCGGAGGAGACCAGCAACTCCCCCGGTTGTCCCATTTCCACGGGCGCGAGCGTCGAAGGGTCTACCAGCTTGATTTTTTTGCTTGGAATGACACGGCCCACACTTTTGGGGGGGTTAGGGATATCCACCGGACACATGGTCACCCCGCCGCAAGTTTCCGTGGCACCATACCCTTGATAAATCACCTTTCCGAACCTTTCGGTCCACCGTTTTCCCACCTCCACCGGTAGAACGTCGCCGGCGCTGTACCAGTATTTAACGCTGCCCAGATCGTATTGATCCGTTCGATCATGTTCGAGAATCATGCGGTAAATGGTGGGAACGCCGATCATGCTCGTGGCCTTGAATCGTTCTATGGATTCGAAGGTGGCATCCAGGTTTACCTTGGGCTGGATCATGAGCGTTCCCCCCACCAGGAGGGTGGACAGGGCGCAGGCCTGCCCCATGATGTGAAACAAGGGGGCATTCCCCATGAGGATGTTTTCCTCAACAGGAATAAGAGGTTCACTTACCCGGATTTGCTCATTAACGCTGACTAAGAAAAGCTCATGGGTCAACGGCACTCCTTTCGGGTGCTTGGTTGTACCGCCTGTATAGAGAATTTCGGCGATGTCACTTCCCTTTGGTAAGAAGGGGGGGGCGGCCTCGGTAGGCCGCGGAGTTTTAAAGAGCAGGGATCTGAAGGAATGGATATTCCCCCCAAGGGCGATTTTGCCTTTAGGGATGATATCGAAAAGATATCCGAAATTCCTTTTCCACCAGGGAAGCAGATCGGCCATCCTGGTGACTAGAACCCGTTTTAATCCCGTTTCAGGCATCACCCGTTTGACATAACCAAAATTGGTGTCGGCGCAGACGATGCTTTCGGCTCCGCTGTCATTGGCAATATAGCGGAGGTCGGCCGGTGTATAGATGGGCGAGATGGGAACGGCAATGGCCCCGGCCTTTTGAATCCCCAACCAGGACACCACCCATTGGACCGTATTGGGAATATAAATGATGACCTTTTCTCCGGGCCTGACGCCGACAGTCATGAGGGCAGAGTCGAAGCGATCGGAAAGGTTTTTTAATTTCCGGTAGGAGTATCTGGTTCCGAGATAGATGATGGCCGTTTGGTTTTTTCGCCTCTCGGCCGTCCTCTCGAAGGTTGAAAATATAGTATCCTGGTTAGGGTGTTCCACTATTCCCATCAGACCCCAAAATAGGCGGATTTTACCTCCGGATTATCCATGAGTTCATCCCCTGTCCCGCTTAAGGTTAACATGCCGTTTTCGATAATATATCCCCGGTCGATCATGGGCAAGACCGGTCTGGCAAATTGTTCACTTAACAAGACCGTAATCCCCGACCTCTTTTTCAGGCTGGCTATGCCTTCCACCAGGACCTTTTGCATAACGGGACTTAAGCCCAGAAGCGGTTCATCCAAAAGAAGAAGCCTCGGCCGGACGACCAGGGCCATGCCGATGGCTAGCATCTGTTGTTCCCCGCCGCTGAGAAATCCGGCCTTGCGATTCTTTAATTGGACCAGGGCCGGAAACAACTCGAAGATCGTTTCCATGGTTTCTTGAATCTCGGCCCGTTTCCGTAAATAGCCGGCGATTTTAAGATTTTCCAGGACGCTGCTTTCAGGAAAGACTGGATGCCTCTCCCTGGAAAGGACGATCCCTTTTTTGACCCGGTCACTCGGCTTCATCTCGGTGACGTCCTCCCCTTGATAGACGATATGACCATAGACGTTAATGCGCTCCCCGCTCTTTCGTTTTTCCTTCAAACGCATATCGATAATGAGACCCGAGACCGTATTCATGAGGGTCGTCTTGCCGGCGCTATTGGATCCAATCACACCGACCAATTCGCCTTCATGGACCTCCATGCTGAAATCGTTTAAGGCCAGGGCGTTTTCAAAAAATACCATTAAATGGCTGATAGTAAGCATCGGGTCCCTGATCACCCTTCTGTTCCCAGGTAGGCCTTTTTGACCGCATCACTCTCCATGACTTCCCGGGGGGGGCCGTCAGCGATCTTCCGGCCATAGTTCAAGACGATGACCCGATTGGTAATGCGGAAAAGTTCCCTTAGCCTGTGTTCAATCATGATAATGGTCTTCCCTTCCTGGCGAAGTTTTTCAATGATGGGGAGGATGGTGCCCAGTTCGGCCAGAACTGAGTCCGGAAAAGAGTTCATCCAGAATAAGCAGATCCGCTTGCAAGGCGATGGCCTTGGCCAATTCCAGCCTTTTCAAATAACCCTGGGGAAGCACGCTGGCCGGCTTATAGGCCACATGGGAATCCCTTTCAAATCCAACCTCTTCCAGAAGGTCAAGGGCGACCGCATCCCGATTCCCGTATTTACCCCCGACCAAGTGTTTCACCCGGGGTGAATAGAGCGGAATAATCATATTCTTGAAAGCCGGGAGCTGGTAAAAAGGCTTCACCATCTGAAAGGTCCTGGCAACCCCAAGACGGATGATCTTATAGGGCGCCCAGTTGGTAATATCCTTGGACCGGTAACGGATTTTACCGGAGGTCGATTTGACAAAGCCGGTGATCAGGTTGACGAGGGTCGTCTTTCCGGAGCCGTTGGGGCCGATGACTCCCAGCAATTCCCCTTCGGCGAGATCAAAGGTAACTTGACTCAGGGCCTGGACCCCCCCGAACGACTTGGACAGGTCTTGGACGCTTAACAGGGGAGTTCCTCTCATTGCTCTACCTCGACCCATCGTTCGAATTGTTGATATTTGCGGACAATGTAGTGGAAGATCCCTTCCGGCAGGGCCACGACAAAGAAAACCAAAAACATTCCGTAGATGACGATCCTCAGGCCGCCTAAGCCTCTAAGGGCTTCCGATAAGGGTACCAGAAGAAAGGCCCCTAATGTTGCGCCGGCCAGAGATCCGGGGCCGCCGACGACCGCAGCGGCAATGGGTAGAATCGAGTAATCCAGGGCAAAAACCGGCATGCCCACGAACATATAGATATGGGTCAGGTAAGCACCGGCAAAAGCGCCGATCGAACTGGCCATGAACAAGGCTTGAATCTTGAACCAATAGATGTTGATGCCGGCATTCATGACCGATCGATCATTATCATTGATCCCTTTTAAAATGAGACCGTAATCCGAGTCCATCAAACGTCTGAACCCGAAAAGAGTCACCAGTACAACTCCCAGAATAAGGTAAGACTCGAATAACCCGGAAGGAAGGGGGATCAGGCCGCTTAACCCGTCCGTTCCCCCAAATATCTTGGAGGCTTCAATGATCCGGACCAGCATGAGCGGTATGATGAGCGTGACCATGGCAAAGTAGATTCCTCGCAGGCGTAAGATGGGCAGGAGGAATAGGGTAGAGAAACCCCCCCCCAGAATGGTTGCCAGGGGAATGGTCAGATAAGGGGGCCATTCGAAATAATGATTCATGATTCCGGCACAGTAGGCGCCCATTCCGAAAAAGAGGGCCTGGCCGAGGGAAACCATGCCGCTTTGGGCCAGGATATCCCAACTGATGGCCAGCAAAGAAAAAACGGCGACGGAGAGAATCACCTTCTCCCAGTATACACTCACGACGAGGGGGAGTACCAGAAACCCAATGACCGGGATCAACCTGGGACTGGCCAGATAAAGCATTTCACGCCAGGAACAAAGGGCGAAGATATCCTCCGATCGTATCTTTATTCCACGATCAATTCTTTCCTTCCGCTTGGTCAAGGGGCCCTTAAATCCTTTCTTCCAGTTCTTTCTGCTTTCCGAAAAAGCCGGATGGTTTGATCACCAAGACGATGAAAATGGCCACCAGACTTACGATCATGGTCCAATTGGAGCCGATGTAGGAATCGGTAAACCTTTGGGCAAATCCAACGACCAGACCGGCCACGATCACCCCGCCGGAACTCCCCAAGCCCCCAATGATGCAAACTGCCAGGGCGTTGAGCAGGACATCGTATCCCTCTTCAACGGAAATAGCCCCCAGGGGCATGATCACCGTAGCGGCTATCGCCGCCAGGCCGGCACCTATGGCAACACTCCACATGGCCATACGGTCGGAGTCGATGCCAAAGGTCATGGCGGTACGCTCATCCTGGGCTATCCCTCTAAAGGCCAGGCCCATGGCGGTGTAGTGTACGAAGAGCCATAAGGAAAAAAGCAGAACCGCACTGACCAGGACAATCACCAAGCCTCTGGGCATCGACATGGGCGCCGGCGATGACGAAGCTCCGGTCTATAAAAACAGGCAGGGAATATTCAAAACCGACGAAACCTAAATAGCGAAAAAGTTCGAGAAGGGCTAGGCCTATTCCGAAGGTGGAGATCACTTCGGAGAGGGCCTGGCCGCGAACGCGTATGAGAATCAAACGGTACATCA
Organism: uncultured delta proteobacterium; assembly: GCA_963838485.1. Classification (GTDB taxonomy): domain Bacteria; phylum Desulfobacterota; class RBG-13-43-22; order RBG-13-43-22; family RBG-13-43-22; genus RBG-13-43-22. Next base: position 19,260 of record CAWIRY010000045.1, on the reverse strand, counting down.
GGCCGCCGAGAAAGGCGGTAAAGAGGATGGAGACGGAGGCCGCCATAACATAGGGCAACCCGGCCAGTCTCAGGAGGATCCAGGTCACAAAGGCCGACAGGACATAGAGCGCCCCATAGGCGAAATTGGAAACGCCGCTGATACCAAAAGTCAGGTTGAACCCCAGGGCCATCAGAATCAAAATGACGCTGTTGATCAATGCATATAGGATGGTGCCTATGAGCAATGGGCCGGCTTTCTCTCTTAAAAATACGAAACCAGGGTTCAAGGATTCCAGGATTCAAGGGTTCAAGAAAATAATAATCTAAAGTGCAAGCTCTATGGCACACGGTTTTTCTTGAACCTTAAACCGTGTACCTTGAACCTTCTGGTATTCGGCCCCTGGAATCCTGTTTTCATGCCTCATCGGTTTCTCCTGGGCATGAGGGACTTAATATGTCTTTATTTAGCGCCTTATTTGGCCGCTTTTAAACCGGAGGGCAATTGGATCTTGCCTTCGGCAATGGATTCGGGGAAAACGACCGTACGTCCCCCATTATCCGTCCATTGAAAAGCGGCGGCCACGTCGGCTTCTTTGGGATCCATGCCGAAAATGGCCTGATGACCGTTATCGAATCTGGTTCTTCCAATGACTCCGGTGTAGTCGGTTTTTTCGAGGGCGGCGACAATAGCGTCGGCATTGAGGGACCCGGCCCGTTCAATGGCTTCTTTAAGGATATAAACCGCGTCATAAGAGGGGGCTTCCCCGTGTCCCCCATCCAGAGGACGTTTATACTTCTTTTCAAAGGCCTGTTCAAAGGCCCATGATTTTGGCCACTTTTTGCTGGCTATGGCGCTGCCCAGTTCAAAATTCACATTAATGGCTCCTCCGACTTTTTGATCAAAGGTCTTCCAGGCGCTGGGCCCGGCCAGAGGAGAGATAAAGCCAGCCACCAGAGCGGGAACCTTCATGGAATTCCACTGTTTTACCAGAACGGCGCTCGAGGCCATATCAAAAATGGGCAGGATTACCTGGGCGCCGCCACTTTGGGCCTTCATCAGCCCTGACGAGAAGTCGGAGGCCCCTGTGGGATAGGCCTCTTGCCCCAAAACCGTCCAGCCTGACTTTTCGAAGTAGTTCTTGATGATACCGGTTGCCGTGGCCCTGGCCCAGGCCACGTCCTGGTGCATGACCAGAACCTTGTTGAAACCGAATTCCTTATGGATGAAAGCCATGACGCCAATCAGGTTGCCGACGAGATATTTGGCGTTAAGGCAATTTCTGAATATGTATTTATATTTTCCCGGGTCCTGCCTGATCTTGTCTTCAGAGGCCGGGATCATGGCTATCGATCCTATCATAGGGACTTTATATTTGGCGATGAGGTCCATGGCGGCCATTAAGGCTTCGGATCGGAAAGGGCCGATCAGAAGGGCGGCGGGTTTTTTCTCCAGAATGACCTTTTCGATACCCAGGAGGGCTTCGGGTACCGGAACGCCCGGCGCGCCGTCGCGAATGTCCAGGGCTTCGACCTTAAAAAGCCTTTTTTCAGACCCGACCTTTACTCCCCCCTTGGCGTTGATTTCATCTACAGCCATAATCAGGGTGTCCAGGGAATTCTTACCGTCGACGTGGCTTAAAAAAGTAGGCACACCGATTACAATAGGTTCTGCGCCAAAGCCAGGATAAACCGGTCCGAGTAGTGATAAAGCCATCCCAAACAGGAACCCATATCGCCAGATTTTCTTTTTCATAATTTTCTCCTTTTGTTTTAAACCATCCCGTATACCACGGGGGTGAGAGGGAATAAGACAAAAACCACTATGGTAAAGGATTGCCTCGATTGCCCGCATTGACAGTGACATTTGGAGGGCATTATACCAGGCCATTCAAGTATTCAAAGAATAGATCACCTCCTTTATAATATGCAACACATTGTTAATAAAAAATATTTTTAAAAATAATTTCAAATAGATTATTTTAATTAATGAAGATTAAACCACCAGCTCTGCTGGTGCGAACCTAATAGGCTCTGCCGGTCAGGCGTGATAAAATCTCCTCCCCGAGGGCCCCGAAGGAGGGGTAGGTCGGGAAGGAGATTAACGTGAAAAACCAAAAAAGTTTAGCACAATTAAGGTGGGAGTGCAAATATCACATTATCGGTATGTTGACTATAATAGACCTTTTCTGGCCCCAAAGAGTAAAAAAAAGGATGATCTGAATAAAATCATCAAAACTCATTGACTCTCTTTTATTTTCATATTATAAGGGTTCGGGCAATTTCATACCGTATTGAGAGCCATGTCATGGGTATGTCGGAGTCCATATTTTATTTATCATTGTGAGGAATGATTCATGTCTAAAGTGTCTTTAACGATCAATGGCCGTTCTGTTATTACAGAGTCCGATAAAACCATATTACAGGCCGCCACCCAGGAGGGGATTTTTATCCCGACCCTCTGCCATAACCCCCTGTTAAAACCGGAAGAGGCTTGCCGGATCTGCGTGGTTCAGGTTGAAGGGGAGGAGAAACTGGTGGCTTCCTGCGGAGCTCCGGTGAAGGAGGGGATGGTGGTCGAGACCGATTCCCCGGCTGTTCTGGAGGCCCGCCAAGGGGTCTTGAAGCTCCTTTTAGAGCAGCACTATGGGGACTGTCTGGCCCCCTGCCATTTAGCCTGCCCGGCGGGGATTGATATCCAGGGTTATGTGGCCCATATCAGCCGGGGGGAATTTGAGGAAGCCCTCAAGTTGATTAAAGAGAGGAACCCCCTTCCTTTATGTATTGGCCGGGTCTGCCCCCATTTCTGCGAGGAGGCCTGCCGAAGAAACCGGGTGGACCAACCCATTGCCATCAATCCCTTGAAACGGTTTGTGGCCGATTACGACCTCCTGCAAGGGATTTCCTATAAACCCGAGGTTGCTCCAAACAGCGGCCATAAGGTGGCTATTATCGGAGGGGGGCCGGGAGGTCTTTCCGCCGCCTATTATCTTCGCCAAAAGGGACATGGGGTTACCATTTTTGATGCCCAGCCTCAGTTGGGGGGGATGCTCCGCTATGCCATTCCGGAATATCGTCTGCCCAAGAAGATTTTGGACCAGGAAATCAAGGGGATTCTCGACCTGGGGGTAGAGGTCCGGCCTAATCAGGTTTTCGGGCAGGACTTGACCCTGGCCGATCTTCGTAAGGAGGGATATGGGGCCATCTTTATAGCGGTGGGCACCTGGAAATCGACCCGTTTAGGCCTTAAGGATGAAGACCTTCCCGGTATTGTACATGCCCTGAATTTTTTGATTCAAACGGCCATGGGAAATCCCCCGGAAATAGGAAAGAAGGTCCTGATCATTGGCAATGGGAATACGGGCATGGACGCGGCCAGGACGTGCCTGCGCCTTGGGGCCGAGGAGGTGACCATGCTTTATCGGCGGTCTCGGAAAGAAATGACCGCCCATCCGGAGGAAGTGGCCGCCACGGAAGCGGAAGGGGTTAAGCTGGAACTTTTGGTTTCTCCGACCAGGATCATCTCCGAAAACGGTCGCTTTAAGGCCCTTGAATTTATTCGCAACGAACTGAAAGAACCGGATGCCGGGGGCCGGGCCAGACCGGTTCCTATCCCGGGGTCGGAGACTATCCTGGAAGCCGATCTGGCCGTCATCTCCATCGGTCAGTTTTCGGATCTCACCTTTCTTGAGAAGGACCCGGATTTGAAAGAATTGGTTCTTACCAAGTGGGGCACCCCTGATGGGAATCCCCAAACCCTTCAGACCTCTATTTCCGATCTTTTTATAGGAGGGGATCTCTGGCGGGGCCCGCAAACGGTTATTCAAGCCATTGCCGACGGCCGGACAGCCGCCAATTCCATCCATCAATATCTGGCTAGGGGGGCCGTCCAACCGGTCAAAAAGCCCTTTAACATCAGTAAGGGGAGATTGGCCGAGGTGGATCAGGCCAATTTTGAAGGCATTCCGGAGCGTCCGAGGGTTCATCAACCCCATCTGCCATTAGCGGAACGGGAAAAGAACTTCAGGGAAGTAGAGGCCACCATAGGGCCAGCGAAGGCCATGGAAGAGGCCGCCCGCTGTCTTTCCTGCGGCTGCCAGGATGTCTATGACTGCCGCCTGCGGGCCTACGCCGACAGGTACAAGGTGGATATCGACAAATTACCGACCTGGACAAAGCGGAAGTATCCCCTCCAATCAGGGCATCCCTTCATCACTATAGATCCGAATAAATGCATTACCTGCCGCCGGTGCGTCCATGGCTGTTCGGAATATCAGGTTCAGCAGGCCTTTGAACTCCGGGAGGTCGAAAAGGGTCCGGATGGGGGTCCCCCTTCCTTTACGCCGGCTATCAATGAACGGTGTGTTTCCTGCGGCTATTGTCTGGCCAACTGCCCCACCGGGGCCCTGACCGAAAAAGCGGACGGTCTGTCCGGTCCCTGGAAGCTGGAACGGGTCCGGACCACCTGCACCTACTGCGGCGTAGGCTGCCAACTCTATCTGGAAAAAGTGGGGGACCGGATCGTCCGGGTTACCGGAGCAGACAATACCATTCCTCCCAATTATGGACATCTTTGTGTAAAAGGCCGGTTCGGATTTGATTTTATCAACCATCCGGAACGCTTGACATCACCGTTGATCAGGGAAGGGGATCATTTTCGCCAAGCCTCATGGGATGAAGCCCTGGACCTGGTGGCCAAACGATTTTTGGAAATTCGGGATCAGTATGGTTCAAGCTCGTTGGCCGGTTTGACCTCAGCCCGGGCGACCAATGAAGAAAATTATCTGATGCAAAAGTTGGTCCGGTGTGTTTTTAAAACCAACAACATCGATCATTGCGCCCGGCTTTGACATGCCTCCACCGTAGCCGGTCTGGCTGCGGCCTTTGGAAGCGGTTCAATGACTAACTCTATTTCCGATGTCGAGAAGGCCAAGGTCATCTTGATTACCGGTTCCAATACCACGGAAAATCATCCGGTCATCGGTGCGGCCATCAAACGGGCTGTTCTCCACCATGGCGCCAAGCTTATTTTAGTCGATCCAAGAAAGATAGAATTGGTCGAGATAGCTGATCTTTGGTTGAGGCCAAGACCGGGTACCGACCTGGCTTGGATCAATGGCCTGATTAACAATATCATTCAAGAAGGCCTTCAAAACCAGGAATACATCAAGGAGAGGACCGAAGGGTTTGAAGAATTGAAGGCCGCGGTTTCTACCTTTACCCCCGACTATGTTTCCAGGATAACCGGCATCCCTGAAAAGGATCTGGCCCTGGCGGCCCGTCTGTATGCCAGCGACAAGGCGGCCATCTATTATACCATGGGAATCACCCAACACACTCATGGAACTGATAATGTCAAGGCCTTGGGAAACCTGTCCATGCTCTGCGGCAATGTGGGCTTTCCAGGGACCGGGGTCAATCCCTTACGGGGCCAGAACAACGTTCAGGGGGCCTGTGACATGGGCGGGTTACCAGATGTTTTTTCCGGGTATCAGTCCGTGAGCGATCCCGAACTGGTTGAAAAAATGGAAAAAGCTTGGGGAGTAAAAGGCCTTTCAAGCCAGGTGGGTCTTACTTTGATGGAGATGACTCAGGCGGCCCTGATAAAAGAGCTTCGAGGCCTGTATATTTTTGGTGAGAATCCGGTGGTTTCCGACCCGGACTCCCATCACCTGACCCAGGCCCTGAAGGCCTTGGACTTTTTGGTGGTCCAAGATATCTTTCTAACCGAAACCGCGGCCTTAGCGGATGTGGTTTTGCCGGGGGCCTCTTTTGCCGAAAAGGATGGGACGGTTACCAATACCGAGCGGCGAGTCCAAAGGGTCCGTCAGGCTATTGCCCCCCTGGGGGAATCGAGACCCGATTGGCAGATATTGGTCGATTTAGCAACGCGGATGGGTCTGTCCATGTCCTATGAAAACCCCGAGGCCGTTTTTGAGGAAGTGCGTTCTTTGACGCCATCCTATGCCGGAATTACTTACCAGCGTATCAGCCGGATGGGACTCCAGTGGCCCTGTCCCACCTTGGAGCACCCCGGGACCCCTTATCTTCATAAGGATCGGTTTACCCGAGGCTTAGGCAAGTTTCATGTCCTGGCTTATCAGGGACCTCGGGAAATCCAGGATGAGGAGTATCCTTTGGTTTTGAGCACTGGCCGGATTCTTTACCAGTATCATACGGGCACCATGACTCGGAAGAGCAAAGGGTTGGAGGAAATGGCTCCGGAATGTTTAATCGAAGTTTCTTTAAACGATGCCAATTCGTTGAAGATCGCCGATGGTGAAAGGGTACGGGTTGTTTCCAGACGGGGTGACCTTGAGGCCAAAGTCAAATTAACCGACCGCTCCCCGGTGGGGACCATCTTTATCCCCTTTCACTACGCGGAAGCGGCGGCCAACCGCCTTACCCAGACCGCCCTGGACCCTGTGGCCAAGATCCCGGAATTGAAGCTTTGTGCCGTGCGGATTGAAAAATTATGAGATGTTTTAGAAGAAATGGGTATCATTTTTTGTATCGGACCGGCATTACCCTGGCCGGGCTATGGATTTTGTGGTCTCTTTTTCTCCCTCTGGAATCATGGGCCGGCGGGGCCTATTCCTATCGTTTTCCAGACCCAAAACTTTCCTTAGATCCCAAGGCCGATACCGTCATCGGCCTTTTGGGAGAATATACGGTTAAAGAAAAAGATACCCTTTTGGATGTGGCTCGGGATTATGATCTGGGCTTCAATGAACTGGGAGACTTGTACCCCCACATCGACCCTTGGGTACCGCCCCGGAGGATGAAAATCATCATCCCCAGTCAATGGATTCTTCCTCAGAGCCGAAAGTACGGGATATTGATCAACATCGCCGAGATGCGATTATATTATTTTTTAAAGAACATTCGGATGGTCCGAACCTATCCCATCGGGATCGGAGACCAGGGCTGGTTCAGTCCCGAAGGAACCTGCTGGATAGCCGAAAAAAGGAAAAATCCTACCTGGCATATTCCCAAGTCTTTGCAGGAAAAATATCAAATGAAAACGATGCCTCCTGGTCCGGATAATCCCCTTGGAGATTATTGGCTGGGCTTGTCCTTCTCCGGTTATGGGGTCCATGGGACTAATTTCCCCTGGGCTGTCGGCCGCTTAGTGACTCATGGGTGCATCCGTTTATATCCGGAGGATATCAAGGTATTGTTTTCCATGGTGCCCATAAAAACACCGGTTGAACTTATTTATGAACCGGTAAAAGTAGGCTTTAAACAGGGAAGGATTTTTATGGAAGTCCATCCCGATATCTATGGAAAAATCCCCAAGTTTACCGAATATGGGATAAATAAAATAAATGCTTTGGGCTTGACTGCAATGGTAAATGATGACCTAATACTTAAAGCTCTGGAAGAAAAACAGGGGATTCCTGTCGATATCACTGAAAATTAATTTTTTTCCTTGACAAAGCAGTATATTATCTTTAATTTTTATTTATAGAAGAATAATTACTTTAGTTAAAGTAAATAAAGAGTAATGATATTGGAGAGGAGGTGAAAGAGGATGATCCGAACAGGAAAGGCCATGAGAATAGTAGTTATCTTATCTTTATTATCTTTTATTGGTGCCTTTGGGTTAGGATGTGCTTGTTTTAAAGAGGCCACCGCTGAACCTCCTCAAGCAGCTCCGGCCCCTGCTCCCGTTGTGCAGGCCCCACCACCTGCCCCGGCGGTAGATTATGACAGGATTGAAAACGCCGCCAAACGGGCCGAATCCGCTGCCAGTTTATCCGAAGCAGCCGCCAAAAAAGCCGAAATGGCTGCTCAAAAGGCTGAGATGGCCGCCGACAGGGCCGAAAAGGCCGCTGACAAAGCCGAAGCCGCTGCCAATAAGGCCGAGGCCATTTTTATGAAAAAGATGAAAAAATAGCCTTGGGTCATAAAGTCAAACCCTTCACGGCCGATAGGTTCCCAAAAATCTATCGGCCGTTTTTTTTACACCAAAATAGAAAAGTACGGGTAAGAGGTACGAGGCAAGAGGCAAACAGGAAGTGGGGAAAAGTCTAACCCGTAGGCCTCTTTAATTCCATTTTCATGCTTTGTGGTGCCCAATAAGGACAAGGGTCGAGGAGAGATTTCTGGAAACATATGACGTCATAGTTGTGGGGGCCGGACACGCCGGGTGCGAAGCAGCCCTGGCGGCAGCCCGTATGGGATGTCAAACCCTGCTCCTGACGATTAATATCGATCATATCGGGGCCATGTCCTGCAATCCGGCGGTAGGCGGGTTGGCCAAGGGCCACTTAGTCAAGGAAATTGATGCTCTGGGCGGCGAAATGGCCAAAAATATAGATGCCACCGGAATCCAGTTTCGCCGGCTGAACACCCAAAAAGGACCGGCAGTTTGGTCTTCCAGAGCCCAGGCTGATATGGATGATTACAAACAACGTCTACGCTGGGTCGTTGAAAATCAAGAGCGGTTGGATGTCAAACAGGCCACAGCTGATTCCTGTTGGGTGGAAGGGGGTGAGATCAAGGGGCTTCGAACCAATTTGGGTCAGGTTTTTTTGGCCAAGACCATCATCCTGACTACCGGCACTTTTATGCAAGGCTTGATCCACATCGGTTTTACCCAGTTTCCTGCTGGCAGAATGGGGGACCCGGCTTCTCTGGCCCTGTCCGATTCCCTGAGGAACTTAGGATTTGAATTGGGTAGATTAAAAACCGGCACAACGCCCCGTTTGCAAGGGAAAACCATCGATTTTAAATCACTTGTTCCTCAAGAAGGAGATGATCCTCCCGCCCCTTTTTCTTTCACTACCGAGGCGATTACCCAAGCCCAAATCCCCTGTTATATTACTTATACCAACGCTCAAACTCATGATCTGATTATGACCAATTTGGATCGTTCCCCTCTTTATGGCGGGCGGATCAAAGGGACCGGGGTTCGTTATTGTCCTTCTATCGAAGACAAGGTCGTTCGTTTTCCCGACAAGATAAGACATCAAATTTTTTTAGAGCCTGAAGGCCGAAGGACTACGGAATATTACCCCAACGGCATCTCTACCAGCCTGCCGGTGGAGGTCCAATCAGCCATGCTCAGGTCCATAGCCGGGTTGGAGGCGGTTGAAATGGTCCGCCCGGGATATGCCATAGAATATGACTTTATCTACCCCACACAATTATACCCCACCTTGGAGGCAAAGTCAGTGGAAGGATTTTATATGGCCGGACAAATTAATGGCACCTCCGGTTATGAGGAAGCCGCTGCTCAAGGTTTAATGGCGGGGATCAATGCCGCTTTAAAATGCCATGGCAGGGGACCTTTGGTTCTAAGCCGGTCTCAGGCCTATGTGGGGGTCCTTATAGATGACTTGGTGACCAAGGGGACCAAAGAACCTTACCGCATGTTTACGTCCCGGGCGGAATATCGCTTATTACTGCGAGAAGATAATGCCGACCTGCGTTTAACCGAACTGGGAAGGGAGATCGGCCTGGTGACTAACGAACGATATCATCATTTTTCGCGTAAAAAACGGGAAATACAAAGGGGGTGGGAATTGTTAAACCAAACCCAGGTCACTCCGACTCCTGACTGTCTTCAGGTATTAAAAGACTTAGGGAGCCAACCGCTTCGAAAACGTCTATCCTTAAAAGATCTCTTGCGACGGCCGGAGATTGAATGGCAAGATCTTTATCCTTTATGTCCTTCCTTAGCCCAAATAATGCCCTTGGCGGCGGAACAATTGGCTATGCAGGCCAAGTATGAAGGGTACTTGGAAAGACAGGAGGAGCAAGTAAAACGCTTTGAAAAAAATGAACAAACCTTGATCCCCAAGGAGATCGATTATCGGCAGTTGTCCGGATTATCCAATGAAATAAAAGAAAAGCTTCTGTCCATCCGTCCCCAATCATTAGGTCAGGCCTCCCGTATTTCCGGAGTGACCCCGGCGGCCATCGCCATCCTCTTAGTTCATCTTAAAAAATGGAAAAATAAACAATAATGGATTTTCAAAAAATAAGATTTCTGGCGATTTTGACCTATTAATATTTGACAGCTTTCCATATTTATTCTATATCTTAGCCTGACCGGACTAATAGTCCCAAGGGTGTCTCGACCCAATTCTGTTTTTTGAAACGACGACTTAAATAACAACCCTTTCAGACCTACAGGAGTTTAGATGACCTTTTTTAAAAGACTTTTTGATCCTCTTCCCTTAGGTCCGATTACCCTACCCAATCGAATTGTCATGCCTGCTTTAGGAACTAATTTCGCTACAGCCAAAGGGGAAGTAACCGCCCCTTTGATCCATCATTATCAGGCCAGGGCCCAAGGCGGGGCCGGATTAATTATTGTTGAGGGGACCGCGGTCCATCAAAGTGGAAGAGGTTTCTTATATCAATTATCCATTGACCGAGATGAATTAATCCCCGCCCTTAAAAGATTGGTCAATACCGTCCACCAAGCCGGGGCCAAGATTTTTATTCAACTCCACCATGGAGGCCGAAATACCAATTCGGTTATTTCCGGGACCCAACCCTGGGCCCCTTCCCCGGTACGCAGCCCGGTCGGACAAGAAACTCCCAAGGAAATGACCTTATTAGAGATCCAGGAGATTGTTTTTGCCTTTTTGGAAGGGGCCAGGAGGGCCAGAGAGGCCGGGTTTGACGGTGTTGAATTGCATGGGGCCCATGAATATCTCCTTAGTCAATTTATGTCTCCCTACAGCAACTTCCGCACGGATGCCTATGGAGGGAATTTAAAAAACCGATTGCGGATTTCCAAGGAGATTGTTCAAGGGATTCGCAGGGAACAAGGAGAGGAATTTCTTATTTCCTTTCGTATTAGTGGAGATGAATATGTTCCCAAAGGGATGCATCTGCCGGAGGCGATCGAGGCCGCCGAATGTCTTGTTCAATGGGGAGTCAATCTGATCAGCGTTTCGGGAGGGGTTTATGAAACTCCTCATCTGATCATCCCTCCCCTGTTTTTTCCCCAGGGGGTCCATCTGCACCTGGCCCGGGCCATGAAAAAGGCCTTGCCCGTCCCGGTGATTGGGGTTGGCAGGATCATACACCCCGAATTCGCCGATACGCTTTTGGAAGAAGGACAGGCCGATCTGGTGGCCACCGGGCGGGCCTTAGTGGCCGATCCACAGTGGCCCAACAAAGCCAAGGCCGGGAAAGTCGAAGATATTCGATTTTGTGTCGGTTGTAATCAAGGATGTATTGATTTTTTGATGGCCGAGCGCCCCATTACCTGCTTGTATAACCCCACGGTGGGAAAGGACGAAGAATGGCCGGCGGTGCCTAATAATAAGGTCACCCCAAAAATATTGTGGTTGTCGGCGCAGGCCCGGGAGGGCTCGAAGCAGCAACTCGGTTGGAGGAGATGGGCCACCAGGTTTCCCTCTTTGAAAAAGAGGAAAAGATCGGAGGACAAATCCAACTGGCCATGATGACTCAGTTCAAAACCGAATTTAAGGAAGTCATTCAATATTATTCCAACAAGTTGAAAGGTTCGACCGTCCGTCTTTTTTTACGGACCGAGGCTACGGAGGATATTATCCAAAACTTGAAACCGGATTATGTGATTTTGGCCACCGGATCGGTCCCCATCGATCCGGACATTCCGGGAATTCAGGGGGATGATGTCGTTTCCGTTCGAGAGGCCCTGATTTCTCCGACGATGATCGGGGAAGAGGTGCTGATCTTGGGGGGCGGCAATACCGGATGTGAAGTAGCTGATTTTTTATCGTACCTTGGGAAAAAGGTAACCATTATTGAAATGGGCAATCGATTGGCCAGAGATGTCGGACCGGCCAGAAGATATTTACTGATGCGCCGACTTCGGGAGAATAAGGTCAAGAATCTAATCGGCTGTCGTATAAAATCGCTTTCACCAGGGCAGCTTACTTATATCAAACAAGAAAAGGACGGACATCGATCAATAAAAGTCTTAAAGGGGATTTCTACTTTTGTTAACGCCCTGGGGGTCCGTTCAGAGGATGGTTTAGTTCAAAAATTAAAAACAAAAGGATTTCAGGTACATCTGGTTGGTGATGCCTTGAGTCCCGGGAAAATCTTGGATGCCGTGGCCGAAGGTGCCCAATCGGCCCGAGAGATTCATCAAAAATCTATTAAAAACAAAATGAACAAAAATACTTGACAAGGCAGTTTCCTTAGAGCATATTAAAATTCATTTTAAATTAGATGGGTTATGTTACTATTGATCCTCTGGGAGAAAAAATTTTTAATAAGGTCTTGATTGAGGAAAGGAGTGGGTTATGGCCCTGACCAAAGAAAAGATTATTGCCACCATCTATGAGAAAATAGGTTTTAGCAAAAGTCAATCCAGGGATGTAATAGAACAATTATTGGAAATAATGAAAAAAGCCCTGGCCAGTGAAGAGAATATTTTGATTAGTGGATTCGGTAAGTTTGTGGTTAAAAGAAAACGGGCCCGCCGTGGTCGAAATCCCCAGACCAATCAGGATTTGCAGTTAAAGGCCAGGAAGGTGGTAGTCTTCAAGACCTCGGGTGTTTTAAGAAAAGGCGTCAATGCCGGCCAAGAATGATGGTCAAGGAGACCAAGAGGGAACTCGACTAATTTATTGGACTACTACCAACGCTTGAACAAATCCTTTACCCTCTAATTCCTTTTGTAAGCGCAGGGCTTCCTGGAGTTGGGGACAAGTTGTCAGTCTTACCCGAAAGAAGGTTTCACCAAAACGAACCATTTCAGAAACTTCTACCTGCGGATATTCTTTCAGCAGCCTTTCTTTTAAGCGTAAGGCATTTTGCCGATCTTTAAAGGCCCCGATCTGGACTGAAAAATCTCCTTGTTGAAAATCGACTTGCTGGACCAGGCGGGTGACCTTTTGCCCGTTCTCTTCCCCTTCTTCCAAAATACCCAAGGCCTCCAATTCAATCAAGGCCGTTCCCGGCCCTACAAGTCCCAATTCCTTGGCCCCCATATAGGAGAGATCTAAGATGCGTTCTTTTAAAAATGGACCCCGGTCGTTGATCCTCACCAGGATTTCTTTATTGTTGGCGGGATTTTTTACCCGGACCTGGGTATTAAACGGCAGTATCCGGTGGGCAGCCGTTAATCCGAACATGTCGTAGATCTCCCCGGAAGAAGTCAGTTTGCCGTTAAAATCAGGTCCATACCAGGAGCAGATCCCTTTTTCCTTGTATTTCGCCACAGAACCGACCGGGAAATACCATTTCCCATTAACGGCGTAGGGCCTTTCCTTCCGGTCTGTTTTTTTAGAGACCACCGGCGGACTTTTCGGCAGGGCCGTGGGAGGTGAAGGAGGGCTCAAGACTGGTGTGCGAACGACCGGCTTGGAACATCCGGTTGTTATTATAGTGGAAATAAGGAATAAAAAAATAAAAATTAAGCGGCCCATAAATCTAAAGATAACAAATATGCAGATATGAAAACAACAACTTTTTTCTTGACAACTTTTTCAGGCCATTTATAATTATATTATAACTATAAAATAGTTAATTTGTGATTATTGTTTCCGGCCTTGAAAAATAAAGCCGAAAGCAGAGAGAGGTCAGATGAGGTTAAAAGATAAGACGGCCGTGATCACCGGAGCCAGTCGGGGTGTGGGAAGAGCGGTGGCTTTGGCCTATGCCAAGGAAGGTGCCGACATTATTGTTAACTATGCTTCCAATGAAGCGGCTGCTCAAGAGGTTGTCCGGCAGATTGAAAACCTGGGACGTAAGGCGGTAATGGTCAAGGGGGATGTGGCCAGGAAGGAAGAGGCCTTTGCGGTTGTAAACGCCGCCAGGGAACAGTTTGGACATTTGGACATATTGGTCAATAATGCCGGATTTACCAGGCCGAACCTGCTCCACAAAATGACAGAAGAACAATGGGACGCCGTAGTGGACCTTCATCTAAAGGGGGCCTTTTTATGCACTCAGGCCGCAGCTCTGATTATGATGGAGGAGAAAAAAGGGAAAATCATCAATGTGACTTCAGTTGCCGGGTTGGTGGGAACGGTTGGGCAGATCAACTATAGTGCTGCCAAGGGCGGTCTGCTTTCTTTTACCAAATCAGCCGCCCGGGAACTGGCCCGTTACAATGTCTGCGTCAATGTGATTTCTCTGGGGATAGTGGCTACGGATATGACAGAGAAAATCCGAACCGATCCTAAATTAAAAGACATTTACATGCGTCGCATCTTGTTGGAGCGTTTTGCCGAACCGGAAGATATTACCCCGGCCTTTGTTTTTCTTGCCTCCGATGAAGCCGGTTACATAACCGGCCAACTACTTTGCGTCGATGGCGGTTACGGCATGATCTGAAGAGAAAGCCTGAAATCCAAACCCGAAGTACGAAACAGATTCAAATAACCAAAATGTAAAATTAATAAGGGGAAAAATTCTGTTTCGGTCATTTGGAAATATCGGTTTTGGGATTGTTGGGGATTTCGATATCCCAATTTCGATGGTAAACTTGTCAATAAAACAATCAAAGGAGGAAATATTATGGTCCAGATACCAAGCGTGATAAAGACCTGGCAGATGGTACAGCCCTTTTCTAAAAATAAAGAAACGGGAGAGATCATCCCAGGGAAAATCGAGATGACCGAAGTACCGGTTCCGGAACTTAAGCCGGGAGAAGTACTCGTAGAAGTGGCCGGATGTGGGGTCTGCCATACGGACCTGGGATATTTTTATGATGGCGTTCCTACGGTCGTCAAACCCCCCCTGACCCTTGGTCATGAAATAGCCGGGACCGTCGTGGCGGGAGATATGGGTTGGATCGGAAAGGAAGTGATCATCCCGGCGGTCATGCCCTGCCGTCAATGTCACCTTTGCAAAACCGGCCGTGGAAACCGTTGTCTGAATCAGAAGATGCCCGGTAACAGCCTGGGCAATTATGGCGGATTCTCCAGTCACATCCCTGTCCCCAGCATCGACCTCTGTGAAGTTAAAAATCGGGGGAATTTTTCTCTGGCCCAATTGGCCGTGGTGGCCGATGCCGGGACCACCCCTTACCAGGCAGCCAAGAGGGCCGACTTACAACCCGGTGATAATGTAATCGTTATCGGCGTCACCGGAGGAGTAGGTCAATATGTGGGGCAGATGGCCAAGGCCCTGGGGGCCAAGACCGTGATCGGAATCGCCCGGAATGAAGAAAAGCTGAAGAGGGCCTTAAAATATGGGGCTGATTTTGTCATCAACTCAAAAGACAAAGACGCTTCGGCTGTTTCTAAGGAATTTCGGGATATTTGCAAGGCCAATGGACTGCCCAATTTCGGCTGGAAAATTTTTGAAGTTACCGGCGTCAAGGCCGGGCAGGAAATAGCCTTGGGCTTACTCGGTTTCACCGGGAAGCTGATTATTGTCGGGTTCGGAATGTCCAAAGCGGAATACATGTTGGGTCGCTTAATGGCCTTTGATGCCGAAATTATCGGCACTTGGGGCTGCCTGCCTGAGTATTATCCGGTAGTACTGGATATGATCCTGAATAAAAAAATCGACATCATCCCCTTTGTGGAATCCAGGCCCATGAGCACGATTCGTGAGACCTTTGAAGAAGTCCACAAGGCCGGGTCCCCGGCCAAACGGATCGTCCTGACCCCGGATTTTTAGAAAGAAAATTCGAATATTGAATTTAGAACCTCGAATTCAGAATCATGAAGTGGTTTGTTTTACCTTCCTTCGATATTCATAATTCATAATTCGACATTCGAGATTCGATATTTTCATCCTTCGTGGTGCCCGCAGGCTTAAGGTTTTATACCTGTCAGGCGTTTTGAATTAAACGAAAAAAAATTAGGAAAAAAAAGTTATTAAGGAGGATTGATTATGGGAATTGAATGGGTACCGAGAGAAGATGGAATAAAGAATCATGACCGCTATGGTTCGGAGCATTGGGGTACACAGGCCCCCTGCACCATTTATGAGAAAAGACCTTTAAAGGACCCAAAGGGGAATATTGTTCCGGGGCTTCATGTGGCCTGGGTTACTCTGAATAATCCGACCCAGTATAACTCCTATACCACGGAAATGGTCAAAGGGGTCATCGCCGGAATGGAAAATTCTTCAACGGACCGATCGGTCGTGGCCACCATATTTACCGGAACCGGCCCTTATGCCTTTTGCACCGGTGGGAACACCAAAGAGTATTCGGAATACTACAGTCGCCGGCCTGAAGAGTATGGGGCTTACATGGAACTCTTTAACAACATGGTTGATACTATTTTAGCCTGCAAGAAACCGGTGATTTGCCGCGTCAATGGCATGAGGGTGGCCGGGGGGCAGGAGATCGGTATGGCCTGTGATCTGGCCATCTCTTCTGATCTGGCCATTTACGGGCAGGCAGGACCGCGGCATGGTTCCGCCCCGGATGGAGGTTCTTCCGACTTCCTTCCTTGGTTTTTAAGCATGGAAGACGCCATGTGGAATTGCGTGAGCTGCGAGATGTGGAGCGCCTATAAGATGAAGGCCAAAACGCTTATTTCCAGGTGTGTGCCAGTTCTTAAGGATGAAAAAGGCAATTGGGTCCGTAACCCCCAAGTCATTACGGGGCAGTATGTCGAGGACGGCGAAATTGTTTACGGCGAGTTTAAGAAGGGTGAAGAATTTAAAAAGGCCAGGGAATGGGTCAACAACAAGCTGAAGGCCAATGATTACGACTTCGCGCTTCTGGACGCCGAAGTGGATAAAGTGATCTGGACCTTTGCCAACCTTTTCCCGGGTTGCTTGATCAAATCGATTGATTCCGTCCGGGCCAAGAAGAAATTCTTCTGGGATTATTCGAAGAACTACAACCGGCACTGGCTGGCGGCCAATATGATGGGAGAGGCCTTCTTGGGCTTTGGGGCCTTCAATACCAAGAAGATCACTGGTCAGGATGTCATTGATTTCCTTAAATATCGCCAGAATATCGCTGAAGGCAAACTTTTGGATGAGGCTTTCTTCGAGTCCGTACTGGGTAAGCCACAGAAATAATTGGCGAATGCCGAATGTGGATTTCGGATTTCGGAATGAAAGAATGAAAATAATTTCTTTTAGGTAAACCCCCGGCTCTGCCGGGGGACTCCCAGAGTTTGACAAATCCGGGAGAATGAGAAAGCCTCCAACCTGTGAACCGCTCAAAGTTTACAGAATAGGAGGCTTTCAATGGAACACTTACAAAGTCTAACCCATACCAAGTGGGAATGTAAATACCATATTGTTTGGATTCCGAAATATCGGAAAAAGAAACTATATGGACAGATACGGAAATTTTTGGGATCACTATTCAGGGAGTTAGCATCCCAGAAGGAGTGTACGATTATCGAAGGGCATTTACAACCGGACCATGTCCACATTTTGATCTCGATACCTCCGAAGTACGCCGTATCACAAGTAGTTGGGTTTCTCAAGGGCAAGAGCGCCATTTATATAGCCCGAGCCTATCTGGGGCGAAGAAAGAATTTCACCGGTCAAAATTTTTGGGCCCGAGGATATTTCGTTTCGACCGTAGGTAAGGATGAAGATGAAACCCGACAATATATAAAGAACCAGGAAAAGGAAGAACAACGTCTCGATCAACTCCAATTGTTTGATGAAGAGGAACCACCTTCAGGTGGTAAATAAATAATCCGCTTTGAGCGGTTCACATTTTCAAGCCTCCGGCTCTGCCGGAGGTTAGGTGACGTGCGCCTGGCATGAAGCACTGACCGACCTTCCAGGAAAGGACCTGGAAGTAAAGCATCCACCGTTACCGGACGGAAGGACAACGCCGACAAGGCAAGGGCATTCCCAGAAATGAGGAGTCCGAAGGAAGCATGAGGCAGAACCTGTGTACGTAGCGAACAGCGAACCGACTATATGGCCGTGGGAAGGAGGTCGAGTTGACGTGACTAAACGAGACCTGATATCCGGTGAACCGAACTGCGGTGAAGTTGGACGGGATACAGGGAGGTTGATGCATCTTACCCAGGGAAGCCCTCCTGCACTGGAATTCTGATGGAGCCAAGGATTTCATAAAACCGAACCGCGAAGGCGAACCCGAAGCGGGGCAGGGTGCAAAGGGTGGCAGATTCACGGGTAGTACCGAGGAAGCAGGGCCTATGAAGCCTGGTAACAGAGCGGAGGATAAAACCCTGACGACCAGGAGAAGGAAAAGAAGGGAAGGTATCCGATAGAGAACCCACCGCTGGCGATGGTCAACAAACAACTTAAGGACCTATCCTGAAGCCTGGGCAGCCCAAAGATCGTCATGGGGAGGCGGGAAGCCGTGGACGAGAGGCGATGGAGACGACATTCGAGAGTCGATTTAGAGTTACGATGGTACAAGAAGGGACCAGAAAACCGGAGGGGGATGTACGAAACCCGTAAGAGGGTACCGGACGGGAAGAGACCTGGACGGTCAACAGTCATCCGGTTCCCAGCCCAAAGGGCTGCTCGTAACCCGGCAATCTTTAATGGAAGAGCAAGTCACGGAGGAAGGTTGAAGTGAATACGGAAGTACTGGAAAGGGTCTACGAACCGAGACGACTGCGGGAGGCATGGCACCAGATTAGACGAAACGCCGGCGCAGCGGGAATAGACCGAATGACGGTAGAGGAGTTCGAAAAGCGAGAAGAGGAGTTTTTAAAGCTGATCGGTGAGAAGCTGAAAGCGGGCACCTACCGTTTCAAACCTGCCAGAAGAGTTTTGATTCCCAAGGAAGGCAGTAACAAGATGCGTCCCCTTGGGATACCGGTGGTCATGGATCGAATAGTCAGCCAGAGTATCAACCTGGTATTTGAAGTTATATTCGACCCGGCCTTTACGAGGTCCAATTTTGGATTTCGTGGAGGCCACAGCCAGCACCAGGCGATTAGACATGTTCAGGGGATAGTGGAAGATGGATATGAATGGGCGGCATCGATAGACTTGAAGAGTTTCTTTGATGAAATCCCCCAAGAACTGATACTAAAACTTATTCGGCGGAAGATAGCCGATGAGAGGCTGGTAACGCTGATTGCAAGAGCGTTAAAAGCCGGTATCGTCATGGATGGAGAATATCAGGAAACCCCCAAGGGATGTCCCCAAGGATCTCCTCTATCACCGATGCTATCGAACATTGTTCTAAACGAGTTGGACTGGGAATTGGAAAGGCGAGGGCACCGGTACTGTCGATGGGCTGATGACTTTCTGATTTTACTTAAATCCGAAAGGGCGGCCAAGCGGATCATGGAGGGGATAACGGAGTACCTGGAAGGGAAGCTGAGACTTCCGGTGAACCGGGAAAAGAGCCAAGTAGCGCTGATTAAAGATATTCCTTTCCTGGGGTTTCAAATACTCAGGGGGA
>CAWIRY010000044.1:0-15793 GCA_963838485.1 uncultured delta proteobacterium | reverse complement strand
TTATTGCCAGGGCTTCGACGTTACGTATTGCTGTCCAGAACGCCCCTTCCGAGGAGATCGCGCGCGCCGTGTTGGAATCGCTCAAGGACGCCTGCCCGGACCGCTTCCACGAGCTCGATCGCGGCGGCGTTTCCCGTCGCCTCGCTGCGCCTGTGCGACTGGATCAGCCGCGAGCTGACGCGCGCCGGGCGGCCGGAGTTGCTCGCGGCGGCGTGCGAAAAAACGGCCGCGACGCCGGACCAGTATCCGGAGGCGTTCGGCTGGGTCTGGCGATGGCTCCTGCTCGTCCGAGGAATCCGCGCCGGCGCGGCTGGACCGCCTTTCCGCCACCGTGTCGCTGCTCGACCTGATGAACCGCCTGCCGCGCGCGCCGCGGCAGGAAGGCAAGCGGGCCGAGTCGCGCGAGATCCTCGGCAAGCTGCGCAGCCTGATCCAGGTCGGCGATTGCCGCCTGGCGCGCGCCGTCATCGCCCAGACCGACCCGCCCGCCGCGCGCCGGCTGCACGAGGCGATCGTCTCCAACGAGGGCCTGCCCGGCGAAACTCGGCTGGACCTGCTCAACGCGC
This sequence comes from uncultured delta proteobacterium, assembly GCA_963838485.1. Lineage (GTDB taxonomy): Bacteria > Desulfobacterota > RBG-13-43-22 > RBG-13-43-22 > RBG-13-43-22 > RBG-13-43-22. The sequence goes on along the minus strand of CAWIRY010000044.1, from coordinate 15,227 downwards.
TGCGCGAGCATCACCCGGAGGAGTTCGCGGAGAAGCGGAATCTCTGGGAGGACGACTGGGTTTATTCGACCTCCGCCGGGTTGGCGCGGCGCCAGGCGGAGATGGAGAAGCTGGTCAACGTGGAGATGCTGCGCAATTCGCAGGAGATCGGCAAGGCGGCGTCGCGCGGCGACCTGAGCAAGAATTCGGAGTTCACGGCGGCGCTCAAGGAGCGCGACCGGCTGACCGAGCGCGCCAACAGCATGCGCGATGAGCCGCGCACGCGCGGACGCTCGATGCGGCCGCATCTCCGGCGACAGGTCAACGTCGGCACGCGGGGGCGGCTGCGCAACCTCGTTACCGGCAGCGAGCGCACGGCGACGTTTCTCGGACCGTGGGATGCGGATTTGCCGCAGCACGTCTATTCCTATCTCGCCCCGCTCAGCCGCCGGTTCATGGGCAAGAAACCGGGCGAGCACGTCCTGGTCACGCTCGACGAGGGCGAGGCGGATTACGAAATCCTGTCCATCGAGAAGGCCGTCTGAGGAAGTGCGGAGTGCAGAGTGCGGAGTGCGGAATGGAACGAAAAGCCGGCTTCGCCGGGACTATTGCGCGCGGAGCGCGCTCAGTCCGGGCGAAGCCCGAACTGCTTGCGACTCCGCACTCTGCACTCCGTACTCCGCGCTCGATTGGGCGTTGACAGCGGCGGCGCGGTCTCATAGAATAGAGCATCATCTGCATTTCGCGAACGTTCCCGAGAGTCCCCCATGCAAGTCACGTGCAGTTGCGGTAAAGTCCTTAACGTCCCTGCGACGCTCGCCGGCAAGAGCGCGCGTTGTCCCGGGTGCCCGAAAATCCTCCAGATGCCCGGCGGCGCGCCGGCGGCTCCGGCGGCTGCGAGAATCGTGGTGGAGTGCTCGTGCGGGAAGAAACTGGCCGCGCCGGTCTCCGCAGCGGGCAAGAAGGTGCGCTGCCCGACGTGCAATAAAGAGCTTGCCGTGCCCGCGCCCGGCTCGAGTTGTTATTCGGTATGTGACCTTTTCATGCTTTGTGGCGCCCAAACCAGGCGGACATGAGGGTCAGTGGGATTAGTTAGTATGAGATGAATGAAAACGAGGTTACTTCCCTTGGAATTTACCAAACTGCAGGAACTTGTCTACAATTTGCCTATCGAAGATGTCATGAAGAAAAATGTGATATCCGTAAGTCCGGATACGACCATTAAGCAATTGAAGGGGATTTTAAGGATTAACCGGATATCAGGGGTGCCGGTGCTGGATGGGGATCGTTTAGTCGGGGTCGTCTCTACCGAGGATCTGATTAAAGCCATAGAAAACGGTAAGCCTAACTGCCCTGTCAGTGAGAAAATGACCACCCAGTTGATTACGGTTTTGGAAACAGCATCCATAATCGAGGCCATCAGAAAATTTTATCAGTTTGGTGTGGGTCGGTTGTTGGTCGTTAATGAACAGGGGACTTTGACCGGTGTCTTGACCGCCAATGACATCACCAGGGGCTTATTAGAGGTTGTCAGCCGTAAATATCAGGATGAACGAGGTCAAGCGAAACCACCGATTTATTTTTAAGGAAGATATCGTATCTGATCAGACCAGTCTGAATCTCAGGTATCGGATCAAGGAAAGAGATTTCAAGAATGGCGGTAGTGCTTCGAGTAAGATCAAAAAAGCTTTGGAGCGGTTGGGGATTTCCCCGCAAATACTGCGACGGGTGGCTATTTCCGCTTATGAGGCTGAAATGAATCTTATTATCCATACCGATGCCGGCGGAGAATTGATTACCGAGATTCAACCCGACCTGATTCGTATGACCGTTGTCGATCATGGGCCTGGAATTCCTGATGTGGAACAGGCTTTGTGTCCGGGATTTTCGACCGCCCCGGAAGGGATTCGGGAATTAGGGTTTGGAGCGGGAATGGGTTTGACCAATATAAAAAAGTGTGCCGATTCCTTCGTGATTGAATCGAGTCCGGGCACTGGAACCAAGCTGAATATCGTAATTTACCTCTGATTTCATAACGCCCTGCCAGTTTTTTTTACACCCTGTAAAAATTTATCAACTCCAAGCTGGGTAAGAAAAACCAACGGGCTTTCTCCATTTCCTTCCTAATCCGCTTAACCCCCGTAAGAGACCGGATTTAAGGATCAAATTGTCCTCGAACCTTTTCGGGATCGCCCCTCCCCTTTTTCGGCATAAACCTTGCTTGTTTACTCTTGTGAAGGGACAAAAAAGGGGGGGGCATCTCGGACACCGTCATGATTGGCTTAAAGACCGTGATTGAAAAATTAAAGTTGGAGATGATCTCTTCGGTCACCGGAGTGAACCGTCCGGTGGAGGGCGGATACGCTTCGGACCTCTTGAGTTGTGCCATGAGGGGAGCGAAAAAGGACTTCCTCTGGGTTACCCTCCAATCTCATGTTAATGTGGTGGCGGTTGCCAATCTGGCAAATCTGGCCGGTGTCATTATTACCGAAGGAAACCGGCCTTCCCCGGAAACCATCGCCCAGGCGGAAAAAGAAGGGGTGATCTTGCTGCTGACTCCCCAAAATACCTTTTCCGTTGTTGGGAAACTTAACCTTCTGGGGATCAAAGGTGAATAAGGATCAGGAAAGGGCTCCACATAATCCAGATCGGTTGAAGCTTTTTAAGGCCGATTTACATATTCATACCGTACTGTCGGGATGTGCGGAAATAGAGATGATTCCTTCCTTGATCTTGTGGCAGGCAGAAAGAAAAGGTTTAAATCTCATAGCCATTACCGATCATAATGCCTGTCACAATGCGGAAGCGGTTATGGAGGCGGCGGTGGGCACCAACATACATGTTTTGCCGGGAATGGAACTACAGTCTAAGGAGGAAGTCCACCTCCTTTGTCTGTTTGATGCCGTTGAACCCTGTAAGGAGTGGCAAGAAAAGATTTTTCAAAGGCTGCCTCCTATGACCAACAAGGAGGACTTATTCGGGCCGCAGTATGTGGTCAATGCCGCCGGAGAATGGCTTTGGACCGAAGAGCGCTTGCTGGCCCAATCGGCGGATATGACCCTGGAGGAAATTGTAGGCCAGGTTGCTTCTCTTGGGGGGGTGGCTATCCCTGCTCATGTAGACCGTCCTTCCTACAGCTTATTATCCAATCTTGGATTTATCCCGGAGACCCTGGATGTCCCCGCTCTGGAGGTTACCCCTTATTTTGATCCGCGAAAGGGGTTCCTGGAGTGGCCTCAATTAAAGGAATGGTGTCTCATCGTCAATGGAGATGCCCATCGGTTGAACGAGATCCAAGATCGAACGCAGTTCAGATTGGCCCACCCGGAGATCAAAGAAATCATCCTGGCTTTCCAGGGCCAGGAGGGACGTCAGGTCATGGTGGAGTGGCCGACTCAATGATGAAGGGATTTTTAAAAACAGGAGGGAAAAATGACCCAATCGGAAACCATCGAATTAGAACCTCTCAATAAAATAATCGAAGAATTTAATGGGAGGGCAGGGACCTTAATCCCGATTTTACAGAAAGCCCAGGATATTTACGGTTATCTTCCACCTGAGGCACTCAACCGGATATCCGAGAAAACGGGTATCCCTTTAAGTCAGATCTATGGGGTAGCCACTTTTTACTCCCAGTTTTATCTGACGCAACGGGGTAAACACATTATCCGGCAATGCGACGGGACCGCCTGCCATGTCCGCGGGGCGGGAAAAATCACCGATACGATTCAAAATGAATTGGGGATTCAGGCTGGAGAAACTTCCCCGGACTATAAGTATACTTTTGAAGTCGTTTACTGTCTGGGGGCCTGCGGCCTGGCACCGGTGGCGGTGGTGGACAACAAGGTGGTGGGCCGTTTAGTTCCTGAAAAAATGATCCAGATCTTGAAGGAGACCTGAAGACCTTGAAAGAGATCTCTCTACATCTGCTCGACTTGGTTCAAAATTCAATTGAAGCCGATGCGTCCAAAATTGAAATAAAAATTGATGAGGATTTCAAAAGGGACGTATTAATCATGGAAGTCCGTGATAACGGAAGGGGGATGTCCGAAGAGCAGATTGCCCAGGTCCTGGATCCTTTTTACACCACCCGAAAAACCAGGCATATCGGACTGGGACTTCCTTTGTTGCTGGAAGCCTGCCGCCGCTGTGACGGGAATCTGGAAATCCATTCCCAGCCGGGGACTGGGACAACGATTCAAGTCACCTTTCGCCACAGTCATATCGATCGGGCCCCCTTGGGGAATATACCTTCGGTCCTTATGACCGTGCTTTTTGCTGAAAATAAAATGGATTGGCTCTATATCCACAAGGTCAATCAAGAGGAATTTCGTCTGGAATCCTCTGAAATTCGAAAAGAGTTAGTGGACATACCCATCACTCACCCCAAAGTGCGGAATTGGTTGCTTGATTTTTTGATTAGAGGTGAAAACGAATTGTTTTCTAAGGCCGCACGGGTGAGAGCGACGGCCTAAAGAAGGAAAAAGTGTTTGGCGGAGGAAACAGGAGGGGAATCAATGACAAAATTAAAAAGTATCGAAGAACTTAAAAAGATCCGTGAAGAGGCCAAGAAAGATCTTTTATCCCGTGTTCAGACCGGGACCCGGATTATTATCGGCATGGGAACCTGTGGCATTGCCGCCGGAGCCAGGGAGGTTATGCAGGCCGTTTTAAAGGAACTGGATACACGAAAAATTGAAGCCCATGTGGAAACAGTGGGTTGTGTCGGGATGTGCGCCAAGGAACCCCTGGTGGATATAGAACAGGCGGGAAAATCCAGGGTTCGATACGGCAACATCACTCAGGAAAAGGTGCCCCGTTTAATTGAAGAACATCTGGTTCGAGGTCAGATGATTTCGGAATGGGCGGTCAGTCGAATGGAAGCACAAAAAACCTGATCGGATTTGGAATTTGAAACCAATAACATTAAGCATATTGTAGGAGGCAGACATGGCTGAACCTTTATATCGGGCCAACGTTCTGGTGTGCGGCGGGACGGGGTGCACGGCCTCGGATTCCCAAGAGGTCATCTCTGGATTAGGCAAAGAGATTGCCCGCCGTGGATTGGAGAAGGAGGTCCGTGTTGTACCGACCGGATGTCGCGGCTTTTGCGCTATGGGACCGATCATGGTCATCTACCCTGAAGGGATTTTTTACTGTCAAGTACAACCCAGGGACGTCCAGACGATTGTGGAAGAAACCCTGGTCAAAGGAAGGGTAGTCGGCCGTTTAACCTATAAGACCCCTGAGACCTATAAAGAGCTTCCCCGGTATCAGGACATTCCTTTTTACAGCAAACAAGTCCGGATTACCCTGCGGAATTGTGGAATCATCGATCCGGAGAAGATTGACGAATACATTGTTCAAGGGGGATATGAAGGTCTGTCAAAGGCGTTATTTGATATGACCCAAGAGGAAGTCATCCAGGAGGTAAAGCGTTCCGGGCTGAGAGGGCGTGGAGGGGCCGGTTTTTCCACCGGCACCAAATGGGAATTTACCTTCAGGGCCCCGGGAGATGTCAAGTACGTGGTTTGCAATGCCGATGAAGGGGACCCTGGGGCCTTTATGGACCGATCCCTGTTGGAGGGGGATCCTCATAGTTTGATCGAAGGGATGACCATCTGCGGATACGCTATTGGGGCCAGCGAAGGATACATCTATTGCCGGGCCGAATACCCATTGGCCATCAAACGGCTTAATGTGGCCATTGCCCAGGCGGAAGAATACGGTTTGTTGGGAGATAATATTCTAAATACCGATTTCTCTTTTCATCTGCATATCAAGGAAGGGGCAGGGGCCTTTGTCTGTGGGGAGGAAACGGCCCTGCTGGCCTCTATTGAAGGACGACGCGGCGAACCGCGTCCCCGTCCCCCTTTTCCTGCCGCCTCCGGTCTTTGGGGGAAGCCCACTAATTTAAACAATGTGAAAAGTTATGCCAACGTCCCTCAGATCATCGTCAACGGTTCCACCTGGTTCAATAACATCGGAACCCGCCGTAGTCCGGGAACGGCCATCTTTGCCTTAACCGGGAAGGTGAATAATACGGGCCTGGTTGAGGTCCCCATGGGAATTACCCTGGGTGAGATCATTTTTGATATCGGGGGGGGGATTCTCAAGGATAAGCGATTTAAGGCCGTCCAAACCGGAGGACCCCTGGGGGGGTGTATCCCACCGCAGCATCTTAATGTGGAAGTGGATTTTGATTCTTTGCAGGAAGTGGGAGCGGTGATGGGTTCCGGCGGTATGATCGTGGTGGATGAAGATACCTGCATGGTGGAATTTTCCAAGTTCTTTTTAAAATTCGCCCAGGCCGAATCCTGCGGTAAATGTATTCCCTGCCGGGTCGGCGGTAAACGGATGTTGGAAATCCTGACTCGCATTACCGAAGGGAAAGGAAGGTTGGAAGATCTGGATACCATCAAGACCATTGCCAAAGGGATGGAAACAGGATCCCTGTGCGCTCTGGGGCAATTAACACCCGGGCCGGTTATGTCGGCCTTGAAGTATTTTGAAGACGAATTTTTAGCCCATATCCTGGACGGGGAGTGTCCGGCCGGAGCCTGCAAGAGTCTGGTGCGGGCCCGTTGTACCAATGCCTGCCCGGCCGAGGTGGATGTCCCCTCGTTTATTTCCTTGATTGGGCAGGGTCAATACGCCGAAGGCCTGGAGGTGCATCGGGAAAAGAATCCCTTTGCCTTGATCTGCGGCCGGGTTTGTCCTGCGTTTTGCGAGCAGAAATGCCGGCGCGGTGATATAGACGAACCGGTGGCCATCCGGCTGGCCAAGCGGATGATGGCCGATCATGAGATGGAACACCCTTGGACTCCAGCCAAGATCGAAGGTCCAAAAAAGGAGAAAGTGGCCGTTATCGGTGCCGGTCCGGCCGGTTTGACCGCTGCCCTCAGATTGGCCCAACGGGGCTATCCGGTGACTGTCTTTGATAGGTTGCCGGTGGCCGGCGGTATGATGGCGGTTGGGATTCCGGAATATCGTTTGCCGCGAAATATCCTGAATCTGGAAATAGACGCCATCAAACGGGCCGGGGTGGAAATCAAACTGGGACAAGAAATGGGAAAAGACTTCACCATTGACGGATTATTGGATCGGAACGGCTATAGTGCGGCGATCCTGGCCATCGGCGCCCATCAGGGACGTCGTTTGGGAATCCCCGGTGAAGACCTGCCCGGGGTCAACCAGGGTGTTGAGTTTTTGAAAAACGTAGCCCTGGGGAAGCCACCGGAGTTGAAAGGCAAAAGTGTGGCTGTTGTGGGCGGCGGGGCCGTGGCCATTGATGCAGCCAGAACGGCCCTGCGTTTGGGAGCCAAAAGGGTTCACATCCTTTATCGACGCACCCGACAGGATATGCCGGCCTGGAAAGAGGAGATTGAAGAGGCTTTCCGTGAAGGCATTCAATTCCACTTTTTGACCAATCCGGTAGGTATTCTGGGTCCTGATCAGGTGACCGGAGTGGAATGTCATTTGCAGAGGCTGGGGGAGTTTGATGCCGGGGGCCGCCGGCGCCCCATACCGATCGAGGCCACGGAATTTGAAGTCCCTGAATTCATCTTGGATGCCGATATTTTCATCGCCGCCATTGGACAGGCTTCGGATTTGGAAGGTCTCCAGAAAGATACTAAGATTGAAGTGAGACCAGATACCACCCTCGTCGTAGGAGCAAATTTGATGACTACGCGCAAGGGCGTGTTTGCTGCCGGTGATGTGACCTTAGGACCGGCTACGGTCATCGAGGCTGTCGATCAAGGAAACAAAGTGTCTATAACTGTAGATGCCTATCTCAAAGGGCAACCCCTGGAAAGAGTCCGGTTTGTGCCCACTGATCGGGAAATCCCACAACTTTATTCCATGGAAGAGTATGCCGAGGCCAAACGGCCGGTGGTCAGACGTCTTTCCGAGGAAAAAAGTGTTCAATGTTTTGAAGAGGTGGAAGCCGGTTTTGATGAACATACCGCTCGTGAGGAGTGCAAACGTTGTCTACGGTGTGATTTGGAATGGTTAAAGTCGATGGGTCTTCAGACGCCAACTGAAGAGAGGAAAGTGCAATCCGCATGAGGAACAGATCCTATAGGCTTTTCGGATCTATAAGAAGGAGGTTTGTCTAATGGATAAGGTTGTGAATATAAGAATCAACGGACATCATATTCGGGCCAGGGCCGGACAGACCGTCATGGAGGCGGCTAAGGGAGCTGGGATTGATATTCCCAGCTTGTGCCATCATCCGGCCGTTACCCCCCTTGGGGCCTGTCGTATTTGTGTGGTTGAAATCGAGAGGCAAAGGGGTCTTCAACCGGCCTGCACCTTCCCGGTCACTGAAGGGATGAGGGTGGAGACCGAATCCCCCAAGGTGATTGAAGAACGTAAATTCATTCTGGAAATGCTTTTTTCAGAAGGGAACCATTATTGTCCCTTTTGTGAATCGAGCGGGGATTGTGAATTACAGGCCCTGGCCTATCGATACGGCCTGGATCATTGGGTCTATCCGAACCCAGGAGAAGCTAAGCCAATAGATGGTACGCGGGAACACTTCATTATGGATCATAACCGCTGCATACTCTGCCGTCGTTGCATTCGAGCCTGTAGTGAATTGGCGGCCAATAATACTCTGGGTGTTAAATTCCGGGGGGCCAAGACCGTGATTTGTGCTGATGGCGGGGTTCCCTTTGGGGAGTCCTCCTGTGTCAGTTGCGGTACCTGTCTTCAAATTTGTCCCACCGGGGCCTTGATTGACCGCAAGAGCGCTTATGCCGGACGTGAAACTCAGGTGGAGAGAACCAAGACTGTCTGTATGTTCTGTAGCGTGGGCTGCGGTTCGGAAATTATTACCCGTGCCGGAAGGGTGTTGCGGGTGGAAGGGGAATGGGAAGAACATAATAACGGAGTGCTTTGCCTCAAGGGCCGTTTTCAACCATTCAAGGAAGAGCGAAGACGGGTTGAATCCCCGCTTATTCGGAAAGATGGCCGGATGCTGCCGGTCTCCTGGGAGGAGGCCTTGGATACCGTTGCTCAGGCCTTCAAAAAAAGTCCGAGTAAAAAAGTTGGGGCCTGGACGACTTGCCGGACCCTTAACTTGACCCTGAGTGAATTTGTGGCCGTTTTTCTGGGAAAGCTCGGGGCTAATGTGGGTGTCCTGGAACTGACCCTGGCCAGATTCAACCTGCCCCTGGGAGGCTCTTTGAATGATTTACTTTCCGCCGATACCATTTTGGTCACCGGGGCCGATCCGCTCTCCGATCATCCGGTCATCGGCTATCATATCAAACGGGCTTGTATGAACGGGGCTCGCTTGGTCCTTGTTTCCGACAACAACAACGAGATGAGGCGGTTTGCCCATAAGACCTTTGCCCTCGGTGAAATGGGCAAGGCCATTAAATTTTGCCAGGACAGTGCCTCGCCGGTTGTGTTGTATGGGGAGGAAACACCCCCCGAGCAAGCCAAAAAATTGGCCGTTTTGCAAAGAAAGGCCCATTTCATCCCCTTGTTTCCGGAAAGCAACGGATTCCATGCCAAGGCCCTGGGACTTCGAGCCAATTTTGCCCCCAGCCAAATGGAAGCGGTCTATCTTCTGCTGGAAGACACCACGCTACCAGAAGAGAAAATTAAACTGGCCCGGGAGGCCAAGTTTTTGGCGGTCCATGCCAGTTATCACAGCCCGATCACCGAGACGGCCGATATCGTCTTTCCGGCCTTGCTTTGGTATGAACATGAAGGCTCGCTTTATAACTTGGAAGGCAAAAAAGTGGCCGTTAGACAAGCCGTGCCGTTGCCGGAGGGTTTGATTCCTGAAAATGAAGTTTTAACCCAACTGGCCGCCCGGATGTAGGAATGGGAGGAGAAAGATTTATGGCGAAGATAAAAATTGCAACAGATTGGTTGGCCGCTTGCGCCGGATGCCATATGTCCTTATTGGATATGGACGAGAGGTTGGTCCAGCTTTTGGATAAAATTGAAATTACTTCAAGCCCGATTACCGACTTGAAACACCCGCCGAGAGATGGCGTTACGGTCGGAATCCTGACCGGTACGGTTAACACGACCACCCACCTTGAAGTGGCCAGGGTCATGCGGGAACGCTGTCAGATCCTGGTCTCGCTGGGAGATTGCTCGGTTCTGGGGGGTGTTCCCTTAATGAGGAACCAATTCAAGATGGAGGATGTCCTGCGAAGGGCCTACGTGGAGACCGAGAGCACGGTGGATGGACTTGTCCCCCGGTCGGAGGAACTGGCCACACCGATCTTTGCCCGCCCCTTGGATCAGGTGGTCAAGGTGGATGTGCATTTGCCCGGTTGTCCTCCGTCTCCGGATGCCATCCATTTTGTGATCAGTGAGTTATTGGAAGGTCGTATCCCGGTCTTGAAGGACCAGGCATTGAAGTACGACTAATCAGGGGAGGCGTCTATCGATAGAGGATATTTGACAGTACTGAAAATCGTGTTTAATTTTAGGGATACTTAAGGGAAATCCATGGGTCCAACATGAGGAGAATTTAAAATGCAGAAAATAACGATAGAACCCGTGACCAGGATAGAGGGTCACGCCAAAGTAACTATCAATATGGGTGCCAAAGGGAAAGTGGAAAACGCCTTTATGCATGTCAATGAATTTCGGGGGTTTGAGAAATTTACCGAAGGGCGTCCCTTTTTTGAAATGCTGCAAATAACGCCACGGATCTGTGGGATTTGTCCGGTCAGCCATCATCTGGCTTCGGCCAAGGCCTGTGACCGGATCGTTGGGGTTGTCCCTCCCCGCACGGCCCAGCTCCTTCGGGAATTGATGCACATGGGGCAGTTTATCCAATCCCACTCCATGCATTTCTTTGAGTTGGCCGGTCCGGATTTACTGTTAGGGTTTGATGCCGATCCGGCTATTCGAAATGTGGTGGGAGTCATCCAGGCCAACCCGGAATTAGCCTTGAAGGCGGTCCAGTCCAGGGCCTTCGGTCAGGATATTATTCGTAAATTGGGCGGGAAACGCGTTCACCCCATTCATTCCATTCCCGGGGGGGTTAACGCCCCTCTCTCGGCGGAAGATTGTGACGATTTATTAATCCGGATTGATGATATTACCGAGACCATCAAAACCGCCCTTACCGTTGCCAAGGGTTGGTTCGAAGCTAACCGGGAACTGGTGGACAAATATGCGGTTTTTTCATCAGGCTACATGGGGATGGTTGATGAACAGGGGGGATTGCAGTTATACGACGGCCGGATTCGTTTAACGGACAAAAACGGGACAACGCTTGAGGAATTTGATCCCCAAAATTATCTGGAGGTTATTGCCGAGCATGTGGAAGATTGGTCCTATCTGAAATTCCCTTATTACCGTAAGATGGGCTATCCTGGGGGCACCTACCGGGTGGGACCTTTGGGCCGGCTGAATGTGGCTGAAAAAATTAATACCCCTTTAGCCAATGAGGAATTTGGCAATTTTAAGGCCCTGGGTGGAGGTAAACCGGTAGAGGGTACCTTATGGTATCACTACGCCCGCCTCATTGAAGACCTTTATGCCATCGAACGGGCCAAGGAAATCCTCATGGACCCGGAGGTGCTCTCCACGGATCTGGTGACGGAGTCCCATGGACTGACCGGCCAAGGGGTGGGGTGTTTAGAAGCCCCTCGAGGGACCTTGTTCCATGATTATAAAACCGACAAGAACGGGATGTTGACCAAGGTCAATCTCATCGTAGCTACCGGACATAACAATTGGGCCATGAATAAGGCAGTGGAAATGGTGGCCAAGTCCTTTGTGGATGGCAAGAAATTGACCGAAGGCATGTTGAACCGCGTGGAAGCGGCCATCCGGGCCTATGACCCCTGTCTTTCCTGCTCCACCCATGCTATCGGGGCAATGCCAATGGTTATTGAATTGGTAGGACCGGAAGGGGAGATTATAGAGAAGGTCACCCGTTAATAATACCCTGGAATCTCTCCGAGATGTAGGCACGCCGAATCGGAAGTCCGGAATCCTTGAGCCCTTTTCCCGTAGGTGTAGTTTTCAAAACCCCTCTCCCTTGATGGGAGAGGGTCTTTCTTCCCTCCGTTTCCTTAAAACTTCAACTTTTACATTAAGGTTACTTTAAATTTTTAATTGTTGGTTTTACCTGGTGGAGATGCTATAATGTGGTTACTCGGATTTCAAGCAGGTTTAGAGTTGAGATCAGGCACAAAGGCCGGGCACAGGGAGGCGAACGAATGTCTTGAACCCTGCCCCCCTTTTCTGCAATCAATAAAGTTACTAAAGATACAACAGGAGGTTGGCATGGGGAAAAGTTTTCGTTTTGGTTTGGTTTTTTTAGGTTTGTTACTGGCCATGACCAGTTGCGGCTATAATACCATACAAACCAATGAAGAAGCGGTCAAGGCCGCCTGGGGAGATGTGGAAGCCTCCTACCAGAGAAGAAACGACCTGATCCCCAATCTGGTCGAGGTGGTCAAGGCCTACGCCAAGCATGAAAAGGAAACCCTGACCGCCGTCACTGAGGCCAGGGCCAAAGTCGGATCGATTCAAATGAATAAGAATCTCTTGGAAGACCCCAAGGCCTTCAGCCAGTTTCAGGCGGCCCAGGGGGCCATGAGCAGCGCCCTTTCCCGCTTAATGGTGGTCGTTGAAAAATATCCTGACCTTAAGGCCAATCAAAATTTTCAGGACCTGCAACACCAATTAGAGGGTACGGAAAATCGTATCAACGTGGCCCGGGTCCGTTACAACAAGGCGGTGGAAATCTTTAACAGTTCCATTCGGGTTTTCCCCAATAATTTGACCAATGATTTCTTTTTGAAGCTAAAATTGAAAGAACCCTTTAAAGCCGAGGCCGGGGCCGAAAAGGCCCCCCAGGTGAAATTTTAAACCCCAAAGGGTTCAAGGACTCCGGGATTCAAGGATTCAAGAGAAACTCCAAAAAAACCTTAAAAACGTTTAGGTTATGCATAGGAAATGAAAAAATACGTTCTTATCTTATCTTTTATTCTTTTCTTCCTTCCCTCCATGGCCCAGGCTTTGGATGTTCCCAATCTCCAGGGGTATGTCAACGATTATGCGGGGATGATTTCTCCCGAGGCCAGAGAACGATTAGATGGGGAACTGAAAGCTTTCGAACAATCCGATTCCACCCAGTTGGTCATTTTAACCATCCCCTCATTGCAAGGAGAGACCATCGATGGGTTTGGAATCAAGGTCGCCGAGGCCTGGAAGATCGGGCAAAAGAACAAGGATAACGGAATTATCCTGCTTATTGCCAAGCAGGAACATAAGATACGGATCGAGGTCGGCCGGGGTCTGGAGGGTCGGTTGACGGATTTATTGGCTGGAAGAATCATCGACCTGGTCATTACCCCGAGATTTAAACGGGGAGACTTTGACGGCGGGATTATGGTCGGGGTTTCGGCCTTGATCGATGCCACCAGGGGAGAATTTAAAGCCGAGGAAAGGCCTCCGGTCAGACAAACCCGTGGGCTTCACTCCTTCCTGGTTTTTCTGGTGGCCTTTTTCGTTGTCCTCATCATGGTGAGTAGCCTTTCCCGCATTCTGGGGGGCGTTGCCGGCGCCGTGGGCTTACCGGCCCTGGTTCATCTGGGACTTTTCCCGCTAGGGTTGGTTTCTTTAATTCTCTCCGTTCTGGTCGGGGCGGGGATAGGGATTTTATTACCTTCTCTTTTTTCAGCCGGAGGTTCCGGCGGCGGTTTTTGGCCCGGCGGCGGCTTTTTCCCATTCGGCGGCGGCGGTTGGGGAGGCGGAGATTCCGGCGGAGGTTTCGGCGGCGGCGGCGGAGACTTCGGCGGCGGCGGGGCCTCGGGGGGTTGGTAATGCAGACCATGGTTCGGAGTCAGGAATTCGGAGAAAAAAAAATAGAAAATAACCGATTCGGGTGAAGGTCATGAAAGCCGAGCATTTTTTTTCAGAGGAAGAAAATCAAAGAATCACGGCCGCCATCAAAGATGTCGAATCCCGCACCGATGGAGAGATTGCTGTCATGGTCGTTGACAGCAGTGATCATTACCTCGAAGCTGAGGTGCTGGGAGGCGTGATTTTAGGCAGTCTTTTGGCCCTGATCGTCACCGTTTTATTCTTTCGTGATTCCCTCTGGGTTTATATTGCCTTGAGCCTCATCTTTTTTTTCCCTTTTGGCCTGCTTTGTGCCCGGATCCCCAAATTAAAGGCCGTCTTTCTGTCCGTCAAAAAGAAAGAAGAAATGGTCAGGCTCCGGGCTCTGCGGGCTTTTTATGAAAAGAGTCTTTATAAAACCCGTCAGTCATACCGGAGTTCTGTTTTTTATTTCTTTGTTGGAAAGAAAGGTCTGGGTTCTGGCCGATAAGGGTATTTATAAAAAGATGGAACAAGAAACCTTGAACCAATTTGCCAGAATGGTTTCCCAGGGAATCAAAGAGGGCAGGGCCTGCGAGGTCTCCCTGTGTCAGGCCATAGAAGGGGTAGGCCGATTGCTGGCCGAGCACTTCCCGCATACGCCTGGCTATGTGGACCAATTACCGGATCAAGTTCTGACCGAATAAGGGGAAAGAATCGCCTACGGGGCCAGTCTTTGATGATTTTTCTACCCGCCGAGTTCCACATCTGGACAGAGTGGCTATGACGGCGGCGTCGCCAATGCGCAGCGTTGCCCTTGTTGGTGCCTTGTCCTATCCGCCGCCGCAGCTTCGCCAATCAGGTCATAGGACACCGATGTCACTTGCTTGCATGTATCTTCGGCCCCGCAAGCCTCGTGCCACGGGTCAACACCGCATTCGGCATTAACAAAGGAAAAATGTGACATCCTATGGGGCTACTGTTTGAATGAGTTCCGGTATGAAGAGAATGAAGAATGATCCGGACTTGATGGAGGAGTACTATTTTACAGGTGCAGTCCGAGGAAAATATGCGAAGCGGTATGCGGAGGGCTCCAACTTTGCGGATGAGATAGGGCTGGCATAATTTCTTTTAGGTAAACCCCCGGCTTTGCCGGGGGACTCCCAGAGTTTGACAGTTCCGGGAGTAGGAATCGAACCATATTTAAGATGGGCGAAAATTTTTCTAAGCCCGTCAAAGATTGTTTTTTTGAAAAAGAAGCTACCTCTCGTCTGTCATTCCGGCGAAAGCCGGAATCCAGGAAGTTACCAAATATCGAAAAATTCTGGACCCCGGCTTTCGCCGGGGTGACGGCTGTAAGTGGTTTGGGTTTTGGTTTGAGCCCCTTTGAGGGGCTAATATTTACAAGCCTCCGGCTCTGCCGGAGGTCAGGT
>CAWIRY010000043.1:0-31837 GCA_963838485.1 uncultured delta proteobacterium | reverse complement strand
GTTGTATGGCTTTGTCGGGGAGGCAACGATCGCGACGCTTTATACCTTCACTTCCGAGAGTTATCCCACCAACTTGCGTGCGACAGGATTCGGATGTGCTTCGCTAGTCGGCCGCCTTACTATGGCATTCCTCGTTTCGCTCGTCTTTGGAGGCATCTTGTGGCCCACGGTGGGACCTTCAAATGCATTTATCGTAGTGGGCATTCTTCTCATTGCAAGCATGCTCATATTAAATCGCTTGCCTGAGACTCGGGGTAAGGCGCTGAACTGAAATTTCCGCGTGCCTTTGAACATTGTGGCACGGTGCGGAAATTCGGGCACCAAACAGGCTTCGGTCAACTCTGGCAGTGCGACTGCAAAGGCTTTGCTCATGGTCACCGCCGAGGCGGGTGGCCTGAGTACTTTTCGAAGGAGGTCTTTCATGGCCGTAGTTATTGTCGAGATGTGGCAAGGGCGCACAGTTGAGCAAAAGCGGAAATTGGTCGAAGCGATTACTGCGGTCCAACCATTGTCGTTGCTGCGATCGCCAGGGGAACCACAGCCCACAGGGGCATTCTGGTGTGCTTGAAGATAACCGCGGCCATCATTCCCCCGAGCATGGTAAATTCGCCCTGGGAAAAATTGATCGCTTCAGTGGTATTATAAACAATAGAGAAGGCAACCGCTATCAGCGCATAGATGGAGCCAACCATCACCCCGGAGAAGAGAAATTGCAATAAGTCAGACATTGGAAAGTCACCCGTCTACCGCGCGGAATACCTGGGCGATGGGCCGTTCATGGGGCCCATCGCCCATTTCATTATTTTGTTCTTCAGAGTTGTCCATGGGTCACACTACACATCGTGTCCAAACGTGACCTCATAGTCACCGAGGTGTTCCTGCATAGAGGGAAAGAACACCACCTTGGAAAAGGATGGCTTTCCGGTCATGTGTTCCATTCCGAAAACCGCATGCCATCTGCCTCGTCATCAGGATTTTGTCGTTAAGCCCTTCGGTTGCTACACTGTGGATAGGATGTTCTGTGTAGCTCAAATTCCATGAGCCAAAGGATCCTCCTCCACATGAGAGTCATCGACTTGCTACTTCAGAATCTTGTGTTCACGGCGTAAGCGATCAAAACCAATTTTCTTTTCATGACCAAGCTTCAAAGACACCTGGCCTCAATCAATCCACTTCCAGTCTCCATTTTTCCACTGGACAATTGCAATGTAGCGGAAGGCGTCTCCGCTGTGATCGGTAGGAGAAAAACGATGGATCTTACAGGTTCCCACCAATCCGTTTATTTTTTCAATGGCATCTCTTATCTTTTGCTTGTTGATACCATCTCCATTGACGGCCACTTTTAAAGCATGAAAGGCGATGAGAACGCCGTCATAGGCATTGCAGGCATAGGTATTCGGCTTATGGCCATAATAGCTTTCAAAGTCCTTATACAACCCTAAAATCTTCTCTTTTATGGGAAGGAGATATGTGTCGTTTTCCGGAATTTTAGTGGTAACAGCATTGATCGGCGCGGTGACATAACAGCCCTCAGAGGCGTCGCCCGCCATCTTCATATAACGTTCTTCGACATAGCCCAGGCCATGCATAATGATCTTATTGCCCATGCCAAGCTGCTGAATGTTCTTGAGATACACGACTCCCGCCGGCGTCACGGTCTGACACATAATTGCGTCAGGATTGGCTCTCCTGATTTTTACCAGTTGAGGGGTTAAATCAGTGGCCCCGGGATCAAATTCCTCCATGGCCACGGCTTCAATGCCGCTGCCTTTGAGATAGATTTCAAATTCTTCTTTGGCGCTTTTGCCCCATCCGGTTGTATCCGATAATAAAGCCATTCTCTTAACGCCTATCTTCTTCCACCATTCAATGCATTTTTTCACCGCATCCGTATCGGAGACGGCGGCTTTGAAACACCACTGCTTCTCTGCCACAGGGGTACAGATCAGTTTGGAACCCGAGACGGTGACGAATGGAACTTTCGCTTTTTCAAAGATCGGTGCCAAGGAGATGGCAACCGCGCTGCTGTTTCCATCCCCCACACAAATATCCACCTTATCCTGTTCGATCAGACGCTTGGCCGCTGTAACCCCTTTGGTCACATCCCCGGCGGCATCATAGACATACCATTCGAGAGGATGGCCATTAATCCCCCCCATCTTGTTTTGCTTTTCGATATACATCTGAACCGTTCTCTTCATGTCGTCCCCTAAAAAAGCAGCCGGACCCGTTACGGAAAAAATACTCCCAATCTTTATTGGTTTTTTTTGTTGAGCATTCACACTCAACGAGATACTAAGGGTTAATAACAAAATAAAGACAATTGCACTGGCCAGAATTCTCTTCTTTCCACATTTTTTCATTTTTTTCTCCCTATTATAGATATTGCAGTCATCTATAAGACTGCTACTACAACAAGACTGCTACTACAACCTGTTTTCTTTACCGTCACCTCCCCCCTTTTGTGCCAATCAATTTAGACTCATCCGCAGTGGATGCCTTTATTGGTGTTTCCTTATTGAAAAACGGCGGCCTTCTTTTTTGATTTGCGTTGGTCCGACCTCAAGTCGGTTATCCTTGTTCCTTCAGCTTGAGCAGCTTTCTTGCCTCATCAGGCCTTGCAGGCTCCTTACCAAGGAGGCGAAGGAGGTTTACCACTTTCTCCACCAATTGCTTGTTACTCGAGGCCAGCTTTCCCTTCTCTATATAGTGGGTATCTTCAAACCCGATTCGCACGTTTCCACCTAAAATTGCGACCAGGGCAGCCATACGAAAACAGTTTGCCCCGATGCCGAACCCGGCCCACATCGCATCAGCAGGCAGGAGGTTCTTCATTGCAATCAGGCATTCCGGTGTAGCAGGAACCCCCCAGTTGATACCGGTGCAAAGCTGAAAAAGAGGAGGACTCTCAATCTTGCATGTACGTATGAGATGCTTTGCCTTTTCAATGTGACCTGTATCAAAGACCTCCAGTTCGGGTTTTACCCCAGCGTCGATGACCTGCCTGGCCATCGATTCGAGATGGGGGAGATAATTGACTATGACATTGGGGCCAAAATCCATGGATCCCACATCCAGGGTGCAGATCTCAGGCCTGAGGATTAGGACATGCTCGATACGCGTTTGTGGGGAGCAAAGGGTGGTGCCCGGTCCGGGAAATGATGGATTATTTTTATCAGGAACAAACCTGGAACCCGGTCCGGTGGTCAAATTCAGGATGATGTCGGAATGATCCCGGATGCGTTGTACCACCTCTTCATAGAGCTTGACGTCCATCGATTGTTTTTGGGTCTCAACATCTCTTACATGGATATGGGCTACGGACGCCCCGGCCTCACACGCCTCAACAGCGCTTTCAGCGATCTCCTTTGGGGTCACTGGTATGGCAGGATTGTTTGATCGGTCACCGATTCCCCCTGTACCGCCTACCGTTAGCACAACCTTATTAGAATCCATAAAATATCCTTGGTAAATGTTCCGGTATAATAATACATAATATTGGCTATTGCAGCATAATTAACTGATAGCATTAGAAATAGGTTTTTAGATGGGTGAATGATCTTTAGAGAATCCCCCAACAGTCAGTAGGTTCCTCCCAACAGGAGATAAACTCCATTACTCGTTTCTACCTCAATTTCCTTACCGACGGTCCGCGAAGGGCACCTGTCGGGAAGGAAATCTTTTCACGGGCGGCCACAAAGGTTTTTAATTCGTAGCGGTCGCACAAAAAGTTTACTGATGATCTCCCTTTATTTCTTAGGAATACGGAAGGTCGTCATCGGTTCCCAGTCGCTTATCGGATCAACATACCCGCCTTTACGCACTACCCAGTATCTTTGATGTTTCTGCCCCATATGATCACCGGGAACATAGGTAATGGGCGTAGTCAGCCCCATACAGTCAAAATTTTTAATCCGGTCAAGACCATACTTCTTTAAGGCTTCTCCGTTCAGAGCCTCGGGAGCAACCACATCCAAGGCCAGTCGGAGGCCTTCGGCGATGATCATCCCTGACAGAATGCCGCTGATGTACATATCACTAGGCTTTTGGTTGGGGTGATTCTTCTGCCACAGCTCTCGGGCCAGCTTTCCTCCGGTAGAGACTTTAAGCTTCGGGTTGGCCGACATCGGTTCATAAAAATATGCGCCTATGAGGCCCTGGGCCAAATCAGCACCACCCAGGGCCACTACGTCGCCTAAAGTAGTCGCAGAACTTTGGATTAAAGGAATTTTCAACCCCATCGATTCGGATGATCTCAGCACAATCATCGCTCCTGGAGCAGAGGTTAAAACAAAAATCGCCTTAACACCGGCATCTCTGAGCCGTAATAATTGAGGACTGGCATCCGTGGTTCCTTTGGGGATGGTCTCGATTACCATCTTGATCCCCTGTTCCTTGTCAAAGGCATCAATATTCCAAAGGCTCAGCGGCACCCAGGGCTCATCCGAGGCGAGCGTACCCAGGACCAGGGTCCCACCCGGCTTTCCGGCCTTTACCCAATTATTTTTTTCCCAAAGAATCCAACTACGAAACGAGTTAAACCCACCGGGATGATAGTTGCCGTAACACCAATCAGACCACAGGCTGGCAACACCAAGAGCACCAGTTACCAGAGGAATCTTGGCGGATTCATAATCACTCATTAAAGCGTCCGAATGGCCGCTGGCACAGTGGGTTAAAACGATCATCCCTTGTGATTCCAACCGGGCAAAACCGTCTTTGGCCTTGGCCGCCACATATTGAGAATCGTAGGACAGATATTTGACCTTGACTTTGCCTTTCTTTCCTTCAATGCCCCCCTTTTCATTGAGGTAATACAGATAATCTTTAGATCCGGATTGGCACATCAAATGGGTACCGCTGGTAGGTCCTGTCATAGCACTAATATTACCAACCACGACCTCATGAATAGGCTTCTGAGCCCAACTAACCGGAGACGGCAATGTTATTATTAGCGCTGCTACTATTAAAAAAAAAACGGACAACAATACTTTTGTTTTCATAAACGATCTCCCTTTAATTTTCTGTTTTCTTTCCAATGGTTACTTCCCAATCAACTTTCTTAACCGGTCGCGCATAATTTGAGATAAACTCCATTACTCGTTTCTACCTCAACTTCCATTCCGACGGTCCGCGAAGGGCACCTGTCGGGAAGGAAATCTTTTCACGGGCGGCCACAAAGGTTTTTAATTCGTAGCGGTCGCACAAAAAGTTTACTGATGATCTCCCTTTATTTCTTAGGAATACGGAAAGTCAGCATCGGGATCCAGTCGGTTATCGGATAAGTATCCCCGCCTTTACGCACCTCCCAGTATTTCACATGTTTCTGTCCCATATGATCACCTGAAACATAGGTAATGGGCGTGGTCAGCCCCATACAGTCAAAATCTTTAATCCGGTCAAGACCGTACTTCTTCAAGGCTTCTCCATTCAGAGCCTCGGGAGTAACCTCATCCAAGGCCTTTCGAAGGCCTTCGGCGATGATCATCCCCGATAGAATGCCGTTGATGTACATATCGCTTGGCTTCTGATTGGGATGATTCTTCTGCCACAGCTCTCGGGCCAGCTTTCCTCCGGTAGAGACTTTAAGCTTCGTGCTGGCCGACATCGGCCAATAAAAATATCCGCCTATGAGGCCATCGGCCAAATCAGCACCACCCAGGGCCACCACGTCGCCTAAATTAGTGCCACCACTTATGGTAAAAGGAATTTTCAACCCCATCGATTTGGCTGATCTCAGCACAATCACCACTCCTGGAGCAGAGGTTAAAATATGAATTGCCTTAACACCGGCATCTCTGAGCCGTAATAATTGAGGACTGGCATCCGTGGTTCCTTTGGGGATGGTCTCGATTACCATCTTGATCCCCTGCTCCTTGACAAAGGCATCAAAACCCCAAAGGCTCAGCGGCACCCAGGGCTCATCCGAGGCGAGCGTACCCAGGACCAGGGTCCCACCCGGCTTTCCGGCCTTTATCCAATTATTTTTTTGCCAAAGAACCCAAGTACCGATCGAGTTCATCCCACCGGGATAGTAGTTGCCGTAACACCAGTCAGACCACACACTGGCAACACCAATGTTGCCGGTTACCAGAGGAATCTTGGCGGATTCATAATCACTCATTAAAGCGTCCGAATGGGCAGAGGCACAGTGGGTTAAAACGATCATCCCTTGTGATTCCAACCGGGCAAAACCGTCTTTGGCCTTGGCCGCCACATATTGAGAATCGTAGGACAGATATTTGACCTTCACTTTGCCTTTCTTTCCTTCAATGCCCCCCTTTTCATTGAGGTAATACAGATAATCTTTAGATCCGGATTGGCACATCAAATGGGTACCGCTGGTAGGTCCTGTCATAGCACTAATATTACCAACCACGACCTCATGAATAGGCTTCTGAGCCCAACTAACCGGAGACGGCAATGTTATTATTAGCGCTGCTACTGTTAAAAAAGAAACAGACAACACTGCTTTTGTTTTCATAAACGATCTCCCTTTAATTTTCTGTTTTCTTTCCAATGGTTAATTCCCAAGCAACTTTTTTATCGCTGAACCGCACCACGTGTACTCGAACACCTCCTTTCCAAATTAATAACCAAATGGCCATAAACGGTAATAGGCTTTAATCAAGCCCCAACGATGCGCCAGGCCTCTGGGTTCATAGATTAAGAAGAATATAGCGACTCCCCCAATGATAACCAAAAGTAAACCGCTTCCGGCCCCAATAGGCAAAAAGGGGAAAACCCCTTCAGCAATTGGTCCGATGACAAAAATCAATTCTTTCAAAACGGTTATTAACAGGACCCCGAAGATGGTCCCTTCGATACTGCCCAGGCCGCCCACAATGATCATGACCAGGTACCAGACGGAATCCATGAGGGTAAAGGATTCTAGTTGAGCCCACATCATGTAGTGGACCAGAAGAGACCCGGCTACCCCGGCAAAAAAAGTGCAAATGGCAAAGGCCAGGAGTTTGTAACGAAAAATATCGATCCCCATGGCTTCGGCCGCTTTATCGTTATCCTTTATAGCAATGAAAGCCCTTCCCGGTTTCGACCTCATTAGATTTTTAGCAAAAAAAGTCATCAGAACCGCAAAAAACATAGCCAGATAATAAAATTTTTCAGGCGTATTGAAAATGATACTACCCAACTTTACGGGGCTGACAGAAAACCCCAGGGCCGTTATCGGCAAGCCGAAGAGGGCAATCCAGGTGAGGATAATCTGGGCCCCGAGGGTGGTCAAGGCCAAATATAAACCTTTCAAGCGAACCGAAGGAATACCGAAAACCGTTCCGACCAGGGCGGCGGCAAGTCCCGCAGGGACAACACAAGCCCAGAACGGCCAATCCAGGCGAATGTTCAGCAGGCCGGAAGTGAAGGCCCCGACCATAACGAAAGCCGACTGGCCGACGTTGAGTTGTCCGCAATATCCGGTTAATATATTGAGGCCGAGACAAATGATCATTGTAATGCCCGCCCCGATGATCAGCCTGAGTAAATAAGTACTATTAATATAGGGAATGAGCGGAATGGCAAAAAGAAAAACCAAAGAAAGAATCGCCAAAGCCTTTTGGGTTTTAGTTTTGATAATGTGCATATCCTTCTTGTAGCTGTCCGCATAAATGCCGCCCGGTGGATAAGATGATGTATGAGCCATGTTGTTAAACCCTTTCTATTCTTTTCAGACCGAAAAAGCCGTAAGGTCTGACCAACATTACCAAGATTAAAACAATAAAGGTGGCCGGCTCTCCAGCAGCTTTTCCCACATACCCCGAGATGATGCTTTCGATCAGTCCCATTAGTAAGCCGCCCAGAATAGCCCCTTCCGGAGACTCCAGGCCGCCGATGAAAGCGGCCGGGATGGCCAATAATCCTATTTCACTTAAGCTGAGCTGAAATCCAAGGGTACCCCCCAAGATGACCCCGCCTAAGGTGGCGGCGATACCGGCAATCCCCCAGGATATGGTCAAAATCCTTTTGACACTGATCCCCATGCTCTGCATGATTTGGTGACCTTCAGCCACGCCTCTCATGGCCAGTCCAAGATTGGTATAGCGGAAAAAAAGAATAAGGGCCACCATGGAGCCGAAAGCCAGACCAAAGGCGTAAAGATTCTCGGTGGTAAAAACAAATTGGCCGAGCTTCACCGTTTCCCGGGAAAAGATGGTTAATTGTTGTAATGGGTAAGTCCCCCAGATCATCGATACCAGTCCTTCTATCACCAGTGAAAGAAAGATAGTGACCGTGATCATGGTAATCAACGACTGCCCGATTAATGGGCGCAAGGATATACGTTCTATCAGGATACCCATGATAAACGCCGAAGGGATAGCTATCAGTACTGAAGGGATAACTCCAAGATGCAAGGCACCGCTGAAAGTCCAGAAAAGATAAGCCCCAAACAGTACCATATGTCCCTGAGCAAAATTGAGCACCGCCGAAGACTTATAAATAAGAACAAAGCCGATGGCGACAAGGCCGTAAACCGCTCCATTCATTAAACCTGATATAATTATTTTGCCCAAAAAATCCATTTGATTACCTCCTCAAAAATTTGGGTTGCTGGGCGATCACCCGGGAATCGATCCGCTCCGAAAATCTTACCGACTGCCGACCTTCCACTGCTTTACAACCATCTCTTTCTTCTTTTATAGTGTTTAACCTCGCGATAACTTTTCTTTTCTCCCAACTTGCTGAGCCCCAGATAGAATTCCTTGATATCTTCGTTTTCAGCTAACTTGGAAGAGGGTCCGTCCAGAACGATCCGGCCATTCTCCATGACATAGGCGTATTCGCTGACGGCCAGAGCCGCCCGGGCATTCTGTTCGACGATCAGCATACTGTTCTTTTCTTCATCATTAAACCGTTTGATCATGGAATAGATTTCATCGACGACCAAGGGAGCCAGCCCCATGGACGGTTCATCCAGCAACATAATCTTGGGATGGGCCATTATGGCTCGCCCTATGGTCAGCATTTGTTGTTCCCCTCCGGAACAATAACCGCTGATAGAATTACGAAGCCTTTTCAGTTTAGGGAAGTAGTCATAAACCATTTCAATGTCTTTTTTGATGGTGTTGTTTTTAAGGATATATCCCCCCAGACGCAGATTTTCCTCAACGGTGAGATGTTCCAACACCATTCGGCCTTCCATAACTTGAATGATGCCCTTTTTGGCAATTTGCTCCGAGTCCAGCTTCTCGATCCTTTGGCCGTTATACTCAATGAGGCCGGCGGTAACTTCCCCTTGCTCGGTGTGCAGGAGCCCTGAGATAGCCTTGAGGGTTGTTGTTTTTCCAGCGCCATTGCTTCCTAAAAGAGAAACAATAGTTCCATCGCGGATCTCAAAAGAGACACCACGTAAAACCAAAATTACTCCAAGATACTTTACCTCAACGTTATTCAGCTTCAGCACTTTATCCCCCTCAC
Organism: uncultured delta proteobacterium; assembly: GCA_963838485.1. Classification (GTDB taxonomy): domain Bacteria; phylum Desulfobacterota; class RBG-13-43-22; order RBG-13-43-22; family RBG-13-43-22; genus RBG-13-43-22. The sequence goes on along the minus strand of CAWIRY010000043.1, from coordinate 22,405 downwards.
ACTACACCTTATTGAGATTGGAATCCCGACTTAATCACCATACCAGTAAGGCTCGGTTTCTGTCAGTTGCCCTTGGCTTAAAGGCTGTTTTCCGTCTCTTCGTAAACTGTTCTTATTCTGAGATTGGTCTCCATCGTCCCTTTTCGGCCATCTCGATATTTGACTTCGGTAACCATCAACATTTCCTCCTTGTCGCCGTATATGGCATCGATCAAATCTCTATACCGTTCCTGCAAAAAGAACCTCCTCAGCTTCCTGGTTCTGGTCAGCTCCCCTTCATCGGCATCGAACTCTTTATGCAGTAAGACGAACTTCCTCACCTTCGAACCCTCGGGGAGTGTATTGTTGACCCTTTTTAAATCCAATCGGATCAAGTTGCTTACTTCCTCCTTCTGGGAAAAATCGACAAAGGTCGTGTAAGTAATCTGATTGGCTTCCGCCCACTTGCCGATGCTTTCAAAATCGATATTGATGATGGCCGTCAGATAATTTTTGGTCTTGCCGCCGATCACCATAACATCTTGAATGAACCGGCTGAATTTAAGCTTGCCTTCAATATATGCAGGGGCATAATGGTGTCCAGTGCTTACTAAGTTGTCGATCCTATCCACGAAAATAAGATGTTTTCTTTCATTGATATACCCGGAATCCCCCGTATAAAGCCAACTATCTTGAATGGCCTGACTCGTTTTCTCAGGGTTCTTATAATAACCGGTAAAAACACTATTGCTCTTAATCAGAATTTCGTGTTCATCCGATATTCTAATCTCAACCCCATTACAGATCCTCCCCACACTAATATTATCAATATCATCTGGGGAATGCATACTGACGACACCGGCTTCGGTACTGCCGTAGATTTGGGATAAATTAATACCCAAGGCATGAAAAAATCTGAAAAAATCAGGGCCAAGGAAGGCACTTCCAGTAATCGAATAGTCGGTTTTCCTCAATCCCAACTTATCTCTGAGGGGAGCAAAGACCAATAGGTCGCCCAGCTTATTGAGCAACCTTAGGGTGAGTCCTACCGGTTTTTCGGCCGAACGCAAATCCACAACCTGGTAACTTATCGGCAGGAAAAAATTATAAAAGAACTTCTTCAGAAACCCGGCATCGTTGATTCGTATTTGAGTCATAGACGAAAGGCTCTCCCACTGACGTGGGGTAATCAGCATAAACCGTGGAGATATTTCCCGATAATCCCGCATCAAGGTTTCAGGTTCTTCGGGAAAATTTATCACCACCCCATGGAGGTAACAAAATCCAGCAACCCATTGATGGAAGATCGAAGCGGATGCCAGGGTGGTAATGATGTCTTCTCCCTGATGAAGAGGGGCAACCTCGTGTATTCTTCTGGCAGAGGCTATGATGGCGTTATGGCTTATCTCGGCCCCTTTGGGGGAACTGGTTGTTCCCGAAGTATAAAATATTTGAGCGATGTCGGTCCCCTTTGCCTTATTCACCATTTCCTCGAAAAAATCCGGATTGGTACCGGCCCGGTTAGTTCCCAGATCCTTCAAACTGTCATAGCTGATCAAAATAGGATCATCATAATTTCTCATGCCTTTTGGATCCCAATAGATGATCTTTTGCACCCCTGGAACATCATTTTTAATTTCCAGCAGCTTATCCACCTGTTCTTGGTCTTCGACTATGACAAACTTGGAATCGGAATGATTAACGATATAAGCCATTTCCGAAGGGATGGAGTCGCTCCACATGGCCACCAATATTCCTCCGGCGGCCTGGATGGCGGCTTCACCCCAAATTCCTTCAGGCTCGTCGTCTCCGATGAGTGAGACTTTGTCGCCGGGGTTCAAACCCAGTTCGACCAATCCAAAACTGAGAAGCTTTACCTGCTGGTAACATTCTTCCCAAGTATAATTCTGCCAGATACCGAGAGCTTTTCTTCGTAAGGCGACCTTATCTCCCCATAATTTGCGGTCCCGAATTAAAAACTTAGGATATGTGTCCTGTTCTAACAATATAACACCTCCTATAGAAATTACTCTTTCTCTCCCAGATAGGCCTTAACGACTCGACTATTCTTTTTGATCTCGTCGGGAACCCCCTCCGCAATCTTGGATCCGAAGTCAAAGACAATAATCCTATCGGATATATCCATAACAATGTCCATATCGTGCTCAATAAGAACGATGGTGGTTCCCTTTTCTTCGTTGATATCCAAGACGAATCTTACCATATCTTCTTTTTCTTCCACATTCATCCCGGCGGTTGGCTCATCCAAAAGGATTATTTCCGGTTCTAGGGCAAGGGCTCTGCCCAACTCAACCCTTTTGCGTTGACCGTAAGGCAGAATCCCCACCTCTTGTTTCCGGATCGCCTCCATTTCAAGAAAATCGATAATATCTTCGACCATCTTTCGTTCATTCAATTTCTTTTTCTCGAGCAAATCCATAATATAAAGCGCAGGACAATAAATTGTTTTTTATGAAGACATGCCTGGCTGCGAGCAAATTATCCAAAACCGACAGTCCGGTGAATAATTCGATATTTTGGAAGGTTCTTGCAATCCCCCGGGTACAAACTTTATGAGGCGGAAGGCCGGTGATTTTTTGGTCCTTAAAATAGACATCACCTCGGGTAGGACGATAAAAGCCTGTTATCGTATTGATGATGCAGGTTTTTCCGGCACCGTTCGGTCCAATAATACTGACTATTCCTCCTTTGTTCACGTCAAAAGAAATATCATCAAGAGCCTGAACTCCTCCGAACTTCAGGCTGACATTTTCACACCGGAGAATTGAAGTTTCATTTTCCTTCTTCGTCGTCACCATAGCTTTCCCTCTTTTTTTTAATTTCGGACACAGGCAAAACGTATATTATCCTACCTGTTTCCGAATAAATTATTATGGGACTTTCTAAAACCGCCGGTTAAGGCGGAGGAATAGTACCTCCTTTATACAATATAGCGGTCTTTCCGGTGGAGACCATTGATCGGCTTTGAAAAGGCCGAACATTGCAGACTTGTTCCTAATGACCTCAACGCAGGTAAACCGTTGGATCGCTTCTGAAATGAAAAGGGGAAAACCCCTCTGGAGTGTCTTGGTGCCTTTAATTCTATAAATCTCACAGGGAATTAGCGGTCGTTCGCTACTTAAACTAATATCCTCCAGTCATTTGTGTAGACATTCATCCTGCTTCCCCGTACAAAACCGACCAGTGTGATACCCACATCATTCGCTAACTGGACACCCTGCTCGGTGGGTGCAGATTTTGAGATAAGTATAGGGACGTTTCCCCTAGCTGCCTTGAGCAATATCTCTGAAGAAATCCTGCCACTGGTAATCATCGAACGATTGGCTGTCGGCACCCCTTCCCAAAAGCATTCACCTAAAACCTTGTCAATAGCATTATGTCTCCCAATATCTTCACTGAAATTATAATGCCGCTTTTGTGACACAAAGCAGCGCTGTGAAGGGCCCCCGTATTCTTGAACCCGCTGGATCGTTGCAAAAAATCCTCGACAAATGAGAAAACGGCAGATGCGGAAATTCCAAATTGTTCGTCAGTGTTCACCGGTCGAGGCTTCGAAAGACCGGCGATTAGACCTCCACTTGAACCAAGAACCTGTTTGAGACAAACACCCAGTGCCTTCTTGGTCTCCACCTTCGCCATCCCTGTTTGTTCATCGACGGTGAGCGTCTTGATATTGCCTCTTTCTTCTATCAGTCCGGCACTTAGAAGGAAACCAAGGGTCAGATACTCCAATTTGGAGGGAGAGCAAAGCAAAGTTACCAATTTTCGGTCATTCAAGATAATAGTTAAGGGAAATTCCCTGACAATCAGATCTTGAATAGTATGCTTACCTTTCCCATCAATTCTCACAATGAAGAGTTCTTCAATTTCGTTTTTCATCTCGTTGAAATCAATCTTCAGCGAAAGCTGCACAATAAATTTAAAAAATAAATCCCGCTATAAAAACCTCTTCCGTGGGGATCTCTCTCCGTCTCTTGCCCAACCAGGGAATTAACGGGGAAATCAGAAGAAATAGAGCGACGATCAAAGAAGCCGCTGCTAAGGGACTAATGAAAAAAATAGAGAAACTACCCTGACCGGAAAGGCCGAAATCCACAAAAGGGTTATGGCTCCCAGAAAAACCACACATCTTTTCATGATTTCCTCCTATCGCTTAGATTTCACAGGGTAAATTTTCCGAAGCATGTTTCATTCCTTGCTGTTCTATCGAAAGAACTTGGGTTATAAAAAAAGTCCCTCGAACCCTCGACTTTCCGGTATCATTGCCGGCTTGATCAATAAGAATCATCGGGGGGGCTTGCGCCGCCGGACAGTTCAATCCCTCAATAACTCTTTGGCGATGACCATCCGTTGGACTTCCGAAGTCCCTTCAAAAATCCGGAATAGGCGCATATCCCGGTATATTCTCTCAATGGGAGATTCTTTCATATACCCCATCCCGCCATGGATCTGAAGGGCCGCATCCACCACCCGGTCTGCCATCTCCGAGCAATACACTTTCACCATGGCCGCCTGTTGGCTTACTCGCTGTTTTTGGTCGCGACACCAGGCCGCATGATGAACCATCAGCCTTCCGGCATAAATAGCGGTGGCGCTGTCCGCCAGCATCCACTGAATGGCCTGATTTTCAGCGATGGGTTTGCCGAATTGCACCCTCTGTTTGGCATAGGCTACAGCCAGATCCAGGGCATGCTGAGCCGCGCCAACACAGAATGCGGCTATGGAGATTCGCCCTTTATCCAGAACTTTCATGGCCGTGGCAAATCCCTTTCCTTCCACACCACCAATGACATTTTCAATCAGCACTTGGCAATCATCAAAAATAAGTTCTGCTACGTTGCTCCCATGGGTTCCCATTTTGGGTTCTATCTTCCCCACAGAATATCCGAGAAAAGTCTTCTCGACGATAAAGGCGGTTATGCCCCGAGGACCCTTCTCTTTATCCGTCACGGCCATGACCGTAACTACATCGGCAATATCTCCATGGGTGATGAAGTGCTTCATCCCGTTGAGCGAATAAACATCCCCCTTTTTGACTGCCTTGGTCTGGATACTGGCCGCATCGGAGCCGGCATTCGGTTCAGTCAGGGCAAAGGCACCGGTCCATTCTCCACTGGCCAACCGGGGAAGGTATCTCTCCTTTTGCTCCGGCGTCCCATCGATCAGTATCCCCTGTGAGCCGATCCCATTATTAGAATTAAACCGGAAGCGGAAACAGGCATTGACCCGGCCGAATTCTTCACTCAAGACGCATTCCCCTAAAGTGCTTAGCCCCAACCCTCCATATTCTTCCGGAATGCCCAGACCAAATAGTCCGAGTTCGCGCATCTGTTGGACAATATATTCCGGGATCTTCTTCTCTTCTTCGACTTTCTGGGATATGGGCTCCAATTCATTTCTGATAAAACGACGCACCGTATCACGCATGAGTTGAATGTTTTCAGGCAAGGTATAATCCATTTCCCTCCCTCTTATAAAAGGGCTTGTCCTGATGGTCCTTTTGATGAAAGTGTGTGCATGGTCTTAAAATGTAAAACCTCTCATCCCTCTTACTTCTCGTTAGACAGCCTTTCTTTATAGGACCGGATGAGACTGCGGCGGTCAATCTTATTATAAGCAATATCCCGAGGCAGTTTATCCGCAAAAAAGATTGTTTTGGGCACTTGGAACGAAGCCAGGTATTTACGGCAATGTTCTATGATCTCTTCAGCCGTAATTCTGCTGCCCTGCTTAAGGCAGGTAATCGCAGTTACCGCCTGTCCCCATTTTTCATCGCTAAGTCCAATTACGGCCGCTTCAGCGACCGCCGGGTGTTTGATGATGACGGCCTCTACTTCTTCCGGGCCAACCATGAGGCCGCCGGTCTTGATGACAAAGTCTTTTCTTCCTTCAAAATAAAGGTAACCTTCTTCGTCCAGAAAACCTAAATCCGAGCTATGAAACCAGCCTCCCCGAAGGGCTTTGGCGGAAAGATCGGGATTATTCCAGTAACCCTTCATCAGCTGATCCCCTTTAACGATTATTTCTCCAACTTGCCACGGAGGAACATCGTTATCATTCTCATCGACCACTCTAACCCGGCCGTTGAATAGCGGTTTGCCTATGGACTCCAACCTTTTTTTCTCTTTCTCCGTGGCCTTTGGGCTGAGGCCAGCGGCAACGTCCTCCGGGATCAGATAGGTCGAGGGCATCGCTTCGGTCATCCCGTAGGGCTTACAGGCCATGTTATAGGGGATATGGAAGTACTCGAGCATTTCTCGTAAGTCCTCTCCCGAGCAGTGTTGCCCGCCTTCCGGTTGGAATTTGCGCAGGCTGCTTAAATCGTATCGGTGCGGATTCTGCTTTAAATAATCTTTGACCATGAGGAAAGTGGTGGGTAATAAGGAAGCGTAAGTAATCCTTTCCTCTTCCACCATTTTCACAAAATTTTCTGGACTGAAGCTGGTAATGACGAAAGTACACCCCAGGAAGGCGGCACCGAAAAACCGGCACTGTACCCCCGCGGCAAAGAATGGGGCGGCATTGAGAATCACGTCATCGGGAGTGTTGGGAGTAGCTTGCAGGCGCATGATGCAATTGGTTATTTCATTCTTCTGGGTGATCATAGCACCCTTGCTTGTACCGGTGGTGCCGGTAGTATAATTGATACGAAAAACATCCTCCTCCTCCAAATCCATGACAGGCTCATCCGGAGAAGCAGCGGCTAAAGTCGCCTCATAATCATGAGGACATCCATGTTCGTTGCCCAGGCCGAAAACAAACTCGACATTCTTAGCACCCTTTTCGATGGCGGCAACGTGTTTGTTTTCAATGATAAGGGCTCGGGGCTGGGAATCGTTTATAATCCGCCCCAATTGTTCCGGGTTAAGCCGGTAATTCAAACAGACGGTGATCAATCCAGCCTTAGCCACAGCAAAAAGAAATTCAGGGTATTCATGGCGGTTCTCCGAAAGCAGTCCCACTCGGTCCCCTTTTTGAAGCCCCAGACCAAGCAGGGCATTCGCCAGCCGGTTGACTCTATCATTGAACTGGGCCCAGGTTAGCCTGACCTTCCCATCAACGACACAGGGTTTATTGGGATACAGGCGGGCATTACTGGATACGATATCTCCTACCAGCATTTCTTCAGACCTCCTGCTCTACGGCCTAAGCCGGGCCCAGCCTGTTGCCGTTTTCATCATACCGATACCAGCCTATCCCAACCCTTTTCCCTAAATGACCGGCTTGTATCTTTCGCCGAAGGATCATGGGGGGAAAAAATTTGCTGTCCCCGGTTTCCTGGTATAAGTCCTGCAAAACTGCCCAGCCTATGTCCAGGCCGGCGAAATCCCGTGTCTCAAAAGGACCCATGGGCCTCCCATAGCCTAAGCGAAACCCCTTATCTATATCCTCGACACTGGCCACCCCCTCTTCAACTAATTTCATGGCTTCCACATAGGAGGCAATGTCAATGCGGACCAAGGCGAAAGCCTCTACGTCACGGTTGATTCGAATGATCTCTTTACCTAAAGAACGGCAGAAATGCATCGCCCTTTCCATGGTTTCTTCCGAGGTCGACAACCCCTTGACAACTTCGGTTATCCTTTGCACCGGTACGGGATTGAAGAAGTGGGTTCCCACCACCTTGTCCGGTCTTTTGGTGGCCGTGGCAATATATGTAGTCGGTATACCCGAGGTATTGGTGGCCAGTATGGTATCGGGGGGACATATCTCATCCAACTTACGAAACACTTCCTTTTTCAGCTCGAGATTTTCGAATACCGATTCGACAACAAAGTCGGCGGCTTTGGCCAACTCCAGATTGGAGGTGGTTTTTATCCTGGAAACGATCTCATCGACGCTCCCCTTGATCTTCCCCTTTTCCACCGCCCTCTCCACGGAGCGTTTGATGGCCTTAATTCCTTTGGCCAACATCTCCTCATTTATATCTTCCAAAACAACGTCATAACCGGCTTCGGCGCACACTTCCGCAATACCTATACCCATACGGCCGGCACCCACAATAAAGACCTTTTTAATTTCCATTTGCTCCTCCTTTATTCTTGATAAAAATCGTCTAAATTCATTTCTCTTACGGTCTTCCCAGAATGGTGATGGTAACCGTTTGACTGCCCGGGGGGGCCCCACCCAGGTTGTGTACCAGTCCTGTGTCAATCCTCTTTAACTGACGTGGTCCGGCTTTGCCTTGCAGTTGCTTGTATACTTCATAAATCATCCGCAGCCCACTGGCCCCGATAGGATGGCCGAAGGTATTGAGCCCTCCATCCGTATTGACCGGCAATTCTCCATCTAGTTCAAAGGTGCCCTTAAGTACATCCTCCGGGCCTTTTCCACGGGGACTGAATCCCAAGCCTTCGTAAAGAAGCAGCTCGGTAATCGTAAAACAATCATGAACCTCGGCCAGATCTATCTCCTTGCGGGGATCCTTTATGCCCAGTTGCTGATAAGCGATTTGGGATGCACGAACAGTTTCCTCGCTGTGAACAAAATCATAATCATTCAAAATCGTTCCTTGCATGGCGCCGCAGACCATGCTCAGGGCTTTAACCGAAACATAGTCTTTTCTCAATTTCCCGGCAATCTCCGGCGTGGTAATGATGGCGGTGGCCCCTCCGTCACTGATCCCGCAGCAGTCATAAAGCCCAAGCGGATAGGCGACGATCGGGGCTTTGATAACCTCCTCCACCGTTATCTCCTTCCGCAGCATGGCCTTGGGGTTTAGGACAGCGTTATGGTGATTCTTGACGGCAATTTTAGCCAATATCTTTTTGCCTTCTTCATAACTCAATCCATAGTGATGAAAATATCGTGTTGCCAGCAGGGCGAAATTCGGCGGTGCCGGGTCGACAATTTTGGTCCGGCTGGTAACATCCGGATCGATGCCCGACCGTTGGCCGGCCTGCCCGTTATCCTTCAGTTTCTCCATACCTACAGCCATGACCATATCATAGCACCCTGAGGCAACTCCGAAGCAGGCGTTTCGAAAGGCATCGGTGCCGCTGCAGCAGAGGTTCTCCACATGGGTTACCGGGACATAATCCAACTTCAGGGCCCTGGCCAGTCTGGTTCCCGTCAGCCCCTCATAGGCATGCCCAAGCCAGACGGCCTGTATATCTTTCGGTTCAATTCCCGCATCTTCATAGGCCTCATAGCAGGCATCAACAGCCAAATCCAGCGCTTCCTTATCCCATCTCTCACCGAATTTGGTGCAGCCCATGCCTACCACGGCTACACGATCTTTAATTCCGGTCATTCCTTTCCTCCTGTCTGTAATGCGCCTCTCACCGGCATTGTTTTCCAAATATAGTTATGGATGCCCTCATGAGAAAAATATTTTCTGAAGGTCATCTCAACCGGCATACCCACCTTAACCTCACTGAAGAGTCGATCAGCCATCATAAGCTGGGCCCGACCTCCCCCTTCAAAATCAAACACGGTAATAGCCACGGGAGGAGGTTCTATTCCGCTGGACAGATAATCTAAAGAATAGGTAAAAACGGTCCCCCGTTGGCCGGAAAGTCTGACCGCTTCGAATTCGTCTTTGGCCTGGCATTTAGCGCATACCCTTTGGGGTGGATACTGGATGGTTCCGCAGACCCGACACTTTCCCCCATGGAAAGGTAAGATGTGTTGCTGATCTCTCCACAGCGCGGCTATGGAAATAGGGGCGACCAGAGGCCGACTAAGCCTTTGTATAGTCAACAGGCCGCGCCATTCAAGGTAGGTCTTGTAGTCCGGGAGCATGCGCTTGGCCTCTATCAGGTCTTTAACCTTCATCCTGTTCTGGGCCTTTCCTGCCAGCTCGGTGGTTCTCAAAACGAAGGCATCACACCCATCCCCATAGTTGGCCACCAAAAACAACTCATTCGGTCCGGCTTGCTCAAGGGCGTAAGCCAGCAGCATAGGGGTAAGCGCCGCTCCTGTATTTCCTATGGTGTCGAACAGTCCATCCTGCACCTGGGTCTTGGGATCGAAGCCTACGGCCCCGCAGATGTCCTTTTGTCTTCGGGCCGTGGTCCCATTCACAATGGCCTTGGCGAAATCTTGGGAGGTCAGGTTTTTTTGATTCATCAGCCCGGAGATGGATGCCGGCACAACCCTTTGATACCCCTGGGATTGGACAAAACGTTCCTCGCCACTACGGACAAATTGGTCACTTTCTGCCCGCCAAATATCCATGATCTCACTGAACCTGGAATGATAACCCTCAACTCCGGCGACCACCTCTTGGTCCCCGATAATAAAAGCAGCGGCTCCGTCTCCACAATTGTGTTCAAAGTCCGACCCCGGAGCCCCCAATCGACAGTCGGCGACCACAACCAGTACCTGCTTCGCTGAGCCGGCCTTAACCGCGTCTATGGCCGACTTCATGGCTATCGTCCCCCCCCGCAGAGAATTGGTAAAATCCGCCGTCAGAATCTCTTTGGGTAGATCAAGCGCGGCAGCGATTATGGTTGAAACTAATTTTTCTTTGTAGGGCGAAGTCGTGGAAGCAAAAAACAAACCATCAATGGACTGCCTGTTCCGGTCAGCCAAGCAATTGTCGGCTGCGGCCACCGCCATCGTCAGGCTGTCTTCATCAAAACTGGCCACCGCCTTCTCTCCCTTCTTCCCAGCCGATATCAAATCCCTCCGCATCCTCCACAACGGAACATAGACGCCATAGGCCGTTATACCAATCATAAGCTTCTCTCCTTTGAGTTTGCAGCCATCTTCATGACCGCTCTTATAACTTGCCTTCCTTTCGTTTACTTCTTCACTTTTAAACCAATCAAACTTTGGACACCCGGCAGGGAATGCCTTTTATTTCCGGGGTGCCAACCGGCGGCGCCATCACTTTGTAATCCGTCAGAATATTGAAGTTTGATTTCTTCCAGCCATACATGGTCTCCGGGCCGTCTTCCGGATACCACCATCCCCAGGCGGCGTTGACCGTTTGTGGGTACGTATCGCAGTCGACCTGAAGCTTCTGGGTTATCCGGCCTTTCGGGGTTTCGATATAGATCCAGTCCCCGTCCTCCAGACCATATTTTTGGGCCGTCTCGGGGTGCAGCCTGACAATTGGTACGGGGGTTATTTTGCGCAGGGAGTCTATCATCTTGAATCCGGTGAGCATAAATGAGTTCTCTTTATAGCTGGTCAGGATCAGCGGATATTCTTCCGTGGGCTTTGGGAAGCGGGTTATTCCTTCCCAAGTGGGCATGGGTGCCAAGCCTTCCTCGGCCAACCTCTCGGAGTAGATTTCGACCTTACCGGAAGGGGTTTTAAAAGGCTCTTCTTCGGGCTTCTTATATTCCTTCTTGGGATAGAGCTTCCGGATTTTCAAGAATTCATCAAAAGTAAAACCGGAGCCCGCGAGAAGTTCTTCCAAGGCTTCATGCTCGTCTTTCCAGAAGTATTGACCCAGGCCCAGTCGTTTCGCCAGTTCGTTATAAATTTTTGCGTCGGTCCAGGCTTCTCCCGGCGGGTCCACCACCTTATGATAAGAACGGTATTCTTCCCAGCGCCCGCCCCAATAGCCTATGGTGTTATCCTCCCAGGTCCAGGCGGCCGGAAGAACAATATCGGCTATACAGGTTGTGGGGGTATGGAAGAGCTCCTGGACCACGATCAACTCCATCTTCATAAAGGCGTTATAGGTTGAGACGGAGTTGGGATAGCTGACCAGGGGGTTGGTCAGACAACACATGACCGCCCTGATGGGATAGGCATACCCTTCATCCAGGTTCGCCTTTACCAACGCCTGGTAGGGCACGAAAGACCATCTTTTCACCCCCCGCAGTTCTTTGCCGAGCATCTTGCTTTTATCTCTGCCCACTTTTCCCAGAAGCATCAGGCTGCCCGGCCTCGCATGTTTTGAGGGCCTTAGAAACACATCTCCCCCGGGTACATTGAGGTTTCCGGTTATGGTGCGTAATATGGAGGTCACCCGGAAGGTATGGAAGCTATTCTCCATGAACTCTAGAGAATTTCCCTCCTGTATGGAGGCCGGTTTAGTGGTGGCATAAAGGCGGGCCAGTTTCAGAATATCCTCTCGAGGGACCCAGGTCATCTGGGCCACATCGTCGATGGTGAATTTCTCTATTTCCTCCCGAAACTTGTCAAAACCAACCGTCCACTTGGCTACGTAGTCTTTATCATATAGCTCCTCTTCAATGATGATTTTCAATAGTCCCATGGCCAGGGCGCCATCGCTTGCCGGCCTGGGATGGATTCCACCAGTCTGCATAGTGGTCCACGACCCAGGTCCTCATTGGGTCTATCACCACTATTTTCATGTCGTTGGCCGGATCTTTTTTCATTTTGAGGACGTGCCGTCCCATATAGCGGCGGCCGTCTGCTCCCCAAAAAATCAGCAGTTTAGGCAGTGGGTCATCCGGTTTCTTGACGGCCTCGGGGCAATCCGGCAGCGGGGAACGTCCCATGGTATAGTAATAGGCCTCCTGGCGCGGTACGCCGCATAGACCACCAGGCGTGATCACGTTAGGCGTGCCGAAAACTGTTGCCAGCCTGTGGCCAAAAATCGTCTCCATACTTTTTGGTTCCCCGAGGAGGAGGGCAAAACTCTCCGGCCCAAATTTCGCCTTAAGGTCCAGGAGTTTGGCGGCGATGGTGTCCAGTGCTTCATCCCAGGAAATTCGTTCCCATTGGCCTTCCCCTCTATTTCCCACTCTCTTCAGGGGATGCTTCAGACGGTTGGGATGATTTTCCACTCCCATGAGAGTTAGCGGGCCCTTCGCTTGGGGGCAGACCTCATGGCGGAAGTCACTATTCTTGTCCGGCCTTACCGAGATAAGCTTCCCATCTTCAACGGTGGCCACAACGGCACAGGACAGATGGCAGACTCCGCAAAAATTATGAATCTCTTCACGCTTTCCCATTTAACATCTTCATCCTTTCTATAACGGGCACAATTCCCATAGCTCTATTTTTTGAGTATCGTAACCGCGCAATTGCCCCCAGCCCCGATGACATGAGCCAGACCAACTTTACAGTCAGCCACTTGTCGCGGCCCGGCTTCCCCTCTCAATTGTGCAACAATCTCGAAAAGCTGACCCACATGGGAAGCCCCAACAGGCTCCCCCTTACAGATTAAACCACCGCTCACATTGACGGGAATCCTGCCCCCGATCTCTGTCGCTCCCTCATCAACCAACCGCCCACCTTCGCCCTTCTTACAAAAACCCAACTCTTCATATATTTCAATCTCGCAAAAAGCATCCGTGTCTTGAACTTCTGCCAGATCTATATCTTCGGGACCTACTCCGGCTTCTTCAAAGGCCTTTTTCCCTGCGACCTCGGTCGGTCCAGGGTTAACGATTCGTGCGCTCAGACTCTCGTTCGGCACCCTGAAATCAGCCGAGTATTGGGCGATGGAATGAACGCAGGAGGAGACAAAAATCAGTTTATTGGTATACTGGCGTGCTTTTTCTTTAGTACAAAGAACGAGGGCCGCGGCGCCTTCATTAGGAGCACATATTTCTAATAAATGAATGGGATCACAAACCATGGGTGAATTCATGATTTCTTCTATCGTAAAGGCTTTCTGATACATGGCGTAGGGATTATGCACACTGTTCTTGTGGTTCTTGTAGGCTATTTTCGCTATCTGCAAGTCAGTGGTCCCATATTCTTCCATATGTCTTCGTGTTTTCATGGCCCAATAACTCGGATTGGTACTCAGACCCATTAGTACCTGCCATCTCTCATATAACATGGAAGGATCCATGAATCCCCGGGTCATTTTTTCCACCCCAAGAACGAGGGCATTATCAAAAGCCCCGGATTGTATACCAAGAATGGCTTGTCGCAGAGCGACCCCGCCACTGGCACAGGCCGCCTCAATATCGCAAATAGGGATTCCCGTTCGTCCCAGGGGGGCTAATATTCGGGCTCCTGATGTGGCCGGCAAATACATTTCTGAAACATAGGCGGCTTGTATGTCTCGCCAGGCTATATTGGCATCCTTTAGGGCCATTCCTGCGGCTTCTCGACCTATTTCCGCATAGGGCTTGTCTCCAAATCTTCCAAATTTATGGATACCTACACCAATGATGGCTATTTCTTTCATAATCATTCCTCCTAAACGGGTTTAAATTTGAAAGACATCACTTCGTTGCCCTTATCATCCACATAGAGGACATCCACAACCAGCTTCCATTCCAACCCGACCTTTACATGATCAACATCACAGCCGGTTAAAGGCGATAAAAGACGGATTCCTTCCGGCAGTTCGATAAGCCCTTCAGCAAAAGGAACAAAAGGCTCTGGGCCTTTATAATCGCCCGGAGGGCGGTTCCTGATAACCGTATAGGTCCACAATGTTCCCTTATCACCAAGAATTATTTCTCCCATGTCCTCGTTGGCACAGTTTCCGCAGGATAGATGTTTTCCTAAAAAAACCTCTCCACAGACACGACATTTACTACCCTTCAGTTTCACCTGGTCTGATGGAAAAAGTGGGTCTGTAAAAATATCACTCCTGACACCAACTCTGTTTCGCTGCTTTATCTCATCCATAGGTCCCCTCCTTAACTTTGTTAATAAGGGGTCTTTATTCCCCTTTGAAAACAGGCTCTCTTTTTTCGAGAATGGATCGGACTCCTTCTGCATGGTCTGCCGTTCCAAAGAGATGAACAAGCGCAAGGGCTTCGTATTGCAACTGACTTGCCAGGTCTGGCGCTCGTAAACCCTGATAAAGGGCTCTTTTGGAAGTCTCTAAAGCGAGCGGGGGCATCTGGCCGATTTTTCGAGCCATGGCATATGTTTCTTCCATCAACTTCTCATGAGAAACGACTTTATTTACCAGTCCGATTTCTTTTGCCTCCTCGGCGCCGATGGTCTGTCCGGTGAAGACAAGTTCGCAGGCTTTGCCTATCCCAACCAGACGAGGCAGATAATAGGTGCACCCAAATTCCGGTATAATCCCCACACGGAGAAAGGGGAAGCCAAATTGGGCCATTGGAGATGCAATGCGAATGTCGCAACCCAGGGCCAACGTACATCCAATTCCCGTGGCAATACCATTGACGGCGGCAATCGTAACTTTTCGAATCTGAGAAAGGGCTAAAGCCCCGAGTTCGGAAAATTCTCGGGTAACCTCTTTAAGTAACCCCTGTTTCCGCTGTTCGATCTTGGGTAAAAACCTTTCCCGCAGATCGGCCCCGGCACAAAAAGCTTTCCCTGCACCGGTTAAAATAACAATGCGAGCCTCCTTGTCATTGTCAATATTCTTCATACAATTTAATAGTTCTTCCGCCATTTGGTCATTGGAGGCATTCATTTTGTCCGGGCGATTTAAAGTAACGGTAATAATTCTTTCTTTTTTTTCATAAAGGATTGTCGCATAAGAATCCATTGGCCTCACCTTTGATTTCAGTTGAAGATGGAGGAAAAAATGTATTCTTTTCCGGCCCGGATATGATCCCGGACTAAGTCTTTGGCCTTCTTTTCATCCCGGGACTCGAAGGCGTCAAAGATTTGCTGATGCTCTAAAACAACATTTCGTGCCCGGCCAGCCCTTAAACCTTCGATGCGATGGCGCAAGAAAATTCTTTGATAGATCTCTCGGAAGAAGTCTGTCAGATAAGGGTTTTCAGCCATATGAACATAGGTCGCATGAAATTCCTGGTCGAGGGTAAATCTTCCTCTGTTTACTTGCTCGATGACCGCCTCTTCATAGAGTCTTTTCTGCTTCTCCAATACCTTTAATTTTTTGGGCGTTAACTTCAGAATGGCATTTTCGACAGCTCCCAATTCTAACAATTCTCTTATTTCGTAAAGACAAGTAGCCTCTTCTTTAGAAATCTCGTGGACTGAGTATCCTTGATTAGGTACAAAATCCAAAAATCCTTCATTGGCCAAAATACTTAGGGCATTATTCACTGGCGTCCGACTGACCCCCAACCGTTTAGCTAAATCAATAAAAACAAGCCTTTGTCCTGGAACGATCTGATAGTCAACCATCATCTCTTTGATATTCCGGTAAACAACCTGGGTCAGATTCTCATCACCGATCCAGTTTGGGCCTGTGTACATTTTTTTTTCACAACCCATAACTTAAATCCTATTCGGAAAATTTGATTAAATTATATAATTTTATTTTACATGCAATATTTCATTTAATATTTAATTGTCAAGCAAAATATTGTTTCGTTTATTTTACAATACTTAGTAAAAAAATCGGGCCTTATAACATTTTTGATAACTATTTGATTTAAAAAGATTTTATTAAAAACAATGTGAACAAATGGATTATGTGGGCTTATAGAGGGATAGGATGATCACTTGCTATTAGGAAGAGGCTTATTCATATCCTTAACTGACATCTTTTTAACTCAATTTTAATCCTTTTTTTTATCAACGACACAGTAGATTCCTTCTCCAGCCCTGGCCGGGACAAAACATTGGTTATCGGAAAGACAGGTGGCTTTGCGCAAGTCTCCTGACATCCAACGTTTAATCAATTCCGGTTCTCGAATGAACGGCCGGCTCATAGACAGATAATCGGCAAAACCTTGGTTGATAATCCTTTCCGCAACCAAGAAGGATCGAATTCCCCCCACCAATATCAGAGGAATTTCCAGATTCTGCTTAAAGGGCTTAGCCGCATCTAAAAAATAAGCCTCTTTCTCTTCGGTAGAAATTCCGACCCTGGAAGGGTTTAAATTGCCCGATTTTATTGTTCCACCACTTAGTTCTATGGCATCGATCCCATCTTTTTGGAGCAGGGTCCCGATTATGAGGGAATCGTCCAAAGCCAATCCTCCTTCCAGAAAATCCTCAGAGTTAAGTTTGATCAGAATAGGGAAATCATGGCCAACCACCGATCGAACTTTTTTCAAAACTTCTCTTAAGACCTGGTATCGATTCTCCACCGAACCTCCATAAACATCGGTGCGCTTATTGAAAAGGGGAGAGATGAATTGATTCAGTAAATAGCCGTGGGCAGAATGAATTTGAACGCCGTCGAATCCAGCTTCTTTAGCCCGTTGAGCGGCCAGGCCGAAGGCTTCAACAAGCTCCTGGATGTCCTGAACGGTCATGGCCTTACAGGGGAATTTGGAAAACCCCTCGACGTTGGAAGGACCCAATGGGTCCTGACCGGTCAGCTCAGGATTCGCCAGACATCCGGAGTGAGCCATTTGGAGAACGATCCGACCGCTCTGTTCATGGACGGCCTGGGTCATCTGCTTGAGTCCGTTTATCAACTCATCTTTATAAACGCCCAACTGTTTAGGCCCGGCCTGTCCTTCCGGTTTGATGTAGGCATGGCTGGAAATAATCAGGCCGACCTGACCTTTGGCCAACTGGGCCATCAAATCTATTAGAGTCTGGGTTACTGCACCGTCTTCACCGGCCATTCCTTCCCAGGTGGCCGAACGAACGAACCGATTAGCGAGCTTCATTCCGTTAATTTCAGTGGATTCAAAAAGCTTAGACATTTTTTCCTCTCCTTTTCTCCTGATCGAATTTCATCTGAGGGTATTGATATATTGCATGCAATTAACTTGTATACAAGTTATATAAACAGATCCCCGGTGTCAAGAATTATTTTATCCAATTTTTTTTTGACCCTCTGCCCTATTCGTTTGGCCCCTTTGTTTTGGTTCCGAGGTGTTTGACGTTAAATAGGCGGTAGCAAATATTCGGGGCGACAATGGCTTAAGGCATGAAAGATATTGCCCCTGATCTTCCGATTGCGGGCATAAAAGATGGATAAAAACTCTTTGATTTCTTTTCGCGAAGAGTGTTGGGCACTGGGACAAGGGTTGGGTGTTTCCGTCAGGCCCAGTCGCCGGGCATACCCTTTGATCCGGGATTCGTCCAAGAGGGCTAACGGGCGAATAATGGTCAGCCGGTCTTTAAATAAAGGCTGTTTAGGGAGCATGGTACTGAGTTCACCGCTGTAGAACATATTCAGAAACAGGGTCTCGATTAGGTCATCTTTATTATGTCCGAAGGCAATCTTGGTAAACTTCAAAGTCTTGGAGAGTTGGAAGAGATGTTTCCGCCGCAACCAGGAACACAGAAAGCAGGGGTTTTCCTTGTTTTCCGGTCCATGGGCCCTTAATCCGTAATCGGTTTGTTCAAAATAGAAAGGCACCTCCAGTTCTTGACAGGACGCTTCAATACGTTGGGGCTGTGCTCCCTCAAAACCCATATCCAGATGAACGGCTAACAAATCATATTCGATGGGAATCCATTTGAGGCGGGCCTTAAGCAAATAGAGTAAGGCCATGCTATCTTTTCCCCCGGAGACGGCCACGGCCACCCGGTCGCCGGCCTCGATCATATCGAAGTCACGGATGGCCTTACCCACAAGGCCTTGGACTCTTTTATCGGCCGTAGAAATGGATTGGGTCATGGAAGATCTATACCAGAGCGCGACAATACCGTCAATGATTCGGACCATTTTTTCATTCTGCTCAACTCAGGCAATCTTTTCGTTATCCCATCGATAAGACACGGGGCTCCTTTCAGGAATAGACCGTAATCAGCGCCCCGGACTTTTTCCTGCCTTGGGCAGCCTCAAATATTTTACGGGCTACATATTCGGGCCTCAACAATTCAGAAGGGTCGATCTCAAAATCACTGTCTTTAATGAGTTGCGTGTCCACCGCGCCGGGAAGGACGGCATAAATCCGAATATCGGGATCGGATATTTCATCGGCCAAAGCCCGGGTCAGACCGACCACGCCGAATTTCGAGGCGCAATAGACTGAAAAGTCGGCCATCCCTTCAACTCCCAGACCTGAGGAGATGTTGACGACGGTCCCCATTCCCTGCCGTTTCATGACGGGGATGACTCGGCGCAAAAACAAAAAGGTCCCCTTGAGGTTTGTATCGATGATCCTGTCCCATCCCTCTTCGGTCATCTCTTCAATCGGCTTGTAGGCAGCCACCCCGGCGTTGTTGATCAAGACATCGATCTGGCCGAAGCGCTTGAGGGATTGATTGACGATCCTTTCCACATCCTTTTGTTTTCGAACATCGCCGACCAGGGGAAAAAGGTTCTCTTCCTCTCTGAGGGATAACAGATGATTGGTGGCTTCTTGGACATGTTGTTTTTCCCGGCTGAAGATAACCACCCGATCACCGTCTTTCAAAAATTCGGCGGCGGTGGCCAAGCCGATTCCCCGAGTCGATCCGGTAATGAGGACAATGCGATTCATGATAATCCCTCCTTTTTATGGGTTAACAAAACCGATGGGGTTTGCCGGGTCGAGGGGCGCTCATAGCCTTTTCCACCCCGAGGACAGGCCCGGCCTGATATTCTTCTGAAATTCCAATTGCTTTATGAAACCTTTAGAATGCTTATTTTTAAGTTTAGTTTATTTTGTCCAGGGTTTCAATAGGAAGCACCTAATTTAAAACCCTATAAATTTGCCCCCCTCGGTTGACGCTTTTCCGCTTGACCGTCTTTACCTGGTCATTTATACTTTCCCCTTAGAATCAGCTTATAGAGGCTATGCATGCCGCACAAAATCCTTCTGGTTGACGATGAACCCCAGGTCACTACCGGACTGAAACGGGCTCTTCAAAAGGAGCCTTATGAAATTCTAACGGCCGACTCCGCCAATCAGGCCCTCCTTTGAAAACGTTTCTGCTCCTTATTTTGAACCAAACCCTCAAGCTCCCTAAGGTGCCACGAAGGATGAAAATGGGTTTCTCCGAACTCCGAACTCTTAACTCCGAACTTTATTTTCGTAATCCCGGCAGGAGGGATCGTGCAATTCAAATATGGTCTCGATGATAAACCCCCTTTCGGAGAAAATCTCCTTTTGGGGCTTCAATGGTTATTTATCGCCATTCCATCCATCTTGATTATCGGCAAGATCGTCGGAGGCATTCACTTTGTCAGCCTTCCGGATCAGGTCATCTACCTGCAGAAGCTGTCCTTCGTCATGGCCATGACCCTTTTCTTTCAGGTCCTCCTGGGACATCGTCTCCCGCTCATTACCGGCCCGTCGACCGTCCTGCTCATCGGTGTTATCGCCGGCAGGGGGTTTGACGCCGAAACGATCTACTCCACTATGATGCTTGGCGGATTGACCTTGGCCCTGGTGAGCGCAACCGGGCTTTTCGGACATCTCCAACGACTGTTTACGCCGCGGGTTATCGCCGTCGTCCTGTTGCTCATCGGGTTTACCCTGATGCCGACGGTCATGAATCTCATAAGCGGGCCCACGGGAACCGCCTCGTCATTGGCCCATATAGTCTTTGCCCTCTGCCTTATCCTGGGGATGATTGTTTTCCAAAAAAACGTGAAGGGAATCTGGAAATCGACCCTTATTGTCTGGGCGATCATTTTCGGAAGCATAATTTATCATCTTCTTTTTCCGGAAGGAACCTCCATAAAAAAGAGCGCAGATCTATCTGCCTTTTCATTCTTCTTTAAGCACCTCACCACTAAGTTTTCCGTCGAGCCGGGTGTGCTCATTTCTTTCCTCTTTTGCTTTCTGGCCCTCTCGATCAATGACCTCGGCTCCATTGAATCGTTGGACGACCTGCTCAAACCTTCAAATATGTCAGGAAGGGTAAACCGTGGCCTAACTTTTACCGGAACGGCCAACATCCTGGCGGGCTTTTTCGGGGTTGTGGGACCGGTCAATTTTTCACTAAGCCCAGGGGTAATTTTATCTACCGGTTGTGCCTCCAGATACACCCTTATCCCGACTGCCGTTATTCTTTTTCTCCTTTCCTTTTCACCGGCCTTAATGGGAGTGATTGGGATTATCCCTTCGGTGATCATCGGCAGTGTTCTGGTTTACATACTCTGCTTTCAGGTTGTGGCCGGTCTTGCCCTGGTGTTCAAGTCGGAGGGCGAGTTTCAGGTCGAGACGGGCCTGGTAGTCGGTCTGCCGATCCTCCTGGGCACTGTGGTGGCCTTCTTACCGGCCGGAGTGATCGACACCTTCCCGGCAACGCTGCGTCCGGTGATGGGTAATGGGTTTGTCATCGGCATCTTCACCGCCTTTTTTCTCGAACACCTTGTCTTCAGGCAAAAGAAGAGTTCAAAATAAATCCAGCTCACCAAGTTAATCATAATTAAATGTTACCCAGAGGGAGTGAAGTAGGAAATCAGTGACTCATAATGGATGTTACCGAGGGTTAGAAAGCGTCAACAAATTAACTTTACATTTCACTATAAAATGATATACTTTTGGACATGGATAATGAATCACGCCTGAGACAAAAGTTATCACATATTTGGCCTCATCTAAATGAACGGTCGCGTCGTTTAGTCGCGGCTGCCGAAGCGGTACAACTTGGACGCGGTGGCGTTTCTCTGGTGAGTCGTTCCAGCGGGCTATCTCGCGTCACCATCACCAAAGGCATTCGCGAATTGGGAGACGAAACGGTTCCGACAACCCGGGTACGGCGGGAAGGTGCCGGGCGACCCAGTCCGGTATCAGTCGACCCGAACTTGCCGGAGGAACTGGAAGCCTTGGTGGAGCCGTTGACCCGGGGTGACCCGGAATCGCCGTTACGCTGGACCTGTAAAAGCACACGTGCACTCGCCAAGGAACTGGCTAGTCAAGACCACTCGATTAGCCACGAAAAGGTTGCTCAATTACTTCGGTCCATGAATTACAGCCTTCAAGGCAACCGGAAGACCGAAGAGGGTGACGACCATCCCGACCGAGACGAGCAATTCAGGTACATCAACAACAAAGTTCGCAGGACGATGGCTTCTAAAAATCCGGTCATTTCCGTCGACACCAAGAAGAAAGAGTTGATCGGTAACTTCGACAACAAAGGCAGGCAATGGCGAAAAGTGAAGGAGGCGGAACAGGTCAATGGGCATGACTTTCCGCATCCATCCATTCCCCGGGCCTACCCCTATGGCATCTATGACCTGGGTTTGAACCGGGGCTTCGTCAACGTCGGTACCGATCGTGATACCGCCGCCTTCGCGGTAGCCTCGGTCAGGGGTTGGTGGCGGCACGAGGGGCGACGGTTGTATCCCCAGGCGACCGGACTACTGATTACCGCCGATAGCGGAGGCAGCAATGGGTATCGGCTACGACTCTGGAAATTTGAATTACAAAAAATGGCGGATGAGATCAGTCTACCCATTGCGGTTTGTCATTTCCCACCGGGAACAAGTAAGTGGAACAAGGTGGAGCACCGCCTCTTTTCATTTATCTCCTCCAACTGGCGTGGGGAACCATTGCGCGACTATGAGACGATAGTCCAGTTGATTGCCAAAACCACTACCGCCAAGGGTTTAGCTGTGGTTTGTCGGCTTGATCGACGAAAATATCGTATCGGCCGTAAAGTCAGTGACACAGAAATGGCCACCATCAATATTGTCCCCGAAAAATTCCATGGCGAATGGAACTATGCAATTCGACCAAGGGGATGTGCCTAATTGTAAATGTAATTTATTGACAGTTCC
>CAWIRY010000042.1:0-13386 GCA_963838485.1 uncultured delta proteobacterium | reverse complement strand
TCTTTCTGTGGATGGCTCTGTTGTCAGTTAATCCTGCGAGGCAACCCTTGTTTTTTCTTTTATTGACTGTGCTGAGACATCCTTTTATTATTTAAAAATAAGTTCAATAACACGTTGGCGCCAACTGGGTCGGCAATGCGGCGTAGCCCTTGTCGGGCCGCTGTCCCGACAGGCCTCGCTGCAGCGGCAGCAATGGGGAATACTATGGCAGAACAGAACTGGCTCCACCGGTTGACAAAATCGCGGGAGGACAAATGGATTGGCGGGGTTTGCAGCGGGTTGGGGAAGGTCACACCCCTTCCGTCGTGGACCTGGAGGTTGCTCTTTTGCCTGGTCACTTTCTTTTTCGGTACGGGAATCCTTATTTACATCCTCCTCTGGATCTTCGTGCCAAAGGCAAAACAAGAAGAACAGGAAAGGTAACCCCCTGGTCGAGAAAAGGACCAATCGCCCATTTGGCGGGTTCCGATTAACCCTGTCGTAGGGAGGACAACATAGGAGGAAATCATGGCTGAGCTGACGATGACGACATTCCTGACCATCGATGGTGTCATGCAGGCACCCGGCGCTCCGGACGAGGACACGCGCGGGAACTTTCCTTACGGCGGCTGGCTCGTTCTCCATGCCGACGCGGACTTTGATGTCGATCAATGGGATTGGGAACGGGTCATCACCAGGGACATGCGTAATAGCCGAAAGCCGCGGTCCAGGATAGAGAAACTGGCTCCCGGCCTTCACCGGGACGACGCCTGGAATCCAGCATTCGCCGGAATGACAGCTAAGAGGTTGCAGACTTAACCCTTTCTGTGATCGGAGAGAAATCCTATGGGCGAATTGTCGCAGTTCAAACATCTGCCGATTGATTGGGAGATGGGTCCGGCGGACGCCGTGGCCTATTATCTGGAATGGGGCAACACCGGTTATTCCGGACACTATGTCGATCCGGAAAAGGAGACCTATTATTTTTCCATCGATACCTGGCAAGAGCCCTATAAGGTCCGTTTGCAGAAGATGACCAAGGACGGATCGGAGAGCCTGTACGAGATTGTCCTTCCCGAGAAATTCCGGCACTGTTGCGATCACGCCAAAGGCGTTTATCCTCTGCCGCAGGAAGTCAAAGAATGGCTGGAGACTTTATTTTGAACCCAAGAATAGTCATTGAATCCGCGTGATCTGAACAAAAATCATGGATCCTCTGATAGCTAACGCGATATATTACTTTGACCTTTTCGGAACAGCCGTATTCGCGATTACGGGGGCATTGGCTGCCGGCAGGAAGCAAATGGATATTTTTGGCGTTGTGGTGCTGGGCTGTGTCACCGCTCTCGGAGGCGGCACGCTTCGGGATGTGATTCTTGGAATCCACCCGGTCTTCTGGATTTCAGATACTATGTACCTCTGGGTGGCCACGATCGCGGCAGTCGGCACATTCCTGTTGGCCCGGCGATGGACACTGCCGTCGAAGGTTTTGCTGTATGCCGATGCAGTCGGCCTGGCTGTTTTTACCGTCATCGGGTTCCAGAAGGGGCTTCAGGGAACTCATGAATATAGCATAGGAATCGTTATGGGTGTGGCAACGGGTGTAGTCGGTGGCATCCTCCGCGACATGCTTTCAGGCGAGATCCCTTTGATTCTTCGCCGGGAAATCTACGCCTCGGCGAGCCTTTGCGGGGCCCTTCTGCTAACGCTCTTGTATCCTCTCCGGCTGCCAAGTCTTTTCATCATATTAGTCTCCGCCTTGGCCACTCTATTCATTCGGCTTGCCGCCTTGCACTGGAACCTGTCTCTCCCACATCTCCGACTCAAGGGAAGCGACGAAAGGGGATCGGAAAAATAATAAAAGGCTGGAGGCGACTCTTGACAGGCCCTATTTTCCCCTTGAGTCGGTTTTCTCCTTGTTTTAATCTCATTCCACTCAAAAACCAATGGCTTATCACCGCGCCTGTGTGCGCGACCGAACCCCTGATCGGAGGAAAACCGATGATCATCGATGCCTGGGCTCAGCACCCTACCCTGCGTAACAGTCAGGATCCTATTTTCGACTCTTTACGACGCTGGACCAAAACCGAAACCCCGACCCGGGAATTACCCCTTTCGGTCACCATCGGCGCCATGGACCAGGCCGGTGTCTCCAAAAGTCTGATCAGTGCCTGGGTCGCACCCAGAAACGTCATAATCTCCAACGACGAAGTGGCCGGTTTCGTCGCCCAGGCGCCCCACCGGCTGATCGGGGTGGGCTCGGTCGATATCTCCAAGCCCATGGAGGCGGTCCGTGAGATCCGCCGTTGTGTTAAAGAGCTGGGCTTCAAGGCCATTCGTGTCCTGCCCTGGCTATGGGAACAGCCCCCGACCGATCTCCGCTTTTACCCGGTCTGGTTTCCCATATCGAAGACAAATGGCCCAATGAAACGCCCTGGAGCGGCACCCCTCCGTACAATGTGGGCAACCATGTCTTTATAACCTCGAAAGACTTCGGTGTTCTGATGGGCCACCTCCAAAAGGGAAGCCTATTGGTGAAGGAGGGGGACAGGGTTAAAAAGGGGCAGCCCATCGCCCAAGTGGGCAATTCAGGATGGACGAGTCAGCCCCATCTCCATATACAACCCATGAAAGTGTCGACCGGCCCTTTCTGGGGATGGGAGGGGGTGCCAATTTTCTTTGACGGCAGGAACCCGGTTAAAAATACGCTTTTCCTTGAGCATTGAAGTTTGAAAAGAAGGGCTAAGCCAATCCTTCTTGGGCCATCCAGGCCTTTAAATCAGCGGTGGCCCTTTCGGCATAAGCCTTCCCCCGAAGGGGGCGAGAGACCTTCCTCTGCAAAGATGGGAAAAGGCCGAAGGTGATATTCATGGGCTGAAAATCTTTTTTGGGTTTTTGACTGATGTGGGCCGCCAAGGCCCCCAGGGCCGTCGTGGGCGGAGGGATCACCAACGGCCTATCCTGAAAAAATCGGGCGCCATTGATCCCGGCTAAAATCCCCATGGCCGCGGATTCCACGTAGCCTTCCACCCCGGTAATCTGGCCGGCCAGTAAAATGTGTGGAACCTTTTTAAGCTGCAGGGTTGGTAACAGAACTTCCGGTCCGTTGACGAAGGTATTGCGATGGATACTGCCCAAACGGGCGAACTCGGCCTTTTCCAGGCCGGGGATCAGGCGAAAGACACGTTCCTGTTCTTTCCATTTAAGCTTGGTCTGGAAACCGACCATGTTATACAAAGTCCCCTCCTGGTTATCCTGGCGCAGTTGGACCACGGCAAAGGGGATCTTGCCGGTCCGTGGATCGGGCAATCCCACCGGTTTCATGGGACCGAACCGCAAGGTGTCCTTTCCCCGCTGGGCCATGATTTCAATCGGCAGACAGCCCTCGAAATAGCGAACCTCCTCAAAGGGATGGAGAGGCACCTTTTCGGCCTCAAGCAGTTGCTCCAGGAAGACCGCGTATTCTCTCTCATCCAGGGGGCAATTGATATAATCATCCCCTCCATGTCCGTACCGGGAGCCCCGAAAGGTCTTTTCCGGATCGATGGAGTCTTCGGAAACGATGGGGGCAACGGCGTCATAAAAATGCAGGTTGGTGGAACCTAAAATCCGGGCCAGGTTCTCTGCCAATTCATCGGTAGCCAGGGGGCCGGCGGCCAGGACCAGCGGACCTTTTTCAGGAAGAACGGAAACCTCCTGGTGAATGACCTCTATCAAAGGATGGGCGGCAATTTTATCGGTAATATCCTGGGAAAACCCTGTCCGGTCCACGGCCAGGGATTTACCGGCCGGCACCCGATGGACCCGGGCCGACTCCATGACGAGGGAACCCAATAGGCCCATTTCCGCTTTCAGCAGGCCCACGGCGCTTTCCAGGTCCTGGGAACGGAAGGAATTGCTGCAGACCAGCTCAGCCAATAAAGGGGATATATGGGCCGGAGAAAACCGCAAGGGCTTCATCTCCAGCAGCCGGACCGGAACCCCCTGCTTCACCGCCTGCCAGGCGGCCTCGCACCCGGCCAGCCCCCCGCCGATGATGGTAATCCCTTTTGTCTCTTCTTTGATCATAGCCTTTTTAATACAATCACTTTTCCCTGAAGTCCATAATATAGCATCGGTGTTCCTGGAAACAAGTTCTAAAAACCCTTTTTCAATAGTTGACAATTGCCGGTCAATTTTTTAAATTAATACTATCACTAATGATTTGTCCCCATACTCAAACCGGGAGCAATGTCCATGGAACAAAGCAAGGCCTCTTTAAAAAAAATAGACGACCTTCTTGATTTACTCAAAGACATCCAAAGTCAAAAAGAAATTTCACCCGATCTTTTGGTTAAGTTTCAGGACCGCTACCGGGAAGTCTCACCGGAAGAGCGTCCCTGGTTTTTCGAGGCGGTGATTCACCAATTCGAAGTCGGCAAAAAAGAGATTGAAAAAGAATTGAAGCTTTTATTGGCCGATGAAGGGAAAGATCCGGTGCAATGGCGGCAGGGCCTGAGCACCCTGCGCCAGAAGATCGGGTCTCCCCGAATCCAGATCTTCAGAAACTTCCTGAACATTTCCGGAGGATTAAATTTTCTTTTGGCTCTGCGGGCCGATGTCATTTCCGCTCAGCGCCAAAACGCATTCAATCTGGAGCCTTTGGACCAGGACATCGCTCAACTATTCAATCTATGGTTCCAGGGCGGTTTCCTGTTCTTAAATGAAATCACCCTGGATTCCCCCTACCGTCAAATCCGTTATCTGAAAGAGCATGACCTGGTCCATCCCATGGCCAGCCTGGAAGAAATGGGCAACCGTCTTGGGGCGGACCGCCGCTGTTTCGGACTCTACCATCGCATTATGCCCGACGAACCCATTACCTTTATCGAGGTGGCCCTTACCCGGGGCATAGCCACCTCCATCCATGAGATCATCGAAAATCAGAAAAATAGGGACCGCAAAAAAAACCCGGACACGGCCATATTCTATTCCATCAACAACACCCAAAACGGCTTGGCCGGCGTCGGTTTGGGTAAGGTCTTGATTTTTCAGGTGGTGGAAACTTTGGAAAAAAGCAATCCCGGCATAAGGACTTTTTCTACCTTGAGTCCTATCCCCGGATTCTGGGAAAGATATTTTAAACCAATTCTTACAGGGAAAGACCTTTCCTTCCAAATGAACCAGGATCGTTTATTGGAATTTTTCCCGGAGAAAATCCGGCAAACCCTTCTGGAAACCCATCAGGTCAAATCGGGGGAAAAGACCTCCGACTTGGGTGCGGCCCTTCTGGAGATCCTTTCCAATGGTCGCTGGATTGAAAATGCGGACTACCGCCGAATGCTAAAAAAACCCTTGACGGAAATAGCCTATTTTTATCTGTCTCAGGAAAAAGACCGAAGAGGAAAACCCCTCAACCCGGTAGCCAATTTTCATTTAGGGAATGGGGCCACGGTGGATCTGAAAAACGTACAACTTCGCCACCAATCGTTTTCCGCGGGGACTGACGGAATCCTGCGGGCTCATGGTCAATTATATTTACTCGCAAACCTGGTTACATCAGATCGGCCAAACCATGAAGGCCTTTTTGCCCTGGCGGGGTTAAGCAAAAACAAGGGCTCAAGGATTCCACGATCCAAGGGTTCAAGGGAATTTATGGTCTGAGGTGAAAGGTCAAGGTCTACGATATACGGTTTTTCCTTGAACCTTAAACCTTGGACCTTAAACCTTCTGTTTCAGCGCCCTTTCCCTGCTGATACCCGCATTCCTTGTTCACGCAGGACCAAACGGTCCCTTCTTTTTTAGTCGTTTTTTCTACCAGGAAAGGGGCTCCGCACTTCGGGCAGGGTTCCTTGACCGGTTTTCCCCAGATCATGAATTTACATTCTGGATAGCGGCTGCAGCCGAAAAATTTAAGACCCTTTTTCCGGGCCACCCGGGAAACCAGCATCCCGGTACAACCGGGATTCGGGCAGGGGAACTCGGTCGTCACCGGCAAGGCCCCTTTGCACTTCGGATATTTTTCACAGGCCAGGAAGGTCCCTCCGAAGCGATTTTTCTTCACCACCATAGCCCCCCCGCACTTGGGACAGGTTTGATCGCTGGCGAGCTTGGGAGAAACGTCAGGTACCTGCCCTTCAGGTGAAAAAGGCTGGGTCTCTTTGCACTCCGGATATCCCGAGCAAGCCCAGAAGGCCCCAAAACGCCCCTGGCGGACCACCAGGGGTTTGCCGCATTGAGGGCATTGTTTCTCCGAATCCGTCGTGGGAGGGGCTTCCGGCGAAACGGGCTGTATTTTTCCCTTTTCATCCCGGACAAAATTCTGAGTCTGTTTGCAGGCGGGATAGGCCGAACAGGCCAAAAACGGCCCGTTTTTCCCGATACGGATGGTCATGGGTTTGCCGCAGGCCGGGCAGGCGATATCGGTTTTGACGCCATTTCCCCGCACCTGTTTCATGTTCGCCCGGGCCGAGGCCAGGTCCTTGGCGAAGGGCTGATAAAAATCCTGGAGGACCTTGGTCCATTCCATCTTTCCTTCTTCGATCTGATCCAGATTGTTTTCCATCAAGGCCGTGAATTGGACATCCAGGATGTCGGGGAAATTTTTTACCAGAAGATCATTGACCAAAAAACCCAGTTCCGTGGGCTGGAAAAAGAATTTCTCCTTTTTGACATACTCCTTGTCCTGAATGGTGGAGATGATGGCCGCATAGGTGCTGGGACGGCCGATCCCTTTTTCCTCCAACTCTTTGACCAGGGTGGCCTCTGTGTAACGGGCCGGCGGCTGGGTAAAATGCTGCCTGGGGGTGATCTGGAGCAAAGTCAGTATTTGGTCAATCTTCAGATCCGGCAGTTGTCCTTTTTTCTCTTCCTCTTCGTCCTCCGATGCCACAATATCCTTGCCGACCTCATAGACCGTGGTAAAACCCGGAAACCGCAGGATCGAACCCGTAGCCCGAAGCAGGTAATCACCGGCCTGGATATCTACCGAGGTTTGATCATAAACGGCGGCCTTCATCTGACTGGCCACAAAGCGGTTCCAGATCAGGCGGTACAGGGCTAATAAATCCTTATCCAAATGGGCCGTCAGGGCCTGGGGGGATAAATTCATGGAGGTCGGGCGGATGGCCTCATGGGCATCCTGGGCCGATTTTTTATTGGTATAAAAATGGGGTTTGCCGGGAACATATTCCTGGCCGTATTTATCCTGGATATGATTCCGAACCGCCGTCAAGGCATCCTGGGACACCCGGGTGGAATCGGTCCGCATATAGGTGATGAGCCCCACCAACCCCTCGTCCCCCACCTCGACCCCTTCATAGAGTTTCTGGGCCAGGAACATGGTCTTTTTGGCCGGAAAACGCAATTTTCGAAAGGCCTCCTGCTGCATCTGGCTGGTGGTAAAAGGAGGTAAAGGATTTCGCTTCCGTTCCTTTTTGTCGACCTTAACCACCTGGAACCGCTCTTTGGACAAGCGGTCTACGATCATCAGGGCCTGTTCTTCATTGACGACCTTGACGGCCTTCCCCTGCCCTTTGATCAGCCGGGCCTCAAAATCCGGAGGAAGGTCGGCCTGAAGCAGGGCGGTAATGGACCAGTATTCCTTGGAAACAAAGGCCTGGATTTCCCGCTCCCGGTCGCAGATGAGTCGAACGGCCACGGACTGGACCCGCCCGGCGCTCAGGCCCCTTTTGACCTTGTCCCAAAGGAGAGGTGAAATCTGGTAGCCCACCAGACGGTCTAAAATCCGGCGGGCCAATTGAGATTGAAACCGCTGTTCATTCAACTGCTCCGGGTGATTCAGGGCCTCCTGGATCGCCCTTGGAGATAACTCATGAAACAAGACCCGATGGAACTCCTTGTCCTTGCCGGCTAATTCTTCGGCTAAATGCCAGGCAATGGCTTCCCCTTCCCGGTCGGGGTCCGGGGCGAGATAGACATGGTGGACCTTTTGAGCCGCCTGTTTCAATTCCTTAAGGATTTTGCTTTTCCCCGAAATAATCTGGAATTCCGGTTTGAAATTATGTTCGATATCCACACCGAGAAGATTCTGCGGCAGATCCTTGATATGCCCGAGAGAGGCCTTGACCTCGAATCCCGGTCCAAGATATTTTTTGATGGTTCGCACCTTGGTCGGCGACTCCACAATCATCAATGCTTTTTCCATTATCCTCGTTCCATCATCCTATGTTTTTTTCTGTACTGATTCCTTAAAAATGCAGATACCATCTTAAAAAAATGACGTTATCCGTCACCCCGGTGAAAACCGGGGTCCAGATCCTTTAAATTCACTGGATTCCGGCTGGATTTTATCCCGCCCTTGGCGGGACCGGAATGATCGATAAAACTATCTGAAAGAGTTTATAAAAGGCCCACAGCCTTCAATCCAGCATCAAGGTTCCAGCATCTGCCTTATCGGCGCACAAAAAATTTCCCCGGCATTTGTTTTATCAGTCCCTTGAGTTCCATCTGCAGTAACAAAGACAGGATGCGGGATATCCCGATCTCGGACTTTCGGGTTATTTCATCCACATGGAGAGGCTCATCGGATAGAAAGTCCCAAACCTGTTTCTCTTGTTGAGATAGGACCGCTATTCCGGCCGTCTTCTGTGGTTCCTCTTCTTTTGGTTTAAACGGCTCTTCCCAATGAAGTTCTTCCAAGATATCCTGGGCATGTTCCACAAGCTTGGCACCCTGCTTGATTAGCCGATGGGTCCCGGAACTCCTAAAGGATTCAATGCTTCCTGGAACGGCAAAGACTTCCCGCCCCTGATCCAGGGCCAGCCGGGCCGTAATCAAAGAACCACTCCGCTGGGTGGCCTCGACGATGACCACTCCCAAAGACATGCCGCTGATAATCCGGTTGCGAATCGGAAAATTTTGTCGCTCCGGGAGGGTGCCCATGGGAAATTCGGAACAAACCAGGCCTCGTTCAACGATTTGGTCATAAATCTTTTCATTTTCAGGAGGATAAATGACATCCAGCCCCGAGCCGAGTACGGCCACAGTCCGGCCGCCGGCCATCAAGGCCCCCCGATGGGCCGCCGCATCGATACCCCGGGCCAGGCCGCTGACAATAGTCAATCCATTTTTAGATAAGCTCCAGGCCAACCGTTCGGTCATCCTGATCCCGTAGTCGGTCCCCAGGCGAGATCCCACCAGGGCCAGAGAGCGGTCATCCTGGGTGGAAGGAGATCCTTTGTAATATAAATAAGGCGGTGGGTCATGGATCTTGGCCAAGAGCAAGGGATATAAAGGATCATGTAAGGTCAGGATCCCAACTCTCTCCCTTTCCAGTTCATCCAGCTCTCGATCGATTTTTTCCGCCCTTTTAAATCTGACGATGGCCAGGGCGGTGTTCTTCCTCATCCCTTCGATGGACGCTAAATCCTCGAGGTCGGCTTGAAAAACCTTTTCTGGCGTCCCGTATCTCTCCAGGAGACGGGCATAGCTCACCTGCCCTACTCCGGCGATCCGGTTCAAGGCCATCCAGTAATAGAGGGAAGATCGATCCATCGTTCGCTATCGCTGAAGTTCGGAGTTTTTAAAACGATAACAGATTTTAAACCGCCATTGATCTCTGTGAGGGCGGGATTAAACCCTGCCTCTACGGGTCATTTTCATGATTCGTGCCGCCCGCATCTGGCGGGCATGAGTGCTTTGTTCGGAGTTAAAAACCCTTTCTCCGAACTCTAAACTCCGAACTCATCATTTACTTCCTCAGATCGGTTTTGGCGGCTGCGGGGGGGCCTCCTGAGCGGTCCCGGCCAAGCCGGACACAAAACCTCTGGCCACCTTGACGCGCACCTTATCGGCCACTTCCAGGACGATGATGTTATCGTTGATGTCGGCGATCCGGCCGTAAATCCCCCCACTGGTGATTACGGAATCCCCTCGCTTTAAATTGGCCAATAATTCTCGATGTTGTTTGGACTTTTTTTGCTGAGGTCGAATCAACAGGAAATAGAAAATCACAAACATCAGCACCAAGGGGATCATTCCGGCATATCCCCCGGCTCCAGACCCGCCGGACCCTCCTCCCGGAAGTCCCATAGCCTCGGCAACACCAGTAAATAGATTCATAAAGGTTACTCCTTTCTTTGATTATAAAAATCTTTTTTAAATTCCAGGAAACGATCCTGGACAACGGCTTCTTGCAGGGCCCGCATCAGCTCCATAAAATAATAAAGGTTATGCAAGGTGTTCAGTCGATAAGACAGCAGCTCCCTCGAAACATACAGATGACGAAGATAGGCCCGGGAATAATTTCGACAAGTATAACAGGGGCAATCCGGATCGATCGGCTGCGGGTCTTCGGCATATTCGGCCTTTTTGATGATAACCGGACCTTTCCGGGTGAACAACATGCCGTTGCGGGCATTTCGGGTCGGCAAGACGCAATCGAACATGTCGGCCCCCAGACCTACGCCTTCAACCAGATCCTCAGGAGTCCCCAACCCCATCAAATACCGGGGTTTGTCGCCGGGTAATAGAGGCAAGGTATAGGCAATAATTTCCTGCCTCTGCGATTTTCCCTCGCCCACACTCAAGCCCCCCAGGGCGTATCCGTTAAATCCGATGTTCACGATTGATTCGGCGCTCTCTTTGCGCAGGTCCTGAAAGATGCTTCCCTGAATGATTCCGAAGAGGGCCTGTCCTTCCCTTTGATGCACTTCCTTGCAGCGAAGGGCCCAATCCCGGGTCAACTCATGGGAAAAACGAGCATAGTCATAAACGACCGGATAGGGTGGGCATTCATCTAAACACATGGCAATGTCCGATCCCAGGGCCTCTTGAATTCGGACGGCCAATTCAGGACTCAAAAAATGGCTGGACCCGTCCAGATGAGAACGAAAATAAACCCCCTCCGGGTTGATCTTTCTTAAGGCCCCCAGGCTGTAAACCTGATAACCTCCGCTGTCGGTGAGGATCGGTGCCGGCCAATGCATAAAATGATGAAGTCCTCCTAAACGGGCAACCCTTTCATGACCCGGTCTCAAATAAAGATGATAGGTGTTGGCTAAGATAATTTCAACTCCTAAGGACTGAAGATCTTCCGGCGTCAAGGCCTTGACCGAACCCTGCGTACCGACCGGCATAAACACCGGGGTGCGGATGACGCCGTGAGGGGTGTCGATCCTTCCGCTCCTGGCCTGGCTATGGACCTCGTGATGTTCAACTTGAAAAGAAAACATTCTTTAGCTTTCAGTGACTAGCGATCAGCGGTCAGCTTTCGACATGTTTTTATTAGCTGTCTGCTGATCGCTGTCCGCTATCCGCTTAAATAATCAACATGGCATCACCGTAACTATAAAACCGGTAGTCGTACTCAACGGCCTCTTGGTAGGCCTTAAGGATTGTTTCCCTGCCGGCAAAGGCCGACACCAATAAAAGCAAGGTGGTCCTGGGTAAATGAAAGTTGGTGATCAATCCGTCGATTATTCTGAATGTAAAACCAGGCTGAATAAAAAGATCGCATTCTCCTTCTTCAGATTTTACGAACCCATGCTTAAGGACCTGATATTCCAGTACCCGGGCGCTGGTGGTTCCCACGGCGATGATCCGTTTTCCGCGACTTTTTTGTTCTCCAATCACCTCGGCGGCTTGGGCCGTGACCTGAAAGGCTTCGGTGTGGATCTTATGCTCGGCAATGTTTTCCGTTTTTATGGGAGCAAAGGTCCCATAGCCGACATGCAAGGTAATGGGTGCAAAAAAAATACCTTTTCCCTGAAGGGCCGTCATAAGCTCCGGTGAAAAATGGAGACCGGCAGTGGGTGCGGCTATCGCTCCGGGATGATGGGCATACACGGTCTGATAGCGCTCCAGGTCCTGTTCCAGGCGACTGGAATCAAGACCCTTTCTTTTTATGTAAGCGGGCAGGGGAACCGAGCCGAATCTTTTCAAAGCCAAATCAAAAGAGCCTTCAAAAACAAAACGAACCAGAGCCGTTCCGTTTGGAGAAGGAGGCAGGATTTCTCCTTCCAGACCGGGGCCGAAACTTATCCGTTCACCCGGGCGCATTTTTCTCCTGGCCCTTAGCAGACAAGAAGTCGTCCAAGCATCAAAGATCGGACCGACCGGATAATTCAAAATTAGACATTCCACCCGGCCCCCACTCTTCTTTACTCCTTCTAAGCGGGCGGGAACTACCTTGGTATTGTTAATCACCAATACATCACCGGGATTCAGGTAGTCGATGATTTGATTAAAAATATGGTGCTCTCGGTTCCCCGTCTTCCGGTCCAAGACCAAGAGCCGGGAATGATCTCTCCGAGCACAAGGTTCCTGGGCTATTAAATGGGGAGGAAGCGTAAAATCAAAATGGGATAAAGTCAATTCCATAAATGGTTTTGTTCAAAATAGTTTATTAAATTTGGATTCTACAGGCTGATCAAAAACGCACAGATACAAGGCGCCCGAAAATCCAAGGAATGGGGCGTACATATTAACCATTTCATTGTAGTATTGACCAAGTGAGGCACCCTTTTCTTCCGTCTGTGGCTTTCAGGCTGGTCTTTTTATCAGCCTGTCAGCCATCCTGAACGGCGGGCCAGATAAATCAAAAAAAGGCCGATCATCATGGATATCAGTCCATAGGCCCTCAACCGGGACTCCGGTAATTCCAGTATCCGCCCAATCCAAGTTTTAAAGGTTTCCGGAAAGGCAAAATAGGGCAACCCCTCTAAAACCAAAACCAGTCCTAATACGGTGATCAAATCTTTCATGGCCAAAAATTATAAAACAACACCCCTTATCGGGCTTAAGCTGAATTGCAGAGGGGTGTGCCTCCTTAAGCATAATCGGGATAATAGCCTTTAATACACTTCAAGCTTCTTGTCAAGCCGGGAAAATACCATTAAAATTCTTGCTGATTTATAAAAAAACCGCACCCCGACTTGAACGGGTGTCCTATCGCACGGCTACCCGATGGCAATTAATGTAATGAAGGCCGTCGTAATGGCTGATCGTAAAAGGATTAGGGTCGGATTATTTGCTGGGGCCGGGAATATCTATGGTTGTACAACTTCCGGATGAACAAGTTCTTTCACTCACCTTGGGAAAGGACAAGCCTTCCCTTGAAGAACTCCCAACATTAATTTTAGAAAGGACACGGCTAATCTCCGGAGACTGGCAGGAAGGACAAACCGGGGCCATGAGGTCATCACTCTGAACGGCCAGCAATTCGAAGGTTTTCTGACAATGGTCACAACAAAACTCATAAATAGGCATAATGAGATTCTCCAGGACAAAAGTGTGTCTTCAAAAAAATATAAAAAATTATACCTGTTACGCTTTCTTAAAAAGTCTCGATAAACACTGCGTCATTCCGGCCAAGGCCGGAGTCCAGTCATTATTCTGAGACGAAAAGACTCTAGATTCCCGATTTCACAGGAATGACTCCTAAGAAATTCACAATGGTTAAGTTAA
>CAWIRY010000041.1:0-10709 GCA_963838485.1 uncultured delta proteobacterium | reverse complement strand
TAATATTTATACCGAACAAGAAAAATGATCAACTTAACAGACTGAATTAATGAATAAATTTTAATGAATGGGTTTGTTCAAACGATTGAACTGGTCTTTTTTAAAAAATAATGAAGCCATAGATCATTCAAAGAAAAGGAGGTTCAAGGTGA
The DNA here is from genome assembly GCA_963838485.1 of uncultured delta proteobacterium. GTDB lineage: Bacteria > Desulfobacterota > RBG-13-43-22 > RBG-13-43-22 > RBG-13-43-22 > RBG-13-43-22. Next base: position 10,557 of record CAWIRY010000041.1, on the reverse strand, counting down.
GACTAAAAAATAAAGTGGCATTGGTGACCGGCGGGAGTTCGGGGATTGGCAAGGCCATAGCTTTGGCATTCAGCAAAGAAGGGGCCAAGGTAGCCGTCGTAGGCCGAAAGACGGACAAACTTGGAAAAGTGGTTCAGGAAATCAAGAAAAAAGGAGGGAAAGCCCTGGCCGTTTCCGGGGATGTCTCTAAAATCGTCGATGTGGACAAGATGGTCACGGAGACCGTTAAAAAATTTGGGAAACTGGATATCCTGGTCAATTGCGCCGGTGTCCTGTATAGTGCCGATGTCGCCCATCACACAGAAAAAATTTGGGACGATACCATCGACATAAACTTGAAAGGCAGCTTCCTCACCACCCAGCGGGCCCTGCCCGAAATGTTGAAACAGGGCAAGGGCAAGGTCATCCATATTGCCTCCATCGCCGGACAGATCGGTTTTCCCAACAGCGTGGCCTACTGCGCTTCCAAAGGGGGGATCATGGGCATGACCAAGGCCATGGCCATGGAGCTGGCCCCCAAAAAAATCAATGTCAACTGCATTGCCCCGGGTGATGTGGCCACCCCGCTCAATGAACATCTCTTGAAACAGCCGAAGTATCTTAAATCAAGGGTGGACAACACACCCTACGGCCGGGTCGGCCAGGTTCAGGACATAGCACCCGGGGCCGTTTATCTGGCTTCCGATGAATCCAATTTTGTAAACGGTATCACCCTGACTATCGACGGGGGGTTGATTATTCAATAAGGTTATAGGCACGGGGCAAGAGAGGAAAGGTGGCACTTTTTTCGTCATTCCCGAATGTCTTTATCGGGAATTAGGATTTAAGCAGCAGAGAGGAGGTTGGACCATGGCTATCGAGATCGATCTAAATTGTGACGGGGGTGAAAGCTTTGGGATATTCAAGATCGGCAACGATGAAGAGATGATGAAGTACCTGACTTCCATCAGCATTGCCGGCGGCCTTCACGCCGGGGATCCTCATGTCATGAGGAAAACGGTGACCTTGGCCAAAAAGTATGGTGTGGCCGTGGGGGCCCATCCCGGCTATCCCGACCTGATCGGGTTCGGCAGAAGAAAGTTGGAGGTCACCCCGGAAGAGGCCAAAGATTATATCCTCTATCAGGTAGGTGCACTGAAGGCCTTCTGTGATGCCGCGGGTATTAAACTGCAACACGTTAAACCCCACGGCCAATTGTATAACATGGCCTGGAAGGATGAAGCCCTGGCTCGCAGCCTTCTGGAAGCCGTTTGCTCCATTAAACCCGAACCTATTTTTCTGGCCCTTTATAACACCATCCCTTATGAAATGGCCATGGCCATGGGGATACGGGTTGCCGGAGAGCTTTATGCGGACCTGGATTATGCCCCGGACGGGACCACCTTTATCAAAAAGGTCCATGGCGAAATAAACGTTGCCTCTACCGTAGCCAAGGTCTCAAAGATGGTCCTCCAGGGAAAAGTCAAAGCCTCGAACGGAAAGGAAATCACAACCAGGGGAACCAGCATTTGTTTTCATGGAGACAATCCCAAGGGACCGGAGATCGTTCAGGCCGTCAAAAAAGACCTGGAAAGCAAAGGGGTAAAAATACTGCCTTTGCGCCGGCACTCCTGGGATCATTAACAGCCCCATAAATAATATCGACTTCTTGCAGTGGCGTGGGGCCACAACAATGGGACCATTAAATAACGAGATATCCACACCGATCAGGAAGGGACCCATATTATGATCTATGAATCCCCGCGATATCTTTATTCCGGCGACCGATATTTGACCATTGAAATCGGCGATGAAATGACTCTCCGGGCGAATTTCAAAATCATCGCCCTGGACCTGGCCGTCAAGGAAGCCAAGATTAAGGGTTTTATCGAGACCTTCCCTGGTTGGAGGTCCCTCCTCCTTTCCTATGACAATTTGGCGATCCGCACCGGTGACCTCATTTCTGAATTAAAGACTGTCCTGGATAAGATCCCGGAGGTGACCGAGGTGCCCTCCCGACTCATCGAACTACCGGTCAAATATGGAGGCCGCTGGGGACCGGACCTGGATTTCGTTGCCAAAAGCAACGGCATCCCTCCTGAGGAGGTGGTTCGCATCCACTCCGAAACCATCCATTGGACGGGAATGGTGGGTTTTACCCCCGGCTCTCCTCAACTGATGCAACTTAATCCTTCATTGCTTCTTTCCGTACCCAAGTATGTTTCTCCCCGGATTTATACCCCCAAAGGAACCATCGCCCTGGGCGGCAGCATTACCGCCATCTATCCCGTGGTCAGTCCGGGTGGCTATCAGATGATGGGGATAACGCCTGTCCCTATCTACGACCGTTATCAAAGTCTGTCCATTTTTGAAAAATATCCGGTACTGTTAAGGATCGGAGACCGCATCCGGTTTGTTTCGGTGGATGCGGAAGAACTGGATTACATCCGGCAGATGGTCTGGGAGGGGAGCTATGAATTTAAAATCAAAGAGGAACGTTTCTCATTATAGGAGGATCCGGTGAGCCAAGCGACCTTTGAAGTAATACAACCGGGTATATTTACCACCGTTCAGGATTTGGGTCGAAAGGGATACTTTGCCAGCGGTATACCCCCTTCGGGTGCCATGGACCGATTCGCCCTGCGCCTGGGCAACCTCCTGGTCGGGAACCCCTTGGAAGAAGCGGGGATCGAGATGACCGGCCTGGGTATGACGGTCCGGACAATGAAAGAGTCCGTTGTTGCCTTGACGGGGGGCTTTTTCGAGGCCGCCTTGAATGGACTGGCCGTCCCCTTTTGGGAGACCATCTTCCTCCATCCCGGAGATCTTCTCTCCATCAGTAAGGCCCTGGATGGATGGAGGAGTTATATTTGCGTGGCCGGGGGAATCGACGTCCCTCAGGTTTTGGGCTCAAAATCCACTTACACCCTGGGAGGTCTCGGGGGTGTTCGGGGCCGCACCCTGAGGAAGGGGGATCTCTTGGAACTAGGCCAGCCCGCGATTCCGCTTGCTTCCCTCAAAGGAAGAAAGGCTAAAAAAGAGATCCTTCCGGCCAGGGGCGATGAGAAGACCCTCCGGGTGGTGTTAGGTCCTCAGGATGATCACGTCAAGGATGAAAGCATCCTAACCTTCCTGAACTCCGACTACCGGGTATCCATCCGGGCCAATCGGGTGGGGTACCGCTTTGAAGGCCCTCAGCTCTATTTCAGGGAACGATCCCAATCCCGGGATGCCGGTCTGGACCCTTCCAATATAGTCGATGACGGGAATGCTATTGGGGCCATCCAAATTCCTGCCGGCAAAGAACCTATTTGCCTGGGGGTAGACGGGGTGACCATGGGGGGCTATGTCAAGATCGCCTGTTTGATTTCAGCCGATATGGATCGCCTGGCCCAGTTGAAGTTGAGGGAGATCATGAGATTTAAAAGTGTTGCGGTGGAAGAGGCCCGTTCGATCCTCCAGGAATCGATCGAGAAGGTGAGGGAGGAAAATATTCTTAGGGTCTGACCGCGAGACCGGACGGTTCCCTCCGATCTGATTTGCCGATTAAAGAAATGGTTTCTTCAATAGTTGGTTCTTAAACTTCAAAGAGGTTTATAAAATTCCTATAGCTTCCTTATGCTACTGCCATGATTTGATTGACACACGAAACTGTTTTCCTTATACTTTATTCTACAAGACAGCGCATCGGGCTGAAAGCAAAAAAGCTGATGGCTGACTGCTCCACCTGGAAAGTTACAGTTTCCCGGTGGATGCGAGTTAACACTACTTGATTATCTTTCCGGGCGTTATTATTACGTTTTAAGTTCTAATGGAGATAATTTTATGATTAATGGTTTTAGGCCTATTTTCATAATGACGGCCTACGATCGTCCTGTTTTTATATAACGTTCCTTCATCTTTGCATTGCAATATCTTCAGGTAAAGTGAGGATGTGAACATGAACAACCTTTACTATAAAAGCCAAAACGGTGCCCAAGCCGTCCGACGTTGGGTCGTCCCCTATCTTAATTCACGGATTCACCTAAATGAATTCCGCCCTATCCTTTGTTATCTCTACACGGATTGGAAATGCAATATCGACTGCCACTACTGCTTCCAGTATGATAATCATCAGCCGGGAATGAGTCTGGAAACGGCCAAATCGGCGATAGACTGGCTCAAATCGATCGGTTGCCGGGTCCTTGCTTTAATGGGTGGTGAACCTCTGATACGAAAAGATTTCGTTTTGGAAGTGATCCATTATGCCAACCAGAGCGGCTTTTTTGTTTATCTGCCGACCAACGGCACCCTTATGGACCGCCCATTCATCGACGAGATAGGAAAGGCCGGGGTGACCGCCGTTAATCTGGCTGTGGATTGTATCGCTCCCCGAAAGGGCCTGCCAAAGGCCTTGTTGAACATCGAACCTCAATTCAGATACTTAGTAGAGAAACAGAAAAATTATGGCTATATTCTTTTTTTTTAATATGAACATCTGCCGGAACAATATCAAAGATGTCAGGATATTGACTGAAATTGCCCATCAAAATAAGATAGGGACCGACTATCATCTGAACGAACCACCGCATAGTTTTGTAAAGGCAGATCATTATCGTCATCAGGAAGATGGTTTATCCGTTACGCCGGACCAGTATGAGGAAGTAGATAGTCTCCTGGACTGGCTTATTGAAAAGCAACACGAGGGATGGACAATGGTAAACTCCACTGAGCACCTCCAGACCCTAAAAGATCGAATGCGCGGCCGTCTCCACCCCTGGGATTGTCGAGCAGGGATAAACGGGGCGCTCATTCGCCCGGACGGTAGTCTGTCACCATGTTTTGATCTGATAACCCATGACCAAGACTGGGGGACAATTTGGAACCAACGCTTCGACCGGGATACTCTCCGGGCCGTTAAAGAAAGATGTTTACCCCTTTGTTCTTCCACCTGTTTCCACACCATGGGGTATTATTACAAATTATCCTCCGTCCCCCAGTGGGTTCGGAAACATATGCGCGTCGGATAGCTGTTACAGGACCGGATCTTTCGAACTTCAACTTGGTATCCCAGTCCCTTTTTTCAAATCCAGGGCGAGACTTCCCTTGGACCTCAGTTTGGGCTTTATTACCTCCAACAAAAACTGGAGGGCCTCATCCTTATCTTTATCCATAAAGATCGCCTCCAGGCGCATCAACTCTTCTTCATTAAAACTCAGTGTCGTCATGGCCAAGCCGTTGCCTCTGTTCCGTATACTCATTTGAACATTCTGGGGCCTATCTCGGTCAACACCTGTCTTCTGGTCACAATCCCCACTGGTATTGACTTTTCATCAACTACTGCCAGTAAAACTATCTTTTTGTGCAGGATCAATTCGCATGCTTTTTCAAAGCTGTCACCAGATTTGATCGACTGACGTTTACCGCTCATGATTTCATAGACTTTTCTCGTTCCTATAAGCTCGCACTCGGTGAAAAATCTCGCCATCAATTCCTTTTCCCCGGTATTGTCGCAAGCGTCACGATAAAGTTTCCGAAGTTCGTTCATAAAATCGTCAAGAGTCAATACACCCGCATACTTTCCCTCATTTCCGATAACAATCAGCCCAGACGAATGAGGAGACTCTTCGAGGGTCTTTTTGATGCCTTCAAAGGCTTCCTTAAGATTGGCATCTGCCTTTATTGTAGAAAAATCTGAGGTCATAACCTCTTGGGTCGTTTTTCGAGGTTCCATTGGCATACCTCCATCCTTAAAATTGACGGTTAATGTTTCGCTCTCTTGACGCCTTAGATTAGCTGCCCCCCTTGTCCTCCCAAAAATCTCGGGGGCCAGAAATCATCTTTCCGGTTTACTCCCCGTCGGGTATTGGGGTGTAACGGTGCAACCGGTTAAGGCTGGATTAGGAAAATTATGACTCCGAATGGAGATCCCAGCCCACATCTTCCCCTTCGTAGACCACGGCAACGGCCCGAAGGGGAGAACCGGTCCCACCCCTGATCTTCAGCGGCAGGGCGATGAAGGTAAAGCGTTTTCCGACGATCTTATTCAGGTTACAGAGGTTTTCCATATGGGTAATCCTTCGCTCGGAACAGACCGTATGGCAGGGATAGGTCTTGTCATACCACATGTCCGGGCTCGGGGAATCGACGCCAAAGTTGATGCACCCCTGATCAATGATGAATTCCGTAGCCTCCCGGTCCAGACCAGGATAATCGGTCATGTATTCAGGCTGCCCGTAAAACAGGTCATAATGGGCGGTATAAAAAAGAAGAGTGTCTCCTTTCCGGATGTCGAGGTTCCATTTTTTAAGCTCGGCCTCAATCTTGGCCCGGCCGAACTGGGCCTTGCGGGGGATATCGCTGACATCGAGACCAATGGCTGAAGTAATGCAATATTCCAAAGGAAACTGATCGATCGGCGGGGCGTCCGGATCAGTGCAGAGGTGACTGACGGAATCGATGTGCGTGGGGCCATGATCACAGAACATGATGCCTCTGGTCTCATAAGAAAACCCCGTGCCCAACTGCCGCCGGACTTCATCATGAGAAGCATGAGTCCAAATGACGGTTTTGAGGTGCCCCGGATATACGGGCATGCCCTGATAGATCTCCTGCGATAAATCGATGATCTTACCTTTTAGCTTCATAGGTTCCCTCCGATCCGTCTTTTTAAAGTTTCAACCTCATTCTAACCCATCCTGATGCTTGCGCCGACAAAGAATGAAAATGGGATAAAGATGGGTTAGAAGTGATGGTTCAGCCCTTGATCACTGTAGTTCCTTTCGCCTCTTGCCTCGTGCCTTTCGCCTGCTTTTTATTCCTTGGGCGGTCCGCCGGCCTCCTGGATGGCCAGAAAAACCTTTTCCGGATCGGCCGGCAGGGAGCGCACCCTTCCACCGCAGGCATTGGCGATGGCATTCAAGATCGCCGGGGTGGCCGGGATATTGGGCATTTCGCCGATCCCCTTGGCCCCGTAAGGGCCATATTGATTAGTATGTTCCAAGATGATCGGTTTGAGGTCCGGCACATCCAGGATCGTGGGGATGAGGTAATTCCTCAGGCTGAGGTTCTGGATGAATCCGTCCACAACAGCCACTTCTTCCATCAGGGCATATCCCAGACCCATGGCCACGCCGCCTTCGATTTGACCTTCCACGGCCTGGGGGTTGATGGCCTTGCCCACGTCAAAGGCGGCCACGTAATCGCTGACCGTCACTTCCCCGGTTTCCACGTCCACTTCCACCTCGGCCATGTGCGTCGAGTAGGTATAGACGAAATAGGGATTTCCCTGCCCGGTTTCCGGATCCAGGGTCGGTGCGGGGGGTGTCCACCAGCCTTGCCCGATCAATCGCCGACCTTTGGCCATGCATCTGGCCACCACCTCTTTGAAGGACAAATACTTATCCGGATTCTCTTGATCGAAAATCTTCCTGTTTTTCATCTCCAGCCTGGAGACGGGCACCAGGAGCATTTCCGAGGCCATTTCCAGGATAGATTCCTTCACTTGTCTGGCGGCCATAATAATAGCATTGCCCATGAGGGTCGTGGACCGGCTGCCCACTGTGGGACCCGATTCCGGAACCATTTGGGTATCGGGCTGAACATAACGGACATCATCCACCTCGATCCCCAATTCTTCCGCGCAGATCTGGGGCAGCACGGTGTAAGACCCCTGGCCCATTTCGGTGATGCCCGTAAAAAGCAAAACCGATCCGTCTTCATGGACATAGACATTGGCCCCGCAGCCGTCGCCGCTGGTACCGATACTGGTCCGATACCAGCCCATGCCGACACCGATTCCCCGCCGTTTTGTTTTTTCCTTATCTACATAGCCGGTTTCATGGGTTCTTTTCTCCCAGTTAAAGGCCTGGGCACAGGCCTCCAGCGTTTCCCTGAGACCCACGCTCTGGTCCAGAACCTGGCCGGTGGCCGTGGCTGAACCCAGCTTAAAGGCGTTCTTCCGCCTAATCTCCACGGGGTCCAGTCCCAGGGCTTCAGCCAATTCATCCATGATCTGTTCATGAGCGATATGGACCTGGGGGGCGCCGAAGCCGCGCATGGCCCCGCCGTAAGGGTGATTGGTATAACACAAATAGGCATCCACTTTGACATGGGGGATTTCATAAGGCCCGGGCATCATGATCATGGAATGGATATGGGAGCCGCCGGCCGGGGGAATGACCGGCCCGAGGCCGGCATAGGCCCCTTGCTCATCATAAATCACCCCCTGGAAGGCCGTCAGAGTTCCGTCTTTTTTGGCCCCGATCTTGACCTCCATGATCATGGGATGACGCTTGGAGGTCTGCAGGGTGACCTCTTCCCGTTCCAGGGCCATCCGCACCGGCCGGCCCGTATGCAAGGCCAGCACCGCGGCCCGGCAGCCCAGGTCGATGGGGGAATCTTCTTTGCCTCCGAAACCGCCGCCCATGGGGATCTGGCGGACCCGCACCCGGTTGATCGGCAGACCCAGGACGGCCGCAATATTGCGTCGCACCGTGAAGGGGGCCTGCATGGGCCCTTCCACCAGCATGGTCCCCTCCGGCTGTGGAACGGCCATGGCGATATCCGGCTCCATATAGGCATGTTCCAGAAAGGGGACCTGATAGGTCCTTTCCAGGATGACCTCGGCCTGACCAAACCCCTGGTCCACATTCCCTTTGCGCAGCTTGTTATAGGAAAGGAGGTTTCCATTTTCGTGAATCTTGGGGGCCCCTTCTTTCATGGCCTCCCGGGGATCAAAAACTGCCGGCAGAGATTCATATTCCACTTCGATTAATTCCAGGGCCTGTTGGGCGATCTTTTCGGTTTCTGCGGCCACCAAAGCCAGGCCATCGCCGACGAAACGGACCTTCTCTTTACAGATGACCGGCTGGTCCGGCAAAATGGCCCCAAAGCCGTTTCTGCCCGGCACGTCATCGGCCAGCAACACGGCCGCCACGCCCGGCAGGTCCCTGGCCTTTTCCACTTTTATGGATTTGATCAGGGCATGGGGATAAAGGCTCCGTAAGATCTTCCCCTTGAGAAATCCTTCTTCCGGATAGTCGGCCCCGTAAGCCAATTTACCGCTGGCTTTTAATAAGGCATCGGTTCGGATGACCGATTTTCCGGCCACCTGGAATTCTCTTCTGTGGGATTGAACCCAGGTCTTAAAATCAAAGGTCTCCTTGGTCAGGACCTTAACCCCTCTTTTATTGTCGCATTTTTCGTCCATAGTGATTATCCTTCGATTCCCTCAAAAATCAGACACCGGGCTCACCGGCCTGCCCGGCCTTTTTAATGGCCTGGATGATCTTGCGGTAACCCGTGCAGCGACAGAGCACCCCTGAAAGGGCTTGTTTGATTTCCTCGTCGGTGGGATGGGGGTTTTGGTCCAGCAGGGCCTTAGCATTCATAATCATTCCGGGGGTACAAAACCCGCACTGGACGGCCCCTTGCTCCACAAAGGCCTGCTGGATGGGATGCAAGCTACCCTCTTCGGCCGGCAAGCCTTCAATGGTCGTCACCGCACGACCGGCCACTTTGATGGCCGGCAGCAGACAGGAGTTAATGGGCGCACCCTCCAGAAGGACGGTGCAACAGCCGCATTCGCCTTCCCGGCAGCCCACCTTGGTTCCCTTCAAGCCCAAGCCGTCTCTTAAAAGGTCCACCAAAACGGTATCCGGCGTAACCTCCGCCTCTGTCTTTTTCCCGTTTAATTGAAAAACAATTTTTATCTTATCCATGGTAATCCCTAATCATCCTTTGTCTAAAAGGTATATCCCGTTTCTTCAACGGCCCTTTGAAGACCGCGCCGTACAAAGACGCCGACCATCTGCCTGCGGTAATCGCAGGAACCCCGCAGGCAACTGTCCCTGGGGGTGGATTCTTCCATGGCCCTCTCGGCCGCGGCCTTAATGTTCTCCGGGGTAATGGCCGCCCCCTGGAGCAGGCCCTCGCTGGTTATGGCCCGGAAGGGGGTGAGGGCCACAGGCCCCAGGGCGATGGACGCTTCTTCGATTCGTCCTTGGAAGGGATCGACTTTAACCACGATGGCCGTTGCCAGAATAGGCAAGGCCAAGGCCTTGCGTTTGGCCAAGCGCTGGTAACAACTGCCCTGGGTCTTATCCAGCCCCCGGAACCGAATCCGGGTCAGGATCTCCTTACCGGGATCCAAAACGGTTTGTCCTGGTGAAAGAAAAAATTGGGTCAAGGGAACCCGGCGCTCTCCCTGTTTGGAGACAATGGTCACCCAGGCATTTAAGACCAGGAGAGGAAGGCTGGTGTCTCCGGCGGGCTGCCCGCCGACCAGGTTGCCGGCCACGGTCCCCACGTTTCGAATTTGAGGGAAGCCGACCCAGCCGGCCCCCTCGGAAAGAAGATGGGCTTTTTCCTGAATCAAGGGGGAACAAGCCGCCTGGGCATGGGTGACTAAGCTTCCCAGATGGATCTCTTCACCCACTTCCTTGATGTCCTTCAGCCCGTGGAGGTTGGAAATGTCCACCAGGGCCTCTACCTCCAGGGTCTTGCGCCGCAAGCTGGGGATGATATCGGTCCCCCCGGCAATGACCCGGGCTTGACCCGATAGGTTTCCAATAAATCCAAGGCTTCCTCCAGGGAAGC
>CAWIRY010000040.1:0-11810 GCA_963838485.1 uncultured delta proteobacterium | reverse complement strand
ACCAGTCCACTGGATTTACATATCGAAACTCCCCAAAGAGGTATTCCCAACCCCCTGGACGACCCCCAAGCCAATATCCCTATCTAATGGCCAGTGCCGAGGCACTCCGGCATAGAAGTAGCCGACATTTTTCGTAAACACTGAAACGACTACCGAAAAAGCGCACCGGCTATCCCGCGATCAGCGACGGGCCATGCAGGCCATTGAGGTCTGCAGAACCCCTCTTTTGGGAGGCCATGTGGATCAATGCGACCACTGTGGTCATCTGGAGATATCGTATAACTCCTGCCGAAACCGGCATTGTCCCAAATGCCAGTTTTTAAGGAAAGAGGAATGGATCGAAGCACGACGGGAAGACCTCCTGCCCATCCAATATTTTCATGTCGTCTTTACCATCCCCGCCGGACTCAATCCCCTGGTCTTACGGAACCGTAGAGTCCTGTATGACCTTTTCTTCCGCTCGGTCTCCGAGACCCTCAGGGAACTGGCACAGGACCCAAAGCGTCTCGGAGTACACATCGGCTTCATGGGTATTGTCCACACCTGGGGACAGAACCTCATGGACCATCCCCACATCCACTGTATTGTTACCGGCGGTGGGCTATCCCTTACCCATGACCGCTGGATTTCCTGCCGAAAAGGATTCTTCCTTCCCGTAAGGGTTTTGTCCAAGCTGTTCAGGAACAAGTTTCTGGACTATCTCAAAAAAGGCTATGAAGCCGGCCAACTGGCCTTCTTTGACAGTATGGGTTATCTCCGGCACCCCAAGGCCTTCCAACGCTTCAGAAGGCAGTTCTATCAGATGAAATGGGTCGTCTATTCTAAACCCCCTTTTAATAGGGTGGAGGGAGCCCTTAACTATTTAAGCCGCTATACCCACCGCATAGCTATCAGCAATCAGCGTCTGGTCAGGCTTGAAAACGGCCAGGTTTCCTTCCGCTGGCGGGACTACTCCGATGGCGATAAGGAAAAAATCATGACCGTTGCGGCCGAAGAGTTTATCCGGAGATTTCTGCTCCATGTACTCCCGGCCGGCTTTGTCAAGATCCGTCACTATGGCCTGCTGTCCAATAGAAACCGCAAAAACAATATCACCTTATGCCGTAAGCTTCTCAACTGTTGCCAAACCGAAACCCAGGACAAAAAAATACCGGAAACCTGGCAGGAATACCTGCTGAAGATCTCCGGTGTCGATGTCACCCAATGTCCTGTCTGTAAAAAAGGCCGCCTGCTCAGGATTGAAGCTTTGCGGCCTTTAAGATGTAACGGTCCACCGTAGAACGCCGATGAGTTCCGTTCCAATTACAAAAATCGTTTATCCCCTCTCAGGCGAAAAAGGCATTGCTTTTCGTAATACCACACCCTTGTCTAAATTCCTGCCTTGGCCGATGCTTATATCCATTCGGGGCCGTCTACGATCAATATTTTGCTTCCCAATAGATCCTATTCGATCCGGAAAGGGCTATTTAACCCCAAAATCATCTCCCACTCAGTAGATAAAACAAACCTCTCCGGATTCATTCCCCATAGCTCGTGTGCCGCGGCTTAGTTCTTCAAACTTCATTCTGCAACTCCGCAGCAGAATGAAGCCTTAATGTACTCTTCTGTTTTTTCACAAATGGAGCTTACATGAGTTAAGGAAGAAATATTTTTTTTAACCTCCGCATTCAGCCTCTGTGACTGACAGGTCTATGTTATGTACCTTTTTATCAATGATAATGGGGCATTTCTCACATCTCAAAAGCCCTTGGGAGATAAAATACTTGAATTGATCATCCACACTAAAGATTTCTAATTTTTTCGTCTGGGCTGCTTTATGGCGTTTGAGACAGGCCCCGGTCGATATCTTCAAGTTCCCGGGTTGGAATGGACAATGTATTATTTGGTTCAAAGGGGTCGCGTAATATTCCCTCCTCAATATGTCTGACTGAGCCATGGAATCTCTCCTTTATCCCCCAAGATATTGTATTTGAAAATTATCAATATACAAATATGGGAATTTGTCAAGAGAAAGAAGGAATGAGAAATCAAGGAAAAATTAGGGAAGCGGGGAGGCGGAGAATGGTTTCTTCTCCATTGATTCTGAGGTCAAATAGACGGCCTATTTATGGCCTCCCTAAACTCAAAGCGCCTATTTCCCTAACAGTCTAAATTTACCCCGTTATTATTTTTTTTCTCTAAGTTTTGACCTTGTTCGACAAACTCCCATGGTAGGATCTTGACCGCCCCATTCCAAGGGTTTAAATGGGGTCTAATTCCTTTTTGGATGAATCGGTTCGACTAAATTTTCACGATTACTGATGGGAATGTGTGATAGAAATTCTCCGAATTCAACGACCGGTTTTTGATGGCAGGGTGGCCTTCCATTCCAGTGAATCGGGGAAGAACAGGGGGCTTCCGTAAGTATCCTTACCGAAGTCCGGATTTGCTATTATTATAAACAGGCCTGGCTCAGGGTCTGGCAGTCCTGGTTGGATTACCAGAAACATCTCAAGCAATACCGGAATCCCGAGGAATTTTTACGGCTGGTGGAAGAATTGTCGCAGGACTAAAAGGGGATATCATCCAGGATAGTCCCGTCGGGGGGATGATCGTTGTCGTCGGATTCTTTTTCCACAGTGATCCGCTCCCCAGCCGGCCCTAACATTTGCATGGTCTGGGCCAGGACTTCGGTGTTGTACCGCTTCTTCCCGTCCTTATCCTCCCAACTTTTAGTCTGTAACTTGCCTTCGACATAAACCTGTTTGCCTTTGACCAGATACTCGCCGCAGATCTCTCCTAAGCGCCCCCAGGCCACAATTCGATGCCATTCGGTGCGTTCTTCTTTGTTTCCGTCTTTACCGGTCCAGGCCTCCTTGGTGGCCAAACTGAAATTGGCGACGGTCGTTCCGGTGGCCGTATGCCGCAACTCGGGATCGGCCCCAAGATTTCCGATCAGGATAACTTTATTTATAGAAGCCATGGTTTCCTCCATTAGCGCTCAGGTGTTGATAATGAAAACGGAAGAAATCATATCATATCTCCCCTAAGGGGGCAAGTAACTACTGGTTAAACAAAACACTGGATCAAAATCGGATCTTGTGGTATACTTTTTCAATTAAAAAAAGGAGTTGGACCCATGGAACCATTAAATCGGCTTTGTCGGCTTAAGGAACCTTAAGACCAACTCCCCTTGGGAAAGGGATGAGAATGTACCCAGCCTTCCATATACCGTCGGGAACTTCCCGGCATTGTTTCCAGACTGGTGGAAGGCTGCCACGATTCGGAAACCTACCATCACCAGAACCTGGTGGGCTTACCTTCCTGGGAGGCGTTACTATAGAAGCCGTAATATCGGACAATTTGCTCGCATTGGTTGAGGATATGGGTGGTCATGGTGGCTAACTAATCTAAGGCGTCAAAAGCCTTTTCTTGCCGGTTGTTCTTGGAGCGGCAGATGATCCTGGACTCTTTCGGGAGATAAGTCATTCGTTCTTGCGAGAAAGAGGGCCGGATGATATAGCGGGCCAGGTTTTCCATGGCCTCTTTTTTCCTGGGAAGGATGCGGGGTCCGCAGAAGACCTGAAAGCCGGAATGTTTCCAGGATTTCAGCAGATTAATATGATCGGGGGTAATTTTACCTTTAGAGAGAAGCAGGGGAAGGGCCTTGGATCTGAAGATTTTTCCCAAATATTTAAGCTTAATAGAAGGGTAACCTTAACAAAAGAGATGGACATAGAACCAAACCGATAAAACCTGTCCGACTACTCACACGCGGGTAAAGGAGGAAATGGCTCAGGTCAAGTTATTCCCGAGGAAAGGCAGAAAAAAACTGTGATAAGGGCTAAAGAGCTAAAAATTAAAAAAGAGGATCTGGCCAAGCGTTACCGAGATCTTCTGGAAATTGCCAGATTGGTAAGCTGGTGTACGAACCGGGATTATCTTATCAAGACCTGTCTTGAACACATTAGCCAAAGATTGGGAATGCGAGTCCGATACGCCCTCATGGAAGGCGACGAGCTGAAGCTCCACTGTTGGGTGGGTAAATATGGGTGCCCGATAGAACAAGTTCCAGTTCACAAGGAAAGCATTGTGTGGAGGATTGTTGAAAAAGGGGAACCTTTGAACCTGACTGATGCCAAAGAGATCGAAGGTTACCGACATACCCTGGCAGAGGCAGTTAAGGTCAAGGCCGTTATTCCGCTCCTGTACGTGGATTCACTTACTCAAAAGGAAATAAGGGTGGGAGCCCTGATCATCGATTCAGGTAAAGAGGGGGTTCCTGTTTCAACCGAAGATTTTGATTATCTGAAGGTGATTGGGGAGTTGATTGGAGCTGCTGTCGGTAAGGCCGAGCTATCAGAGCAATTGATTGAATCTTACCGAAAGAAGGAAGTCATGGTTAAACAAACAGCAGATGCGTTTCGGAACCGAATTACAATCATTGGAACGATCTCCCGACGAGTAGCGCGATTGACCAAGAATCCGGCTTTGGCTCAGGATGCCAAAATACTCTATCAGGAAGTGCAATCCCTGCAGTCCCATTTGGAGAGGTTTGAGAAGTATATAGAGATCTGAGGGTTGGTCAGCAATCCCTAAATTGGTGAGGTTGCTGATGTCCATAGTATTGATTATGCCTATCGGTTGTACCTCCCCCTTACCTGGTGTATAGAGAGACTTTTCCTCCGCCGAAATGAAAGAAAGCTCAATGCGGATTAATTTTCATAATAATAATCACCACTGGTGGGCCTTGGGTACGGTAAGCATCGGGATTTTCATGGCCACCCTGGATGCCAGCATCGTCAATATCAGTCTACCTACCATTATGTCCGATTTTAAGGCAAGTTTAGCCGTATCGGAATGGATTATTCTGTCTTATTTGTTGGTGATCACTGGTTTGCTGCTCCCTTTCGGCCGCCTGGCAGATATGACCGGGCGTAAGAAGGTATTTCGTCTCGGGTTTGTATTGTTCAGCTTGAGCTCAGGTCTCTGTGCCCTTTCCCAAAACCCGGTTCAACTCATTTTCTTCCGAGCCCTTCAAGCGGTAGGTGCCGCTATGCTCATGTCCAACAGTTTTGCCATTATTACCGCCGTGTTTCCACCGGAAAAACGAGGTGCGCCCTGGGCATTGTGGGAACCGTGGTAGCCACCGGTTTCACGGTGGCGTGGTCCAAGCCTGGGAGGGTTCCTGGTGACCACTTTTGGCTGGCGCGTCAATCTTTTATATCAATGTGCCTGTGGGCCTCGGTGGTATCATTATGACCACCTACATATTAAATGAGACTATTCCGGTTTCACCAACTTTGGGACAAAGGAAAAGCTTCGATTTTCCAGGTGCGGGGCTGATCATTATCGGCCTTTCAGCCCTGCTAGTGGGTCTGACTACCGGTCAGACGGGTAGATGGGGAACCCCTCTGGTCGTCTTTGAACTGGCTTTGGCGGCTTTCACCTTAACCATGGTGCCGATCTGGGAATCCAAGACGGCGCAACCCTTAATAGATCTCAAATTATTTAACAATCGCCTCTTCAGCTTTGGGAACCTGGCAGGATTTCTTTCCTTCCTGGCTATTTCGACCAATGCGTTTTTGATGCCCTTCTTCCTGCAACTGGCCCTTGGCTACAGCCCTTTCGATGCTGGTTTGTTGATGACGCCTACGGCCTTAACCATAGCAGCGGTAGCCCCTATAAGCGGCTGGCTCTCCGATCGAACGGACCCACGTATTTTATCAACCCTTGGTCTGGCGGTCAACTCATGCGCTTTATTTTGGCTTTCCTTGTTGAAAGCTCAAACGGGTTATCATGACGTCCTGATCAGGCTTATCCTGCTGGGTCTGGGGCAGGGATTATTCCAATCCCCTAATAACAGTTCGGTCATGGGTTCGGTACCCAACACAGCCTGGGAATCGCCGGAGGTTTTCTTTCTATGATGCGCAATGTCGGTCAGGTTGTCGGCATAGCCATGTCCGGTTCCATATTAGCCAGCACAATGGTCAATGCAACCGGGCATGCCTCCTTTCATGCACTGCATGTCGGTGATTCAGCGGTCCAGAGGGCTCCGGTCCTGGCGGCATTCATGCAGGGGATGTATCACGCCTATCTGGTCGCCTCCCTTATTTGTTTTTTGGGTATGTGGACTTCCCTGGTGCGAGGCAAACCGGAACCTGCAACCGCTGAGAGCTCGCCTCCCTGACCCTTACCTGACAGAGTCGTTGCCCTGCCTTTTCCTTAACTCTCGTCACACTGGCTCTTTACCAATGCAACTTAAGGTGGTTTGAAGCCAGCTCCTGCAAGCCGACTTCGAGGGACCTACCCTCATCTCTTGTGCAGCTTCGTGGCACACTTACTGATGAAAAAATTAAGTTTGTTGATCAATATGCCCAACTTTACCTTATTGAGTCAGGCTCATATGTGGGCAATAGAGGCTCCCCAGTATTCTTTTACCTCGGGGCCGATCGAATTCCAGGCTCAATCATCGTCGGCCCTCCTATAATAAAGTTGGCGGTGTTATGAGTGGGTCTTTCCTTGATCTCCAACCGGTGAAATCGGTTGAAACTTCAAAAACTAATATCGCTCCTTCAAATATGGGCATTGCTGCGGTCGTTCCCTCATATAAGCTATATGAAATTCTTTTCGGAAAAGAGTTAACAAAACAGCGAGAACAATAAGAGCCCTGCTGGCACAAGTCAACAAATGTTGAGGAATGGAACTTTTAACATCTCGGTGCTTGTTAAAATTAAGCCATCAATTAATTTATGAAAAATAAAACCGTGGCCATCTATGCCCAGGTATCCACGGACAAGCAAAAGGTGGATATGCAGCTTCGGGAGCTCGGAGACTTCGTGAAGAGGTCTGGATGGAAAATCTATAAAAAATTTATTGACCAGGGCTACACAGGGACCAATACAAAAAGCTAAATTTCTCAGAGAGAAAGAATTATTTTTTAGAAAAATAGGGAAAGAATTGGGGGTGATGAAGGGACGGTTAGAAAGAGAATTAAAAGATGATTATTAATTAAAATTAGATTTTGACTTTACAAATATTGAACAGGTAATGAACAGAAAACGGATGATTACTGGTTGAAAGTGAGAATTAACACTGGTTAAGAGGTTGGGCAAAGGAATGCAGCGTATTTGCCAATCTTTCTTCATCCTGTTGTTCGATGTTCTTCAATAATTCTATCAAGTACTGCAAGAATCCCTGGGCCAGAATCTATAGCCCATGAGGAAGCGTCTCTATCTACCCGCGCACCGTGGGCAGCCCGATTACCAGCTTGAATCAGTTGATAGAGGGCTTTTTCTATTTCCTGAACCGTTACATTATGAGATCTAAGTTCTCGAAGAATCCTGCTGAGTGGCATGTTTCCGCTTATGCCAAATGTTTCAGCCATTTCTCGAAGCCTTGTTTCAATTTCGATCCTGAGACCAACAAGTGCTAAGTTTGGATCATCGCTTGCTATTTTTAGGTATGATGGACTCGGCTCCTCTGGAGGTGCTGTTGTTGGTGCAAGCGTCGAAGGAGAAACACTTTTGGTAATTTCTCTCCCAGCGGCATCTAAATCCCAAAATTTCACTTCCCACCCTCCAGGAAGCTTTGCGCTTTCAATAAGGTTCGAAAGCCAAGGTAATATGCCGACTACAAATAGTCCGAGAGTGACAGAATCAATCTTCAATTCAGGCCAGAAAATACGCAGAAGAAGAAGGAAAAAGGCAATCACAGTAATGCAGACTTTCAGCCAGGTTAGTGCAGAGAATTTTTCAATACTAAATATAAAATCGTTCAATTTCATTTAAGCATTCACCAAACCCTTGATCACTGATTTTGTAAAATCAGATAGATAGGCCATGCCAACGCCAATACTATGAGTATTACAATGTAAGAATGAAATAAGTATCCCTTCCAATATCTAAAGCCAAAAGATTCTTCTGATCGAGTTTTTTTGTAAGTTGGGGTTTTAATGAAAGACCAAAGTATATAAATGCCGAACGCATGGACATATGATATATTTGGAATTCCTAACGGAACCAAAAACCAACGCCACAGCAATAAAAAAACTAACGCCTCAGAGAACCATACACTTAAAACTAAGATTACAAATGCAGCGTACTTAAAAATATGACCGCATATTCCAAAAGTAGTATCCTTGGAAACCTCCGCTGAATTTTCCTGATAAGAGTCAGGAATCATAGGCTCTCCTTTGTTACATAGCCCTCCTCACAGTGACCTTGGAATTGGTCCACGAGAACGACTCGGAAGGGTGGATTAAGTTTTCTATCCATCTTCTTATCTTTTGTACACCAGTTAAGTTTCCCTCATCGCGGCACGATCAGGTTGAAAAGTTTTTCCGCCTGTTCCGGATCGAGGCGCCGCAGTTTTTCAAGGACATTCAGAGCGGCTGACCGGTTGCCGGATTTGTTGTATATGATCCCCAGGTTGTACCACAGATCAGCATTCTCCGGATTGATGCGCAGTGCCTGACGGTAGGCCTCGATGGCATCGTCGTAGCGCTTGAGGAAACAGAAGGCGACCCCGAGGCCGCTCCAGGACTGAACATCCTTCGAGTTAATGCGCAGTGCCTGACGGTAGGCCTCGATGGCATCGTCGTAGCGATTGAGGGCACAGTACGTGAGCCCCAGACCGTTCCAGGATTGAACATCCTCTGGGTTAATGCGTAGGGCCTGACGGTAGGTTTCGATGGCATCGTCGTAGCGATTGAGGGCACAGTACGTGAGTCCCAGGCCGCTCCAAAACTGAACATCCTTCGGGTTAATGCGTTGGGCCTGACGGTAGGCTTCAATGGCATCGTCGTAGCGATTGAGGGCATGGTAGGTGGACCCCAGGATGCCCCAGGTCGCATCAGAATTTGGATTGATTCGCAGGCCTTGACGGTAGGCCTCGATGGCGTCGTCGTAGCGATTGAGGCCAGAGTAGGCGACACCGAGGCCAAGCCAGGCGTTATCATCTTTCGGTAGACTTTTTGTCCACTTCAGGCACCAATCAAGCATTCGATTCCAGTCTTTCTTCTCTGCAAGCGCAAGGACCGCTTTAAGCCATTCGGTTTTGCCAAACCCGGTGGAAACCAGTTTGCGGCCTTCCTTAACCTTTCCTATCCATTCCACGGGTATGGCGAAATTCAGGCTTTGCCCTCCTTCTACGGAAAAAGTGGTTAATCCGACCAGCCTGCCTTCCATGTCGAATAGACCCCCCCCGCTCGAACCGGGAGATATGGCAGCCGTGGTCTGAATAAAAGGTGGCGGTCCACCCCAGAGCTGCGCGACAATTCCGTCGGAAAGGGAAAGCTCCAGACCCCTCGGTGCTCCCACGGCATAAACCCGGACCCCCACCTTAAGGCTCGCCGCCTTGCCGAGCTGCACCGGTTTCCCTCGAACACCCTTGGCATCGAGAAGACAGATATCCTTGTCTCCATCTTCCGCGAACAATGTAGCGGGACATTGACTGGCTGAGCTCGGAGGACATGGAGAGCGTGCACGCCGCGGCCGGCTACGTCGCCGGCGCGCTGGTCGCGGCGCGCATCGTCTGGGGCTTCGTCGGCCCTCCTTACGCGCAATTCTCCCAGTTCGTGCGCTCGCCTGAGACGGTCCTCGATTATCTCAAGGCGATCGCAGCGGGGTCGGAGCGCCGGTTCATCGGCCACAATCCGGCCGGCGGGGCGATGATCGTCGTCCTGCTGGCCGCGATGGCGGCGGCTGCAGCGACCGGCTGGCTCATGACGACCGACGCCTTCTGGGGCTCGACCGCGGCGCAGCACCTTCATTCGATCGCGGCGCACGGCGTTCTGCTGCTCGTCGCCGCGCATGTGGCGGGCGTGGCGCTGGCGAGCGTCCGCCACCGGGAGAATCTCGTTCGGGCCATGGTGGTCGGCGTCAAGCGCGCGCCGGTGCCCGGCGACGTCATCCTGAGATGAGGAGACCAAATGCGTGAATCGCTCGAGGACGGCGCGCCGTTCTTCTTCGCCACGCAGGAGCCGCCGTCGGCGACCGCGATCGACGACGACATCTACCTGACCGTGACGACAGCGATGCCCGCTTTCCCGGACCACGTGGAGACGATCGACATCATCCTGTCGCTCGACTACGTCAAGCACGTGATCGCGCAACTCATGCACGCCGTAGCCCAGGCGACGACAAACGACGTTCGCTGAAGCCGCGTCGCTTCATTCCGCGTCGTCGGCGGTCGTCAGCGTCACCCTCAGGCCCGGACGATTGTCCGAGGCCGCGCATTCGAGGCCGTGCAGGTCCGCGATCGCGGCGACGAGGCTGAGGCCGAGCCCCGTTCCGGTCGATGCCCGCGCCGCCTCGGCGCGGTAGAAGCGCTGAAAGATCGACTTCACTCGTCCGGCGCGACGCCCACGCCGTCGTCGGCAACCGTAAGCGAAACGCCGCCGGAGTCCGTTTCCCGCTGATCTCGACGCCGGCGCCTGGCGGTGTGTGCCGCAACGCGTTGTCGAGCAGATTTGCCGATCATCCCTGGACGACGAGTTCCTTGTCGCCCGCCATCGGAAGCGGCGCGTCGAGGCGCGCAAGCAGCGTCTTGCCCTCTTCCTTGGCGGCGGGCTGAAACGCCTCGACGACTTCGCGCGCCACCTCGGCGAATCGAGCGGGCGGAAGGCCGCTCGGCGCGCGCCAGCCTCGACCTCGCCGATGCGCAGCAGCGCGTTGAAGGTGTCCAGCACGCCTTCGATTTCCGAAATCGCCGCTTCGATGGCGGCGGTGACCAATTCCGGCGAAGCGTCGTCGTCGCGCGCGCCTTCGAGGCGGCGCAGCATGCTTGCAAGCGGCTTGCGCAAGTCGTGGGCGATGTCGGCGCTGACCTGCTTGTTGGCGATGAGAAGCTTCTCGATGCGGTCGAACAGGCGGTTGAAGGTGCGCGCGAGCGCGGTGAGATCGTCGTCGACCGGGGAGAGCGGGATCCGCCGGCTCCAGTCTCCGGCCGTCGGCCCAGCTGGGCGGTCAGGCGCATCGAATCGATACAGCCGAGAAACTGCGCGCTGAGCCACAGGCCACCGAGGGTTCCGAGCGCGAGGGTCGCCGCCACCGCCCAGCCGAAAGCGGAGAGGACGCCGCGCAGGATCGCGTCGGAGCGGTGCCGCTCGTCGCCGACGACGAGGGTTGATCCGTCGGACAGGCGGGTCGCCAGCGCGCGGACGATTTCCGACTTCGCCTCGGGCGGCTCGTCGCTCTCGGCCTCGCGCGCCTCCATCCAGCCGCCGGCGCCGTCCGCCGGAGGGCGGAGATCGCCCGCCACGAGCTTCCCGTCCGAGCCTTCCAGCCCGTAGGAGAAGCCGCCGCCGCTCGCGCCGCGCGCTTCGATCATTTGCGCCAGCCGCTCCCGTCCGTCCTGTGCGAATGCGGTCCGCAGCGCGTCGGTCTCCTCGACGATCCTTTCGTCGAAGTCGGCCAGGATTTCATGGCGGATCGAGAGATAGACGAAGGCGCCGAGCGCCAGCGCCGAGGCCGTGAACAGCGCGAGATAGATCGTCCCCAGCCGAAAGCTGGTCGTTCTAAGCAGCCGGATTCGGGACACGCAACGTGTATCCGGCGCCGCGCACGGTCTGGATCAGCGAGACACGCCGCGGCCGCGATCGATCTTGGTCCTGAGACGGCTGATGTGCGTCTCGACGATGTTCGTCTTCGGATCGAAATGGAACTCCCAAACCTGCTCGAGCAGCATCTTGCGCGTGACGACGCGGCCCTCGCTGCGCACCAGGAATTCCAGCAGCCGGAATTCGCGCGGTTGCAGATCGATGTCCTCCCCGCCGCGCCGGACGGTGCGCGCGACGAAATCCGATTCGAGATCGCCGGCCTTCAGCACGG
>CAWIRY010000039.1:0-4966 GCA_963838485.1 uncultured delta proteobacterium | reverse complement strand
TTTTTTTATATTTTAAGGCCATGGCAACCTCCTTGACGGATTTAGGAACGCCTCGAGGGCTCCCCCCTCTTTAATCGATAATTTTCTAAAGAAAAATTAATCTGGAAAAGGGCAACAGATCCTGGAACTCCGGCAGATCGAGATCCTTCTGGAATTGGCGTCTGAACTGCCCAGGATTCTTGGTGACAAAAACCGGAAAAGATCCTGATCTTGGCCCCGATCGGAATTTTCAGGGCGATTCAACGGGAAGAAGGGAAGGCGGGACAACTCTCTCCGCTTAGAAATCCCGCCTTCCGGAGAAACGGACGGCCCTTAGGCTCGAATAATGTATTGGGCCACACCGTTTCGATGGACCCGGCTGATCATGCCCTCATTAACCATTTCCTGCAAGCCGTGAATCATCGTTTCTTTGTTTTCCTGAAGGGTCTCGGTTAATTCTTTGATCTCGAAATAACGTTTTTCAGCACTGAGAAGGTTGTTCAGACGAGATTTGGTAAATTCCTCCTTCAGGATCCCTAAAAAGTCTTTATCAAAAGACAGGGCATTACGCTGGTCCCCGGGGTATTTTTCTTCCCAGGGACGGCGAAGGGTGGCCCCCACTACCCAGCGGACCCGGGCGTTATTCACCGTGGCGTAAATGCCCGCCAGTTTTTCCCGATTCTGCGGGGTTTTTTCAATCGGCCCCAGATCATGGATCTGACGGATAAAGGACTCAACCGTGGCGATATATTCCTCGGGTTGGTTGAGGTCCACATGGGCCAAGGCGATCCGCCGCCGATCGAATCCGCTAAAGGCGAGAAGTTTCTTTATCATATTAACCCGGCTCCAGGTATGGTCCAGGCCAAAGGAGTGATGGCAATCTTCCGGAGGACAACCGATCAGGATTAATCCGTTGGTCCCTTCCAGGAAGGCCCGGGCCATGACCGAGGGATCAAGCTGACCGATACAGCCTACCCTTAAAAGATAAAGACGGGGATCGTACTTCAACCCTTTTACCCCGGCGTTATCGGCCGCGGCCAACCCGCCCCAGTTACAACCAAAGGCCATGACCTCATCTTCGGAAAGCAGCTTCGCCAAGGCGGCCACTCGGGCTTCCCGTTGCAGTGTCGTATTGTTTTGCAAAATCAAGGCATGGTAGGGACAGGCGGCAGCACAGGTCCCGCCGCCGGTGCAGACCATGGGGTCCACTGTCCGGGGAATCCCGCCCCCCAACCCTTCCACCGGTGTAATGCCGCCGCAATGACAGATCTCCTTGCACAATCCGCATCCGACACAAAGGGACTGATCTACCGTACAGACCATCCTGGGGGCATATAATTCCCCTCTTTTATCCTTTTCCACGATCTCAGCGGTTTCATGGGCCGCTCTGCGACCCTGGCGAAGGGCCTCATGAAGATCGCAGGGATAGCCGGCGCTGCCGGCCAGATACATGGGTTCACGACCTACCTGTTCCGGACGGACCTTTTCCTGCTTGACCTCCAAAAATTTTCCCTCTTCGCACTCCAGTCCCAGGATCTTGGCCACTCGCTTCGCCTCCACACCCAAAGAGCGCCTGGGGGAAAGGATTAGTTTGTCCCAGGGCAGCTCATATTCCAAATGATCTTTGGGGTCACAATAAGTGAGATAACCGGTTTGCACGGTCGGGCGTAAGGCCCCATCATAGGGGAGCCATTTAATTTTTAGTTGTCGGCCTATACGTCGCTCCTCGGCCGATAAAGGGACGGCCATCTGATGGTTGTAAAACAGGGTAATATTCACATCATTGCGTTTCTCCGCCATATACCGGGCTATGGACCAGGCGCAACGGGAGGAAAGGTAGGCAAATTCAGGGGTGCCAGACTCGTAATCATTGATCCAAAAGACCATTTTCCCGGAAGGAACCCCATGGACCCAGATCATTTCTTCGGTTTCCGTGTGACAGATAACCGTTTTCCCGTCATGGCCGAAATTGGAGCCCTGGTTGAGCATCTGCCCGTCCAGGCAGGCGATAATGGCCCCCACCTCATAGGTTCTGGGCGGTCCGCCGTTCTCCGGATTGGTAAAGGTCACCGTATATTGACCGGTTCGGCCTTTTAGACCGCTTAAATCGCCTACGGTAATCCGTCGGACAAAAGGGCTTTCGCTGACTTCTTCCATGATCTTGCGCAGCCGTTCATAATAATGGCGCTCGCCGGGATAATGTTCATGAAGCATACGGATTTCATCCTCATATTCATCGGTCTGCACGGCGATGATGCAGTCGATCTCCCGACGCAGGAGTTCCTGGGCCGCTGCATAAGTGGCTATCCCACTCCCGAGGATTATGACCGGACCAGTGAAGGATATCTTTTCCTGGGGGGTAAGCTCTAATGCGGCCAGACCGGCTACGGCAGTTCGAATGAGTTTGGCGCCCTTCAAGGCCATATCCGCGGGCGATAAGGTATGTACAGCCGCCACATGATCCCGCAGATTGACCATGTCCACCTGTCCTTCAAAAAAGCCCTCCTTCATCATTTCTTTTTCAATTTTGGATAACAGGATTCGGGCTTCACAGCCAGCCACGACGATCCGGTTCAAACCTTTTTCCTGAATCATTTCTCTCAAACGGCCCAAGCCGGGAGTTGTGCAGGAAAAGGGGATGGTTTCCGTATAAAATACGTCCAGATCTTCACGGACCAATTGTTCCAGGGTCTCGAGGTCGATCTTGGATTCAATACGACCTCCGCACTGACAGATAAAGACTCCGATTTTGTTTTGGGTATTCATAAAACCTCCTTCTCTTACCTTTTCAAACATAGGGATCATGATTGGGGGGCCTTGATAAGGCCGCGGACAGCATCCAAACGGGTTTTCATGGCCCCTGTAGGACAAACGGTAACACAGGAACCGCAAGCCACACAGGCTTCCGAGGCCTTTCCAAAAGGGGTGCCGATAAATTTATGAACCCCTCGACCTACGGTGGTAATTGCAGAAACGCCGACCACTTCCCGGCAGACCCGCACACATAGACCGCAAAGCATACATTGTTCTTCCGGATTATTTATGGAAAAACGCGAAGCCGTTACCCCATATTCGGCCGCCAGAGCCCGGATTTCTTTACTGGCCGGACACTCGGCTAAAAGCATCTCCAGTACCCAGCGCCGCACATTCTTGACTCTTGGACTCTCGGTAAGAATAGTAATTCCTTCCTTGACCGGATACATACAGGAGATCACCACCTTTGACCAGTTCCCTTCCTTGGCCTCCACTACACAGAGGCGGCATCCCCCGCTGGCTTCCACAGCCTCATGATAACAGAGGGTGGGGATATGGATTCCGTATTCCCGAGCCGTTTCCAGAACAGTCCAGTTTTCCTCAGCCTCAATCGGTTGATCATTGATCATAAACTGTACAGGACGGATCTTGTTTGTTCTCTTATTTGTCATAACATCACCTCGCTATTCGACCATCACGGCGCTAAATTTGCAAGCATCCAGACACATGCCGCACCGGATACAGGCGGATTCTTTGATTTCGTGTGGTTCTTTCTTTTCACCGGAAATGCACTCCTGAGGACAATTGCGAGCGCATAAACCGCAGCCCGTACAGGCCTCCTGGTCAATCCGGTAGGTTATCAAAGCCTTACAAACCCCGGCGGGACATTTTTTATCGACAATATGGGCGACATATTCGTCTCGGAAATAGCGCAAGGTCGTTAGAACCGGATTAGGAGCGCTCCCGCCCAGGGCGCATAGGGAGCCGTCCTGGATGGCCATGGCCAAACTTTCCAGTTCATCAATATCTTCCACGGACCCTTCTCCTTTGGAGAATCGTTCCAGGAATTGGAGCATGCCCTTCAAACCCAACCGACAGGGTAAACATTTTCCGCAAGATTCATCCTCTAAAAAGTGGAGAAAATAACGGGCCACATCGACTACACAGTCGGTATCATCCATAACTATCATACCGCCGGAGCCCATCATGGAACCAATTTGGGTCAACGAATCAAAGTCGACTGCAACATCTTTCAGCTTATAGGGGATGCATCCCCCTGATGGTCCCCCGGTCTGAACCGCCTTGAATTGATCCTTTCCCGGAACGCCTCCCCCGATTTCTTCAACAATCCGGGTCAGGGGAACTCCCATGGGAACCTCTATTAAACCCACATTTTTGACTTTACCAACCAGGGAAAAAGCCTTGGTTCCCGTACTGTTCGAAGTTCCGATTTTTGAATACCATTGCCCGCCTTTATCGATAATCACCGGGACATTGGACCATGTTTCCACATTATTTAACACGGTGGGCCGATTCCATAAGCCCCGTTCTACCGATCGAATGTATTTGGCCCGGGGTTCTCCGGCTCTACCTTCGATGGAAGTAAAAAGGGCGGTGGATTCGCCGCAGACAAAGGCTCCTGCTCCTCGGTTAATCTGAAGATCGAAGTTAAAGCCGGTTCCCAGAATATTCTTTCCCAACATACCCAAATCCCGGGCCTGGTCAATAGCTCGAATTAAGTTTTTAATCGCAATGGGATATTCCGCCCTGACATAAAGGAATCCCTGGTTGGCCCCGATGGCATAAGCCCCTATTAGCATGCCTTCCAAAACCGCATGGGGATCCCCTTCCTAATCGCCCGGTCCATAAAGGCTCCGGGATCTCCCTCATCTCCATTACAAACCACGTAAGCCGGACCAGGATCTTTTTTGAGGGCAGTGATTGCCGAACGCCATTTCCGGCCTGTTGGAAAGCCGGCACCTCCCCGCCCCCGCAGTCCGGAAATTTCTATCTCTTTAACCACCTCGTTCGGGGTCATGGAGGTTAAGGCCTTGGCCGCAGCCTGATAGGCCCCATGGGCCAGGGCATCCTCTAAAAATAAAGGGTCGATGACTCCTAAATTCCGAGTGGCAATCTTCTGCTGCATTTTATAGAAGGGAATGGAAGACGAAGTCTCGATATTGGGTTCCGTTATCGCTGTATAAAAGTCTCTCGACCACCTCACCCTGGATAA
>CAWIRY010000038.1:0-9664 GCA_963838485.1 uncultured delta proteobacterium | reverse complement strand
ATTGTATAAAAAGGGGTTAAAAGAATCTACTATTCAATGACAAATACCAAGGCATTAAAAGCTTTAGGTGAAATTGGGATATTTTTTCTTTTCTTGATAGAAAATGAACTTCAACGAAGCCGACACGAGAGCTAAACTCATCGACCCGGCCATTCATAAATGCGGCTGGACCGAAGACCTTATTCGGTGGGAGGAGACAGCGGGCACAGTCGAAATCATCAATGGTAAGGCCCGGCGACGCTCGCTGGGGAAGATCGACTATGTTCTCCGGGTCAAAGTCAATATCGATACCCAACCCGTTGCCTTGGCCCTGATCGAGGCCAAGAAGGAAAGCCCCCCTCCCGGACACGGCCTGGATCAGGCCAAGGTGATCGGAGTGCAGACGCTTGCACGTGAAATTCGTCTTCTCCTCCAACGGACACCGGTTCGTTGAGTTCGACTTCTTCACCGGTCTGACCTCCCCACCAAAGCCAATAGCCGAGTTCCCCTCTCCAGCCGAGCTTCGCGTTCGCTTCGAGCAAGGCATGGGATTCCCCCTCGATTCGCCTTCTGCCCGTCCGTTAATCCAACCGTATTCTGGCGGTGAGGGTACCCGGCGTTATTATCAGGATGCCGCCATCCGCGCGGTGATGGGAGAGATCGCCCGGTGCGAGATCTCCAAACAACCAAAGCGGGCGCTGCTCTCTCTGGCCACCGGCTCGGGCAAGACCTTTATCGCCGTGAATCTGCTCAAGCGCATCTCAGACGCCGGGCAACTCCTGCCGCGCCCTGTTCGTCTGCGACCGAGATGAGCTTCGCACGCAGGCGCTCAAGGCCTTCCAAAACGTTTTCGGCTCCGACGCTGCCGCGGTGTACCGTAAGCCGGACGGCACAAACAAAGCCAAAAACGCCCGCATTCATATCGCTACCTACCAGACCCTGGGCGTTGAAAACGACAATGATGAGCGAGCTTTCCTGGACTGTGGATATGGACGAGCGGAAGCGCATGGCCACGGAAGAAGCCCGACCATTCAAGGATCAGTCCACCGCCAAGGGCCAGCAGGCCGCGCAGTGGAACGAGCGGCTGAAGGACTTAAAGAAGGCCAAGCCGCTCGACGATAAGGCCATCGCGGACGCCAAAACAAAGGTCAAGGAACTGAGCCGCGAGGCGCGGGATCTGGCCGCCAAGGCCAAGGAGATTGAGGACGCCGTTTACGACCTCAAGGCCGTCAATCCAAATAAGAAGCCGGATGAAGATGAGCGAACGCCCGAGGAACTCATGGACATCATCGAGTCCAAAGGTCGGGAAGTCGCCGAGGCCCTGGCCGTCCTGCGAAGTCGTGAGTAACAGGTAGATGAGAGAGCGGATGACGCATAACCGGGTGCATCAATCGGCGTTTCGTCACTGCTGAACCAGAGCGTTGCTCGCTTAAGGGGGGAACTCGAAAAGCAAAATCACTGAGATTCCAATTTCATTTCATACTCGCTAAAAGATAGCCTGGTAAAGGGCCGTCCCCCGCGTGACTTCCGATCGTTGGTTGGAATTCCCACCCGTATCCTCTGGGTACTTCAAGGACGGTGAATTTATCCTATTGAGAGTAATGACAAAGACAAAAACAACAGAGACAAAATAGTTTGTAAACTTGTTATTACCAGGGAAAAACTGCTGTGCGCAATAAATTCTATAAAAAGTCCCTCAAAAGGTTGATAACTAAATCGAGGAGATATGGGATGAGCACCAAATGGAGGTTTGACAACTACTTCCTGTACTCTTGTAAGTTCCGTTTGTGAAAAAACACAAGATATCAAACGGTAATCAATGAAAATGCGTTTGAAATTTATTGCCTTTATGATAAAAAGGAAAGAACAAGGATTTTGAAGTGAGAGTTTATAGGACAGATTGTTCGATAATCGTATATTCTGAAATTAGGTAATGATATGCCAACGGTCAAGAATATCAGTGGACCCTATCGTTTTTTCTTTTTCAGCTTTGATTGCAATGAGCAAATGCATGTGCATACTCAAAGAGAGAAGATGATCTGCAAATTTTGGCTGGACCCTGTTGTATTGGTGAAAAATTATGGTTTTTCTCCAAAAGAACTAAATACCATACGGGGAATGATTAAAAACAACAAAGATAAAATAATGGAGGCTTGGTATGAATACTGTGGTGAAAATACAAGAAGAAAAAATTAAGGATATAAAAGTTAGTAAAGACACAATTACGGCTCAACTTGTTGATGGTCGGATAATAAGCGTTCCGCTTGCGTGGTCTTGGCGGTTGTCTGATGCAACACCTAAGCAACGCGCTAATTATAGGATTATAGGAGATGGCTATGGCGTACATTGGCCGGATATAGATGAAGATATTAGTGCCGAAGGCATGCTTTTTGGTATTCCCGCACCACGACCTTCTAATCGTAATACGAGATTCAATAAAGTCAAAACAGTGGCCCCCAAAAAAAACCAGGGGATGGCTGTTACCCACCGCTGAGGTAGACGATTACAAGCAGAGGGTCTGGAACGTATTGGGAATGGGGGGAAAATGGCCAAATCACTTCAACAAGATCCTTCGGTAATTCGGACATAACCATGAGGAATAAATCTAAAGAAATGCCAAAAGTCTTCATGGCTATGAAGCCCCCCAGGAGGCTGTCATAGCATCAAAGGGTAATAACCTTTTTTGAAAAGCTTACCATCCCCCAGATCGGAAAGGCAATTCAGATGTGCCCAAAACCTGTCTCCCGGACGGCAGAGGAAGAAAAACAGTTACGCTATCAGTTACGTTTAGAATATCTGGGGCAAGGCTGTCGGGAAGATGCTCTGCCTCTGCATGGATGGTTCTGGGAAATAGGCGTGAAGGGGGATATGACCCTTGATGAGCTAAATGATTTCATACAGCAGATCCCTGGATGGGACAATACACACCTTTACTATTTTGAGGTCCACAACAGACGATATGCTTATTTAGGCCAAGACGAGGATTTTATTGTTGAGGATACTTTCGAAAATCACTTCTCCACAAAGATCCCGATATATTTGCTGGCCCTGTCTGAGAATGAACACTTTATTTATTACAGCGATTTCGGAGACGAACAGGTTTTTCTTCTCACGGTTTGCCGTATTGAAAAGGCAAGGGAAGGAAGCCCTCCCCCGACAGTCATCCGGGCAGAAGGCAATGATCTGATCCAGTACGAATGGCCGGATGATGAAGAAGAATCCTTTGGGGAGTTTGAAAAAACAAAATCGACTCCGAGTAGGGTGGTCCCTAATTTGGGAATACCTGAAAAAAGTAGAAACCGCGACAACTTCGTGATTGATTTTATTGTAAGCAAAGATAAAGAAATTTTCGATCAATGGCGAAAATCTAAGGATAAACGAAAATGGGAAGTTGCAGTAAGTGTACTTGAGAATAGATCCATGTCTCTAGAAGCGATCTCAGAGGGACATCACCTGCCGGGGCCTGCTGGGCTTAGATTTTAACGTCCCTGGCGAGTACCAGAAATTTCGGGAATCGGGGAAACCAAAGGATACCTGTGAAAAGTATGTCTTGTATGTCATTGAGAAACTCTATGCCTTCGAACAGGAGAAATTCTTGGAAATTATAGGGCAATAAATGCGTTCATTACGAACCTGTCATGGTGTGACCAATAATAATGGGTTCAGTCGAATCTGAACAGAAATAAGGATTAAAAGGCGTTAGTTGAGACGCTCAATAAATGATAAAATTGCAAGGAGAAAAATATTATAATACAAACGGCCGCGCCCTTTTGGCCAATGACTTCAGAAAAAGCCCTCCTTGGGCCAGTTATTTTTTCATCAATTCTTCCAGATCTTTTCCGGTTCTTTCCAGGAAGGTCTTAATGTCCTGGATCTTCTCCTTTTTCATAGCGCCCACTCCTTTCAGGTAACCTTTGAAACCCTGCCAGCGGTCTTCCATGGCCCCGAGGAGGGCCATGACCTCTTCTTCCCCAGGGGGCCGGAGAGCCGCTTCCTCCTTAGATGAAACCAGGGCAATGGTTTCCAGCCATTGGGGGACCTGAACTTCAAAGGGAAATGCCTCCTGAATAGACCGGGCAAAGGCCAGGCTGGCCGATTCCTCACCATGGATGACAAAGATTTTCAGCTTCGGGTTTTTGAAGTGGCCGATCCAGGCCAACAATTCTTTTTGATCGGCATGGGCCGAAAAACCGCCGATGGTATGTATCTTGGCCCGGACAACCACGTTTTCCTGAAAAATCCGGACCTTCTTGGCCCCGTCCACGATGGCCCGGCCCAGGGTCCCTTCGGCCTGAAAACCGGTGATGACAATTTGAGCCCCGCTCCTCCACAGATTATGTTTCAAATGGTGTTTGATCCTTCCGGCGTTGCACATTCCGCTTGAGGCGATGATAATGGCCGATCCCGGCTGACGATTGATGGCCATGGACTCCTCGGCGGTCCGGGAATATTTCAGCTCCGGCAAGTCCAAGGGACTTTCTCCCTGGGCGATGAGACGGGCCGTCTCCTCATCAAAATATTCCGGAAATTTCTTAAAGATCTCGGTGGCCAAGATGGCTAAAGGACTGTCGAGATAGACCGGAATGGAGGGGAATTGGCCCTTTTTTCGAAATTCATGGAGAACATAGAGGATCTCCTGGGTCCGCTCGACGGCAAAGGCCGGTATAATAATCTTTTCTCCGTTTTTGATCCCTTCCGAAATAGCCGAAAGGAGCTCGGCTTTGCTGTCTTCCAGGGATTTGTGAGCCCGGTTGCCGTATGTGGATTCCACGAATAAAAAGTCGGCCTCTTCGATGATTTCCGGATCCGGGACGATCAGGGCTTCCTGGCGTCCGATATCCCCTGAAAAAATCACCTTTTTCTTAATGCCTTTCTCCTGAAAGCTGATTTCCAGAAAAGAAGCCCCCAGAATGTGGCCGGCATTATGAAAACATATTTCGACATCCGGATTGATTTGAAAGCACTCATCCGGTTCCATGGTCTGGAAAAAGGCCAGGCTTCGTTGGGCATCTTCGGTAGTGTACAGGGGCTCTACGGGTTTCAGACCGGAACGGATATTTTTTCGACTCTGCCACTCGGCTTCCATTTCCTGGATATGGGCACTGTCCCGGAGCATGATCCGGCAGAGTTCAAAGGTGGCCAGGGTACAAAGGATTTTGCCTTTAAAACCTTCCTTGATGGCCTTGGGGATCAGTCCGGAATGATCCATGTGGGCATGGGTCAGAATAATGTATTTTAAGTCTTGAGGCCGATATTTTCCGATGGACTGGTTTCTCTTTTCGATTTCCTTCCCGCCTTGAAACATTCCGCAATCGACCAGAAATCGGGTGTCGGCATTTTCCAAAAGAAAACAGGACCCGGTGACCGTCCTGGTCGCTCCCAAACAGGTAACTTGCATAATGAGGTTTCCTTCCAATTGGTGAAGGTAAAAAGTTTAATAGACTTAATCTTGACAGCCGGGACCAAATAATATAAGCAGATGAAGAAGAATTCAATGAAAAAAGCAGGTTCTTTCCCGGCCTGGCTTAAGGATAACAGAATGGAAATAAAACCCGAGCATCATGAGCATCAGTATATCATCGACGACCTGACCATTAAGGACACTTGGCGCCTGTTTCGTATCCTGGCCGAGTTCGTAGACGGTTTTGAAACTTTATCGCAAATTTATCCGGCGGTCTCCATGTTCGGCTCGGCCCGGGTGAAGCCGGGAGATCCGATCTATGAACAGGCGGTTGAAATCGCCCGTTTGTTGGTCCAAAACGGTTTTAATGTCATCTCCGGGGGCGGTCCGGGGGTCATGGAGGCGGCCAACAAAGGGGCGGCCGAAGCCGGTGGTAAATCCATCGGTCTGAACATCCAGCTTCCCTATGAGCAAAAACCCAACCCCTTTGCCAATGTCCGGCTGGATTTCCGGTACTTCTTTATCCGCAAAGTCATGTTTGTCAAGTATGCCGTGGCCTATATCATCCTTCCCGGGGGGTTCGGGACCCTCGACGAATTAACGGAGGCCATCACCCTCATTCAAACCAAAAGGATTAAGCCTTTTCCGGTTATTTTAGTAAACCGGAATTACTGGAAGGGGTTATTGGACTGGTTGCGTAAGGTAGTCTGTCCGGATTGCATGATCTCTTCGGGAGACATGGATATTTTTCAGGTGATTGATGAACCGGAAGAGGTCATCCGGGCCATCAAAAAAATAATCATCCTTTAACCCAAAACCAGGGTTCGGGGATTCAGAATTCGGGATTCGGCGAACGCTGAACATTATTTTGAAGGAAATGATGAACCTTAAAGAAAAAGTTTCTTCCATATTGAAGGGATTGGATAAGGCTTATCCCCAGGCCCACACGGCCCTCCATTTTAGAACCCCCATAGAGATCCTGGTCGCCACCATCCTTTCGGCCCAGTGTACGGACAAACGGGTCAATGAAGTCACCAAAACCCTGTTTAAAAAATACAAAAACCCAAGGGACTATGCCGAAGCCCCAATTGCCGAGCTTGAAGAGGACATCCGCCCCACCGGATTTTTTCATAACAAGGCCAGGAATATTCAGGAATGCTGCCGGGAATTGATCAAGAGACATCGTGGAGAGGTGCCCCGGACCATGGAGGAGTTGGTGTCCTTGCCGGGAATCGGCCGTAAGACGGCCAATGTTGTTTTAGGGAATGTCTACGGTGTCCCGGGCATCGTGGTGGATACGCATGTCAGCCGGGTTTCGCAGCGCCTGGGGCTGACCCAAGAAAAAGACCCGGTTAAGATCGAATTCGCCCTGATGCCCTTGATCCCCAAAGAGAAATGGATTGTTTTCTCGCATCAACTGATTGACCACGGCCGCAGTCTGTGTACCGCCAGGGCGCCCAGATGTCCGATCTGTTTTTTGCTGCCCTATTGTGATTTCGGGAATCAAGCGGTCGGTGA
Organism: uncultured delta proteobacterium; assembly: GCA_963838485.1. Lineage (GTDB taxonomy): Bacteria > Desulfobacterota > RBG-13-43-22 > RBG-13-43-22 > RBG-13-43-22 > RBG-13-43-22. Next base: position 2,766 of record CAWIRY010000038.1, on the reverse strand, counting down.
GCGGAGAGGAAAATGAATGAAACCGCCACCGATGCCCCTCCTCTGGTTGAAATAAAAAATCTTTTCAAGTCCTACTTTCGGGGCAGTCAGCAAATCCCGGTCCTGCAAGACCTTACCCTGAGCATCCCGGAAGGGGAATTCATGGCCATGATGGGGCCCTCCGGATCAGGGAAAACCACCCTGCTTAACCTGATCGCCGGCATTGATCAGGCGGATAAAGGGATGATCCTCATCGCCGGCACCGACATCACCGCCTTGAGCGAAATGGAGTTGGCCCGATGGCGTTCCAGGCACATCGGCTTTATCTTCCAGTTCTACAACCTGCTGCCGGTCTTGACGGCCTATGAGAATGTCGAACTCCCTTTGCTCCTGACCTCTCTGTCCCGTGGGGAACGTCGTCGCCATGTGGAAACCGCCCTTCGGGTGGTTGGACTCTCCGACCGGATGGACCACTATCCCAAAGAACTATCCGGTGGCCAGCAACAGCGGGTGGCTATCGCCCGGGCGGTTATTACCGACCCCACGATTATTGTGGCCGATGAACCCACCGGCGATCTGGATAAAAACTCGGCCATGGAAATTCTGGGCCTCATGGAAGGGCTTAACCACGAGTTCGGCAAGACCATCATCATGGTTACCCATGATCCCCGGGCCGCACAAACGGCCCACAAAAGGCTCTTTTTAGATAAAGGGGTTTTAAGCCCGAACGATGGTTTTTGAAACGATTGGAAACAACCTCGTTTCCTCAACTCCCACGGGGAAACTGGTTTTTTTGTTCACCATTATGTCCTCGGCGGCTTACTGATACCACTCAAATTTTTATGATATTTTGATGCCCTTGAACGGTATCTACTAATCTTGATCGGATGGCTATTTTAAAAGTGACGCTTATTCGAAGAGCATAGAAAGAAACATTTTTATTCCAATTTAAACCCCTTCTCCCTAAAAAGTTTGAGGCACGTATTCACAACTTCAGGATCATAGAGGACGCCTCCATTCAATGATATTTTTTTCAAGGCCACGTCTATCCCTCGATCAGGCCGGTAAGGACGGTGGGAAGCCATAGCTTCGACCACATCAGCTACCATTAAGACCTTGGCCTCGGGGAGGATTTCCCCATCCTTAAGACCCAATGGATACCCTGAACCATTTATCCTCTCGTGGTGTTGATAAACAATATTGGCAAGGGGCCAGGGGAAATCTATATCTTTTAAGATGTTATAACTGATTTGGGGGTGAACCCTGATCAGGCTGAATTCGAGAGAGGATAGTTGAGTGGGCTTACTTAGGATCTCTGCCGGTAAGGATATCTTTCCTAAATCATGAACCATCCCGGCCGTACGGATGGCCTCGACCTGATCTTTAATCAGCCCCATTTCTTGACCAATAGAACGGGCCAGGTTGGCGACCCGACGTTGATGGCCGGCGGTATAAGGATCGCGTGATTCCACGGTCAGGGCCATGGCTTGAATGATCCCGCCCAGGACCTTATGCAATTTATCAAAGCTTTGTTTTAGCTCATCATCCTTTCTTTTGCGCTCGGAGATGTCAAACATGGTAGACCTGATCATCAGGTTGTGCCCTGGTGAGTCGTAGGTGACTGAGGCGTTCAATAACACCGGAAACGTTGTACCGTCTTTGCGAATTATTTCCAGTTCTAAGTCCCCCACAAATCCTTCTGTTTTAAGGCGTGAGAAATTTTCCTGGAAGGTTGGCAGGTTCTCTGGGGCAATCAAATCGGAAAACTTTTTTTCCCCAATCAACTCCTCCCGGGTATATCCCAACCATTTAAGTTCAGTATGGTTGATTCGTAGGAATATGCCCTTTTCGTCCAATGAGTGATAGCCACAAGGGGCGTTGTTATAAAGATCTTCAATCTCTACCACTGATTTATGCAGTTGGGCCGTTCGTTCCGCTACCTGGTCTTCAAGCTTGGTCCGCAACCGACCCAGTTCCAGATGGGTCCTCACTCGCGCCAGGAGTTCCTCGCGTTGGAAAGGTTTGGAAATAAAATCGACTGCCCCGAGTTCAAAACCCTTCACCTTCTCTTCGAGGCCTGGAAGGCCACTAATGAATAACACCGGGATTTCACGGCTTTCTTCCTGCGTTTTGAGTCGCCGGCAAACTTCGAATCCGTCCATCCCAGGCATATTAATATTCAGCAAAATCAGATGGGGTGGTTTAGACGCCACTGAGCGCAACGCCAGTTCTCCATTGTTGGCGGATCGAACGTGGAATCCTTCAGGAACCAGGATATCCATGAGCAACGACCTTTGTATTATTGAGGTTTCACCGACAATTAGTATTTCTTCTTGCTCGGTCATAGATCATATCCATGTTCTAATTTTGATATTGAAAATCTTTTTTACGTCCCGTGCAGTTTTAAAATCAGGCAACAAACAAAAAACCCCACTCTCTATTGAGAAATGGGGTCTCATATTCTTCCATCGACACTCCTTTGGTAAAGGTTGCCAACAAAAAATCAATTTATTGAATTAGTACCCTTCTATTGCCAAAAAGTCAAATGAAATTTAAGGGCCTTCTTTACCTCGAAAAACGGGGACCATCCCAGTTTAATCATGAAAATATTATCCTGAGAACAACAACATACAGTTCATCCCACAGCTCCCTTTTTCGGAAACATCTCTATCATAAAAGTGATATAATGGAGAGAAAATTTAAGCATCCTTTTTTGAGTAAGGGAGGAAGGAACCATGAAACATATCCTTGCGCTGATGATAATAGGGGCGGTCTTTTTGCATTTGA
>CAWIRY010000037.1:0-14158 GCA_963838485.1 uncultured delta proteobacterium | reverse complement strand
GAGCTCATTTTTCCTGACCGAGCTCAATAAGTTGATAAAAGACCTGAGATCTTCCTGGTTGCGGATGGGCCCCAGATATTTATGGGCGGCCTCCTGGACGCGCCTTCTGACTTCGGCCGGCTTAAGCCCTTTCGGCCGAAGCAGGATCGAGTTGGCCCTTTCCTGTAGGGCCGTCAATCTGTCTCCGTCCGGTTCAGGAGTTTCAGATTTCCGGGCATATTCTCCGGCATTGCTCCCGGCATCGACCCCATGGACCAACATTTCAGTAATGGCGGCAAAGACCCGATTGGCTCCAAAAGCGCCCAGGGTGCATTCCCCGGCGGCAAAGAGGCCCTGTAAAGTGGTTTCAAAACGCTCATTAACCACGACACCGCCCTCGAAATATTCCACGGCCGATCCGACCTCCACCGGCTCGTTCTCCTTTAGCATTCGGCCCCACTCCGAAAGGTCTATGGCCTTGTACTTCCATTTGGGAAAGACCAGCGAGGCAATCAGTTCGATGTTCTCCCAGGGCACATTGCCCCGGCTGTAATGGACCCCGCCGTGAGGTAGTCCCCTGCCGGCCCGTACCTCCTTCATGGTGGCATGGGAAATGAAGCTCTTGTTCCATTCCGTTAATGTTCCGATCTTGACGACGAAGGGGTCATACTTTTTCAAAAATTCTTCTCCCAGGCTGTTGGTCAAACGGCCGCCCGCCAACAGAATCATCATGTAAGGGGCGATGCTGCCCCTCCAGATCGGAGGATGTAAAAAGACATTGCAACAAAAGGTGATAAATTCCAGGTTTCCTAAGTCGGCACCGGCCCGAAGGGCCATGGCCATCCCTTCCCCTGAAAGGTCCCGCATACCCGTATTGGGCCAGAAGGCTTTGTGCCAGCCGCCTGTGGCCATAACCACTGCCTTGCATCGGAACCGCACGAATTCGCCGGACCGGATGTCCAACCCGATGGCCCCCGAGATCCTTCCTTCACGGGTGACCAGGTCCAGGAGAAAAACGTCCTCAAGCAGATCGACACCGATTGACCGGGCCTTTTTGAGCAGAGCATCCATAATCCCTATTCCGGTGGTGAAAATCATGCGCTCATCCGACATCTTGATCTGTATCCCCCATTCAATCAATTCTTTTAAACATTGGGGGGCCGTCCGGATATACTGCTCAACGAGCTTTTGATTATTCAGGAAACACCCCTGGGTGACCATATCGTTGAAAACCTTTTCCGGGCTGTCATTGGGATCTCCTTTCAACCCTTCGATTTGACTCATGCTCCGTCCGTCAAGGGTGAAGTCCGCCCCGGCCATCGGGGTGGCCCCGCAGCGCGCCAGGGGACCCTTGCTTAGCAGAAGAACTTTGATCCCTTTCTCCCTGGCGGCAATGGCCGCCCTGAAGCCGGCGCCACCTCCGCCCACCACCAAGACATCGGTTTCTAAATTCGTACTCATATTATTCCTCGCTTCTGAAAGAGTTAACGGTTAATGAGACCTATGGCTTTTTTTCCTTTATGAACAGATCATATAATAAAGGTCGTCCCGGCCAAAAAATTCAAAACCCCATCACTCTTCAGAGAAATGGGGTCCGTTATTCTTATATCGACACTCCCTTGGAAGAAGGTTACCAATAAGTGATCTAAATCAATTTACTATTAAATTCGTACCCTTCTATTGCCAAAAAGTCAATAAATTTCAAACAGCTTTTCGTTAATTTCCGTTTGAAGTCTTGTGTTTTTTCAACCCAGGAAAGTTGGCGACTACAGCAATTTTTCAAAAAGCCATCTATCACCTATCGATTTTCACAGACGGTTCATCAACATCCAGAGAGGTTTTTCCCGGGGAAAGATCGAAACCCCCAAGAGCGGAAAGTCCAGAAAGGTTGATGTGTCCCTCCAGTTGACAAAGAAAGGCTGGGGAAAGGTCCCGGAATGGATTTTCCTGAGCCAAGACGGGACCCCTTTGGATTCCAGTCATTGGAGAAGCAGGGTATTTAATAAGGCACTGGGAAAGACTGGTTTAAGGAAAATCCGGATTCATGATCTGAGGCATTCGTATGCCTCCCTTTTAATTCAGGCCGGGGAATCCCTGGCTTATATCCGAGACCAGTTAGGGCACCATAGTATCAAAGTCACTGTAGACGTCTATGGGCACCTGGCACCGGAAGGAAATAAAGAGGCCGTTGACCGGCTCGATGACCCAACAATCCGCAACCTAATACGCAACCGGAAAAGAAAAAGGGGGCAACCTCTATGGCTAACCCCCTGAATTTTCTGGCGGGGTCGACGGGACTCGAACCCGCGGCCTCCGGCGTGACAGGCCGGCGTTATAACCGACTTAACTACGACCCCGATCTAAATGGTAGGCGGAACAGGATTTGAACCTGTGACCCTCGGCTTGTAAGGCCGATGCTCTCCCGCTGAGCTACCCGCCCAGCTTAAATTTAAAAAATTTATCCTAAAACGTGGTTCCCTGTCAAGAAAAAATTCAAAAATCGGATTAGTTTTCATTGGAAATTTTAGATTGTTCCAGATGCAGGGTCTCTTTGGATTCCACGGAAATTCTTTTACCGATCCTTTGTTCCAATTCGTCCATGGCCGGATGCTCTTCATCCAACAGTAGACCGGCGATCTCCGGATGGACTTGTAAGGTCAGTCTGTCGCCAGGCATTTCCCAGGCCTCACGCTCGATCTGACGGAAGATTTGATAACAGATGGAATTTTTGGATTTAAGCCAACCTTCCCCCTCACAATAAAAACAAGGCTCCCGGAACAGGCGGGTCAGATTTTCCCGGGTCCGTTTCCGGGTCATTTCAATCAGGCCCAGTTCCGACATCTTCAGGACATTAGTTTTGTTCTTGTCCCGCTTCAAGGCCTCTTTCAAGGCATTAAAGACTTTTTCCCGATCCCCCTTTTTTCCCATGTCAATAAAATCAATGACCACCAGGCCGCCGATATTGCGCAGCCGCAACTGGTAGGCGATCTCCTTAACGGCTTCCAGATTAGTCTTGAGAATGGTTTCTTCCAGGTTTCTCTTCCCCACATACCGGCCGGTGTTGACATCGATGGAAGTCAAGGCTTCGGTACCCTCAATGACGATATAACCGCCGGATTTAAGCCAAACCTTTTTACCCAAAGACCTTCCTACTTCCACCTCAATCCCGTAGCCGTCAAAAAGGGGTTCTCTTTCTTCATATAAATGGACCAGATGTTTTAATTTGGGCATAAAGGTATCGATAAATTGCATAATTTGTTCATATTCCGGCCGTGAATCGATGATCAGGCGATCCACTTCCTTGGTAAAAAGATCCCGGACGGCCCTGAGGGTAATATTTAAGTCTTGGTGAATCAGACTGGGAATAAGGGCCCGGGGCATTTTTTGTTGGATGTTATTATAGAGCTTGATCAAAAAATCCATTTCCGTTTTGATTTTGTCTTTCGACCCCCCTTCGCTGGCTGTTCGGGCAATAAGTCCGAATCCGTTGGGTTTGATAGCATTTAATAGCTCCCGGAGTTTTTTACGCTCATCTTCGTCTTCAATCCGGCGGGAGACTCCCACATGATCCATAGTGGGCATGAGGACCAGATGGCGTCCCGGAAGAGAGATGTGGGTGGTTATCCGGGCCCCTTTTGAGCCAAGAGGTTCCCTGACGACCTGGACCAGGAGTTCCTGCCCTTCATTGAGCAAGTCCTCAATGTTAAAATACAATGGATGGGAGGGCGTCTTTTCTTCAAGTTCGCCGTCCAATTCCCCCAGGCCCTCTTCCAGATCTTCCTCCTCCTCATCCTTCATCAGAGCTTCAAACTCTTCAAAATTATCGGTCACATCCGTAATGTATAAAAAGGCGGCCCGTTCCAGCCCGATATCGACGAAAGCGGCCTGCATGCCGGGAAGAACCCGGATCACCCTTCCTTTGTAGATATTTCCGGCCAGGCTATGCCGGTTCGGTCTCTCTACATGGAGTTCCGCCAGGGTATTGTTTTCGATAAGAGCCACCCGTGTCTCATAGGAACGGGTATTGATGAGCAGTTCGGTCGCCATGATTTTTATTATTACACCATTCCTTAAAGGTTATCAAGTATTGGTTTTTTGGGGGGTTATTCGAGCTAAAAGTTGACAAGAGGATAATTCATGGTAAAATTACAAAGGTATAAAGATTTGCTCAATTCATATGATTACCCGCAGCGATCAAGGCTTCCGATGCGCTATTATCCGGTATTCCTGGATTTACAAGATGTCCCCTGTTTGGTGATCGGGGGAGGGCAGGTGGGGGAACGAAAGGTAAAGACCTTGCAGTCCTGCGGGGCAGAGGTTTATCTGATCAGCCGGGAACTCACCCCTTATCTTGATGAGCAGGTGCGGCAAGAGCGGATTATTCTGCTGGCCCCGGCCTATGAAACCCAATATTTAAAGGATAAATTCCTCATCATCGGGGCTACCGATGATCTGGATCTTAATAGAAGAATAGGTCGTGAGGCCCGGGGGCGGGGGATATTATGCAACATTGCCGATGATCCGCAGGATTGCAATTTCATCCTTCCCTCTCTGGTCTGCCGGGGGGATCTGACTGTCGCCGTCTCCACTTCCGGGGCAAGCCCGGCCCTGGCCAAAAAAATTCGTCAGGCCTTAGAAAGAGAATTCCCGGAAAGTTATGGCGGGTATCTTGAGCTGTTAGGCCATATTCGGTCCCAAGTCCTGTCCCGGGGATTGGCCCAGTTGGAAAACCAAAAAATTTTTGAGGCCCTGATCGATTCGCCCCTTTTATCCTGGCTGGAGGCCGGAACTTTAGAACCGGTTTATGAATTATTGGATAATCTCCTGGACCCTCCTTTGCCGCGGCCCCGATTAACCGAAATTTTAAACCAATTTTCCCGACCCCTTCGGTGAGGATCTATGACCTATTTGTTTTTTAAATGCGCCTTAAGCCTCTATCTGTTAGGCAGCCTGGGGTATATTTTGTTTATTATCTTTCAATTGAAACCCATGGCCCGAATTTCTTATGGGCTTATTTTTATAGGATTTTTAGAGCCATACCTTGGCCATAGGCTTCTGGTATATCCAAACCGGTTTTTTCCCGATCCAAAACCTGGGCGAGTCCTTATCCCTGTTTGCTTATGCGATCATCGGGATGTATCTTTTGATCCAACTGCGATTTAATATCTTGGTCCTCGGTTCTTTCCTTTCCCCCCTGGCGGCGGTAATGATGATCAGTTCTTCCTTTCTCCATCCTCCGACCGGCCCGGCCAATCCCTTATTGCGCAACCTTTGGTTGATGGTTCACGTGGGGACCATCTTTTTAGGCAACGGGGTTTTTGCCATCGCCTTCCTGGCCGGAATTATGTATCTCATCCAGGAACGTCAGATCAAATCTAAACACCTTGGTCTTTTTTACCATCGGCTCCCATCTTTGGAGGTCTTGGACTCGCTGAATTACAACTGCCTGATCCTGGGATTCCCGCTTTTGACCCTGGGCATGCTCAGCGGGGCCATCTTTGCCCAATATACCCTGGGGACTTTCTGGAGATGGGATGCCAAAGAGGTTTGGTCCTTGATCACCTGGCTCATTTACGCCGTCTTGCTGCACGGCCGTTTGGTAACCGGCTGGCGAGGCCGTCGTTCGGCCATGATCTCCATAATCGGGTTTCTGGTTTTGATCTTTTCCTTTTTGGGAATTAATTTTTTGGTTAAAGGATATCATAGTTTTTCCGCTTTTAATGCCCCGGCCATTCAGGCCCCGGAATCGTTGAAGAAAAAAAATATTCCCTGAGTCATCTTTTATTAAAAAGGGTTTAATTTGGAAATAGTCGTTATCGGCCTCAACTATAAAACTGCTCCCGTGGAATTGCGGGAGCAGTTGAGCGGCTTTTTAAACCAGCAAGGGCCGCCCCTTGCCCGCCTCAAGGAAATATCCGGCCTGGAGGAAATCCTCTTCCTGACTACCTGCAACCGAGTGGAAATCATTTTTGCCTCGGAAGAGCCCGATCGGACGGTAAAGGAGTTGATCCAATTTTGGTCGACAGGGGCCTTAAAGTCCCCTTCCGACCTTATCCCCGGAAGTTATATCTATCGGGCCGATGAGGCGGTCCGGCATCTTTTCCGGGTAGCCGCCAGTCTGGACTCTATGGTTGTCGGAGAACCGCAGATCCTGGGTCAGATCAAAGAGGCCTATCAGGAGGCGGTAAGCCAGAATAGTACCGGGGTCATCCTCAACCGCTTGCTCCATAAGACCTTTTCGGTGGCCAAACGGATCCGTACCGAAACCGGAATTGCCAGCCATGCCGTATCGATCAGTTTCGCCGCCGTCGAGTTGGCTAAAAAGATCTTTCAAGACCTGGCCGGGAAAAGGGTCTTGTTGATCGGGGCCGGGGAGATGGCCGAGCTGGCTGCCGAACACCTTTTGAACAACCGGGTCCAGAAAATTATCGTCGCCAATCGAACCCTGGAGCGGGCCATGGAATTAGCCAGACGCTGGCAAGGCCGGGTTGTTTCCTTAGAGGAGATCCCTTCGGCCTTAATGGAGAGCGATATTGTCATTAGTTCAACGGGGGCTCCTGAGCCTATTATTTTTTATCCTCAAGTCAAAAGCACCATGAAACAAAGGAAACAGAGGCCTCTTTTTTTTATTGATATTGCCGTGCCCAGGGACATTGAACCCAGGATCAACACCCTGGATAATGTCTATCTCTATGATATCGATGATCTCCAGGGGATCGTAGACCAGAATGTCGCCGGAAGAAAACAGGAGGCCCTGCAAGCCGAACGGATCGTTCAAGAAGAGTCCATTAAATTCCGATCCTGGTTGGAAGGACTCGAGGTGGTCCCGACCATCTTGGCCATGCGAAAAAAAATGGACGATATCCTTCAGGGGGAATGGAAAAAGGCCGGACCGGCCCTGAAGGGATTAAAACCCGAGCAGCAGAAGGCGATGGAGATCATGACCTCGGCCATCATCAACAAGGTCCTTCATGACCCCATCACTTTTCTAAAACAACAGGACCATAAGGATTTGAAAGATAAGAAAATTGATTGGATTCAAAAAGTATTTAAAATAAATAAAGGGATGGAGGAAGATTGAAATGGCCGACGTCATTCCTTTTGAAGAGCGTTTACGGAAGCAGAAAGAAGAGATCCTTTCCAAGGAAAAGAAAAAAAGATTGGATTCCTTCCGGATGGCCATGCAGTGCACGGCCTGTCATTTTAAATGTGCCAAGTGTGGTTCCCAATTAGAGGTCCCGGAGACTCAATTCATCTCCGAGGCCTTGCCGTTAAGGCTCTGCCAGGGTTGTTGGGAGGAATATCGGATTTATCAACTCTTGATCACCGGCTTATCTCCGAGAGGGGGGCGGGAATATTATCATAACCAGGCCTGGCTGGAGGTTTGGAAGTCCTGGCTGGACTACCAGAAGTTTCTTCATCGCTACCGGAATTCCCAGGAGTTTTTAAGGCTGGTGGAAGAGTTGTCGCAGGACTAAAAGGGGATATCTTCTTCCGGGAAAGTCCCCCCAGGTTGAGCATCGCCGCCGAATTCCTTACCCCCGAATTCTTTTTCCGAAGGGACCCGTTCTCCTGCCGACCCCAACATCTGCATGGTCTGGGCCAGGACCTCGGTGGTGTATCGCTTATTCCCATCCCGGTCCTCCCAGCTTCGGGTCTGTATCTTCCCTTCCACGTAAACCTGTTTGCCTTTGGCTAAATACTCGCCGCAGATTTCTCCAAGACGGCCCCAGGCCACAATCCGGTGCCATTCGGTGCGTTCTTCCTTGTTTCCGTCTTTACCGGTCCAGGCATCCTTGGTGGCCAACCTGAAATTGGCGACGGCTGTTCCGGTGGCGGTATAACGCAGTTCAGGATCAGCCCCGAGATTTCCGATCAAAATAACTTTATTTACAGAAGCCATAGTCTCCCCCCTTTATTGATCAGGCATAAATGAAGTTAATGGCAGGGATCGTACCATATCTGCCCAAAGGGGGCAAGTCTTAATCGGTTGTCAAACAAAGTCTGGTTCCAGGCCAGTTTTTATGATACCATTCTTTAACCGATAAAAGGAGTTGACCCTCATGGAAATGGAAAAATCAAATCAGACCTGCCGGCTTGACGAACCTCAACGTCCCCTCCCCGTAGAAGAAGGGGGAGAATGCACCCAGCCTCCTTTGTACCGCCGGGAACTCCCGGGCATTGTTTCCGAGCTGGTAGAAAGCTGTCAGGATTCGGGAACTTTCCATCACCTGAACCTGGTGGGGTTGCCCTCCAGAGAGGCCATCATTGAAGTCTGCGAACGATTGAAGCGGGTCCTGTTTCCCGGTTATTTTGGACAGCAGGAATTGGACGGGGTTACCCTCACTTATCAGACAGGGATTGAAATCAACGCCCTTTTCGAAATCCTTTCCAAGCAAATTTCCTTGAGCATCCGGCACGAATGCCGCCGCCAACAGCAAGTCTGCACCCAGTGCCTCGAAAGGGGTCAACGGGAAGCCCTTATTTTATTAAAAAAACTGCCTCTGATCCGGAATATCCTGGGGGACGACGTTCGGGCCGCTTATCAGGGAGACCCGGCGGCCAAAAGTTTCGACGAGATCATCTTCAGCTATCCAAGCCTCTCGACCATTTCCATCTATCGGCTGGCCCATGAGTTGGTCGTCCAGGAAATACCTTTGCTCCCCAGGATGATGACCGAATACGCCCATAGCATAACCGGTATTGACATCAATCCCGGGGCCCGGATCGGGCGCCATTTTTTTATTGATCACGGGACGGGGGTGGTTATCGGGGAGACCTGTGTCATTGGGGATCACGTCCGCCTCTATCAGGGAGTAACCTTGGGTGCCCTGAGTCTGCCCATGGAAGAACAAGGGGAACTGCTCAGAAGACAAAAGCGGCACCCCACCATCGAGGACCGGGTAACCATCTATGCCGGTGCGACGATTTTGGGCGGAGAGACGATCATCGGGGCCGGTTCGGTTATCGGCGGGAATGTCTGGCTCACCCATTCGGTCCCTCCTGGGACAACGGTAATGATCGAAACACCCCGGTTGCGGTACAGGGAAGAGAATAACCGGGCCTGAGAATCATTTTAAACGACTTGGGTGTTCTATGCTCAGCTCGAATCTTTTTAAGTCTTATGCCCGGGATGTGGTCTTTGACCTGGAACGGGATTTCCCTTATGCCGCGCTCCTGGCCACGGAAACCTTCGGCGAGCGCCTGACGGTTCAGACCCGGCAGCAGCAGGCCGAACTCCTGGACCCGGCGCGAGGGGCGGTGTTGACCGTTTTCAACGGCCGCTGTTTTTTGGAGGCCGCCATTTCGGAGCTGTCCGAAGAAGGTCTTACCAAGATCTCCCGGCAGCTCAGAGAAATGGGAAAAACACAGGGGGTTTTTTATGACGGGCCTTCCATTGATCCCGGGCCGAAGCTGGAGAAGGATTTTTTTGTCTCCGTCGAGAAATATCCTGAGGCCATACCCCTGGAGGAGAAGATCGGGGCCTGCAAGGCATTAAAAGACCGGCTTCAACAAAAGGACCAACGGATTGTCCAGACCACTTGCCAGTATGCCCATGTGCGCACCCAGGAGCTTTTTGTCAATCGCCAAAAGGTCCTCTTTCAGGATCTGCGCCGGACCCAGGCGGCGGCCATGGTGGTTATGAGCCAGGACGGCCGTTCGGTCCATCTCCATACCGGTCAGGCCCTTCAAGGGGGATATGAAAAGGCCTTTATACCGGAGGAAAAGCTGGAACGGCTGGTGGAAGACTGCGGGAAACTTTTAGGTGCCCCTCGTCTGCACCCGGGCACCTACGATTGTATCTTTTCCCCGGAATTCGCTGGCATCTTTGCCCATGAGGCCTTCGGCCACGGCATAGAAACGGACATGTTTTTAAAAAAGAGGGCCAGGGGTGAAGCGTATCTGGGTAAGCCGGTAGCCTCTCCCTTGGTGGATATGTTCGATTCACCGGCCCTTCCCGGCCAGGCCGCCTCGTTTTTCTTTGACCACGAGGGTGAGCTGGCCAGGGAAACCCGAATCATCGAAAAAGGCATTCTGAAACAAGGAATGACCGACCTCAATTCAGCCCTGCGTTTGGGGCTGGTCCGGTCAGCCAATGGGCGCCGGGAATCCTTCGAACGCAAGGTCTATGCCCGGATGACCAACACCTATTTCGGACCGGGAAAAGAATCCTTTGAGCGAATGGTGGGTTCTATTGAAAAGGGATTTTTTTTAGACCATCCCTCCAACGGTATGGAAGACCCCAAGGGGTGGGGGATTCAATTGGAGGGCTATTACGCCGAAGAAATAAAAAACGGAGCCTTAACCGGCCGGATCTTTACGCCGGTGATCGTTACCGGGTATGTACCGGACCTGCTTCAGTCCATTTCCATGGTCGGAGACCGGGTCGAGATCAACGGCCTGGGCATGTGCGGCAAAGGGAACAAGGAATGGGTCAAGGTGACCGACGGCGGCCCCTACCTTAAATTAAAAGCCCGTCTGGCCTGAAAAGACAGGCGAAAGGTACGAGGTGCGAGGCGAAAGGAAAGACAGATTTATCCTCGATCCTTGAACCTTTAACCTTGGACCTGTTTTCATGCTTCGAGACATCCGCTCAGGCGGGCATTTAGACTTAACAGAAAACATGCAGAGGGTCATTTACTCGCTGTAATTTTTTATCATCCGGGAACCCAAAATAAAAAATAAGGCGGCATAGGCACCCATGACCAAAACGGCCAGCCAGCCCTGACTGTCGAGGGCTGATTTTCTGATCAGGATATTGGCATGGGTCAGGGGCAGACAGAGGATGATCCCCTTCAATGATGAAGGCATGCGGTCGATAGGGAAAAAGGTGCCGCTGAAAAAGACCATGGGCAGGATAAAAAAATTGGCATAAGTGGAAGTGTCCTCATGGCTCTTGGTGATCATCCCCACCATTACGCCTAAATTGGAAAACAAAAAACAGTTGAGCAGGAGGGTCATAACAAAAACCAGGGAGAGATGAAATCCTGAACCGGCGAAGAGTCCCACCAGGATGATCATCAAGGAGGCGAAAAGCCCGCGGACCATACCGGAGATCACATAGCCGATCATGATGGAGGTGGAAGCGATCGGGGCCTGGACCAGGACCTGAAAGGTTTTGAAATAAAGACGGCTCAGGTTCAGCCCGCTGGCCACCCAGTTATAGGAATTGTTCATGGAACTCATGGCCACCAGGCCGGGGAGGAGATAATTCAAATAACTGCCCCCGGAAACTCGAACACTCCGGCCCAGGCCCAATCCGAAGGCCAACAGATAGAGTAAAGGGACCATCATGGAGGTAAAGATGTAGCCCAGGCGGAAAAGCTTCTTTTTGAATTGCAACATCTCCCGGAGGAAGATGGGATACCAGTTCATAGCCTTTATTTTTTCCCCTTATTGAATTATCTTTTCGCCGGTCAACTTAACAAAGACATCTTCCAGATTGGCCTTTCGAAAAGTCATCTCATTTTCCGCCTCATGGAGCTGGCATTGGGCATCTTCTCGGTTCTGGCACATTTGGTAAACCTTGCTGCCGTCCTTGCTCAGGGTTTCGACTACGTATTCACCGACCAATTTTTTTAGATTCTCCGGTGTATCCAGGGCAATCAGCTTTCCCTTGGAAAGAATCCCCACCCGATCGCTCAAGGCCTCGGCTTCTTCGATATAATGGGTGGTCAAGAGGATGGTTCCGCCCTGGGTCCTGATCCGGCGGATCCGGTTCCAGATCTCCCGGCGGACCTGGGGGTCCAGACCAATGGTCGGCTCGTCTAAAAAAAGGATTTGAGGATTTCCCAATACGGCCCGGGCGATGAGCAGCCGGCGCTGCATGCCCCCGGAAAAATTTTGGACCGGATCGTTTCGTCTCTCCCACAGATCTACGGATTTCAGTTGCTCCTCGATTTTTTGAGCCAGGTCCGGAATATGATGAAGTAACCCATAGATTTTTAAATTCTCATGGGCCGTCAGGTCCCGGTCGAGATTATTTTCCTGAGGAACCACCCCGATCCGTTGTTTGATGGCTAAAGGATCCCGGACCACATCGAATCCATCCAGCAACGCCCGACCGGAGGTTGGTTTGACTAAGGTATTTAAAACCTTGATGGTAGTGGTCTTCCCGGCTCCATTGGGACCCAGGAGGCCGAATATTTCTCCCTGACGGATTTCAAGGGACAGAGAATGGAGGGCCCTGACCTTGCCGTAATCTTTGGTCAGGTTTTCAAGCGTGACCATCTGATCGTCCTTTTAATTATTTGAATGTTTATTTTATAACATATCGGGGTTTCGTCTGACAATAGACGATACGAGAGATCCCGATCATCAACCCTTGACACTTTTTGTCAGGATTTCTAATATTGTTTATAATGGTGGGACTGAGGACGGTGTTCGGACCACGGCTTTTGCTTCCAAATTGAGGCATTCGATGGTAGCCTTGGAGACGAATGAGGAGACTTTATTACGTGTCCGTCATAACTGATGGCTTTGTAAAACGTCCCTCCGGTCGTCACCCCGGCGAAAGCCGGGGTCCAGAAGTAGGTGGATTCCCTGGATCCGGCTTTCGCCGGAAAGATGAAAAAGGGCGCTTTTTGACTTTTTACAGGATCATCATAACTGGTTAACATCAGAAAGAAGCTTCTATAACAAAGATTCTTTATGGGCACGATTCGTCAATCCATTATCTCCTTCTTGAAAGACCGGGAACTCACGGCCAAAGAGATTTCCCAGGCCGTGGGGATCCGGGAAAAGGAGGTCTATGAACACCTGGCCCATATTTCGCGGTCCAAGCTGCCGGAGGGTAAATTTTTAGTTCAGCCGTCTGTTTGCCGAAAATGCGGGTTCGTCTTTAAAAAGAGGGACCGTCTGACCCCGCCCAGCAGATGTTTCCTCTGCCGGGGCGAGTCCATCACCCCTACGCGCTTTACGATCCGAACCGAGCCTTCAAAAGGACCGCGTGACGAGTGAATAGTGTATTTCAACGGCCATCACTTGAACCCTTGACCCCCGGCCCCTCGAATCCTTTTTTTACCTCTCCTATTATACCAGCCATGATCGGCCCGGCATGGCCTTGGATGACCAGGTCGGCCATGTCGTCCAAGGGAGTCGGCTCCCGGTTGATGATCACCAGGCGGGCACCGTTTCTTTTGGCCACTTGGGGCAGGGAAGCGGCCGGCTGGACTACCAGGGAAGAGCCGATGACGATAAAGAGATCGGCCATAGCCGCCCTCTCAAAAGCTTCTTGGGTCTCCCTCTCCGGCAGGGATTGGCCGAAGGAAATCGTGGCCGGTTTCAAGATCCCGCCGCAGTTGTCGCAGTAAGGGACCCTCGCGCCTTTTTGTAGCCGTTCCTGGATCTCATCACGGTCATATCTTTTCTGACAGGTGAGACAATAAACAAAGAGGGCCGATCCGTGGAGCTCGATCACCTTCCCCTCGGAATTGCCGGCTTTGAAATGGAGGCCGTCGATATTCTGGGTTATGACCCGGTCGAGTTTGCCTAATTTCTCCAGGTCGGCGATGGCCAGATGGGCCGGGTTGGGTCGGGCTGTTTTAAGTGTTTGGTACATCTCCGTAGCCATCTGCCAGTATTTTTCGCGGGATTTTTCACTGGCAATAAAGTTTTGATAATAGAAATCTTCCGGGTTATAACGGTTCCAGATTCCTCCCGGGCTTCGAAAATCGGGGATACCCGATTCGGTACTCAACCCCGCTCCGACAAAGACAATAAGCCTTTTGGCCTCCAGAATCCATCGGGCTGTTCGGGAAATAGACTGTTCCATAATCGGTCCTGTCCTCATATTTTGGTTGAGAAATTAATGACTTTTTGCCATTATAAAAAATATTGCCTTGAAACACCAGCTCCATTTAGTCGAAAATAGATTTTAAACCGCCCCTACGATGTCATTTTCATGCTTCGTCGGTGCCCATTTCAGGCGGGCATGAGGGTTTAGTTCGAAATAACCTTTGTCCACCCCCACCCCTTCCCTCCCCCTCCGAGGGGGAGGGTGAGGGAGGGGGGGAAATTTTCATGTTTCGTGACGCCCGCTTCAGGCGGGCATGGGGGCTTAACACAAAAATAACCTTTTCATGCTTCGCCGGTGTCTCGTGGGCATAGGGGTATAATAAAATATCACTGAGGAGTTTTAACCATGTCAAATAATGCCCCGGGTTCTTCAGCGATACAT
>CAWIRY010000036.1:0-31861 GCA_963838485.1 uncultured delta proteobacterium | reverse complement strand
GGCCGACGCCAGCCCTGCCACAGCGTCAGCGACCTCATAGACGTCGCCGGTAGCAGGTTCCCCCGCGCCGGACGGCGCATAGCAGGCTGGCATGGAAGGTGCGAACGCGATGGCGCTCCGCCCGCGGCACAGCCGAGCCCCGGGCGAGCGTGGAACGCGGGGTACATCTGCGGCAACCCTGGTCCGCGCTTGCCGCAGCAACAGCGATGACAAGTTTGAAGATTTCCCAGCCCGCGGAGAGCAGGCCGGAAACACCGTCGGCACCGAGGAGATGATGCAGGCCATCGACGACCCATGTGGGGGCCCTTCCTGGCACATCCTCCAGGGCTTGAAGAAGGCCGGCTCCAATTATCTGGTTTTTATCCTGGATGAAATCGACAAGGCGGCGATTTCCGGGGCGATCCTTCCTCGGCCCTTTTGGAAGTCCTGGACCCGGGAACAAAAATCGACCTTTTCCGATCATTATCTGGAAGTGGAATTCGACCTTTCCAAAGTCATGTTTATCACCACGGCCAATATTCTGGATACGATTCCGGCGGCCTTGCGGGGACGCGCATGGAAGTTTTGGACCTGGTTGGATACATTGAGGAAGAAAAGGTACAGATCGCCCAGAAGTATCTGATCCCAAAACAATTAAAGGAACACGCCCAATGAAAAAACCTTGCCATTCATAAAAAGGCCCTCCAGACGATTATCCGCTCCTATACCCGGGAGGCTGGCCTTCGAAACCTGGAACGGGAGATCGCCTCAATTGCGTGGAATGTTAAATATCGCCGAAGGTAAGATCAAGGAAAAGAGTTGCATCAATACCTGGGACCGATCCATTTCTTTTTCCGAGGTGGCCGAACGGACCCAAGAACCGGGTAGCCACGGGATTGGCCTGGACCTAGGCAGGGGGGTATTTTCTTTATAGAAGCGACCAAAATGCCCGGTAGAAGGACCTTGACCTTAACGTGGCCGAATTAGGCGATGTCATGAAGGAATCAGCCGGAGCCGCCCTGAGTTACATCCGTTCCAAGGCCGCTCAATTGGGTGTCGAGGAGGATTTCATGAAAAGAACGACATCCATGTTCATGTCCCTGCGGGGGCGATACCCAAGGACGGCCCGTCGGCTGGGGTCACCATGATGGGGGCTATGACCTCCCTGTTAACCAACAGGCCGGTCCGGGAGATCTGGCCATGACCGGTGAGATCACCTCTTGCCGAGGTTTGGTCCTGCCAGTGGGGGGAATTAAGGAGAAGGTCCTGGCCGCCAAAAGGGGGCGGGGGATAGGGACCATTATCCTTCCCAAAAAGAATGAAAAAGACCTGAAATCTTTTCCTCATTTAAAGAAAGGTTTGAAGTTCCATTACTTGTAGAACGTAGGACCGAGGTCTTTGACTTAGCCCTTTGCGTGAAAGCCGTGGCCTGCAAGAGATGAACATGGGTTGCGGGTTACGGGTTACGAGTTTTCAGAGAAAAAATTACGCTTTCTTAACCCGCAACTCGCAACAGAAAAATTTCAAATCTCTGTGGTTAAGATTTAAAGGAAAGACACTATTCGGTGGAAAGATTGATTGATCTCCATACCCATTCAACGGCCTCCTGATGCAGCTTATCCCCCCAAAGACTTGGTTAGGTACGCTAAAAAAAGGGGCGGCAGCCATTTCCCTGACCGATCATGACACGGTTGAAGGACTGGAGGAGGCCTTATCCGCGGGCTGAGGCAAGATCTTGAGGTCATACCGGCCTAGGAGATTAGCGCCCAGATGAGGGGAGGTACGTACTGGGGTTATTACATCGATCCTCCGACCTTGTCCCGGGAATCAGGAACTACAGGCTTCAGGAGGCCAGGAAGGAACTGAATAAAATCGTCCAAAAATCCAAAAGCCCTGGGGATTCCCATTACCTTCGATCAGATCCAGGCCCTGGCTAAAGGACAGATTGGCCGCCCTCACATCGCCAGGTCCTATTCCAGTTGGGGGCCGGTCTCCTCACTGAAAGAAGCCTTTCAAAAATATTTGACTAAAGGGGCCTTGGCCTATGTGAAAAATTTCGGTTTTCCCCCCGGAAACCCTCTCTATCCTGGCGGTGGCGGAATTCCAATTCTGGCCCATCCCTTTACTTTAAATTGTCCTTCATTAAGGGATCTTAAAGTATTGGTTAAAGATTTAAAGGCCAAGGGTCTTTATGGAATGGAAGTTTTTTATCCAGAACATACGGCCGAACAAACCCGTGACTATTTATCTCTGGTCAGGGAATTGGATCTTCTTTACACGGGGGTAGACATTATTCAACTGCGGAAACAACAGAGAACAAGTGGACCCGCCGACCGGCAACGGGAATTTAAAGATCCCTTATGAGGTCGTCGAAAACCTGAAGGCCTGCCGTCTCTAATTTGTGTTGCAAGTTGGCCTGCGGATTGCCGGTTGACGGTCATAAAAAATGAAAAGTCGGAATAATCCTGTTTTGCCTTCTTCTATCCAATCTCTGAATTCCAACCGCCCATGTTTCCAAGTTTCGAAGACCTCTCCCTTAAGCATCAAAGCCTTATCGAAGATTTTCTCAAGGGGATATCCTCCGGAAATCTCGAGATGACCTTCACCAACCTGTTTATCTGGAGGCATTATTACCAGTTTCAGGTCTCCCTTCATAAGGGTTTCCTGACCTTTAAGGCCCATCCACCGGAAACGACACCTTTCTTTCTTACCTCCCTGGAAGGAATATTTGTCCTGGGCTTTTAAAAAAAAAAAAAAAAAAAAAAAAAAAAAAAAAAAAAAAACAAAAAACATGGCTCATGGCTCATTCACCACAACCGCTGTTGTCCCGGTCGAAAATGGTCTTTAGATTCGGCAGGGAAGAGAAGGCATTGAGGGCCGACTCAGGAATACGGCTTAAACGGGGTGGAAACCCTTGGGCCTTTAAGAAGTCCAGACCGTCGAAAGCCCAGGAGGCAAAATCTCCCTTCCCCAGGGGAGGTAAGAAGAAAGGTGTCGTTTCCGGTGGATGGGCCTTAAAGGTCAGGAAACCCTTATGAAGGGAGACCTGAAACTGGTAATAATGCCTCCAGATAAACAGGTTGGTGAAGGTCATCTCGGAGATTTCCGGAGGATACCCCCTTAGAAAATCTTCGATAAGGCTTTGATGCTTAAGGGAGAGGTCTTCGAAAGTTGGAAACATGGGCGGGTTGGAATTCAGAGATTGGATAGAAGAAGGCAAAACAGGATTATCCCGACTTTTCATTTTTTATGACCGTCAACCGGCAATCCGCAGGCCCAACTCCGAATTTGAGCGGCAGGCCTTCAGGTTTTCGGCGACCTCATAAGGGATCTTTAAATTTCCATTGCCGGTCAGCAGGTCCGCTTGTTCTCTGTTGTTTCCGTGATAATCGCTACCCCCGGTGTAAAGAAGATCCAATTCCCTGACCAGAGATAAATAGTCCCGGGTTTGTTCGGCCGTATGTTCTGGATAAAAAACTTCCATTCCATAAAGACCCTTGGCCTTTAAATCTTTAACCAATACTTTAAGATCCCTTAATGAAGGACAATTTAAAGTAAAGGGATGGGCCAGAATTGGAATTCCGCCGGCCCGCAGGATGAGAGAAATGGCCTTCCGGGGGGAAAACCGAAATTTTTCCACATAGGCCAAGGCCCCTTTGGTCAAATATTTTTGAAAGGCTTCTTTCAGTGAGGAGACGACCCCAAGCTGGAATAGGACCTGGGCGATGTGAGGGCGGCCAATCTGTCCTTTAGCCAGGGCCTGGATCTGATCATAGGTAATGGGAATCCCCAGGGCTTGGAGTTTTTGGACGATTTTAGGATTTCGTTCCTTCCTGGCCTCCTGAAGCCTGTAGAGTTCCTGATTCAGGACAAGGTCGGAGGGATCGATGTAATAACCCAGGATATGCATCGTCCCTCCCTCATATTGGGCGCTAATCTCCAGGCCCGGTATGACCTCAAGATCTTGCTCCAGCCCGGCGGTTAAGGCCTCCTCCAATCCTTCAACCGTGTCATGATCGGTCAGGGAAATGGCTGCCGCCCCCTTTTTTTTAGCGTACCTGACCAAGTCTTTGGGGGATAAGCTGCCGTCGGAGGCCGTTGAATGGGTATGGAGATCAATCAATCTTTCCACTGGATAGTTTCTTTCCTTTAAATCTTAACCACAGAGATTTGAAATTTTTCTGTTGTGAGTTGCGGATTAAGGGTTAAGAAAGCGTAATTTTTTCTCTAACCACCCGTAACCAGTAACCCGCAACCCATGTTCATCTCTTGCAGGCCGCGGCTTTCGCGCAAAGGGCTAAGTCAAAGACCTCGTCCATACGTTCTACAAAATGGAACTTCAAACCTTTCTTTAAATGAGGAGGAATATCTTCCAGGTCTTTTTCATTCTTTTTGGGAAGGATAATGGTCCCTATCCCCGCCCTTTTGGCGGCCAGGACCTTCTCCTTAATTCCCCCCACTGGCAGGACCAAACCTCGCAGGGTGATCTCACCGGTCATGGCCAGATCTCCCCGGACCGGCCTGTTGGTTAACAGGGAGGTCATAGCCGTCATCATGGTGACCCCAGCCGACGGGCCGTCCTTGGGTATGGCCCCGGCCGGGACATGAACATGGATGTCGTTCTTTTCATAGAAATCCTCCTCGACGCCCAATTGAGCGGCCTTGGAACGGATGTAACTCAGGGCGGCTCCGGCTGATTCCTTCATGACATCGCCTAATTGGCCGGTTAAGGTCAAGGTCCTTCTACCGGGCATTTTGGTCGCTTCTATAAAGAGAATATCCCCCCCTGCCTGGGTCCAGGCCAATCCCGTGGCTACCCCCGGTTCTTGGGTCCGTTCAGCCACCTCGGAAAAGAAGTGGATCGGTCCCAGGTATTGATGCAGATCATCCGGGGAAATCTTCTTTTCTTTGATCTTACCTTCGGCGATCTCTTTGGCCACCCCACGGCAAATTGAGGCGATCTCCCGTTCCAGGTTTCGAAGGCCAGCCTCCCGGGTATAGGAGCGGATGATCGTCTGTAGGGCCTTTTTATGAATGGCAAGGTTTTTTTCCGTCAGGCCGTGTTCCTTTAATTGTTTTGGGATCAGATACTTCTGGGCGATCTGTACCTTTTCTTCCTCAATGTATCCAACCAGGTCCAAAACTTCCATGCGGTCCCGCAAGGCCGCCGGAATCGTATCCAGAATATTGGCCGTGGTGATAAACATGACTTTGGAAAGGTCGAATTCCACTTCCAGATAATGATCGGAAAAGGTCGAATTTTGTTCCGGGTCCAGGACTTCCAAAAGGGCCGAGGAAGGATCGCCCCGGAAATCGGCCCCCACCTTGTCGATTTCATCCAGGATAAAAACCGGATTATTGGAGCCGGCCTTCTTCAAGCCCTGGAGGATCCTGCCAGGAAGGGCCCCCACATAGGTCCGTCGATGGCCTCGAATCTCCGCTTCATCCCGAACACCGCCGAGGGAGAGACGGACGAATTTTCGGCCCAGGGCCCGGGCGATGGAACGGCCCAAAGAGGTCTTTCCCGTGCCGGGAGGGCCGGCAAAGCAGAGGATAGGGCCTTTCATGTCCGGTTTGAGTTTGCGAACTGCCAGGTACTCCAAGATCCTTTTCTTGACCTTTTCGAGGTCAAAATGATCCTCATCCAAGACCTTGGCGGCTGCTTCAATATCCAAATTGTCCTCGGTCTGGACCCCCCAGGGGAGTTCGGTCAACCAGTCCAGATAAGAGAGGGCGACCGTATATTCCGGGGAGGAAGGACTCATCCTGGCCAAGCGGTCCAGTTCCCGTTCCGCTTCCTTGGCGGCGGCCGGAGACAACTTCCGCTCGACTATTTTTTTCCGATATTCTTCAATCTCCAGGGATTTTTCATCCTTTTCCCCAAGTTCTTTTTGGATGGCCTTGAGCTGTTCCCGGAGATAATATTCCCGTTGGGTTTTATCGATTCCTTCTTTGACTTCGGACTGGATCTTCTTGCCCAGCTCCAGGACCTCTAATTCCTTGGTCAGGAGCACCGTTAACTTTTGCAGCCTTTGTTTGACGGCCAGGATTTCCAGGATCTCCTGTTTGTCTTCTTTGGAGACATTCAAGGTGGAGGCGATCATGTCGGCCAGAGAACCGGGGTCTTCCACATTTTGGGCCAAAAGACCCAACTCGGAAGGAAGATAAGGGGACAACTCCAGAACTTTGTTGAAGAGTCCCCGGACACTGTTGGTCAAGGCATCTAATTCGATATTCGATTCCAATTGATCTTTGACGACCTCAATCCGGGCCTTGAAATAAGGGGCGGTGGCCGTAAATTCGATGATCTTAAATCGGGAAAGGCCCTGGACCATCAACCGCACCCCTCCCTCAGGGACTTTGGCCATCTTCAAAATAGACCCCACGGTTCCATTTAAATAGAGATCGTCCGAAGTCAGGGGATCGTGGCCTTTGCCTTTAATCATAATCAACCCGATCAAGTGGTCCTTCATCAGGGCCTCATCTACCACTTGGACCCAGCTTTTCTCCCAGATCATCAAAGGCATGACCATCTTGGGAAATAAGGCCATATCCGTGACCGGCAAAAGAGGGATTTCTTCCGGTATGGTCAAAACCTGTGTTTGGAGGGGTATAGGGGTTTCGTTATTTTCCATGGGATGCTCCTTATATCTTAACTGAAATTTATTCAGACTGAATAGGAATGGTTTTCTTAAGGGACCGCTTCTTGGGCAAAACCACGGTGAGCAGTCCTTCCCGGTAATGGGCCTCAATCCGCGACTCATCTACCAGAACGGGTAGTTCAAAGGTCCGCTCAAAGGAGCCATATTCGATTTCCATTTGAAGGTATCGAACGGCATTGCCCATGGGGGGCCGCTCTCTTTTGCCGGACAGGTGGACCAGGTTTCTTTTTACGGTAATCTGAATTTTTTCCTTTTGTAAACCGGAGACATCGGCGACGATCATAAACGACTCGGGTGTTTCCAGTATATCCATCTGAGGGGACCACATCCTTTGGTCCAACAAAAAACGGGGGCTGACTTGATACAACATATTATCCATCAAGCGTCTCATTTGACCGTGAAGTCGGGAAAAATCGCTTACCACGTTGGTTCCTCCTTCCCATTCCTGGGGCCATCGCCTGGAAGCGCCTGCCCCTAATAATTTTATTAATTCCAACCTCGTCGAAATTAATAGAATTATTATAATGACTCCATAGGCCTTTGTAAAGAAAAGGTGTTAAAATTTTTGGCTTGACAGGGTTGAAGGGAGATGGGAAATAATGCCAATGACCGGTTTTGAAATTTTTTATCATCCAAATTATCACCGATTGAAGAAAGCCGATAGATGAAACAGATTATTCTGGGTACGGCAGGACATATCGACCACGGCAAAACCAGCCTGGTCCGGGCCTTGACGGGGATCGAGACCGACCGCCTTAAAGAGGAAAAAGAACGGGGGATCACCATTGAATTGGGCTTCGCCTACCTGGACCTGCCCAATGGCCAGCGTTTGGGGATCATCGATGTCCCCGGTCATGAGCGGTTTATCAAAAACATGGTGGCTGGCGCCAGTACCATCGACCTGGTGGCCTTGATTATAGCCGCCGATGAGGGGGTTATGCCCCAAACTCGGGAACATTTGGATATCTGCAGTCTCTTGGGGATTAAAAAAGGCCTGGTGGTCCTGACCAAAATCGATATGGTCGAAGAAGATTGGCTGGGCCTCGTCCAGGAGGATATCAAAGAATTTTTAAAGGGGACCTTTTTGGAAGGAGCCTTGATCCTGCCGGTCTCCTCCTCAACCGGTCAGGGGATCCCGGAACTGATTGTGGTCCTGGAAAGACTTTCGAACGAAGTGGAGGAGCGTTCTTCTGCCGGCATTTTCAGGCTTCCGGTGGACCGGGTCTTTACTATGCGGGGGTTCGGAACGGTGATCACGGGAACGGCAGTCTCCGGCAGCCTGTCCGTGGGGGATCAGGTTATGCTTTATCCCCAGGAGATCCAGGCCAAGGTCCGCGGTATTCAGGTCCATAACCAGGATACCGAACAGGTCCGGGCCGGGCTGCGCACAGCCATCAATCTGCAGGGGATTGAAAAGGCCACGGTAAACCGGGGGGATGTGGTTGCCTCCGCCTTGGGGTTGTATCCGACCCTCTTATTGGATCTTCAAGTCCGCCTTCTGAAATCCGCTCAAAGACCCTTGAAGCATCGTAGTCAGATACGATTTCATAGCGGGACCAGCGAGATTTTAGGCCGGCTCCTCCTCCTGGAAGGGGAGGAGATCAAACCCGGTGAAATCGGATTTTGCCAATTGCGCTTAACCGACCGGTTGGCCTTGTTGCCCGGGGATTTGGCCGTCATCCGCAGTTATTCACCGGTTCAAACCATTGGCGGAGCCGAGGTCCTGAATGTCATACCAACTAAGCACAAACGTTTGAACCCTGAAGTCATCGAGCAGCTCTGGGTTCTCAAGTCGGGAACCGATTTGGAAAAGGTGGCCTTACAGGTCCTCCTGGCCGGGGCAAACGGGGTATCACGCCAGAAATTGGGTCAGGTCCTGTCCCTTTCTCCCAAAAAATTGGATGATCTGCTCAAGGAACTCCTTTCCCAGAAGGTGCTCATTCAATGGGATAAGGAAAATAAGATCATCATCCACCAACTGGAGTTGGCCAAGCTCAGCAAGGCAGCAAGGCAGGAACTGGAAGGCTATCACCAGGCCAATCCTTTGAAGCCCGGATTGCCAAAAGAAGAATTGAAGTCCCGTTTGCCCCAGATCCGGGAGACCAAGCTTTTCAATTTTTTGTTAAATCAATTGGGCGAGCAGAAAATTCTGGTTCAGGAAAAGGAACTGGTTCGCCTCTTAAATCATAAGGTTCAATTAAAAGAGGACCAGCAGGCCGTCCAGGATAGCCTGGAAAAGGTCTATCTAAAAAGCGGGCTGCAACCTCCCTATTTTAAAGAATTGGTGGAACAGTTTCCCAAAGGACAACCGAGAGAGGTCCTGGAGTTGATGGTCAAAGAGGGAAAATTAGTCAAGGTCAAGGAGGACCTGTATTTTCATAAACAAGTTATCGAAGGGCTCAAAAAAAGACTGATCCAGTGGCTTAAAGAAAAAAGGGAAATCACCACTCCGGAATTCAAGGACATGACCCAAACTTCCAGGAAATATACTATTCCATTATTGGAGTATTTCGATGCCCTGCAGGTGACTATGCGGGTGGAAGACAAGCGGCTCCTTCGGGAGAGCAAGGAATCGGCATAAGGGCGGGCACTATGCCCTCGACTTCCGGTATCCCTCCTCAAATCCTTTCCTCGAAGGGTTGAACCGACGAAATGAAAAATATCAGAAGGAAGAAAAAGGAGGTATGAGAAAATGGCTCAAGATCCAAAGGTAGGGCAAAAAGTAACGGCCACCATTACCGGGGTCAAGGGAAAATGCAACGCCGGTCATCAGGTGGGTGAAAGCTTGGAGATCAGTTGCCACAACCCCGCCGGATTGTGTGGCTACTTCTACCATGATATTTTCCCCAGCCTCTCGACCTTTCAGTTCGGCGGGAATCTTCCCTGGTGGGAAGGGGACAAGATTCAGGTTCAATGTCCTGATCCCTATAATCTGGTGACGATGAAATTGGAAAGGTCGAAGAGAACCTAAGGCCACCACCATTAACCGGAATAGGGAGGAACCTGTGCGTCTCAAAGAACCTCGGCTGAAAGCCCTGGCCGAAGCTGAATGGACTGAAGAACAACGAAAAATATTGACCCCTCTCATCAGGGGTGGGCGGGTCCTTAATGTTTTTTCAACCATGGCCCGCCATCCCAAGATGGCCGAAAGGTGGCTTACCTTCGCTTCTTATATTTTGAGGGGATCCACTTTACCGGTGCGAGATCGTGAAATCCTGATCTTGCGCATTGGCTGGCTTTGTGGGTCGGAATATGAATTTGGGCAACATTCCCGTATAGGGGAAAAGGCCGGGCTAAATCCTGAAGAAATTATTCGGATTACGAAAGGGCCCGAGGCTGCCGGATGGGAACCATTTGAGGCGGCGCTGCTCCGCGCAGCCGATGAGCTTTACACCGATGCCTTTATCACCGAGGCCACCTGGACCGCCCTGGCAAAACGTTACGATGAAAAGCAACTAATGGATCTTGTCATGACGGTGGGGCAATACAATCTGGTATCTATGCTCCTGAACACCTTCGGGGTCCAATTGGACCCGGGGTTTACCGGGTTTCCTAACAGAAATAGCGATTAAAGATAAGATTGACAAGAACCCGACCCCGCCTTTATAGTAATCCGGTTTTTCTTATAGGGGTGAGTCCTTTAACCGTTGCCCATCCGAGCGGAGAGGGAGAAACACTTTGTCGAAGGTCGTTATCTATGGGAAGGACGGCTGACCCTTTACCCGGAAGGCCCGTGAGGCCTATCAAGACCGAGGGGAAGAAATCCTTTATGTTAACCTGCCGGCCCATCCGGAAAAACTAAAGGAGTTTCTAAAGGTTTCGCCGGAGCGGAGGATTCCGGTTATTGTCAAGGGAGAAGAAGTATCCATCGGCTTTGGCGGAACCTGAAGGATGAAAATTTGAACCGGGTCCGTTCAAATTTAAAGCCCTATTAAACATGTATGCCCCAATGGGGCCACGAAGAATGAAAATAACCGTAGAGGCGGGTTTTAAACCCGCCCCCACAGAGCCTCGACAAAGATTAAGGGCGGTTTAAAATCTATTTTCGCATTAAAGGGAAAACGTATGTCTGCAGATGAACCCAAAAACAATCAGCGTCTAAAAAAGGCAGGCTTTATCCTGGGCAGTGTCGCTCTGATCGGTCTGATCATCGGCTTATTCTGGTACCACTATGCTCAAACGCATATTTCTACCGATGATGCCTATGTGACCGGCTCCATTTATTCCCTGAGCTTCCGCGTTTCGGGGACGGTGGCGCAAGTGATGGTGCAGGACAATCAATTGGTGGAAGCCGGGCAGGTGATCGCCACCCTGGACCCCACTGATTATGAAGTGGCTTATAAGCAGGCCCAGGCTAATCTGGAATCGCTCAAGGCCCGCTGGGCCTCGGCCCAAATAGCGGTCCCTTTGGAATCGGAACAGACCCAGGCCCGGGTCAACGAATCAACGGCCGGAGTGGGGACCTTTCAAAAAAATCTCTTGGAAGCCCGGGACCAACTGCAAAGAGCTCGGGAAGAGACTAAAAGTCTTCTTGCAATTTTGAACAAGGCTACACTGGATCGGGACCGGTTTGACAGTCTCTTTAAAAACCATGCTGTTTCCAAACAGCAATTTGATGAGGCCCTGACCCAATATCAGGTGGCTGAGGCCCGCTATAACGCCTCCCTGGCTGGGCAGCAGGCCCTTCAAAAGACCCTTGGGTCGCTTCAGGAACAAATCAACAAGGCCAGGGCCCAGGTGGACATGGCCCGGACCGGAAAACAGTCGGTAAAGATCAAGGAACAGATGGCCAAGGCGGCCAAAGCGGAATTGGCCTTAGCCGAGGCCCGGCTGGAACAATCCCGGCTTCAGTTGTCCTACACCCAAATCAAGGCCCCGGCCCGAGGGCACATCACCAAAAAGAATATTGAAGTCGGCAATCAGGTCCAGGCCGGTCAGCCTATTATCGCCTTGGTCCCTCTGGAAAATCTGTGGATCGTGGCCAATTACAAAGAAACCGAGCTGACCCGGGTCAAAGCCGGGCAAAGGGTTTCCATCAAGGTCGATACCTTTTCAGGGGACAAACTCCAAGGCCGGGTGGAAAGCATCATGGCCGGCACCGGCGCGGCCTTTTCTCTTTTTCCCCCGGAAAACGCCACCGGGAATTTTGTTAAAATCGTTCAAAGGATCCCGGTCAAGATCGTTTTAGATCAGGACCAAAAAAATCTTCCCCAGCTTCGGGTGGGTATGTCGGTAATACCCACGATCCTGATTAAAAATTAGCAGGTTGCTGAAAAAGGCCCATCTACTGCCTTTTCCCTCGTCCCTCCTCATTGCGGCGTACTTCAATGTATGCTTCATTCCTCGGGATTTCGGGTGCCCGGTGTCTGGACCTTTTTGAGCAACCTGTTAAAAAGAGTAATTTCGAATCCTGTTAGTTTGACAGGATTTACAGGATAAACAAGATCCATTTTTTCCCTTCCCGGATGAAAGGGAAAAAAACAATGGTTCGCCATCGGTGAACGGGCTTTTTCTGCCTTTCTTCCGGAATGGCTGAAATAAAAGATCCAAGAGATCCGGTTAATCCTGTCTAAAATTATCTTTATCCAAATTAGTAAAATTATGAATCAAGCTCCTCATCCTGCACCAACCGTCAATAAATGGTTAGTGACCCTTACGGTCATGCTGCCGACGGTCATTGAGATCCTGGATATCAGCGTGGCCAATGTATCCCTGGGACATATCCAGGGCAGTCTAAGTGCCGGGCTGGATGAAGTGACCTGGGTGTTGACCTCCTACCTGGTCTCCAACGCGATCATCATCCCGATCACCGGCTGGCTGGCTGGGACCTTCGGACGGAAAAGATATCTGATTTTTTCCCTGGGGCTTTTTACCGCCAGTTCTTTTATGTGCGGAGCGGCCCCCAACCTGGAGACCCTGATCTTTTTTCGGATCCTGCAAGGGCTGGCAGGAGGGGCCTTACAGCCCTTATCCCTTTCCATACTCCTGGAAACCTTTCCTCCCAAAGAACATGGTATGGCCATGGCCGTCTTCGGTGTCGGGGTGGTCTTCGGTCCGATTCTTGGGCCCCTTTTGGGCGGATACATCACCGATACCCTGAGCTGGCGCTGGATTTTTTACATTAATTTGCCTTTAGGAGGATTGGCCGTCATGATGGCCCTCCTGTTTATCGTCGATCCCCATTATATCAAAAGGGAGGAGACGCGCATCGACTACTGGGGTCTGGGATTATTGACCGTGGGTCTGGGCTGTCTGCAATTGGTCCTGGATCGAGGGGAACGGGAGGACTGGTTTGATTCCAGCTTTATTATCGCGCTGTCGGCCATTGCGGCGGTCAGTCTGTTGTTGTTTGTCGTTGTGGAATTATGGATCTCCTATCCGGTGGTGGATCTCCGCATATTTAAGAACCGTTCTTTCAGCTCCGGAAACATGATTATGTTTTTGGGTTTTTTTTCCTTCTTCGGCAGTATCGTCTTGATGCCCCTCTTTTTGCAGAATTTGATGTGCTATACCGCCTTCCTGGCCGGTCTGGTCCTGGGACCGGGGGGATTGGCCACTCTTTTTCTGATGCCTTTTGTGGGAATGATGATCGGTCGGGTAGATTCCCGGATTATGTTGAGCTTGGGGATATTGATCAATGCCTATGCCCTATTCCTGATGTCTCAATTTAATCTGGATGTTGATTTTTGGACCGTCATCTGGCCCAGGATCGTCCAGGGGATCGGGATTAGTTTCTTCTTCGTCCCCTTGTCCACCCTGACCTTGTCGAGCATCCCTAAACCCCAGATGGGCAATGGCTCGGCCATTTTCAATCTCCTGCGGAATCTGGGAGGGAGTTTCGGCGTGGCCTTTATTACCACCATGTTGTCCCGGCGGACCCAGTTCCATCACCACCAGCTCAGCGAAGGATTTTCCATCTTTGATTTTAAATTGCAACAGGCAGTTCCAAGCATACAAGGGTTTTTGCAGGGAAGGGGGTTCGAAGGGACCACGGCTCATAAAGGATCTTTAGAAGCTCTTTACGGGCAGCTTCAGAAACAGGCAGCTATGTTGGGGTTTAATGATGTATTTTATCTCCTCTTTCTCTTTTTCCTTTGTCTGGTTCCGTTGATTTGGGTCATCCGCCGGAGTGCCACGGTGAGGATGGGAGAAGGGCATTGAAGCCTTTATGATTGATGCTTGTTCCCCCCCCCATCCCGATGATCTGGCTGGGGTGGTGATTGAGCAATGCCTGCCTTGTCCGGATGATCCTTTAGCCTTTCGCCAAGGCTATGCCCATTTTTTACCCAGCCTGTCCAGCCCGCCTTTCCCAAGGCCGTCCGGGGTCATCGCCACATGGAACTCGACGTCGGCGTTAAATGAGAGGAACCACGGCTCCGCATACATGGGAATATTTGACTGATCCTTCAAATTAATGATCATGATAGCCCCGCGTTGTCCTTCATATTCGGTGAAATAAACTGCTTCCGGCTTGGTCTCATCGAGAATGCGTTTCAACATTTGTCCGGCCTTACCTTCTCGAACAGCAGCGTTGAACTCTTCATGGGGGATCCTTACCTGCATAATCATTCGCATCTTGATTTCCTTTCTCCTGAGGGGTTAGTTTTTCTCACGCCAATCCTTTGTTTCAACAATATCCTCAAGGTGATTAAGAAGGCAATAGGATGGATACTGTATTTTTTGAAAAAAATAATGTATTCAGGATATGCTTATGGCAAAACTCACAAGGGGGGAGCGGGCGGCTTCGGTTTATGCGACGTTGATATCGACGATCTCCAGTTGCCGTAATCCGCCGGGGGTCTTGACTTGAATTTCATCTCCGGGTTCCTTACTGATCAAGGCCCGGCCTAATGGGGAGAGGACCGAAATGTCTCCGTTGTCGGCATCCGATTCATCGGGGCCGACCAGTCGGATTTTAAATTCGTCGCCGGTCTTCAGGTCGTTTAAAAGGACGGTGGTGCCGAAGACGATTCGGTCATCGGGTAAATTGGAGCAGTCGATTATTTCGGAAGTGGCCAGTTTGGAATGAAGTTCCGCTATCCGGCCTTCGATAAAAGACTGCCGTTCCTTGGCCGCGTGGTATTCGGCATTCTCCGAAAGATCGCCGTGGGATCTGGCCTCGGCGATGGCCTTGATCACCGATGGCCGTTCCACCCTTTCCAACCGGGTTAATTCTTCCCGAAGTTTTTCCAATCCTTCTTTGGTAATCGGTGTCCGGTCCATACCTGTCGTTCCTTTCAAACAAACTACCCCCGGAGAAACCTCAATCCGGGGGCAATCACTTTTTATCAAAATATGATTTAAAGGGCAAGGATTTTTAACAACAACTTCTTAACCTTTACTACCGGCATGTTCTCTCAATACTCGAAGGGCTTCAGGCCTGATAATCAGGGGTATTACCCTTATTCCTTAGGTTCTTTGGCGGGTTTTTCAATTTCCTTGGGTTTGGCCGGGGTCTCTTCTTCCAGACCGGAAAGGCCGTTTTTAAATTCCTGGATTCCCTTCCCCAAACCTTTACCTATTTCCGGCAGCTTTTTCCCTCCGAAGATAAAGGCGGCTATTAGTAAAATAACCAGCAAATCTTGATTCATACCTAACATAAATTATTTCTTGCCTCCCTATTTTTAATACCGGTTAAATATAAGATTAATTTTTTCCCATTGCAAGAGATAAAAAATCTTCATTAAGGGGACCGCCGGGATTTTTACAGGTGAACCTCATGGGATTCCGGTTTTCCCCTCACGAGAGAAGCCCACATGCCTGAAAAAGAAAGGACGGCAGCTACCAGATAGGCATGATTCATTCCCTTCATGAATGCCGCCAATATGGTAACCCTTTGACTGGGGGAGGTACCGCTTTGTAAGGCGTTAATAGAGACGTGCCCTAAAATGGACACCATCGTGCCGGCCAGGATCGTCCCGGCCAAGGCGATGCCGACTACCTGGCCGATATTCCGCATCATGGACAGAAAGCCGCCGGCTATTCCCAGGCTATGGCGCGGCACCGAGCCCATGACCGAGCTGTTGTTTGGCGATTGGAACAACCCCTGTCCCGTACCGAGCAAAAGGAGTCGGATGAGCACGTCATGATAACCGACTTGGGTATTTAACAGGGAAAGCCAAATCAGGGCCATGGTGCTGACCGCCAGGCCCAGGGATGAAATAATCCGGGGGTCGAACCGATCGGAAAGCCAGCCGCTTAACGGAGAAACTACGGCTATGGCCAGGGCCGTAGGGGTCATCAACAACCCGGCACGGAGGGCGTTGTAGGACAGGGCCATCTGGAGGAAAAAGGGCATGAGGAAGGCATTGGCCGATACTCCCAAAAAGGAAAAAAAACCGGCCAGGTTTCCGAAACTGAAGAGGCGGTTTTTGAATAAATGGAGATCGATCAACGGTTCAGCTGTCCGGGCTTCCCAAACCGGCACCAAGACCAGGGCACTGGTGGCAAGGGTCAGTTCGAAGAGGACGGATTTGCTCCCCCAGTTTCCCGCCTGACCGGTGGTCAGCCCTAACAGCAGGGCCGAAAGACCGACGACGACCAAGGTTGCGCCGATGAAATCGAAGCTTTTCTTTTGTCCCAGGGTCGGTGAGACCAGATGCTCATTAAGGACATAGGTGACCATGGTGATGCCGAGAGCACCCACCGGCACATTGACATAGAAAATCGAGCGCCAGCCGAAGGTGCTCACCAGGAAACCTCCCAGACTGGGGCCGACTGTGAACCCCACGGCCACGACGGCTCCAATGATGCCCAGGCCCCGGCCCCGGACCTGGGGCGGAAACACGGCAGTGATGACGGCAAAGGTGTTGGCCATGATCATGGCCGCGCCCACGGCTTGGAAGGCCCGGAAAAAGATCAATTGACCGGGATTCCGGGAAAGGGCGCACAGGCCCGAGCCCAAGCTGAAGAGCAGGAAACCCAGGCGGTATACTTTTTTCCGACCGGTCATATCGGCCAGCCGGCCGAAAGGAAGCAATAAACCGATGATAACCAACAGATATGAAAGGATGATCCACTCCGATACGGCCAGGCTGGCCTTAAAATCGCTCATAATGGTCGGCAGGCTGATGTTGACAATGCTGGCATCCAGCGTGGCCATAAAGGTGCCGATACTCACCGTGCCCAAGGCCCACCAATGGTGGCTATTGCCGTGTATGTTACCCTTCATTTCAGACGAGTGTCTTGGTCAAGTGTTGCCATTCATTGTCCAGGTTTTTCATCAACCGCCTGAACTGGGTAGATAGACCGAACTGACAGCCCCGGCAAAGGAAACCATCTTTCTTCCCCCAGCCCCCGCCGTATAAATAATCCAGCACCCTATGGGCCTGGGGACCGTTCCAGGCCGAAAGTAAAGATTGGTCGCTCACGTCGCCCAGGATGGCCCGGCGGCCCATATCCTCGCAGCACATCACCACTTGGCCGTTAAAAGAGATCACCATGTCTCTCAGCGGTTCCCCTTTCTTGCAACCTCTCAGCCAGGGGCCGGGATATTTGAGGGATAGGCCTCCCGTGGCCCCGACCAGATTGGCCCGGGAATTGGGGATCCCTATGGCCACCGGCACCCCTCGCTCCCGCCAATATTTTTTGACCTTGAGGACCTCGCCCAAAGGCCAGTGAAAGGCGTAGGCTCGAATAGTCACCTTTGAATATTTATCGGTTAAATATTTTATGTTCGCCAGGGTCTTCTCATAAGGGAGGCCCATGATATTTTTATAGACGGCCTTGGTGATTCCGTGAAAGCTGATATAAACCGGCCCGTCAAAGCCGCTTTCCAACAGGCGATCCGTCTTTTCCGGGGTGAGCAAGGCGGCATTGGTCTGGAGGACCATCTTGAGACCGGCCTTCCGGACATAGTTCATTTTCTGGATTGCTTCCGGATCGATGAAGATTTCGCCCATGTTGCAGAAGATGACATGGCCCCGAATCGGGTGCTCGGCCTTGACGGCGGCAAATTCGTCTATCAAGCGACGGAAGAGGATCTCTTCCATCTTACCCATAGGCAGTTTGTCTTTAAGTTGGGGATAGGGACAAATACGGCAACGGGCATTGCAAAAGGAATGGATATCGATAATCAGATTCTGAGGGTAGGGGGTGCGCTCCGCCCTCCAGTCTTTGAATTTTTTGGTCATGAAAGGTTTCTCTTGGGCTGTTTTATTTTTATTTTCCCCAGGATACCGGCCGCCAGGACAACTTGGCGCTCATCCGTCGAATCCTAAGGAAGGGGAAAAAGGGGCTTGACCTTTACGGCAAATCCTATACATTAACAGGTTGCTGAAAAGGGTCCATCTACTGCGTTTCCTTCGTCCCTCGTCATTGCGGCGTACTTCTATGTACGCCTCATTCCTCGGGATTTCTGGCGCCTTGTATCTGAACCTTTTTGAGCAACCTGTAAAAAAGAGTTTTTCCGCATACAGTTAATCTACCACATAAAGTAAAGAGGGGCAATGGCTATGAAGATTTTACGGGTAGACATGACACGTGAAAAAATAACCCTTGAACATCCGAGGGAGGGCTGGGAGTTTCTTGGAGGCAGCGCCTTATTGGCCAAGATCATGAATAAAGAGGTCTTGCCAACGGCAGATCCCTTGGGTCCGGAAAATCTTTTTATCGTGGCCGGCGGCCCCTTGGCAGGCACTTTGGCACCCCAATTGGGGCGCGTATCCATCGGCGGCAAAAGCCCCCTGACCATGGGAATCAAAGAGGCCAACTCCGGAGGTCCGGCGGCTCAAATTCTGGACCGGCTGGGGATTCGCGCCGTTGTCGTGAAAGGCGCAGCGGATGAAAATCGATTATTCTGTCTCTATATCGCCAAGGACAAGGCCCTGTTAATCCCGGCCGATGAAACCAAAGGTTTGAAGAATTATGAATTGGTGGGCCGGCTTCAAAAAAAATATGGGGAAAAAATCGCCGTCATCTCCACCGGAATTGCCGGTGAGCGGAAATATAAAGGGGCCTCGGTTTCCTTGACGGACACCTTCGGCGATCCCTCACGAAACGCCGCCAGGGGCGGACTCGGCGCGGTCATGGGGTCGAAAGGCCTCAAGGCGATTGTTATCGATCCAACCGGGGCCGCCGCGGTTGCGTTGGCCCATCCGGAGGCCTTCAGGCAGAGGGTCAAATCGTGGGTGAATATTCTTAAACATGATGTCAGTTGCAGTTTGTATTCCCGCTTCGGCACCCCCTTTGCCGTTTCCAATTCGGCCAGCCACGGAACCCTGCCGACCCATAATTATCGTTCGGGCCGGCCGGATAACTTCATCGCCGTAAGCGGAAACAGCATCCAGAAGATCCTTTTTGAACGGGGCGGAAGGATGCACGGCTGCATGCCCGGCTGCGTGGTCCAGTGTTCCATCGTCTTCCCGGATAAGGAGGGGCACCGGCTCTGCGCGGCCTATGAGTATGAAACCATAGGGTTGCTGGGAACCAACCTGGGGATTATCGATAATGATGCCATCGCCCGGTTGAAATTCTGGTGCGACGACCTGGGGGTCGATGCCGTAGAAACGGGAAGCGCCCTCGGCCTGGCCGCCGAGGCCGGGAAAATGGCCTTCGGAGACTTTCAAGGGGCCGAGCGGCTTCTGGAGGAGATTGAGAAGGAAACGCCCCTGGGTCGGGCCCTGGCCAACGGCGTAGTGGCCACGGCCCGATATTTGAACATCAGCCGTGTGCCGGCCTATAAAGGACAGGCCATCCCGGCCCATGATCCCCGGTCGGTCAAGGGGACCGGAGTGACTTATTTCACCAGCCCCATGGGGGCGGATCACACGGCCGGGCTGACCTACCGGATCCCCAAGAACAAGGATAAACAGGCCCAGAATTCCCTGAAGTCCCAGATTCAGGCCGCGGCCTGCGATGCCTTCGGCTATTGTTTGAATGCCGTTCCCGGGGGCCGCGAATCGGTTTATCCCTTTTTCGCCGACCTGATGAACGCCCGATACGACCTTCATCTGCTTCCCATGGATATTATGGAGATCGGCAAGCAGACCCTTCGAGACCAACTGGCTTTTAATGAGAAGGCTGAGTTCAGTCAATGGGATACGAAGGCCCCGGCTTTTATACGGGAGGAGGCCATAACCCCCACCGGCCAGGTCTTTGATGTGGGTGAGACCGAGCTGAAAAATATCTGGAAAGGGTTGGATGCCTATAAGGAAAAAGAAAAGGTCTGGGAGGTCCGTATCCCGCCTCTGCCCGAAATGATGTTCGGCGCCGGAGTGGCCCAAAATTTAGGCCAGCGGATCCGCCTGCTCAAGGTATCCAAAGTCTTCCTGGTGACCGATCCTTTTATGCTTGACCTGGGACGGGCCGAAGAAGTCCGAAAGATCCTGGAGGCCGTCGGGATATCCGCGGTTATCTTTGCCGAGGTGGAGCCTGATCCTCCCATCGAGTTGATTGAAAGGGCCGGTAAGATCTATCAAGATAACGGATGCGAGGCCGTCGTGGGCCTGGGTGGCGGGAGCTCCATGGATACGGCCAAGACCATCGGGCTTCGGGTGACCCACCCCGGTGACTTAAGAGAGTACGAAGGCATCGTAGGCGGCGGGGCCAAGATCAAGCCGGTCTTCCCGCCGATCATTTGCATCCCCACGACCTCCGGGACGGGCAGCGAGGTCAATCCCTGTGCGGTATTGACCGATAAGGAGAGGGACCTGAAGTTTATTTTGATGAGCAATCATTTCATTCCCCGGTTGGCGGTAATCGATCCCCTGTTCTGCAAGACCATGCCCCCAGGGGTGACCATCGAATCGGGAATGGATGCCCTGGCCCACTGCATCGAGGGGTATGTTTCCCTGGCCACCCCCTATCATCCCTATTTTGAATCCATGGCGGTTTACGGAGTCAAGTTGATCGGCCGGAGCCTGATAAAGGCCTATAAGGACGGCACTGATATCGATGCCCGGACCGATCTGTGCTGGGCGGCCGTCTGCGGCGGTCTGGCCTTTTTAAAGGGGTTGGGGATCGGCCACGCTGTCACCCATGTCCTGGGAGCCCATTATCATATCCCTCATGGCCGGGCGGCCATCTATGGCCTTTTGTGCTTTGTGAAGGCCAATAAGGAAACCTGCCGGGATGCGTTTACGGACTTGGCCCAACTCCTTTGTCGCTCAAATGACCTGGAAGCAGGCCTGTCGGGGTTCTATCGAAAGCTGGATATCCCCATCAGCCTGAAGGCCCTGGGCATTCCCAAAGAGGACTTGAAAAAAATTGCCTTTTATACCACCAGGGATGCGGTCAACATGGCCACCGATCCCACCACCCCCAGCCGACAGAAGATTTTGGAGCTTCTGGAGGAGATCTATGAATAGTTTCTCCGCAGGTGAACCGGCGCCAATTATGGGCTTGCTTGAGTGAGAAGTATTGTCCTGAAAGTATCGATCTGAATTTTTTTAAGAAGTTGTTGAGTTGCTCAACTGCCGAGAAGGTCTCCCCAGATCGGGCAAGAAGGCCGCCAGAAGCCCGATCAGAGGCAGGAAGGAGCATATCCGATAGACATAATCGATGCCATAGACGTCAGCCAATTTTCCCAGCACCGCGGCCCCAATTCCGGCCATGCCGAAGGCAAGTCCGAAAAACATCCCGGATACCATCCCCACCCTGCCCGGGAAAAGTTCCTGACCAAAAACCAGAATCGCCGGAAAAGCCGATGCCAATATAAGGCCGATCACAAAGGTCAAGGGCCCGGTCCAGGCCAGGTTGGCATAAGGCAAAACCATCGTAAATGGGGCGACGCCCAGGATAGACATCCAGATTACCCGCTTGCGGCCGATGCGATCGCCGACAGGCCCGCCCAGGATAGTTCCCAGGGCCACACCAAACAGAAAGACGAAGAGGTGAACCTGGGCCGAGGGCACTGAAAGATGAAATTTGTGGATCAAGTAAAATATGAAATAGCTGTTCAAACTGGCCAGATAAAAAAATTTCGAGAAAATCAGTGATAGCAGGATCAGTATGGACATCACCGCCGTGCGGGTCGGGATATCCGACTGAGCGAGCATATGGGCCCCAACCGTCCGTTTTCCCCGCAATTGCCTGCGCCTGTACCAATCTCCGACCTGCCACAAGACCAGCATGGCGAGCAGGGCGGCCAGCGAGAACCAGACTAAGCTATGCCGGCCTTCGGGAATGATGATCAGGGCCGCCAGTAAAGGGCCTGTGGCCGTACCGGCATTGCCGCCAACCTGGAAGATCGACTGGGCCAAGCCATATCGTCCACCGGAGGCCATTCGGGCCACCCGGGAAGATTCAGGATGGAAGACCGATGAGCCCGTACCGACCAGTGCGGCGGCCATGAGCAGCATGCCGTAGCTCGGTGCCAAGGCCATGGCGATCAGACCCGTGAGGGTACACCCCATGCCAATGAATAATGAATAGGGCTTTGGATGACGGTCCGTATACAACCCGACGGCCGGCTGCAACATGGAGGCCGTGATTTGATAGGTCAAGGTGATCAGCCCGATCTGCGTGAAGTTAAGAAAAAAGGCGTCCTTTAACAAGGGATAAATGGCCGGGATCAGGGACTGGAGCATATCGTTTAAAAAATGGGAAAAGCTGATGGCCCCCAGCACCTTGAAGCTGATACTTTTCGCGCTATTGGTTGAGGCCTTAAGGGTGTCAATACCTGTTTTCATGGTGATTTTCTTCCAACCTTCCGTGGCCTCCCATTTGGGAGTCGGAAACTAATTGAATTTTTTTCGAGAATTTCAAGGAGATGTCTGGGAAAGCCTGTGTCTGATAAGAATTTCCTTTTGGATGGAAAGAGTATAAAATAATTCCAGTGAAGGGTCAAGGATGAATTATCACAAAATAGAAGGAGCGCTGCGCTTGAGGATCGTCCGCCTGGGCGGTCTTGAGGGTAGCCATAGAAAGGAACCTTAAAGAATATGATGAGAGATGAAGATCTTAGCCAAAGTCTGAAAACGAACGATTCGGGCGCATTAAAACCTTTGGATTCCAAGCAGAACTCAATGGAGGTCCAGGGGGAATTATTGATTGAGCCGGAAGACAGGCTGCCGGAGGTCTCTTTAGAGGCCCTGCCCGAACGATTGCAGTTGGCAGCGGCCAGGGCTGGCTGGGGCAGTCTTTTGCCTGTCCAAGCTAAGGCTATTCCCTATTTTCAAGCCCGGCGGGATCTGATGATCCAATCCCAGACCGGGAGCGGCAAGACCGGCGCTTACCTGCTGCCCATTCTGGACCGGATCGATCCGGAGAAGGCCGTCTGTCAGGCCCTGGTGCTGGTTCCCACCCGCGAACTGGCTCAGCAGGTGGCCAGGGAGGCCGAGATGCTGGGGAGTTCGATGGGGGTGCGTTCCATCGGGGTTTATGGCGGTGTGGGCTATGGGCCGCAATTAGAGGCCTTTCAGCAGGGCGTCCAACTGGTGGTCGGCACACCGGGCCGGGTGCTTGATCACTTGCTCAAACGCTCTCTTTCGTTGAAGCATCTGGATATTCTGGTCTTTGATGAGGCCGATCGCCTCCTGTCTATGGGTTTTTACCCGGACATGAAGCAGGTCCAGACATACCTGCCCCCCCATCGTTGCAACGGCTACATGCTCTCGGCCACCTTCCCGGGCTTTGTAGTCCGGCTGGCCCAGGAGTTTCTTCATCAACCCGGGTTCCTCAGCTTGAGCCGGGATCAGGTCCATGTGGCCGGAACCGAGCATTTCTACTATGTGACCCCGGGGATGGAAAAGGACCGGGGACTGATCCGGATCATTGAAATCGAAAACCCAGTTTCGGCCATAATCTTCTGCAACACGAAAATCGCCGTGCACTATCTCACCGTGGTCCTCCAGCGCTTCGGCTACGATGCCGATGAGTTGAGTTCCGACCTGACTCAGGGGGTCCGGGAAAAGGTTATGGCCCGGGTTCGAGAAGGGACGTTGCGCTTCATGGTGGCTACCGATGTGGCGGCCCGTGGCATCGATATCCAGGAGTTATCCCATGTCATTCAATATGAGCCGCCGGAGGACCCGGAGATCTATATCCATCGGGTCGGACGCACCGGCCGGGCCGGCGCCAGCGGGGTGGCTCTTTCCTTAGTCACCCCCCTGGAAGAAATCAAGTTGAAACAAATAGGCCGGAAATTTGGTATTGATCTTCAAGAACGCCCACTGCCCGGTGATACCGATGTGGAGGCCATTGTTTCCCAAAGGGTTACCGTGATGCTGGAAGCGGATCTGCGTTCTCGCGACAGCCTGAAAGCCGAGCGGATGAAACGATTTCTTCCCCTGGCTCAAAGCCTGGGGCAGGGGGATGAGGAGTTGGCCCTGTTAGCCATGCTGCTGGATGAATATTACCAGAAATCGTTGCCAGCCAGGCCTCCTCAACCCCCTCGTTCTTTTGAGTCGGGATCAAGAATCGGCAAGGAAGGGCGGGACAGACGGCCCCGGAAACGGAGCGGGGGACGGTCCCAGAAGAGATAGGTTTTTGGTGATAACACCATGCTTCCAGGCCAGCGTGGTGGCCGAGGCGGACCCGATCTCCTTTGGCCCTTATGCCTTTACGAAAGTGGATAACCCGCAGAATTATTTTGGTTCGTCCGGAAGCTTGGGGATCTGGTCTATATCATAAAGGGCGATTAAACGCGTATGCTGATAGCGCGCATGCTCTTTTTTAGAGACTCCCTTGGGGCTGTAGAGGTCTCCGGTCCCGTAAACTTTATAATATTCATGGGGTGTATTGACCAGATATTTATCAATCAATCCCTGGGGAAATCCCGCCCGTTCCTTGGCCAGCTTGCTATTGACCTTTTGGGGGCCGAAGGCCGAAGCGCTGCCCAGGCTGATAAATAGGATTTTTCGTCCTTTGCATTCCCTGGCTAAGAAATCAACAAATCGAACCAACCGGGCGTATTCCACAGAATTCATTTTTAATTTACTGATACCTCTCGGATAAAAAAGTGTAATTTCTCCGGTCCCCTGATTTCGGGATAAATCCTCAATCTTCTGCAAGGTCGTTTAAGCCGTTTTTTGATGCTCTTGGGCCATTTCCAAGATTTGTCGATTAGTCTCTTTCAGTTGCTGAGTAGTCTCTTCCAGGCGCTGGGTGGAACCCTTTAGAA
Organism: uncultured delta proteobacterium; assembly: GCA_963838485.1. Classification (GTDB taxonomy): domain Bacteria; phylum Desulfobacterota; class RBG-13-43-22; order RBG-13-43-22; family RBG-13-43-22; genus RBG-13-43-22. Next base: position 7,159 of record CAWIRY010000036.1, on the reverse strand, counting down.
CCTCCTGTGAAGCCTTCATCGATTCCTGCGAATCCAGAAGCTTGGAAAATTCCGCCATAGCCATATTGTGGGAATCCACAAAAACTTGGGCCAGGGTACTGGCCTGTTCTTTTGACGCCCCACCCGTCCAGGTGCCTTTAGGAAACTCAACCACTTTCATTCCCTTACTGGGTTCTGAAGAGCTGACAGCGGTGTCCCGGATTTGAAGTTGTTTAACCTCTCCTCCACATCCAAAAAGAAAAAAAATGATTATCAAACCCACTGCATTTTTATAGCTCATTTTTCTCTCCCTCCCGTAACAATTTAAAATCGTGGAATTTTAATAGCAATTACCATGCCGGAGAAGGAGTATCCAAAAATGGCCCTAAAAATGCCAAGTTGTAATCTTTCGAGTTAAAGGTTAACTATAATTTGTTTGGTTTTTCATGCATCACCATGACTTATTTTTCATACATCGTTGATCAGGGGCGGAGGTGAATAGGGGAGTCGGACCCTGCGAGGGCCATGGGGTCGGGATCTTGTGAAAAAGAGGCCAATCTTCTTGACAGTCCTTATTTTCCGGTTATACTTTAAAGATAGGGATATAAAAAAAGGAGGTGCATGGCCATGAACATTGAAGTGAGCGCCGCTGAACGTGATCTGCTGAAGAAGGTCCTTGATTCCTACCTTTCAGAGCTAAGACTCGAGATCCGCGAAACGAAAAGAGACAAGACGTCTCTACGTGAGGAAGAGGGCCTCATAAAAGGGCTTTTGCAAAAAGTATCCGCCTAATGAAACCGCCTTCGATCCGAAGCTCCCGCTTCCCTCGGGGGGCTTCAGATCGAAGGCCTGTTTCCAAGTAGAATTAGGAAGGTTATAAGGATGATTTGGGCCTCGTAAAAAAACAATTTTTACCTGTCTATGGCCGGGCTGCCCGGTTGCGCCCTGAGTCTTAGGGGGTGATCAAACTCTGATTCAAAAATCCACCAACCGCTTTAAGCACCCTTGGACATTTTGGAAGGTGGCCCACCTACCCGGAGGCCTGCAAGTTTAACCGCACTCCGATGATATCCATCGGGGAATAATCTCTCAAGTTCCTCAAGGTCGATCTGATTTGCTTCACAAGTTTCATAAATGGTCGGAATTTCTTTATCCTTCTGGTAACTTTCGCGAAGGAATTTTATGATTTTCCAATGCCCGTCGCTTAGTTTTCCACCGTGAATTTTCATTTCATAGGCCCGATAGACCGCATAATATTCATCCCAATCATCCGGATTGACCAAAAACCCGCGCACATCGATTTCATAGGTTTTATTGTAGGCTTCCATAAAAGGTATCGTCTCCGGCAGAGAAATCGGATGAAATATAGGACCAAGATGCGCTCCCCCGGAGATCAAGCCGGCTAATTTACAAGCCCCTCGCCAATATCCGGTCGGAAAGAGTCTTCTCATTTCTGAAATACGTAAATCGCAGCCCCTACAGGTTTCGTAAATATTGGGGCAGATCCCTTTTTCCCCAAAATACTTGCGGATCCAATTGAGGACATCCCAGTGTTCTTTGGTCAATCCCTGGGGAATGCCCAGTTGGGGGGCCAAACCTTCTGCAAAATTCTCATCCCAATCATTAAAATTTGTTAGGAAGTTAACCGAATCAATCTCATAAGTTTTCCCTTTGTGAGAAAAACTGCCCATGGCTCTCCTCCTTATTTGTCTTTGATTTTTAGACCGGCGCCATGAAAATACCCGCCTCCGCTTATTTCCCTATCGAATTGGGATGGGGGGACTCTTTTGAGTTTGAGTTCCCCAGCGACTGACTGCCTCGTTAAATGCAGAGCCCTTTTTTTCGGTATGGACCGGGGAAGGTACTCAAGCTTTTTTTTTCAGAAGCCAGGTTCGAATTTTGGCCTCCAATGCTTTGATGCTTCCCTTCTGTTTTCTGGCCAGTTCCTTGAGGTCTTCATATTCAAGGGAAAAATCTTCCGAAAGCTCGTGGGCCTGACCGGGCCGGGTTGCTTTTTTAATTCGTATTGCACCCCAGGGAGTCTTAACGGATTGGATGGTCCGGGGTAAGGACAGGCGGTCCACCTCATAGGACCGGATGCCGAGGGTGGTTGATTCTTCCAGGAGAATATCCTGCAATTGGGCCAGGGTTTCCGGTTTGGACAAGACTTGGATCAGGACCGCGGGGCGGTTCTTTTTCATCTGACAGGGGATTAATAAACAGTCCAAGGCCCCGGCTTCAAAGAGGTGTTCCATCAAGGGCTCATACCACTGGGGATTCATATCGTCAATATTGGTCTCCAGAACGATCAGTTTTTCTTCCTGCAAGACCGGCGATTTTTCACCCAGCCAGACCCGCAGGGCATTGAGGCGGTCCGGGATGCGGGTTTGTCCCAGTCCGTAGCCGACCCTTTTCAGTTTCATGGGCACAGGAGGTCCGAAGGATCGGGCATAATGAGTCAGGATGGCCGCTCCGGTAGGGGTGACCAATTCAAGATTAAGGTCCGAGGGAATCACCGCCGCCCCTTTGAGCAAGGCCAGGGCAGCCGGGGCTGGAAGGGGCAGGGGGCCATGGCCGCTTTGGATCCATCCTCGACCCAAAGGGAGGGGAGAGGAGATGACCTCCGTTATTTGAAAATAATGAAAGGCCAGAGCGGCCCCGACGATATCCACCACCGTATCCAGAGCGCCGATTTCGTGGAAATGCACATTCTCCATGGGGAGGCCGTGAATCTCGCCTTCCACTTCAGCCAGCCGTTTCAAAATGGCCAGGCTGTTTTCCTGGATGCCTGAATCCAAGGTGCTTTTTTCAATCAATTGTTTGATCAATTTGTAGGTCCTGGGAATTTCCTCTTTGTTTTTCCCTTTTACCCGGACCGTACACCCGGTTATTCCCTGACGGTCTTCCCGCTTGATCATCAGGCGGAGTTCGGGTAAGGGGAGCCGGCCCAAGGTCTGGCGGAGGAGTTGTCGTGGAAGTCCCAGGTCCAAAAAGGCCCCCAGGATCATGTCGCCGCTGATACCGGAAAAACAATCGAAATAGGCAATCTTCATAAGCACACCCTTAGGTTGTCTTCCGTCCCAAGAGTAGTTTTTTGATCTTATTCTTGGGGGTCAGCAAGGCCAAGTCGATCACTTCGTCGACGTCCTTGACCAAAACAAACTGGATTCGGCGTCGGACGGCCCTAGGGATCTCCATGAGGTCCCTTTTGTTTTGCTCAGGGATGATCAGGGTCTTTATTTTGGATCGGATGGCCGCCAAGGTCTTTTCCTTGAGACCCCCTATGGGCAGGACCTTGCCCCGCAGGGTGATTTCACCGGTCATGGCGATGTCTTTATTGACCGGGATCTTGGTCAAGGCGGAACTCAAGGAAGTCACCAGGGTAACGCCGGCTGAGGGGCCGTCCTTGGGGATGGCTCCGGCCGGGACATGGATGTGGATATCCAGATTTTCATAAAAATTATCTTTGAGGTGGAGCCGGTCGGAGCGGGAACGGGCATAACTCAAGGCCGCCTGGGCCGATTCTTTCATCACCTCGCCAAGCTGGCCGGTGAGGGTGAGACTCCCCTTGCCTTTCATCACCATGGTTTCTACGTAAAGCACTTCTCCGCCGCTTTGGGTCCAGGCCAGGCCGGTGGCCACCCCGACTTCATGGAGGTTCCGGATTTCATCGGGAAGAAAAGGGGGAGGACCGAGAAATTGGTGCAGGTTTCCCTTGAAAACCGTAAAAGGCCCCCTTTCCCCTTCGGCTATGCGCCGAGCGATCTTGCGGCAGATGGCGGCCAATTCTTTTTCTAAATTTCGAAGCCCGGCTTCATCGGTATATCCGTTGATGATCGTTAAGATGGTTTCCCGGCTGATTTTGAATTGTCCTGGCCTCAAGCCGTTTTCTTTCAGTTGTCTGGGCAGTAGATAGGCCAGGGCGATCTTTAATTTTTCATCATCTGTATATCCTGATAATTCGATTACTTCCATTCGATCTTTGAGGGCCGAGGGGATAGGGTCAACGGAATTAGCCGTAGTAATAAACATGACCGAAGAAAGGTCGAAGGGAAGGTTCAGGTAGTGATCGCTGAAGGAAAAGTTCTGCTCCGGGTCCAAAACCTCCAACAAGGCGGCGGCGGGATTTCCCCGGAAATCGGAACCGATTTTATCCACTTCATCCATCATGAACACGGGGTTGTTGGCTCCCACCTGCTTGATTCCCTGGAGTATCCTCCCCGGCAAGGCCCCGATGTAAGTCCGACGGTGTCCCCGGATCTCGGCCTCATCGCGGACCCCTCCCAAAGAGATGCGGATAAATTTCCGGCCCATGGCTCGGGCGATGGACCTTCCCAAAGAGGTCTTGCCGACCCCCGGGGGTCCGACAAAACACAATATCGGTCCTTTCATCTTGGGATTCAGTTTGCGGACGCTTAGAAATTCCAATATCCGTTCTTTAACCTTTTTAAGGTCATAATGATCCTGATCCAAAATTTTTTGGGCTTCTTTGACCTTGATCTTGTCCCGGGTTTTTTTGTCCCAGGGCAGGGAAACGATCCAGTCCAGATAAGTCCTGATAATGGAGGTTTCGGCTGAATCGGGGTGCATCTGTTCCAGGCGGGTGACCTGTTTTAAGGCTTCTTCCTTGGCCCCCCTGGGCATCTGCATCCCGTTTATTTTGGTTTTGTAATCTTTGAGCTCGGCATTTTTTTCTTCGTATTCCCCCAGCTCTCGATGGATGGCCCGAAGCTGTTCCCGAAGGTAATATTCCCTTTGGCCCTTGCCCATTTCTTCCTTGGCCTCGGACTGGAACCGGGCCTGTACCGTGGAAACCTCCAATTCCTTGGCCAAATGTTCATTGATCCGTTGAAGCCGGGCCAGGGGATCGGACAGCTCCAGGATTTCCTGAGAAGCCCCAATCTTCAACCTCAGATTTGAAGCCACCAGGTCGGCCAATTGCCCCGGCTCTTCGATGCTGTTTAATATGGCCGTTACATCGGCGGAAAGCATACCCTTTAAAGAAAGGATTTTTTCACTCTGTTCCCGAACGTTCCGCATCAAGGCTTCAGTCTCCACCTGATTATTTTGCGGTATCTGGTCGGATAAGATTTCCATGCGTACTCGATTGAAAGGGCTCGGTTCCAGGTATTTCAGTATCCGGGCCCTGGAAACCCCTTGGACCAGGATTTTTATGCTCCCATCCATTAGCTTGAGGGTCCGCAAAATGATGGCCACCGTGCCCACGGGGAAAAGGTCATCAGGTTTTGGATCTTCGGTAAGGGAATCCTTCTGGGCTGTTAAAAATACCAGTCGGTCCTGGGCTACGGCCTTTTCCACTGCCGCAATGGAACTTTCCCGGCTGACCAGTAAGGGCAAAATCATGTTGGTGAAAACAACGACGTCCCTGACGGGTATAAGGGGAAGGACCGGGGGGAAGGTGAGGTCCTTAAAAGGTTCTCCGACTATTTTTTCCGTTTCAAAATCAATATCTTGATAAGCCATTTTTTATGCTACTATTTAGGTTATAGAAAATGGGAAGGTAAGCCCGCCTAAATCCTTTCCAGCAAATTACTTTAAAGTCTTCTTCCGGGATGTCAAGGGATTTAAAAATCGGCTATATTTTACTTGACCTTATTAAAAAGCTTGTGATAAAAGTAACACTTTAATCTTAATAAATGGTGACCAGGATGAAAGGGAGTAAAAATAGGATTGCCCTGAGCGCCGAAGAGATCCATGATTCCCTGGAACGAATAGCGGCCAAAATGATATTCGACTATCCGGAGACGGAACGGTTGGTCTTAATCGGTATCCGAACCGGAGGGGCCTTCCTGGCCAACCGGTTCCAGAAGCTGATTAAGGCCCAAAAGGGGTTGACCGTACCCACCGGGGCGCTGGACATTACCTTATATCGGGACGATTGGACCCGGATTAACCATAAGCCCATCGTCGGGAAGACGGAAGTGCCCGTCTGTCTGGATAATAAGATTATTATCCTGGTGGATGACGTCCTTTATACGGGCCGTACGGTCCGGGCCGCCCTGGATGCCTTGATCGATTTTGGAAGACCCCGTCGTATTTCCTTGGCCGTTTTGGTCGACCGCGGGGGCCGGGAACTGCCCATCAGTGCCGATTATTCGGCCATCCGCCTGGATACCAAGCCCGAAGAACGGGTTAATGTCTATTTCAGAGAACAAGGGGACAGCGATCAGGTGATTATCGAGAGCGGGACCGAAAGTAAAAATTAGTTTGACAGGACGTGAAGAAATAAGTAAATCCTATTCAAGCGATATTTAAAATTTATATACTTATTTGACCAAAAACAGGAGTTCCTAATGGCTTCAGAAAAAACGAAACGAAAAAGCGAAAAAATCGGGGCGGTGATGGTAGTCGGTGGAGGGATCGCCGGGATGCAGGCGGCCCTTGATCTGGCTAATTCAGGCTATTATGTCTACCTCATCGAAAAATCATCTTCCATCGGCGGCGGAATGTCCCAGTTGGACAAGACCTTTCCGACCAATGACTGTGCCATGTGAATTATCTCGCCTAAATTGGTCGAGGTCGGCCGACACATCAACATCGAATTACTGACCATGGCGGAAGTTACCGCCATCGCCGGAGAAGAAGGAAATTTTGAAGTCCAGGTCCATCAGAAACCCCGCTACATCGATATGGAAAAATGTATTGCCTGCGGGTTATGCGCCGAGAAATGTCCTAAGAAGGTCGAGGATGATTATAATGAGGGTATGGGGTCCCGCAAGGCCGCTCATGTCAAATACGCCCAGGCGGTTCCTTTAAAGTATGTCATTGATGAGGGGAATTGCATCTATTTCCTGAAAGGGAAATGCCGGGCCTGTGAAAAGTTTTGCCCCAATCAGGCCGTCAATTTTGAGGAGAAACCGAAGGACTTGACCCTGCAAGTGGGGTCCATCATTTTGTCCGCCGGGTTTAAGTGCTATGACCCCACGCTGTATGAAGCCTATTCCTATTCAAAAATGCCTAATGTGGTGACGGCCATGGAGTTTGAACGGCTTCTTTCGGCCTCCGGTCCTTTTATGGGTCATTTGGTCCGGCCGTCGGATGAGATGGAACCGAAGAAAATAGCCTGGCTTCAATGTGTGGGCTCTAGGGATGTCAATCACTGCGACCATGGCTACTGTTCGGCTGTTTGCTGCATGTATGCCATTAAAGAATCCATTAT
>CAWIRY010000035.1:0-10566 GCA_963838485.1 uncultured delta proteobacterium | reverse complement strand
TCAAGGCCGGAGAAAGAAGGCGTGAAGGACCCTTTGGAGACCATACCGGTTATTATTCGCCGGCCGATGACTACCCGGTCATGCATTTGACTTGCCTTACCCAGAGAAAAAATCCCGTCTACCCGGCCACCGTGGTTGGAATACCTCCGATGGAAGATGCCTATTTAGGCAAGGCGACGGAACGGATTTTTCTGCCCCTCCTGCAGCAGACCCTTCCCGAAATCCGGGACATGCACCTCCCTGTGGCCGGGGCCTTTCATAACTTTGCTTTCGTGGCTATCGACAAACGGTATCCCGGACACGCCAAAAAGGTGATGCAGGCCCTTTGGGGTTTGGGACAGATGATGTTTTCCAAATTCATCGTGGTCTTTGATCGGGAGGTCGATGTCCAGGACCTCGACCAGGTGCTCTGGCAATGGGGGGCCAATGTGGACCCCAAAAGAGACCTGGTCCTGGTGGAAGGGCCGGTGGATGCCCTGGATCATGCCTCTCCCCTGCCCCACCTGGGAAGCAAGATCGGCTTTGATGCCACTACCAAATGGTTAGAGGAAGGGATGGTCCGTCCCTGGCCTGAGAAGATCCGGATGGATCAAAAGGTCAAAGAACATATTGATAAAATCTGGCAACGGCTTGGTATTCCCCAGTGAAAAAGATCCTCCTGGTAATGGAATTGGTAAAGTTCGAGCATACGCTGTTTGCCCTGCCCTTTGCCTATATGGGGGCCTGGCTGGGGGCAGGCGGACCGCCTCCACTTCTTGTAGCCCTCTTTATCCTTTTGGCCATGGTCGGGGCCAGAACAGCCGCCATGACCTTTAATCGTCTGGTGGATGCACGAATCGATGCCCAAAATCCCAGGACCAAAACCCGTCCGATTCCTTCAAGGCGTATGGGTTCTATGGCAGCCTGGACGGTCTGGGGGATATCGGTTTGTCTCTTTTTTCTGGCCGCTTACCGCTTAAATACCCTGGCCTTTCTTCTTTCCCCCTTAGCCCTCCTTTTGATCCATTTTTATTCCTATACCAAACGATTCACCGAGGCCTCCCACCTCATCTTGGGACTATCCCTGGCAGTGGCGCCCATCGGCGGATGGATTGCCGTTACCGGAGCACTATCCTGGGCCTTATGGTTCCTCGGGGCCGGTGTCCTTTTCTGGGTGGCCGGCTTCGATTGTCTTTATGCCTGTCAGGATGAAATCTTTGATCGAGCCTGTGGGCTTCATTCCATTCCGGCCCGCTGGGGAAACCCCGCCGCCCTTAGAATAGCCCGCCTGTTTCACTTAACAGCTTTTTTTTTCTTTGCCCTCACCGGTTGGATGGTCCACTTGGGGAAAATTTATTTTGGGGGCTTGTCTCTGGTGTTTTTGTTTTTGTTTATCGAACATCGAATCCTCTCTCCCCGAGACCTTTCACGCCTGGAAACCTCTTTTTTCACTCTAAATGCCGCCATCAGCCTGATCCTCTTCGGGACCACCTACCTGGACTTTTTTGTTAGAGGTTAAATTAAAATAACCAGAATCTGGCCTATCGATTTTATTAACACTACCCCTTTTGACTTGGATGAGTTATCCGAATGACCTTGGTGGAGAATGGAGGAATTTGACGGGTCCGCCAAAGAATCGCTTGGCGTGAGGAACGTTTCACTCGAGGAGCGTTCGTCTTCGACGGACTTGAGGGCAAAGACAATTTCCCTTCCCTCAAACGAAGCGATCCTCGGGCAAAGTTCCTTAAACGAAGTGTTCCTTATATTACCAATTTATTCTGTAAGGCATAGCGGATCATCTCGGCGTTGTTATTCAACTTCATTTTGTCGAGGATACGGGTTCGATAAGTGCTGATGGTCTTTATGCTCAGGTCAAGCTGATCGGCAATGTCTTTCAGCCTTTTTCCCGAAGCCAGCAGGCAAAGGACTTGATATTCCCGATCGGAAAGATGTTCATGGAGAGGTTTTTCAGAATCAAATTCCAAATTTTCAGCTAATTTTTCCGCCAAGGTGGCGCTGATATATTTTCTCCCCTTGGCAACCTTGCGGATGGCATTGATTAATTCGTCCGGAGCGCTCTCCTTGGTCAAATACCCGGCAGCCCCTAATTTCAAGACCCGGACGGCGTATTGATCTTCGGGATAAATACTTAAAATCAGCACCGGCACCTTTGGTTTTTTATTTTTTAACTCCCGAAGGATATCCAATCCGTTTTTCCCGGGCATTGAGATATCCAATAGAATAACATCATAATCGTTTTTAACCGCTTTTTTCAGGACCTCCTGGCCATTCTGTGCTTCATCGGCTACGGTCATATCCTTGGTTTCCGAAAGAATCTGTCTTAAGCCCTGCCGAACAACCGGATGGTCGTCGGCAACAAGAATCTTCAGCATGGTTCCATCTCCTTTCTTGTTAGAAAATTTCTGATAACGGCGTCCTTTACCCAATGAATTGCCTCGGTTTTGATTCCCTGGATCGTCTATATCTAAAGAATATCTTTAATTGAAATTGAATTATAGCTCCAAACTATATACCTTCGGGAACTCCTCGAGTCAGGAATCCACAAAGGATCCAACGGTACTCGGTCCGTAACTGACATTACTCAGAGGAAATTTTTTTCTCCTCCCCCTCTTCTTTTTCTTTTCCCATGGCCTCTTTTGAAATTTCGTTCAGGCGACGGAGGTGCCCCTCGATCAGAAAATTCAAACTGTTTTTCGGATAAGTCCCGTCTTTTTTCTTCTTGCCGGCCTTTCTGCCGGTCAGGATTTCAAGACCTCGCTCGATATGGGCAAAGGGATAGATGTGGAACAGGCCTTCCCGGACGGCCTGGACCACTTTTGTCTTAAGCATCAGGTTCATGACATTGGCCTGGGGGATCAAAACCCCTTGTTTTCCATTGAGCCCCTTGGCCTGGCAGACCTCAAAAAAACCTTCAATTTTTTCATTGACCCCCCCGATGGGTTGGGCCTCTCCTTTTTGGCTAACCGAGCCGGTGACCGCAATCCCTTGAAAAATGGGAATCTGGGCCAGGGCGGACAGGAGGGCCAATAGTTCGGCCCCGGAGGCACTGTCCCCATCCACCATCCCGTAGCTTTGCTCGAAGGTGATGCTGGCCGATAAACTCAAGGGTTTATCAGAGGCGTATTTCCCTTTCAAGTAGCCGCTTAAAACCATCACTCCCTTGGTATGGATATTACCGCTCAATTTAGACTCCCGGTCAATATCCACCACCCCTTCTTTGCCCAGGGAAATATTAGCCGTTATTCGAGAGGGCCGACCGAACTGATAATCTCCCAATAAATACACAGAAAGTCCGTTAACCTGGCCTATTCGATAGCCATCGGTATCGATCTTGATGTTACCCAGGGAAATCATCTCCTGGAGTTTTTCTTCATATAGATTGGACCGGAAGATTTTTTCTTCCACGGCCTTCTCGACATGCTCGGCCATAATTAAAGGACTCCGGGTCTGGACGGCCCAATAGGAGGATTCTTGGATCAGGTCATTGATCTCGGCCATCTGTAAAGAGAGCTTATAATTCCGACCGGTCAGTTCCGAGCTGTATTCGATCAATCTGGCCGCCCCGGTTTTATGCATGGGCAAAAGCCTCCTGTCCTGACAAAAACAAGCCATGTAGTGGGTGTATTCTTTTAGAGGGGTTCCCTGTAAGTCCATCTCATCATCCAGTTGGGCCTTTACCTTGAACATCTTGGGAAAGTCCTGGTCCCAGGCATAAAGAAGGTGATAGAGATAAGGCTCTCCGATCAACACCACCTTGATTTGAAGAGGAATGGGTTCGGGCTTCAAAGTCTTGGTGGTGATCAAACCCAGATGCTCCCCTAAGTCCTCGACTAAAATCTCCTTGTTTTTTAGGGCTCGTTTAAGCCCATCCCAGGAAAAATACCCGCGTAAAAGGTCTAGAATCTTTATAATCAGATAGCCACCGTTGGCGTTAAGCAATGAGCCCGGGCGGATCATGGTAAAATCGGTAAATAAGGCCCCAAACTGGGCCTTTTTTTCGATGCTCCCGAAGAGGTTGGGATAGGTCGGGTTGGTTTCAAAAACCACCGGGGCCCCTTTGGTTTCGGTATGATCCACCAAAACATTGACTTCATACCGGGTCAACGAAGGCTCCATGGGTGGCATGGGGAACGGGCCGGCCACCCCCGGCTTGGTTTTGAAGTCATCGATATTTCGGATGATATCATCTTTAATTTCTTTCAAATACCTAAGAACTTCAGAGAATTCTTTATATTTTTCCTGAAGCTCTTCGATCAGATGACCGACGGCATACAGGGCAATTCTTTTATCTAGTTCCTTTATTTTTTTCTTGAGATCCTTCTCTTTGGTCCTGATTATCCGAACCGCTTGGTTCATTTCCCCCTGGAGGTGTTCGCTCTTTTCGCGAAGTTGTTTTTTCTTCTCCTCGTCCAGAGATTTCAAAGTCTCTTCATCCATGGGCTGGCCATCCTTGGCCGGCATAATGACCATACCTACTTGGCTCACGTTTAAAATGAACCCTTCCTGAAGAACTTTTTCCTCTAAAGAGGAAAGGATCTCAGCCCTCTCCATATTGAACCGTTTTAAAAGTTCTTCCCTCCTTTGGGCATAATCTTCACTTTCAAATACATCGGGTATGTCGTTGCGTATATCGCCGAGCAGTTCTTCGATATCCTTTTTTAATTCCTTCCCCTTTCCGCTGGGCAGGGCCAGGGCCTTTGGACGATCCGGTTCTTTAAAATTATTGATGTAACACCAATCATCCGGTGGTTTTTGAGATTGGGCTATTTCTTCGATCAAGGTCCTGGTGATATAGGTCATTCCGGATTTCGGGGGGCCGGCCACATAAATGTTGTAATCCAATCCATCCATGCCTACAGCGAATAAGATGGCCCGGACGGCCCGTTCCTGAGAAATTATTTTATGCGGGCCCTTAACCACTTCATCGGTCGTCTCAAAGCCTAAATCATCGGGGTTACAGATCCTTCGAAGTTCTTCCGGGGTCAATTCCTTGAAATTTTTTTCCATCCTTTCCTCCCAGATAGCCTATGATGCGCCACGAAATGATTTTCCGCCGATTCAGATCGAACAGCTTCTGTCTTAACACAGGTTCCTTTTGCTTTTCAAGGGATTATTCTTCCAAATAAAAAAGGTGGGATCGAATCTCGATCCCACCTTTTTTATTTGGTTCGAAAAAAAAATTATTTCTTTTCCATGGGGGCCGCAGGGGCTTCTTCTTTCTTCTCTTCTTTCTTCACCTTCTTGGTCTTCTTGGCTTTCTTGACCTTCTTTACCTTCTTCTTAGCCGGGGCTTTCTCTTCCTTAGCGGCCGGAGCGGCAGGTTCTTCCTTCTTTGCTTCATCGGCAAAAGCTAAAGAAACACAAAGGGAAAATACCATTGCCATGGTCCAAATGATCAATTTTTTCATCTAAATTCACCTCCCTCATAAAAATTTTATACAAAAAGCCGATTGGCCTTTCATAACTATTTTTCATCATTATAAGGACATATATTATGCCAATTATAAAGTTTGTATTATTTCAATTAGTTCCAAATTCATGGGATCAATCGCCCTCCCCTATTTTCCAAATTTTACAATTATCGGGTCAGGACCCTCAAAATTCTTTTTAATTTTGGAATTCTTATAAATGGCCAGGAGGACCATAAGGGATTGAAGCTCCCTGCACCAGGGGCAGGGAATCTTCCGGGTAAGGTAAATGTTTATTATTTGAAGTTCGCTCGCTAACCCAGACAGCAAGCTGCGGGGAATACGCTCGCTGTCCCTGTTCAAATTACATTTTCATTAATTCTTTAATTCGGGCTGAGTGGTTTTCCAGTTTTTCTATCTTTTTCCCGAGGGATCGGGCCTTTTCTTTCTCTTTTCCCACAACCTCCTCGGGGGCCTTTTGCAAAAAATCTTCGTTGGCCAATTTTTTTTCGATCCGAGTCCACTCTTTCCGCAACAGAGCCAGCTCTTTATCTAACCGTTTTTCTTCTTCCTCAAACTGAATAATCCCTTTTAATGGGATAAAAATCTCCATCCCTTCAAAAACCCCGGAAGCCGAGGAAGGAGGGTTTTTATCATCCATCAAAAATGTTAATCCCAAGCCCTTGGCCAAGACCAAAATTTTTTGCTCATGGGCCTTAATCAAGGCCTTGGAAGAAGAGTCGGTAATTCGCAAACAAATTTCCACATTCTTTGAAGGGGGTACATTCATCTCCCCTCTGATGTTACGAACTTCAAAAATCAAGCCTTTGATGATCTCCATTTCCTTTTCGGCCTGCTCATCAACCAAAAAATTTTCAAGGGCCGGAAAGGGCTCTTTAAGGATGCTGGTTCCGCTTCCGGGAAGAGACTGATAAATTTTTTCAGTTACAAAGGGCATAAAGGGATGGATGACCTTCAAGAGGGTTACCAAGACCTGGTAGAGGGTCTTCCGGGTGGTCGATTTTTCCGGGCTTTCTTCTTCCTGGTACAAAATTGGTTTTATAAATTCTAAATACCAATCACAGAATTCATGCCAGATGAAGTGATACAACTCATGAGCCGCTTCATTAAAGCGATATTCCTTAATCCCTTGTTCGACCTTTTCAATGACCACGTGCAACCGACTGATGATCCAACGGTTTACCGGATCCTGAGGCAGACTTGATTTCTGTCCTCCGATTTCGAGCCCCTCAAAATGAGACAGGCTGAAGCGGGCGGCGTTCCAGATTTTGTTCACAAAGTGGCGGTATCCTTCAATACGCTCTTCTGAAAGCTTGATGTCTCTCCCCGGGACTGCTAAGGCGGCCAATGTGAAACGAAAGGCATCCGTGCCGTACCGGTCCATTATCGTCAAAGGGTCAATGACATTTCCTTTGGATTTGCTCATTTTCTGCCCCTCGGCATCCCGGACCAGGGCATGGATATAAACATGATTAAAAGGGGCCTTACCCATAAAACGAAGGCCCATCATCATCATTCTGGCCACCCAAAAAAAGAGGATGTCAAAGCCGGTAACCAAGACCGAAGTCGGGTAATAAACCTGGAGCTCTCTGGTCTCCTGCGGCCAGCCTAAGGTGGAAAAGGGCCAGAGGGCCGAGCTGAACCAGGTATCCAGGACATCCGTTTCCTGTCGTAATTCCGTAGAATTGCAGGTAGGGCAAAATTGGGGGGGGGTGACGGAAACAATGACCGACCCACAGCTATCGCAATACCAGGCCGGTATCTGATGCCCCCACCAAATCTGTCTGGAGATACACCAATCCCGTATGTTGTTCATCCAATCAAAATAGGTCTTTTCCCAGGTCTTGGGAAAGATCTCGGTTTGGCCGTTTTCAACGGCCTTTAAGGCTTGTTCCGCCAGAGGCCCGACCCGGACGAACCATTGCTTGGAAAGAGTGGGCTCAATCATGGTCTTACAGCGATAGCAATGTCCGATGTTATGAGTATATTTTTCAATTTTTTCCAGTAGGCCCATGGCCTTCAGATCTTCGAGCACCTTCTGCCGGCAGGCCTTTCGATCCATTCCCTGATACACACCGGCATATTCATTCATCCGGGCCCCCGGGTCCATGACGTTAATGATGGGAAGTCCATGACGACGGCCGATTTCAAAGTCATTAAAATCATGGGCCGGGGTGATCTTCAAGGCCCCGGTGCCAAAGCCCCTGTCCACATAAGGATCAAAGATAATCGGGATTCTTCTTTGCGTAAGCGGAAGGTGCACTTCCTGCCCGGTTAAATCCTGATAACGTTCATCTTCCGGGTTGACGGCCACGGCCGTATCCCCGAGCATGGTCTCCGGCCTGGTGGTGGCGACGATAACAGCCCCCGGCCCTTTCACCAAGGGATATCGAATATGGAAGAGATTTCCTTCATGGGTCTCATGCTCCACTTCCAAATCGGAGAGGGCGGTTTGGCAGCGCGGACACCAGTTGATGATATAGTCCCCCCGGTAAATCAATCCCTCCTGATACAGACGGACAAAGACCTCTTTTACCGCCGCAGACAATCCTTCGTCCATGGTAAAACGTTCCCGGCTCCAGTCACAAGCAGCCCCCAGGCGTTTTAACTGATTGATAATGATTCCGCCATATTTGGCCCGCCATTCCCAGACCTTTTTAATAAACGGCTCCCGCCCCAATTGATGGCGGTCGATCCCTTCCTGGGCCAACATCCGCTCCACCACATTCTGGGTGGCAATACCGGCATGATCGGTCCCCGGCACCCAAAGGACGTTATACCCTTTCATTTTATAAAAACGCCAAAGGATATCCTGAAGAGTGGTGTTCAGGGCATGTCCCATGTGGAGTGTCCCGGTGACATTCGGCGGGGGAATGACCATGGAAAAAGGTGGACCTGTTGCTTCCACGTCGGCTCGAAAGAGGTTTTGATCCACCCAAAACCGGTACAAATCCTCTTCCACCTGAACCGGTTCATATCCTTTAGGCAACACAGGGGCCATCGTTTAAATGCTACCTTTCTTTAACAAAAAATACGCATATTGAAGAACATCGAATTTCGAATCATAAACTGATTTATTGGTTTTCCTTCGACATTCATTATTGACGGCTTCGTAAAAAATCCGCAAGCACCCATTTTAGTCATTCCCGTGGAAATGGGAATCCAGTGTTTTTAATTGGTTACGCCTGGCCTGGGTTCCCGCCTGCGCGGGAATGACGACTTTTTACCAGTCCATCATTAATTCATTATTCGAAATTCGAAATTTTCATGCTTCATACGCGCCCACAACAGGCAGGCATAATGGTTTAATAAAACAAAAGGGGATTAAAATCCTTAACCCCCTTATGACTGAGCAGGCGATTTCTCAAAATTTATTTTCTTTTTAAGTCTTCTATCTCCCGGGCAATAGCCTTTTCAATTTCTTGAACGAGGATCTCTCGAATCATTTTTTCGATCGTTTCATCGATCTTTGATCGTATAAGCCTTTCCACTTCTTTACGGATCAGCGCTTCCAGATCATTGGATTTAATTTCTTCTAATGATTCCGTCTTCCGGACAGAACCGTCGGGTTCGATTATTTCCCTTGGTAAGGCCGGCTCGGGCTCGGCAATGATATCTACCAAATCTATGATCTTCTCTTCAAATTCTTCCATTTGGATAACCTCATAAAAGGGTTAATCACTTGGTCGGGTTGTTGTTTTTTGGATGACTTTAGCAAGATTATATAGTATTTTTTAAGCATTCTGTCAATAGGTTAAAAGGTCCAGGCACTTCCGGCCGACGGGTTGTCTTTTTATTTAGACAACTCCCTCCGCCGGCTTAACCAAGAAGGGTGTAATTCAGGGTAATGAATGAACATATGGGAACTCGATAATAGAATTTTTTTCTGGATCAATAAAGGGCAGCGGAACCCTTTTTTTGACCTGGTAATGCCCTACATAACGGAATTTGATCATTGGAAATTATGGATAGCCTTTACCTGGCTCCTTATTTTTTTAATCGGCGGGAAAAAAACAAAAATCTCTTTTCTTCTCCTCCTTGCCCTGGTGGGGGCCCTGGATTATTCCAACAGCTTTTTATTTAAACACCTCTTTGCCCGTCCACGGCCTTGCAATGTTTTGCCGGGCGTTCATATCTTCTGGCCCTGTCCGCGCTCATTTTCCTTTCCCTCCAACCATGCAGCCAACTGCTTTGGGGCCGCTTTTTTTCTCGGCGGTTTATCCAGGCTGGTCTTATTTTTTACTTCCCTTGGCCACGATTATCGGTTATTCGAGAGTCTACGTGGGAGAACATTATCCCCTTGATATCGTGGGGGGGGTTGTATTAGGGGCCATGGGGGCGGCCTTAGCCGTCATGCTCCTGAGGTTCCTGCTTTCTCGAAGACCGATTGCCCGATGGATGAGGGACAGAAGAGAGATCAAAGATAAGGATCGGTAGGGTGTCTTATTTTTTCCCTTTCTCCATTTTTCTTTTTTCTTCATCTCGGATTTCCCGCCTGAGGAGTTTTCCTACTTTGGATTTAGGGAGCATGTCGCGGAATTCAATGTATTGAGGGACCTTGTAAGGGGCCAGCCTTTCCCGACACAAACGGATCAATTCATTGGCCCCAACCCCTTTGGCTCCGGTTTTAAGGACCACGATCCCTTTGATCCGCTCGCCCACCCTGGGGTCCGGGATGCCGACCACACAGGCACCGATTACCGTGGGATGATCTTGCAGAACCGCTTCTATCTCCGAGGCCGAAACCCGGTAACCTTTGTATTTTATGATGTCCGCCAGGCGCTCCACATAAACCAGTTCCCCCTGCTCATTTTGGCTGACAAAATCCCCCATCCGGTAATAGGTTTGACCCTCAATGGTCACATAAGAACGGGCGGTCTCTTCCGGTTTATTCAAATATTGTTTTAGAGTGAACTCGGAGGTAATCAACAATTCACCCGTTTCCCCGAAGGGAACGGGTTCCAGGGTTTCCGGATTGACCACCTTGACCTTTCTCGATTTCAAGGGTAATCCGATGGAAAGGGGGTTTGGTTCACGGTCCAAGCGGCTGTAGGAGATATGTCCCACCTCGGTCGACCCATAGACCTGGTAGATCGGTACGCCGAATTTTTCTTTCCAGCGATTTATACGATGACGT
>CAWIRY010000034.1:0-13593 GCA_963838485.1 uncultured delta proteobacterium | reverse complement strand
CCGGGATTTGAATGATGAAGACCTGATCGTTCGCTGCGCCCAGATGATCCAGGACTCTCAAACCTTAAAGATGCTCTATTTATTAAGTTATGCCGATTCGTTGGCTACCAGCCATCAAGCCTGGAACAATTGGAAATCCATGCTGCTCAGGGAGCTGTTTTTTAAGCTCCTCCATCTCCTCGAAAAAGGAGATCTGGCCTCCGGCATAGCGATAGAGGCTTCCAAACGACAGATCCTGGAATTGGTCGAAAAAGAAATCCCTGCCAAGGAGGCCTTGACCTTCCTGGAGGGGATGCCCCATTCCTACATCCTTTCTCTATCCCCGGAATCAATCGCCCAGCACCTGCGATTACTCCGCCAGTTGGACGGAAAACCGTTTCTCTGGCAGGTGGAAAAGAAAGAAGAAATTTACGAAATTTTTATCTGTTGTCATGATCGGCCGGGACTCTTTTCCCGATTGACCGGGGTATTGGCCTTAAATAATATCAACATCCTGGGGGCCCATATTTTTACCCGGTCGGATAAGATCGCCTTGGATATTTTTCAGGTTAACCCTCCTCTGGATCCCTTCTTCGAAGGGGAAACCTGGGATAAGGTTTATGAGCAATTATCCAAGGCCATTGAAGGCAAACTGTCCCTGGATTATCGTTTGGCCCAGAAAAAACCCATGCTTAAGATTTCTCCCGGGCCGATCATGGCCCTCGAAAACCGGGTCCTGATCGACAACCATGGATCGGATTTTTATACCATCCTGGAAATCTATACCCAGGACCGGCTGGGTCTGCTCTATACCATTACCAAGACCCTGTCGGATGCCGAACTGAATATCCATTTTGCCAAGATTTCAACCAAAGTAGACCAGGTTGTGGACGTCTTTTATGTGGCCGACCTGGATGGACAGAAGATTTACGACCGAGAACAATTAGAGGAAATACAAAAGGCAATTCTATTTGCCTTAAAATCAACATAAGCATAAGGAGGAAGGACTAATGACCCCAAAAGAAGTACTGGCCTTTGCCCAGAAAAACAAGGCTAAAATGGTAGATTTAAAATTTTTGGATTTTCCCGGGATCTGGCAGCATTTCAGCGTCCCCCTGCACGAACTGGATGAGGATTCCTTTGAAGGCGGTTTCGGCTTCGACGGCTCGAGCATTCGGGGCTGGCAGCCCATCCATGCCAGTGACATGCTGGTAATCCCGGACCCGGATACGGCGGTTATGGACCCTTTCATGGTCATTCCCACCTTGAGTCTGATCTGCAATATTGTCGACCCGATCACCAAGGAGGCTTATAGCCGGGACCCCGAGAAACATCGCTCGCAAAGCAGAAAACTATCTCAAGTTTACCGGTCTTGCCGATACGGCTTTTTTCGGCCCTGAAGCCGAATTCTTTATCTTTGACGATATCCGTTTTGACGGCGGGTCCAATTTTGCCTTTTACGAGATCGATTCGGTGGAAGGGGTCTGGAACAGCGGTCGGGTGGAATCTCCCAACCTGGGCTACAAACCAAGACATAAGGAAGGCTATTTCCCCGTTTCCCCCACAGACAGCCAGCAGGACCTGCGGACCGATATGGTCATGGTTCTGGAGCAATTGGGGATAGAAATAGAGGCCCAGCATCATGAGGTGGCTACGGCCGGCCAGGCGGAGATCGATATGAAATTCCGTCCCTTAGTCAAGATGGGCGACCAGCTCATGTGGTTTAAATACGTCTTAAAAAACGTGGCCAAAAGAAATAATAAGACGGTCACCTTTATGCCCAAGCCTTTGTTTGAAGACAATGGTTCGGGCATGCATACCCACGTCAGCCTTTGGAAAGGCGGAAAGCCGCTCTTCGCCGGCGATAAATACGCCGGGTTAAGCCAGGAAGCCCTTTATGGGGCCGGCGGCATCTTAAAGCATGCCCCGGGCCTTGTGTGCCTTTTGCAATCCCACCACCAATTCCTATAAACGCCTGGTCCCCGGTTTTGAGGCCCCGGTGAATCTGGCCTATTCCAGCCGGAACCGCAGTGCCGCCATCCGCATCCCCATGTATTCGGCCTCTCCTAAGGCCAAACGGTTGGAATTCAGGACACCGGACCCCTCCTGCAACGGCTATATGGCCTTTTCCGCCGTCTTGATGGCGGTCATTGACGGGATCGAAAACCGCATTGATCCTGGAGAACCATTGGATAAGGATATTTACGGTCTGAGCCTGGAAGAATTGGCCCATGTCCCTTCCGCCCCAGGTTCTTTGGAAGAGTCCTTAAATGCCCTTAAGGAAGACCATGAGTTCTTACTTCGAGGGGACGTCTTTACCCCGGATGTCATTGAAAAATGGATTGAGTATAAAACCGAGTCCGAGGTCAATCCCGTGCGGTTAAGACCCCACCCGCATGAATTTATGCTGTACTTTGATATCTAACCGAAAAGATGAGGGTTCAAGGATTCAAGGGGGCAAGGATTCAAGTGAAAGGCTATTGGATAAATTTTTTAACCCTTGAATCCTTGAACCCTCGACCCCTTGAATCCTTAACGTCATGTCTGAAGATGCACGCCGGCTCATAAAAAAGATAGAGGCCTTTTCTCCGTATCTCACTCACATCATGGGCCGACACCCTTTGTTGGTCAAGGAGGTCTTGGACCAGGCTGGATACCTGGGAAGGAAATCGCCGGCCCGGGTTGCCGAAGGCCTTAAAGAGAAGCTGGCCGGAATTAAAGACTTTCAAACCTTCTGTTTCCTTTTACGTCATTTCAAACAGGAAGCCATATTTCATATCGCTGTTCGTGACTTGGAAGGATTGGCCGGCCTGAAAGAAACCGCCGAACACCTTTCCGCCCTGGGCCGGATTTGTCTTCAGGCCACCATAACCTTCTGTCTTCATGACCAAGCCGGTTTTAAGAACACCCCCTTCCCTGCCGATCTTGAAGAAGGCCTGGTTGTCCTGGCCTTGGGAAAGTTGGGCGGTCTGGAGTTGAACTTCAGCTCGGATATCGATCTGATCTTCCTTTACCGGCCTTCCCCCGCGAGTTTGATTCCTCCCCTGGAGCAAAAAGAATATCTTCAGACCGTAACCCGCCGGGTTATTCAAGCCATGGGTGCACCCATAGAGGGAGATCATGTTTTCCGGGTAGACCTGGGTCTTAGGCCCGGTGGCAAGGACTCGGACCTAATCATTTCCATAGATTCGGCCTTGGAATATTATCAGGCCTCGGCCAGGACCTGGGAACGGATGGCTTTGATCAAGGCCCGTCCCCTGGGCGGAAATATGAACCTGGGAAAGGCCTTTTTAAAAGAAATCCGGCCTCTTGTTTACCGAAAATTTATTGATTATACGGTCCTCGCTGAAATCCGTTCGATGAAACAAAAGATCCTGACCGAAACCGAGTCCCACCTCCTTAGGGGGGATGATATCAAACTCGGCCCCGGGGGAATTCGAGAAATCGAATTTATCGTTCAAGCCCTGCAGATGATCTTCGGCGGGAAGGTCCCCTCGATTCAGGAACCGAATACTTTAAAGGCCCTGGTCAAACTAAAGGCGGCTCAACTGATTCCGAAAGAAGAATGCCGCCTCCTTTCTCAAGCTTATACTTTTTTAAGAACCCTTGAACACCGGATACAAATGGTTCATCAGCGCCAAACCCACAGCCTCCCCCGTCAGCCGGAGGCGCTGGAGGGTATTGCCCGGGTGATGCCTCTTAAGCGGCATAGGGAAGAGGACCCCGTAAAGGGTTTGGTTCAAGAATTGGATCGGGTGCGAACAAAAGTGAGGATCGCTTTTGAGAATCTTTTATTGGCCAGCTCCCCGATTTCTCAGGACCGGCTGGCCGGTTTTTTTCGATCTTCAAAGGTCCCCTTAGACTGGGAAAAGGAATTAAAAGCCGCGGGGTTTCAAGAATGGACCAAGGCGCGGGAAATAATAGAAACCTGGATCAGAAAGTCAGCTTCATCACCGGTACGGCAAAAGGACTTTTTGAACAAGCTATATCCCTTACTCTTAGGGTATGGCCTGCAATCGGTCAACCCGGATCAAAGTTTGTCTTTGATCGACCGGTTCTTACAAAGTGTCGGCGGTCGGACAGCCATACTTTCCATGCTTTTGGAAAGAGGCGCGCTGGCCAAAGAGATCGTCGATCTATTCGCCCAAAGTACTATGATGGGCCGATTATTCATCCAGAATCCGGAGATGATAGATCACTTGGCCCTCCAAAAAACCATAGGCCAGCCCAGGTTGGAAGAGGGGTCCCTCAATTTTATAAAAAACCCGGGGGCGGGGAAAGGATCCGGAGGATCAACTCATTGAGCTTAGACGATGGAAAAGCGGATATTTTCTGGGAACGGCCCTGGATGAAATCGCCGGAAAGCTCGGTTCATGCGAGGCTTCCAAGAAACTGACCCTTTTGGCAGACCAGGTTCTGGTCGAAACGACCCGTCTGGCGGAAGAGACCCTGAACCAGGAACTGGCTCATCCTGTCCAACCCGATCGTTCGGCCTCTTTTTTGCCTTCGCCTTTTTGTATCCTGGGGCTGGGAAAGCTGGGAGGACGGGAACTGGGCTATGCTTCCGACCTGGACCTGATCTTTGTCTATTCCTTGAAGGCCCCTTATTTAACGGAGTCCTCCAAATCCACTTCTCAGGCCAGGCGCAAAGGAGAAAGAAAGTGGGTCACCTACCATGAATATCTGGTCCGGCTGGCTCAACGGCTTATTTCCTATCTTTCTCTGCCCCTGAAAGAAGGGCCTGGGTATTCGGTAGATACCCGTCTGCGGCCTTCCGGAAGTTTTGGGCCTTTGATTGTCACTTTAGAGGCCTTTCGTGACTATTATCAGGACCAGGCCCAAAATTGGGAAAAACAGGCCTTGCTCAAGGCCCGGATTATCCTCGGGCCACCCCAGCTCAGCCGTCAAGTTCAGGAGACGATCGAAGAGGTACTCTACCATCATGCGCCTTCACCCCAAGTCCGCGGGGAGATGGCCTATCTCCGGTACCGTATGGAAAAAGAGAGATCCGGTGAAAATCAAGATCGGGTCAACCCGAAATTGGGATACGGTGGCCTGACCGATATTGAATTTATCGCCCAGTATCTCCAATGGATCTATGGTCAGGCCGATCCGGGGGTCCGGCAAACCAATACCCTCCAAGTATTAACGGCCCTGAAGGATAAGGGCTATTTAAACGATGAATTCCAATATCAATTGCGGGAGGCTTTTCAATTTCTGTCCCATTTGGACCATGGCTCCAACTCCTCTATGACCGAAAGGAGACCCCCGTACTTACGGTCCGGAAGAGCTGATGCTGATGGCCAAACAGAATTTGATGGGGCCTCGAAGCAGGCGGGCATCCCTTCCTGGGATATTGTGAACCATTATAAAAAGATAAGGGAAAAGGTCCGGTCCATTTTTAATCAGATCTTTCATCAGGATTGAAAAATCGAAAAATGACCCAAGAGGATAATTTTTTATGGAATTTTTTAAAATTATTTTGTATAGTGTTTTGCTGGTAATTATTGATCTGAAGAATATTGCCGCGGAAGTCTTTGACCAGACCAGTCCAGTTTGTTCTGAACCGTCTGTCCTACGGGTTGCAGATTTTCCCTATAGCTAAAATCCCCTGGTTAAATACCCTTTGGTAGTGCAGGAATAGGGAAAAACCAATATTAAAGACCGAATGCCTTTGGAAATAGAATCCTCCCGACATCGGGAAGATTCTACAAGAACAGTTTCGACTATAATAGGGGCGTTATGAGTATAACCAATTTGGATGTCAATGTTTCCATCTTTTTTTGCCAACAGTTAGACCCTGATCAGGATGCGAATCGGCGGGTTTTGGAAAAAGAATTTGGCTCCCGAGTCCAATTTTTTCCTTTGCCCTGCAGCGGCCGTATCGAGTCACTCCATTTCTTACGGGCCTTTGAAGCCGGGGCGGACCTGGTTTATTTGATTACCTGCCCTGAAAAGGTTTGCCGTTATCAGCATGGAAATATCCGGGCCAGGAAAAGGCTGGTCTATGCCCAAAAGTTGATTCAGGAAATCGGCCTGGACCCGAATCGATTGGTGCTGATAACGACCCATCCCCCCCTTCCCAGACGGATCGATCTTTTAACCCGGGAATTGTTAATCGAACTGCCTTCCAAAGGTCGTTCCCTTTTAAGCCGGTTATAATTTTTTTAAGGGAGAGAACCTATGATAACTGCAGAAAGAAAACCTCTTGATGAAATCATCGCCATGATTTCGCCCTATAAGAAACTATTGGTGGTGGGTTGTGGAAGTTGTGTGGCCGAATGTGCCGCCGGCGGGGAAAAGGAAACGGGGCTTCTGGCCTCTGCCCTGCGTATGGACGCCCGGATGACCAATAAGGAATTGGAAACCCGTGGAAATTACTTTGGAACGCCAATGTGTCTATGAATTTATCGACCAGTTGACCGGCCTCACGGACGAGTATGACGCCGTCCTTTTCTTTAGCCTGCGGGGCCGGGGTTCAAGCCGTGGCTGAAGTTTTTCCCAACATCCCGATCCTGCCGGCCTTAAACACCCTTTTTCTCGGACAGACCAAAGAGGCCGGGCTTTGGTTGGAAAACTGCCGGGGCTGCGGCCAGTGCCGTCTCCACTTATTCGCCGATATCTGTCCGGTCACCCGCTGCGCCAAACAAATCTTTAACGGCCCTTGTGGAGGCTCCCAGGCCGGCCAGTGCGAGGTCAATCCCGAGACCCCCTGTGCCTGGCACCTGATCATCACCCGGTTAGAAGAAAGGGGGCAGTTAAATCTCCTGGAAGAAGTCCATGAACCGGCTGACTGGTCTAAAAAACAGGGCAAGGGATTCAGAAAAATCGCCAGGGAGGATCAACAGGTATGAAAACCGAAAGCCAGCTCAAGAAGGTTCTGTCTGCCGGCCATTTTGCCATAACCGCGGAGTGCGTGTCCTCCCAAAGGGGCCGATCCTGAGCCCACCGTTAAGAAATGACGCAATCTCGAAGGGCTCGGTGGATAGCGTCAATGTTACCGACAACCAAACCGGGGTGGTCCGCCTGTGCAGCCTGGCCGCCTGTGCTTTGCTCAACAGGAAGGGCTTGACCCGGTGCTTCAAATGGTCACCCGGGACCGCAACCGGATCGCCCTCCAGTCGGATGTCTTAGGGGCCTCGGCCCTGGGATTCGTAATGTCCTCTGTTTATCCGGGGACCATCAGTCCTTTGGCAATCAGCCCCAGGCCCTGGGAGTCTTCGATCTGGACTCGATACAATTCATCCAAACCGTGCGACGGATGAGGGATGAGGCCCAGGTGATCGGCGGGCGAAGCCCTGACCCGGCCCCCGGACCTTTTTGTGGGGGTGGTGGCCAACCCCTTTGCCGATCCTTTCTTTTACCGGGTGATTCGAATGGCTAAGAAGGTCAAGGCCGGCGCCGAATTCATCCAGACCCAATGCATCTACAATCTGGACCGGTTTAAAGAGTGGATGACCCAGGTGCAGGACCGGGGTCTTCATGAAAAGTATCTATTTTAGGCGGGATCACCCCCTTAAAATCGGCCAAAATGGCCGAATACATGAAGAGTCAGGTGGCCGGAATGGATATCCCCGAAGAAATAATTCGAGGGATGAAGGCGGTCCCGGCCAAAGAACAAAGGCAGGAAGGCCTTAAAATCAGCGTCGAGACCGTGCAGGCCCTCAAAGAAATAGAAGGGGTCAAGGGATCCATATCATGGCCATTGAATGGGAAGAAGCGGTGCCGCAGATTGTGGAGCAAGCAGGGCTTCTGCCGAGGCCAACAATTTAAAAGAAGGTACAAGGTTTAAGGTATAAGGTTTTTCTCTTGTAGGTTTTAATTTGTGCCTCGCACCTTGGACCTTAAACCTTGAACCCTTTATTTATAGCCGAGGTATCTTATGCCACCCAAATACCATATCCATACGGCCATGGTTCCCAACCGGTTTCCGACGGTTATCCGTTCCGGGGTCATTGCCTGGGAAGAAGGTTGTCTAAAGTGTCCCCAATGCGTCAAACGACAATGTGTTTACGGCGTCTATGATAAACGGGGACTCGAATCCCGTTTCATGTCCGATTCGCTGGATAGTTTGTGTAAAGACTGTTTCCGCTGTGTGCAGAATTGTCCGAACCGTCTGATCCATAAGGCCCTCAATCCCAATTACAAAAACCTGGGGGACTACTACTGGACCCCGGAGATCATCTCCAAGCTCTGGTATCAGGCCGAAACAGGCCGCATACCCGTTTCCGGCGCCGGCTATGGCGGGCCTTTCTCCGGACCCGGTTTTGACGCCATGTGGACGGACATGTCGGAGATCGTGCGACCTACCCGTGACGGAATCCATGGCCGGGAGTACATCAGTACCCAGGTCGATTTAGGACGTAAGCACCAGGCCTTGGAATTTGACACCCAGGGAAATCTTCTCTCTACGCCTTTCCCTTCCGTGGAAATCCCTCTGCCGATCATTTTCGATATCCTGCCCTGGTCTCCGCCCCGGGACCGTATCAATCATACCTTGCTGCGAACGGCCAAAAATATAGGGACTTTTACCATTATTGACCAAAAAGACTGGCACCCAAGCCTGAAGCCTTACTTAAACAACCTGATGCTTTATCTGACCGAGGATCCTCTGGGGTTTGACAAGTCGGTCCTGAAAAAGCTCCGGTTAATAGAAATTCCCGATAGCTCACTGGTTAAGAACTGGCAGAAAGGGCTTAAAGATCTAAACCCGGAAGCGGTGATTGCCGTTCGGATCCCTTTAAACTCTAAAGCCCGAGATCGGGCCTTAAAACTGACCGAGGCCGGCATGGAAATCCTCCATTTTACAGCCGATGAATTCGGCCGGGAACAGGGTGATTCCCCTATGTTCATCAAAGACCGGATTAAAGAGGTCCATTTGCATCTGGTCAGGAACGGGGCCCGGGATCAAATTACTATCCTGGCCGGCGGCGGAGTGGCCATGGCCGAAGACCTGGCCAAGTTGATCATTTGCGGGGCCGATGCCGTCACCCTGGATATCCCCCTGCTGATCGCCTTGGAATGCCGGGTCTGTCGAAGGTGTGCCGAAGGAATTCCCTGCCCGGTCAATATTGCCCAGATCTATCCTCCCCGGGGACAGGCCCGCATCCGGAATCTGGTCGCCGGCTGGTACAACCAGCTTTTGGAAGTCATGGGGGCCATGGGGATTCGTGAAGTCCGGCGTCTGCGGGGCGAAATGGGCCGGGCCATGTTTTTTGAAGATCTGGAAAGGGAGATTTTCCTCCCCTTAGGCAAAAGGAATTAACTTATGTCTCATGTCTCTGATTTCATTTCCCCTGAGGTGAAACCGACGCCGACCCGTTTTCGCAACCCCCTGGGAAAATATCGAATTTCCATCCAGAAAGATTGCGACAATTGCGGCCTTTGCCTCAAGCTTTGTCCTCATGGGGTCTATCAACCCGGATCAAAACGCCCCAAGGCAAAGAAGGATTATCTCTGTCTCGGGCCGGCTTGTCAAAAGAACGATTTTTACTGTGTAGCCCGGTGTCCCAAAGAGGCGATCCTCTTGAATCTCAACCCCTCCTTCGAGGTCCTGGGCGATAACCGCTGGACGGCCGATCTGCTGGCCAGCACCTGGTATATGGCCGAGACCGGCGAGGTCCCTTATCAGGGACTCAACTACAAGACCGGGAATTCAGGAGGTGGTTTTGATAAACTCCGCTTAGTCTTGCCCCCGGAAAAATCAAAAGACGGCCTGGGGGAAGAGATTTCCCTGGCCCTGGAGCTTAACCGTACCGGCGATGAACGACCACGCGTCACCCTGCCGGTGCCCTTCTACCTTGGGGGCATGTCCTTTGGATCGGTCAGTATCAATGCCATTCTCTCCAGGGTTCGGGCGGCCACGGCCTGGGGGACCTTCTGCTGTACCGGCGAGGGAGGGTTCCCGGATGAGCTTAAGCCCTATGATGATCATATCATCACCCAGGTGGCTACCGGTCTCTTCGGGGTGCGGGAGGAAACCATCCAAAGGGTTCGGATCGTCGAGTTTAAATATGCCCAGGGGGCCAAGCCCGGCTTGGGCGGCCACCTCTTAGGGGATAAGGTCACCCCCGAGGTGGCTCGGATGCGCGAAGCCGTGGTGGGGAATTCCTTGTTTTCCCCATTCCCCTTCCACAGTGTTTATTCGGTCGAAGATCACAAAAAGCACATCGATTGGATCAAAGAGGTCAACCCCAGGGCCCTGGTGTCAGTTAAGGTCTCGACCCCGACCGACGTGGATATGGTGGCCGTGGGGAGTTTTTTCGCCGGCGCCCATATCCTCCAAATGGATGGGAGTTACGGGGGCACCGGTGCGGCCCCGGATATCGCCAAGAAAAATATCGCCATGCCCATCGAGTATGCCATTCCCAAGGTGCATAAATTTCTAAAGGATGAGGGCATCCGGGAGAACCTGACCTTGATCGCCAGCGGCGGGATCAGGACCGCCTATGATGTGGCCAAGATTATCGCCCTGGGCGCCAACGGGGTTTGCTTAGGCACCAACGACATGGTAGCCCTGGAATGTCTGCGCTGCCACAACTGTGAATCCGGACGGGGTTGCGCCCGAGGAATTGCCACCACCGATCCGGAATTGACCAATCTCATCACCCAGGATTGGGGGACCCAGCGGATCATTAATGTTTATACGGCCTGGATGAAACAACTGAGGGCCATCCTGAAAAGATTGGGCATGACCCAAATCAGCGAGTTGGTGGGAAGGTGGGACGTCATAAGACACCTGGATTATATCCAAGACGAAGTAATCGAAGGAGAGTTGGAATAAAATAAGAATCAGGGTTCAAGGATTCAAGGGGCCAAGGATTCAGGTGAAAAGATATTAGCAAAAAAACCCTTGAACCCTCGAATCCCGGAATCCCTCGAACCCTATTTTCGATTAAAAGGTTATCGTATGAATCAAAAATATTTTGCCCAAGCCATTCTTAATTCCCGGGCCCCTTTATTGGAAAAAACCAAAGGGCTGCCCATCCTTCCCAGACGCACCGAAGCCGAGGAAGGGGGCTGCGGGGTAACCGGGTTTGCCTGTAATATCCCGGTCAGCGGACGCCATATCTTTGAACCCTCGGTTCAGATGCACAATCGGGGAAACGGAAAAGGGGGCGGGATCGCTGCGGTCGGTTTAGAGGCCGCCAGGCTGGGCGTGGATCAGGCCACCCTGGAGTCGGACTTCCTCCTACAGATTGCCATATTGGACCCTACGGTCTTACCGGAACTGGAAATGCGGTTTATCCGTCCTAATTTTCAGGTCGATCTTGAGGCCTTTGTGCCTACTGTCGATGATTTTCGGGATATCCCCGGGCTGGAAATAGAACCGCCCCAGGTCAAACGGTACTTTGTCCGGGTTCAACCCGGGGTGTTGGCCGCCTTTCAGAAGGAAAGACATTTGGAAAAATTGTCTCCCGCAAAGGCCGCCGAGGAATTTATCTATCAAAACACCTTTCAATTGAATCAGAGTTATTACAGCTCCCTGGGAGAGAAAAGGGCCTTTGTCCTTTCCCACGGCCGGAATGATGATGATCCTGAAGATCGTCGGTTATGCCGAGCAGGTGACCCAGTATTACCGACTGGAAGATTTTAAGGCCCATGTCTGGATCGCCCACCAGCGCTACCCTACCAAGGGAAGGGTCTGGCATCCGGGCGGGGCCCATCCTTTTATCGGTTTAGACGAGGCCCTGGTCCATAACGGTGACTTTGCCAATTATTATTCGGTCAGCGAATATCTCTACCAACGGAATGTGGTCCCCTTGTTTTTGACGGATACGGAAGTCTCCGTCCAGGTCTTTGATCTCTTAAGCCGGGTCTATGGCTATCCCTTGGAATACATCATCGAATCCCTGGCCCCGACCACGGAAATGGATTTTGATAAGCTGCCTCTGGAAAAACAAAGGATCTATCGTCAGATCCAGGCGACCCAGATCCACGGATCCCCCGACGGTCCCTGGTTTTTCATCATTGCCCGAAATCTCACCGGTCAGAGGACCTATCAATTGATCGGCATTACCGATACGGCCATGCTGCGGCCCCAGGTCTTTGCCCTGCAAAAAGGAGAGATACAGATCGGACTGATCTGCTCAGAAAAGCAGGCCATCGATGCCACCTTGCAAAGTCTGGCCAAGGAAGACCCCCGTTTCGGGACCGTGGCCGACCGGTACTGGAATGCCCGGGGCGGGAGTTATACGGACGGCGGGGCCTTTATTTTTTCAGTCAAGGAATCAACACCGGGCCAATGGGATCTGATTTGCCAGGATAAATTCGGCCGGGAGATCGACATCCCGGCGGACCGGAAACCCTATGATTTTCGGATAGAGCTTAAGACCTCCTCATTGGAAGAAGATCTGATCCGAAAGATCAACCTCGGACTGGAGTCAAGGAAAATCGCCCCCCTCTTTTCTTTTCTGCAGGGTTCCATCCCAAAATGGGATTACCCTCAGTTGGGCGGTTTGTTAAATCACCTGGAAGCCACGGCCAAAGATGAAAAATGGTTAGAGGGGACTATCGAATTATTGACTTTACTGCTGGACCGAAGATATCCGACGGGTAAAAAACGCCGCCGTTCCGTTCTGCAGATGGTCACCCGGGCCCTGGAAAATATTTTTCAGGCCCTTCCGTTGTTAATAGAGGCCAAGGGTGGGGCGTATGTCCGGATAGATTATCCCCATCGTCTTTCGCTTCGGGCCCCAAAGGCCAATGAAAAAACCTTAGTCATTAACGGCGGTCAGTTTCCTCCGGAAGGGGAAGACTGCGACGCCCGGCTGGTGGTCAAGGCTTACGGCCTAGGCTGGAAACGGTTTATCGGCTATGGCTATCGGGGACAGCGTTTTTTAGGCTGCGGGCTGGGGCCGGAAACCCAGGGAGTCCGTATCGATGCTTACGGGAGTTCCGGCGATTACCTGGCTTCAGGGATTGACGGCCTGGAAATCCATGTTCATGGCATGGCCCAGGATCAATTGGGGCAAATCCTCAAAAGCGGCAAATTAGTCGTCCACGGGGACGTAGGCCAAACCTTTCTCTACGGCGCCAAAGGCGGAGAGGTTTATGTCCTGGGTAATGCCGCCGGCCGCCCGCTGATCAATGCCGTGGGCCGGCCCAAGGTGGTCATCAACGGTACAGCCCTGGACTTCTTGGCCGAATCCTTTATGGCCGGCGACCCCCATAACGGCGGGGGTTTTGTCATCGTCAACGGCCTGACCATCGACAATCAAGGCCGGATTATTCCCCAGGAAACTCCTTATCCCGGTTCCAATCTTTTTTCCCTGGCGTCCGGCGGGGCCATCTTCATCCGCGATCCTTATAAGAAGATTGTTCCGGAACAGCTCAACGGCGGCGAACTGGTCCCCTTTTCGGAGCAGGACTGGCAACTCATCCTGCCTTATTTGAAAGAAAATGAAAAATTATTTGGGATCTCCATCGATGATCACCTGCTGGCCGTCGATGGACAGAAACACAAACCGACCGAGGTCTTTCGGACCGTCCGCCCGGCCAAACAGACGGTTCTGGCCAGCGGGCTGGAAGAATGGGAGTAAGAAAAAATCCGATCTGTTCTTTCCTGTCAGACGGTTTAAAGCCCCGAGAATAATCCTGGCCGTCTCCTCGTGT
>CAWIRY010000033.1:0-8482 GCA_963838485.1 uncultured delta proteobacterium | reverse complement strand
TGTTGTAAGTTGCTCAACTTTTCAGTTAGGTATTGTTTGTTGCCCGCGACGTTGGCGTTTGCTCCGGGGGGAAGCGGCTTGATGATGACCCGGTGCGATATGGCGCGGATGGCGGCGCGCCTGCGGTCGGTGCTCCATGACTCCCACGCATCGCGGACCAGGTTCCGATGGGGGGATGTCGCTCATGACGGTGGCCGATCCGGTGAGCCGGTCGTATTCGCGCCGTCTGGCGCTCCGATGTCGTCTTCGGTGCGCTGCCGGATGTCCAGCCAGTCGGCCCGGTCGATGACCCAGTAGGAGTAGTCGCGGCCGGCCTCGTCGCGCCGTTCCTGGGCGTCCCTGATCTTGTTCCAGCAGTTCCGCGCGGCGCGGCGCGTGCTGGTCTTCGCCCTCGCGCAGCGCTTGTTGCACGCGCGGTGCGGTGCTACTATCGATACGATTATGTCTCGAAATTTCGCCCGTATGGTGGCCGCCGGAGCGTCAGCCCATACCGATCACGGCATGAGCATGCTGGGACTTTTCCGGGAAGTCATCAATGGAACCATTAAGGATTACACCATTAAAGACCCCCTGAAATTGGAAGATTTAGCGCGAGAGCTGGGTATTGAGGTGGAAGGAAGGGGGATGATCGAAATTGCCAACGACGTCTATCGGGAATTAGAGCGGACCTATATTCAAGTGGAAGGGGAAATCCCCTTTGTCAAAAGGGTTCCTGAAAAGACCTTAGATGCCTGGCGCAAGCAAGGCATTGTCCCTCGAGGGGCCATGCGGGAGATCATGGAACTCATGCATCGTTCCCACATGGGTGTAGACCAGCATTATGAGAACATTACCAAACAATCCAGCCGGACGGCCCTAGCCGATGGTTGGGGAGGGTCCATGGTGGCCACGGAGATTTCCGATATCCTTTTCGGAACACCCGTACCGGTTACCGGCGAGGTGAATATGGGTGTTTTAAAAGAGGACCAGGTCAACATCATTATTCACGGCCACGAACCCAACCTTTTTGAATCGATCATCGCGTCGGTCAGATGACCCCGTCATGATCCAGGAGGCCAAGACCGCCGGGGCCAAGGGGATAAACCTGGTGGGCATGTGCTGTTCCGGGTTGGAGATGCTGTCCCGGCATGGGGTCCCCCATGCCGGTAATTTTATGTCCACTGAGGCCATTCTAATCACCGGGGCGGTAGATGCCCTGGGAGTGGATGTCCAATGCATTAAACAGGGCCTGGCTAAGGTGGCCGAGTGCTATGGGACCAGGATGTTTACCACCAACCCCCGATGCCGGATTGAAGGGGCTGATCACATTCCCTTCGTCGAGCATGAACCGCGGGCTTGCACCGATACCATCGTCAGGATGGGCATTGAGCGGTTCAAAAACCGCAAGCTCCCTATTGAAATACCTAAAATCAAAAATATCGGCGTTCACGGCTTCTCCCATGAATATATTAATTATATGCTTGGAGGGTCCTTCCGGGGATCCTATCGACCGCTCAATGAAAACATCATAAACGGAAGGATTCGCGGCGTAGCCGGTGTCGTCGGCTGTACCAATCCGAGGGTTAAACAGGACTGGGTCCATGTGGAACTGGTCAAGGAACTGATTAAAAACGATGTGTTGGTTGTCCAAACCGGCTGTTCCCAGATTGCCGTGGCCAAGGCCGGCCTCTTTCTGCCCGAGGCGGCGGTCATGGCCGGACCCGGACTCAGAGAGGTCTGTGAGGCGGTCGGCATGCCGCCGGTCCTGGGTCTTGGGTCCTGCGTGGATAACAGCCGTATTTTAACCGCCTGTTCGGAGATGGTCCGGAACGGTGGGTTGGGGACCAGTATCGCCGATCTACCGGTGGTCGGGGCGGCCCCGGAGTGGATGAGCGAAAAGGCCATCTGTATCGGTCAGTATTTTGTGGCCTCCGGTGTTTATACGATCTTCGGCGTTACCTTTCCCATTATCGAAGAAACCAAATTTCACAAGCTTTTGTTTGAAGGCCTTGAGAAGCCTGGGACTCGGGAAATGGGGATTTACGGCCGACCCCTATGAAATGGCCCGATTAATGATCGCGCACATCGACAAAAAACGGCAGGCCCTGGGAATCGATAAGGCTCGTGAACGGGTCCTGATGGACATGGCCGACCGAAGATCCATGGAAGCGGCTTAATAAATCGTTTTCTTTTTATTATTGAGGTAAATAACCCGGGTAATCGGAGAGGGCCGGCAGATCCTCTCCAATTACCGGTAACTTTTTGAACCGATCTTTAGACACACAGGCCTTTTAGGGCAGAATATCCGCAAGATCGTGATCACCTCCTCCCAATACCACGACCAGGCCAGTTATGCCCGCCACAACCTATCCGGCCATTGTCTGGACTGGGACAATCAACCTTCGGTCTACAAGACTTACCCTGGGATAACCCCTGTTCGTCTTATTGAAAATCCCATTCTCCCACAGGTGTCTCTTTCTCAAATTCTGAAAGAACAGAAAGCACACCAAAACAATGCATTGCCCACGTTGGAAGATTTGTCCCAAATTTTCAGGTTGACCTGCAGCCTGACCGCTAAAACAGTTAGTTCAGGAGGTACATTTTTTTATCGCTCCGTGGCCTCCGCCGGGGCCCTTTATCCGACTGAGATCTATTTGGTCATGCCCAAAATACAGGATTTGAACGAAGGGCTTTATCATTATTCCGTAGCGCATCCGGGTCTTTCTCCGCTCCGAGAGGGAAATTTTTTTCCTTTTCTCCGATCTGCAGGTCAATGGCCGGATGGCTTTCAGCCGGGGGTTGTTTTTCTATTCACAGCCATTTTTTTTCGAAGTGCCTGGAAATATCGAGACCGGGCGTTTCGTTATCATCTGTTGGACGCCGGACATTTGATAGAAAATTTACTGTTGGCCTTAAAGGCCAAAAACCGTTCCCCGGCCCTGACCTATGATTTCGACGATCCTGCCATAAATCGTTTTTTAGGGTTGGATACC
The DNA here is from genome assembly GCA_963838485.1 of uncultured delta proteobacterium. Lineage (GTDB taxonomy): Bacteria > Desulfobacterota > RBG-13-43-22 > RBG-13-43-22 > RBG-13-43-22 > RBG-13-43-22. The sequence goes on along the minus strand of CAWIRY010000033.1, from coordinate 5,510 downwards.
ACACGGGAAGGCCTGCTGGCTTTAGTCTCGATACCCGGTTTATTGGCGAGCGAGCAAACCCAGGAAGGTCCTCTTTCGGAAGTTTCGAAAGCCGTTATGGAGGCCAGCCGCGTTTCCCGTCACGAGGTATCCTATCCGACAATCCAGGAGATATACCGGTCGGGATGGGAGATAGTTTCTAAGAAAAAACCGCCGTTGTCCTTATCTCAAGGCATTAATCTTCCGGTAAGGCAATGGACCTCGACTATTCCCGCCCCTTCGATGCCGGAAAAGATGGATTACCCTTCTGTTGTTTTAAGCCGTCGTTCAAAACGAAACTTTATTGGGGATCCGATTTCCTCCCAGGCCTTTCTATCCATTATCAAAGGCCTGTCTGTGGACATACTCGGCACCCATGAGGTCCCGAAAAAAACCACGCCCTCTCTAACTATGGGACTATTGATCGGCCAAGTGGAAGGGGTTAGTTCGGGTTTTTATCTATTAGACCGAAAGAGCCTCCAACTGGGTCTGATCAAAGATGGACTCTTTTTAAAGTCCATGGCCCAAGTCTGTCTTGATCAAATGTGGCTGGCCAATGCCGGTCTTCATTGTCTTTTTCTAACCAACCTGGATATCCTGGATCAAAATTGGGGACCTCGGGGGTATCGATATGCCATGATGTCTGCAGGCCGATTGGGAGAACGCCTGTACCTGCTGTGTTCAGCATTGGGTTTAGGCTGCTGCGGAATAGGGGCCTTCTATGATCAGGAGGCCAGCGAACTATTAGAACTTGACGAAACCAGCCGTCTGCTTTACCTTGTGGCTGTTGGATCAATAAAACAGAAAAAAATGGTGCCAGGTTTATCCTGGCCAGGCAGGAAAATAAATTTTACAGGAGGAAACGCATGAGTAAAACCGAACAAAACTTAAAGGACGCCTTTGCCGGCGAATCTCAAGCCAATCGTAAATACCTGGCCTTTGCCAAACAGGCCGAACGGGAGGGATACCCCCAGGCCGCGAAACTCTTCAGGGCCGTGGCCGAGGCCGAAACCGTTCATGCCCACGCCCATTTGCGTACCCTGGGCGGGATCAGAAAGACGGCCGAAAATCTGAAAGATGCCCTTTCCGGCGAGATCCATGAATTCAAACAGATGTATCCGGCCATGATCGAGGCCGCCAAGGAGGAGGGCAAAAAAGAGGCTGAGAGAAGTTTTACTTACGCCAATGCCGTGGAAGAGATCCATGCCGGTTTGTATCAAAAGGCCCTGGATAATTTGGAAAATTCGAAACCGGCCGATTATTATGTCTGTTCGGTATGCGGGTATACCTGTGAAAATGAGCCGCCGGAAACCTGTCCGGTGTGTGGTGCTAAGGCCAAGGCCTTTTCCAAAGTCGATTAGAAATACGATCCAAGGCTCAAGGTACAGGGCTCAAGGTTAGGAAAAACCCATTTTCATGGCTCGTCGGTGCCTCCTTCAGGCGGACGCATAAGCCCGTGGTCCAAAATAAAGTTTCAAGTATGAAAAACCTTATACCTTACACCTTATACCGTGCACCTGTTTTTTAAAGGAGGCTGTTTTGTCCAAAGCCGAAGAAATGTTTCAATGCCAGTCAATAAATTGCGGCTACCTCTATGACCCGGATAGAGGCGATAAAAAGGGAAAGATCCCCAAGGGGACTTGTTTTGCCGACTTGCCCGATGATTGGAAATGTCCCATTTGCGGTGCCGGCAAAAAATATTTTAGACCCTTGGCCGGTCCGGGCTCGACGGCCCAGGAAAGATGCTGAAAAGGGAGAGGGACTAATGGCAAAGGTTCTAATCGTCTATACCACCAGGACCGGTGAAACAAAAAACATCGCTGAACGGATTGCCGAAGGAGTTCGTTTTCAAGGCATAGAAGCCGAATGTCTGGATGTGGCGCAGATTAAAAAAGCAACCGACCTGGATGGATATGACGGCTATCTTTTCGGCTCCCCCACCTATCATGGAGACATGCTTCAGCCCATGAAGACCTTCCTCTTTTTAGCCGAAAAAGCCGACTTGAAGGGAAAAGCGGGCGGGTCTTTCGGGGCCTATGGTTGGAGTGGGGAGGCCTTGGACCGGATCTTCGGGACCATGAAAAACATCTTCGAGATGGACATGGTGGGAGATCCGCTTAGGCTTAAATCCTTAGATTTGGGAGGCGGAAGCCAGATGGCCCAGGAATACGGCCGTCAAATCGGCAAAAAAATAAGTTCCCCTTAACCCAGGCCAACAGGGGTCTTTCCCGACCTTGGACAAGCAACATGGTCAGGAAGGGCCCCTTCGGAACTCATGCGATATCAAATTCTGATCTTCATATCCTTGGCCCTGCTTATTTATTACGGCCTTCATACCCTTCTTTTCTTGCTCCTGGTTAAATTTTTCAGCCTTCGGGGGGGATGTGCCCGATTCAGATTAGGGGCCTCTTTATTTATCCTTTCCCTGAGTTTTATCATTGCCTTTATCTGGCTCCATACCAGGAACCATGGATTTATAAGCTGGTTCTATTACGGCTCAGCCCTCTGGCTGGGAATCCTGGTTAATTTATTGCTTATTTTCGGGGCCGGGCTTTTAATAGTCACTTTTCTCAAATTATTTTCCCTTCGAATCGACCTGAAATTCTTCGGTGCTTGTCTTCTGGCCCTGACCGCCCTGTATACCCTATACGGCCTTTATCATGCCGCCCAAATCAAAAAGACCTTTCTTACCGTCTCTATCAAAAATATCCCCCCAGCCTGGCAGGGCAAAAAAATCGCTCAAATATCGGATACCCATCTGGGAATCATCAATGGAGAAAACCTGTCCCGAAAGATTGTCGGCCTGACCAATGAACAGAAGGTGGACGTGGTTTTCTTGACCGGCGACATATTGGACGGCACCGGCGAGAATCTGTCCAAATTGATCGAACCGTTTGACCAAATAAAGGCCCCCATCTTTTATATTACCGGCAATCACGAAACGTATTTGGGGATCGATAAGGTGGTTAAGGCTATCGAGAAGACAAATATTAAATTGTTGAGGGATGAAATCGTCGATCTCGGCGGGCTCCAGGTGATCGGCATTGATTATCCTCCGCGAGGGCAGAGGAAGAATCTGAAACCGATTCTGGAAAAGATCGACCGGACGAAACCGAGCATCCTCCTCTGGCATCAACCTTCCCAGATTGACCTGGCCAGGCAATTTCATATTGCCTTACAGCTCTCAGGTCACACCCATAACGGACAGATGTGGCCCATGAAAATCTTTACCCGCCTCTTCTATAAGGAGTATGATCACGGCCTGCATCAAATCGGAGATTATACCATTTACACCACCAGCGGGGCCGGCACCTGGGGACCACCGATGCGAATCGGAAGCACCCCGGAAATAGTAATCATCACCCTCCAATGAATTGAATCACATCTTCATTAAAGCTATCCGGGTCCTCCATGAAGAATAAATGCCCCAGCCCCTCATAAATCTTGAGCCGGGCCTGGGGAATCCGCTCTTTTAGCTCCTCGGCATCGACGACCGGCAGCAATAGATCCCCTCTACCGTGCAGAATGAGGGTGGGGATGGAAATTTGTGAGAGTTGATCGCAGACGTTGAAGCCCCGCATGGCCTGCCGGTGGCGGACAAAGGTTTCCAGTGGAGGACGTTGATCCAGACTTTTTTGAACGAATGTATTGGTGAAATCAGGACGGCGACTCAAGGTCTCGGGAGAGAAGAAAACCGGCAGGGAACGGCGCACATTTTCTTCATCCGAGAGCTCCGGCAGGGTGGCAAACAGCTCCAAGACCCGGGGATCGGTAGAGGTCCCCTGGGCGGCATTACAAGTCGTACAACCCAGGATCAGTGTTTTGACCAGGTCGGGCCTGGAAAGGGCCGTTTGCTGGGCGATCATGCCTCCCATGGAAATGCCCAACAAATGAACCGGCCCTAAGCCTAAGTGCTCAATCAGGGCGATCACGTCCCCGGCCATATCCGCGATGGTATAAGGGGCTGCCACCCGGTCGCTGCTGCCGGTGTCCCTATTGTCAAAAGTGATCACCTTGAAATGTCCCATCAACTGCGGAACCTGGGTATACCACATGGACCCCGCCGAGGCAAACCCCCGGATAAGGATCAAAGGTTCTCCCACACCTTCCAGGTAATAGGCAATTTTTATCCCATCTCTTTTAACCAACATCATCGTCTCCTTATCGCTAAACGGCAAAACTTGCCTTGTTCGCTCACATCAGGCCATATTGTTATCAAACCCGCATGCCTGCTTGGAGCGGGCACCAGGAAACAATGCCCCCCCTCCCTCACCCTCCCCCTCGGAGGGGGGAAGGAGTGGGAGTGGACAAAGGTTATTTTCGTACTAATCAGTCCTCATTCGATTAAATCGGCCTCTTGAAGCGGTTCAACTACACCGTTTCTTAGTTTATTTTTATCAAACCTCTCCTCGGAGGATGCCGAAATTGAAACCGTAACCGTTCCCGCCATATCAGCCAGATTAGCGATGGCGGACCAGGCATTATAAAGCTGGTTCCTGTCGGCTGTAAAGGAAAGGGAAACCGATTTCTGCAAACCTGGTTCAGGCTCAGGTCCCGGGGTTGGACCCGTGGGCATGGGATTTGGTCCCGGTGGCTCCGGGCCGGAAGGAACCGGGCCTGGAACGGGATGCTCAAGGGGTTTAGCTTTGGGAATGGCCTCGGGCATCATCAAAAAACCAAGGTCTAAATCGATCTCATCGGCCGTTCCCTATATCAACGTTGACCCCGGTACGATGAGTCCGCCTCAGCATGGTGAGGTCTACGTTACGGACAACGCTACCTCGAAACCAATCTTGACCTCGGTCACTACGAGCGCTTTGTGCAGACCCCGATGGGGCGGCGCAACAACTGCACCACCGGCCAGATCTACGATACGGTGATCCAGAAGGAGCGCGGCGGACTACCTGGGCGCGACCGTGCAGGTGATCCCGCACATCACCGACGAGATCAAGCGGCGCATCCTGATGGCGGCGGAGGGCGCCGACTTGGTCATTGTCAAGGTCGGCGGCACGGTCGGCGATATCGAGAGCCTGCCGTTTCTCGAGGCGATCCGCGAGTTCCGATCGGGACCTTGGACGCGAAAACGTGCTCTACGTGCATCTGACGTTGGTGCCGTTCATTCCGGCCGCGGGCGAGCTCAAGACCAAGCCCACCCAGCACAGCGTCAAGGAACTCACCGGGCTCGGCATCCAGCCCGATATCCTGCTGTGCCGATGCGACCGGCCGCTCGAGAAGAAGGTCAAGGCCAAGATCGCGCACTTCTGCAACGTCGAGGAGAGCTGTGTGATCTCCGCTACCAACGTCGCCAGCATCTACGAGGTCCCGCTCAAGTTTCACGAAGAGGGCTTCGACCAGCGCGTGGTCGAGAAGCTCAACATCTGGACCGGCGCGCCCAATTTGACCAAGTGGCGCGAATCGTGAAGGCCGCGCAGAATCCCAAGGTCACCGTCAACGTCGCGGTGGTCGGCAAATACGTCAACCTGGTCGATTGT
>CAWIRY010000032.1:0-7871 GCA_963838485.1 uncultured delta proteobacterium | reverse complement strand
GGTCCCTCATCTCATTACCGGTCAACCCTGTTTTTTCCCCTCCGGCTCCATAGCTAACCGACAGGGACGGGTAATCGGTTCCAATGTGGCCGGGGCCGGGAAACATTCCCGGGGTTATCGGAAGTTTGGCCATCAAAGTATTCGATCTCTCGGCAGGACGGTGCGGCCTGACCACAGCCGCTGCCCGTCAACCGGATTGAGGCCGAAGAGGCCCTGGTGATTCAGTCTGACCGGGCTCATTTCTGTCCCGGCCAGGAATTGATGGCCCTGAAGCTCGTGGCCGATCGAAAAACGCGGCGGGTCCTGGGAATATCCGGGGTAGCCAAAAATGGAGACGCCCTGATGGCCCGCCTCACTGCCGTAGCCGGGGCCTTGCCCTATAAAATGACCATAGAAGATGTGGCCAATCTGGAAATACCCTATTCTCCGCCTTTTGCAGCCGCTATGGATATCCTGAATGCCGTAGCCAATTCCCTTAAAAACACCCTGGAAGGCAAGAACCGTCCTTGTCCCATAGACCAATTTCAGGGGCTTTTTTCAGGTAAAAAAGAAGAAGCTGTGATATTCTTAGACGTTCGGGGGCCGCGAAATGCCCAGCCTTATGTCCAACAATTAGGCCCTCGCTGGATCAATATCCCTCAGGAAACGCTCTCCCATCGTCTTGATGAACTGCCCCGGGCGGAAAAACTGGTCCTGGTCTGTAACTCGGGGGTCCGCTCTTACGAGGCCCAAATACTCTTGGATGAGGCCGGGATAAAAAATACCCTCAACCTGGCCGGGGGCGTGGCCGGGATCAAATGGGCCGGATTAGACCCCCTTATGGAAGAGGAAGAGAAATAATGTCATTTTCAAATTTAAGGTCTTCAAAGATTCAAGCCTTGATCCAGGTAGCCAGGGGTCTAAAAAAAGCCACGGCGGTCATAAAGGACATTTTACTGGTCAATGTCTATTCCCATGAAATTCAAAAAAACCTTTCCGTAGGGTTATTTCAGGACCGGATTGCCTATATCGGCCCGGAGCCGCAAGACCTGATCGGCCCCCAAACACAGGTCGTTAGCGGAATGGGGCAATATCTGTTGCCCGGATTCATAGATGGCCATACCCATCTGGACAGTATCTTTACCTGCCGCTCCTATGCCCCCTATGCCTTAGCTACCGGCAATACCACGGCCGTTACTGAAATGGCCATGATCGGCAATGTCTTCGGAAGGAAAGGGATCGATCTGTTTATGCAGGAAGCCAGGGACCTTCCCTTCAAGATCTTTTTCTGGCCCCGGCCCTGACGCCTCCCTTCCCGGAATTAGAAACCAGTCTGGGAATGACCCCAAAGGAATTCTCCGGGCTCCTGAAAAACCCGGAAGTCTTGGGTATCGGAGAGGCCTCCTGGCCGAGGGTCTTGGGCCTGGATCCCCGGATCATGGCCGGCTATCCCCTGGCCCATCATTTAAACAAGACACGGGAAGGGCATGCCGCCGGGGCCAGGGAGAAAAACTTGGTGGCTTATGTGGCCGCCGGAGCTACCTCCTGTCATGAATCGACCAGTCCTGATGAGGCCATTGAGCGGCTTCGGCTGGGTATGGCGGTCATGGTCCGTGAAGGCTTTGTGCGTTCCGAGCTTAAAGCTGTCGCGCCTATTGCCCGCATGGGTCTTGACCTGAACCGGCTTATGCTCGTCTCCGATGTGTTTCATCCGGCCCAACTGCTTCAAAAAAAGGGGATGAATGATTTGTTGGCCCAGGCCGTGGCCTTTGGTTTTGACCCGGTAACCGCTGTCCAGACCGTAACACGGAATGTGGCCGATTATTTCGGTCTGAAGGATTTAGGCGGAATTGCCCCGGGAAAGTCGGCCGAACCTGGTCCTGGTGGATAATTTAACGGATTTTAATTGTTTGAAAGTCTGGACCAACGGTGAACTTGTCTGGGACCAGGGGAAATGGGTCAAGGATGTGCCCCCTTTTACTTATCCTCTTGAGACCGGTGAGTCTTTTTCGATTTCAAGGGTTACGCCGGACCTTTTTGGCATTCCTTCTTTAACTTCTAAGGCCTCGGTCCGAACGGTCATGGCCATCAATCATACGATAACCAGAGAAGGGCAGGCCCAACTCGAGAGTAAAAAAGGGGCTCTGCAGACAGACCCCGATCAAGATGTTTTAAAAGTGGCCGTCTTTCAACGGCGAAAAGCCAGCCTCCGCCCGTCCCTCGGTTTTTGCCAGGGCATAGGACTAAAAAAGGGGGCCCTGGCCACCAGCCTGAATTGGGATACCAACAACATTCTGGTCATCGGGGTTACCGATCAGGAGATGGCCCTGGCGGTTAATCGTCTTCTGGAATTGAAAGGGGGGATAGTGGTCTGCCGGGGGGATCGTATCCTTGCCGAAATGCCCCTGCCGGTTATGGGGCTCATCTCCGAAGAGCCCCTGCCGGTTTTGACTCGACAGATCGAAGAAATAGACCGGGCGGTCCAATCTCTGGGCTCGGCCCTGGTAAGCCCCTTTCTGGCTTTGCAGACCTTTTGCTTTACGGGTTTGCCCTTTATCCGCCTGACGGACAAAGGCCTGGCGGATATAAGGAGGAAGGAGTTGGTGGGAATGTTTTTGGAAGATGATTGATGTAAAGGTGTAAGGTTCAAGGTTTAGGGTTCAAGGTAAAAACCCTGCACCTTGTGCCTGGCACCTTATGACCTTTTCTTATTCCCCCTGCAATATTTTCAATTCCTCCTCGCCGACTACTTCCAGGAGCACTTCTCCCAGGACTTTGGCTGTCTCCCCGACAAAACGGGTGCATTCGTCCCTGCGTCCATCGGTTCTCCGGGCCTTTACATCTGCCGGATCATACCAATTACAACTTGAAATAGTCCGACAGCTTGTGTCTCCATAGGTTTCAACCGCTAAATTTTTTAAACGGTCATAGATCATTTTTATCGTCGGGGTCAACCGGGCATCTTCCATTTCGTCTTTATTGGCACCGGCAAAGAGGCAACCAATCACCTGAACGGCCCCGGCTATGGCCCCGCAAAAATCCCCCCGATAACACCCCCCGGTTAAACCAGCCATGGCCCGCATGGCTACATCCCTATCTTCTTCTCCGATCATATCCAGGCCCACGGCCAAGATGGCCTGGGCTCAATAAAAATCATGGGCAAAAAGATCCATGGCCTTTTCACGCATGCTTTCAGGGGTTAACATGAGACCAGTCTCCTTATTTTAAGAAATGTCCGTCAAATAGTTTAATTCACCAATTCATTTAAAAAGGCTTCAATTCCTTCGGGATGTGTGGCTCGTGGGGAAGAGAAACATCTTCCAAAAGGAGGTCCCTCTTGGGGAGAGGGAGTTTAAGGAAGCCATTAAGCCTCGCCCTTACAAGCCTGGCTTCTGGCCGAATTTTGCTAAAAAAACAGGAGAGAATGGTTAGGGCGTTATCGTAACATTGACGGACCCACTAATGGTCGTCCCTGTAATAAAAGCGGTAATTTGTGTAACTACCGGGGAAGTTATTAAGGAAGCACCGGTAAAAGTAAAAGTCGTCGATAAACTTCCCCCGACGGTAGATCCCGTCAAGACGGTATTAGTCGTCGCCGAGGTAATGGTCGAACCGGTGGTGGTCACGTTCGTCGTAGTCGTGCTCGTCCTGGTTACCGCAAAAGATCCCCCTTGAGATGAAGTCAGAATAATCGTGGCATCGGTCCGTCTGCCTTGAGCATCCGTCACTATTACCAAAATGGGGGTGGTTCCACTGTTGGCGATCTGAGTATTTCCTGCCAACACCGTAACCTGGGCGGCAGCGCCGCCGGAACCCCCAAAGCCGGTGGTGGTCCCGCTTGATATGCTGCTGCTATTAGAATTACCTGATGAACTGCACCCCGTTAAAAATAAAAGGGCGAGAACTATTGACCCAAGAGGGGAAATTAAAATCCGGAATTTATTAGGCATGGGTCTTATTCCCAACTGGTAACATCCTTATCTTCCCCTTCTCCCCCAGGTTTGTTATCCCGGCCCAGGGAATAGAGGTCATACTCCCCGTGGCTGCCGGGGCTTTGATAATTGTAGGGATTTCCCCAGGGATCCAGGGGGACGTTTTTCTTCAGATACGGGCCGTCCCATTTATCCCCCCCTGGGTTGGTCATTAAGGCGTTCAGCCCTTCCGTAGTAGAAGGATAAGAGCCGACATCCAATCTATACTGGTCCAAGGCCTGTCCCAATAATTCAATTTGGGCCTTGGCCGCTGCTTGCTTTCCTTTGCCCAATTTAGGAAAAAGTCGGGGGGCGACCAGCGCGGCCAGCAAACCGATAATCACCATGACCACCAGAAGTTCAATCAGGGTGAATCCATAACGATTGTATATCAATTTTTTCCCTTTAATTTCCATCTGCCCTTATACGGGGGCCCCCCTCTTTTAAATTCATTAAAATATTAGAAAATACTAAGACCATAGTCAACTAAAATTTTAACTCTAAGTTTTTTATTGTCTAAACTCAAATCCTATGTAATAATAGTTTACATTTTTAACGGTTGTAAATGATGGGCCCTGGAGGAAAATGTCTTTGCCGACGCAAGGAAATAGGCTTTTCCGAATATTTATTTTGTTTTTAATTGTTTTATGGTCATTCGGGGCTTCAGAGATAATCGCGCAATCTCCGTCAACGGCCCCAACGCCCTTGCAGGTTCCAACGCCTTCACCGGCCCAAGGCCCTGCCAGTTCCCCGGTGGTCCCTTCAACGCAGATTTCCCCGCTCCAACCCCAACCGGCAACTCAACCGCCTGCCGGGCAAGTTACTGCCCCCCCAGCAGAATCCGGTAGAGCCGAACAGCCCCTCAGAGGCCGCTCCCTTTCAGCCGGAAGGCAGATGCTGGCGAAAAGAGGCGAAGTCAGTTTTAATTTTGACGACGCCGATGTCTATTCGGTCATCCAGACAATTTTCGGGGGGGTCCTCCAATATAATTATATCATCGACCCGAAAGTAAAAGGACGGGTGAACTTCAGATCCGTGGCCCCGGTGGCCAAGGAAGACGTCATGCCTTTGATGGAGGTTATTTTACGGTTGAATGGTATAGGTGTAGTTGAAGAAGGGGGGCTATACCGCATCATCCCTATGGCCGATATGCCCCGAGAGCCGGCCCCGGTAAAGATCGGGCGGAACGCGGATAAAGTGACCTTACAAGGTCTGGGTTTACTTCAAGTCGTTCCCATGAAGTTTATCTCTTCCACGGAAATGGTTAAGGTATTAACTCCCTTTCTTTCCACCAACGCCGTGATAGTGGATGTGCCTAAAATAAACTATCTTATCCTGATAGATACGGATGCCAATGTAAAACGTTTATTGCAATTGGTGGAGATATTTGATAGCGAGCAGCTTAAGCAAATAAAGCCCCAGGTCTTTGTTTATCCCGTTCAAAATGCCAAAGCCAAGGACCTGGCCGGTTTGCTGCAACAAATTTACCTTGGGGCAAAAGCACCGCCAAAAACGTCTACCACGACCACAACAACAAGGCCTGGAACCCCTCCCGGAGCGCCTTCCCCTCCTGGACAACAAACCCAAACCACCGTCGGTTCCGCTTCGGCAGGGGAAGCCCTGGTTTCCGATATAACCAAGATTTTTCCCGATGAGGTTACCAATTCCTTGGTCATTCTGGCCACGCCGGAAGACTATGCCCTGATCTTGGAAACCTTGAAAAAAATCGATCAAGTCCCGAGACAGGTGATGATCGAGGTGCTCATTGCCGAGATAACCCTATCCAAAGAGTTAAAATTTGGGTTGGAGTGGGCACTATCTACACAAGGGGGGCAGGGTTTTTATAATTTTACCGGAAATTTTATCCCTACGCCCAGTTCATCCAGTTCAACGACTTCAACCTCCGCACCGGGATTCACCTTTTTGGGGATTGATAAAACCGGCCTTATCCAGGCAACCCTGCAGACCTTGGCCTCCCAAGGAAAAACCAATGTACTGGCCTCTCCCCACATCATGGCCGCAGATAACCGGGAGGCCAAGATCCAGATCGGAAGTCAGGTCCCGATTGTGACTGACGTCCAGAGTACCACGGTCACAACTCAAACCGTGCAATATAAAGATACCGGTGTGATCCTGAAGATAAAACCGACGATCAATGACAGCGGCCTGGTGAGCATGGAGATCAACCAGGAGGTTTCTGATTATGTCTTTCAAGCTATCGGCACGAACACCTTTCCGGTATTTACCAAAAGAGAGGCCTCTACTTACCTGGTGGCCCAGGATGGACAGACTATCGTCATTGGAGGCCTGATACAGGAAAATAAAGGCCGGACCAGATCAGGATTACCGTTTCTGAGTAGCATTCCTATTCTTGGCTATCTCTTCGGTTATACGGATGACACCTCCTCTAGAACCGAAATCATATTATTACTTACGCCAAGGGTCGTTAAAAATCAAAAAGAGGCCGAAAATATGACCGATATGTACATCCACCGGCTGGATAAAAGTTTTGAGACCCATATTAAAGACAAAAAAATAATCCCACCAAAGGAATAAAAGGTTTTAAGCGAATTAGGCTCATCTCCAAAAGAGTTGGCGATGAGTGTAGGGTTCAAGGAGTCAAGGATTCCAGGGGTCAAGGGAAATGCTGAGGAATTACAAAGAGCTTAAGGTTTGGGAGAAGTCCTATCGACTCTGCCTGGAGGTTTATCGGATTACCAAAGGATTTCCCAAGATCGAAATCTATGGTCTGGTTTCCCAAATGAGAAGGGCCGCTTTATCCATCCCCAGTAATATAGCCGAAGGGTATGGAAGAAAAAGCCTCTCCGAGTACCTAAGATTTTTATACATAGCTTACGGGTCAGTGTGTGAATTAGAAACCCAGATCATGCTCTCAGGAGACTTAAGCTACTTAAACGGAACCCAATTATCAAAACTCCAGAAAGAGGTCGGAGAGGTCGAGAGGATGCTCCAAGCATTGATAAAATCTTTAGAGAACAAACCCTTGAAACCTTGACTCCTGGAATCCTCGACCCCTTTCTCCCAACTAATTGGGAGAAGAACCGTAAATTATAGAATACTCAACTTTTAGGCCATTGGGGGCTCTACCCTTGAGGCATCGACTGCATAAATCTTTGCTGCGGGATTGGAATAGCGGCCGGCGAAGAAGGACGAGGAAAAGGTCCAACCCCTGCCGGTGAAACGGGTGGGGTCGCCGGTTTTACCCCGGCGGGAGAGGCTCCCCCCATGGGGGCAACGGGCGGCCTGGGCTGACCCACTGTGGGTGAGGCAGGAAAGGACCCCGGCCTACCGGGTGCCTGAGGCTGGAGACTTTGTGTTGTGAGGAGGGTGTCCCTTTTCTTTGGGGATCCGGGATCTTCCAAGGGAACTTGAATGGTTTCTCCTCCCCGGGCCATGACTACCCTGTCTTTCATAATCTCCTTCAGCGTAAAACCACTCAACATTTCTCCTTTTTTTAAGGTAGTCTGTCGATTTCCCCTTCCGGGAGTCGTGACCGGGGCCTTTTTGTCTTCCATATAAGCTATACTCAAATTAGTGGCGATCAGTGTCCCGAAGAGGACGAATTCGGGCTTGGGCATAGCGGCTTCCTCTTTTTTTTCAGGGGGAATCCTTCTTTCCGGGTGAAAAAGATTTTCGTCGGCAACCACCACATAGTCCATGGGGGATGGGTTCTGTGCCTTTGGCGGCTCGTTTTGAGTTTTCTCGACCGGTTTCTTTTTCAAGGACGGGAGCACAATGGCCACATTTGAATCTCGTTGGGGGAAAAGAAAAATAGTGGTAAAGACCAGGGCGGCGGCAATCAAGATACAATTCAGTAAATTAAAATTTTTTATGACCCGCCTGAGTTCCAATTTATTTACCTCCATAAAGGGCGGAAACATCCAATCGTACCATTAACTC
>CAWIRY010000031.1:0-7773 GCA_963838485.1 uncultured delta proteobacterium | reverse complement strand
TAAAGGTCAGGCCGGCGGAAGCGCGCTTTGTAAGCGAGGCTTGCAGCGGACTCATAGTTGCTGGAGAAGCCCAGGAAGTATTGGGTAACGGAGGCAGTCCTTCCAAAGGTGGGGGTTTTGACCGCCAGCGATTACATTGTTGAGTGGATCGTAGGTCGAGGGCTGACCAGAGATGCTGGGCAAGTTGATGTTTTGTGCAACGTCGATCCGCGTTCCGTGATTGGCGACGTAGGGAACCCTCGCCGTCATATTGTACGGCATATAGTCTGCGACCAACTGCCATGTTCCACGAGGTTACAGAGCAAATTTTGAAGTTGAGGGGGATATAGAGGCTAGCCAGACTGTTAGTACTGGTGCCGGTTTCCGTGAATATTCCGTTCGAGCCGAACGTGGCTGTCGGGGTTGGGGTATTCCTTGCAAAAGGTCAAACGGCGTCCCGTGGTGGTACAGTAATAGGCTTCCCGGTCTCCATAACGGGCAGCCGCCACTTTAGCATAATTACCAATGGTAAAACTTCCTGTTGATCTTGGCGCCATAATCGATCCCTCCCTTTTGCCTTGTCACCAGTACGTAAATTTTGATTTAGGATAAGTGAATCAGTTTCTCCAAACATTATAAAACAAAAACCCCACCTCTCGTTGAGAAATGGGGTCCGGTATTCTTCCATTGACACTCTTTTATATGAGCGCTGTCAGTTTACCTTAAACGGAAGAGTCCTCTGGAATATTGTCGCCTGATGTCCTTCAACTTTCGGATCGGTGTACCGATTTGTGTCGTATATGAGACTTGCTTGGACTTTATATTCGCCAGATCCTAACTTAGGATCCCAGGTTAGAACACGCTCCTCACCGGCCCGAATGATGCTCTCATGTGGTTCCTGCTCATCACTTGGCCACGGGGAAAACATCCAGTCCCGCTTTGCAACCACAGTGCCTTTATCGTCAAGTACATCCGCTTTGAGATAAATTGCTCTCCGCCGTGAGCCTGTGGGGACCGAATGACCCGCCCCGATATTCGTGAGGTGAAATCTGAGAGCGGACGTTGATTTTTTCTCAGTCACAATAGCGACACTCAATGCGGTTGAGATTCCCTGGGGTGAATGACCCCCTGTCCACAGGTGCCTTGCCACTGCTCTAATTGGTACATCCTCATCTTCAGCCGACTTCCGAAGAGTCCGAGGCATGTGGCAGTCTTGACACTGCTTAGAACCCAACCCTGGTTTGTGGAAATCATCACGCCATTCAAGAAACGTTTGTAACTGTTTGCCGACTACTCGCTTGACTGACGAATGGCAAGGGGCACACATGTCTGAGGTCTGTATCCCCGGTTCTTTGACAGTCGCATGGGGCGCTTTGGCTCCATAAGGGCCTCGAATCTTTCCGTCCGGAGTGAGGTGGCAACTGGCGCAGGTAATGCCAAGCGTTTTTTTGGCCAGAGGCGGCTCTTTCGATTGTATGATGCCAGGCTTGCCCGAATGCGGGAGGTCAAAAGGCTCAGGATAGTGACAAGAACTGCACAAGGCAAATTCTCCTTTGACACTACCGTGCGGCGGCTCAGGTATTGTCCCTGACACTGAGTGTGCCGGCCCGGTAGTTAAAACCCTTCCCGAGAGGGACAGCAACTCTTCATTCGGGGATTTGTAGGTCACATCGGTCCCGAATCCGTAAGCGTACTCTCGGTAGATTGCTTGGTGGCATTTCCCGCACTCAATCGAGGGCGTACCAGTCCCTTCGGGAAAGTCTCTTACTTGGGCTCCGGTTGCGGGTTTCTTGTTGTCCGTTGCGGCCAGCTGCTGAGCGGCGCGGACCGAGAACCAATCCCCCCAGTAGGAGTGCATCAAAATCCCTATGGTTACCAAAATCACCATGGCAATGATGGTTGGCCTTTTCATGAGCCTGTGCCTCCTTTTCACCGGTGTTGTCCTTATTTGATAAGAATTTTTTTTGATGGTAAGAGTATAGGGGAAGAAAAATACACGGTCAAGGAGAAAAACAAGGCCTCACTTCTCCTCGGGAACATTTAATTATGATTAAACAGGGCCAAAGGGGTGTATTTTTGTTGAATATCATTTGAACTCCCGTGTTTTTTCACAAATGGAACTTGCAACAAGGAAGTATAAAGGGAAACCACTCTCTGGCTGGTTGTTGCCGAACTTCGTCATCTCTTTCTTTGCTCTATCAGGACTAAAGCCGATGATTTCCTGCCAGGTTTTTTCCACATTTGTTTCGGGTATTGGTTTTGTCATCCTTCCTATTTCCGTCCCACCTAAAAGATAGCCTCCTTTTTATTCGTATTTCTCAAAGCAAACTATCTGATCCAGGCTTTTTCTGAACTTTTGTGAAGGAGGTTGATTTGGATAACCCAACGGAGTTATAGCCACAACCTTAACATGTTCTGGAATGCTCAGAATTTTCTTGATCTCATCCTGTCTAAAGGCTCCAATCCAACATGTTCCCAAACCCAATTCGTAAGCCTGGAGTATCAGGTAGGCACAGGCAATGGATACATCAACTGTATGGGTGGGTTGTCCACAGCTCATTATGGCCTTAGATTCCGTCCCACAAGCAACAATGACGACGGGGGCTTCCCCGATAAAAGACTGTCCGAAGGCAGCTTTAGCCAATTTCTTCCTAGTTTCCTTATTCCTGACTACGATAAATTTCCATTCCTGGCGGTTGCTAGCAGAAGGGGAAAGCCTTGCAGCCTCCAGTACCTTTTTTAATTTATCCTCTTCAACTTCAGTTTCTTTGTAAGTTCTCACACTGTATCTTCTGCTTATGGCATCAAAAACATCCATTTTTTATATCCTTATTGTGATTTTCATACAGCAGCACCTTTGCTTCACAGACTGGTTCGGCGTCAATTCTGGAATAGGCACCATCATATTATTTACTCTCCTTAATATCAAGCCGGAAGCGATTCTCCAGACCCGTTCGGCTTCAATCCTCGTAATCACAACCAAAAACATAATAACTTATTGAATTAATGGCCTTTTTATAAAATGTGCGTCTTTTTGGTCATATTTACTTAATAATATCAATAAATTAACCAATATTTTTTACTTGACAAATCAGTCAAAATTTGCTATACTATAGTCAAAATTAGAAAAGAAATTAAAAAGTTAGCTTATTTTTTCTGAGTCATAAAGCTTAAGTCAAAACATCAGTGAAAAGAGACCTTCGGGTCTCTTTTTTGCGTTTAAGGGAAAAGGACTTTTTGAAAGGAGGGTTTTAAGCCATGTTTCTTGATGAGATTGGAATTTACGGTTGGGGTCCGATTGAGCCTTTGATCCTCTCGGCAATACTTGCGGACCTCTCGGTTCTCCTGATCGGGGATATCGGGACCAACAAGACCGAAGGGGCCAGGACCATCGCCCAGGCGGTGCTTGGCCCGGAGATCAGCTTTCGCCACTACGAAGTACCAACCCTTAACTTTGACGACCTGGTGGGCTTTCTCAATCCCAAATCCTTAGCCAAAGGCAAGCTGGAGTTCGTCCATACCCCCTTCTCGATCTGGAAGGCCGAAGCGGCTTTATTCGATGAAATCAACCGGGCCAATCTTTTTATCCAGTCCAAGCTTCACGAAGTGATCAGGACCCGCAAGGTCATGGGGCTGCCGACCAGGCTTAAAGTTATCTTTTCAGCCGTCAATCCCCCGGAGACTTACCAGACCGGCTATATGGACATGGCCATCGCCAGCCGCTTTGTCTCAGTCCAGGTCCCGAATATCGGGGACAACCCGAGACAACTCAAGATGATGGTCAGATTTTACTTTCCGGCTTTGCCCTGGAGCGAGTCACTGGCCAGGCTAACTTCTCCGAGCCGGAGAGCAATACGGCTTATATCTAGGCGGTGATCCCCGAAGTCCAGGGGATTGTCCGGTCAAGGGTCAACCCGGAGATGGTTGAAGGGGTTATCAGGACTATTGTTGGGGGCTTCAGCCTGGGAGACCCGATCATGACGGCCAGGGTTGAGGTCCGGATAGAGCCGTTGATGGCCTCAAACAGGGGTCTTGAAGCGGCTTTTTTTGGAATTTGTAATTTATACAAAAAATTATTTTTCTATTGTCCATTCCATTTATAGGTATGGCTTGTTAATTGCCATATTTTCAAGGGGTATATTGGGTTGTTCGATCAGCCAGAGAAAGAGATAAAAATATATAAGGGGAGGGAAAACCAAAAGAATTGACCATAGAGCGTAGGTTCGAATCCCACCCTCTCCGCCAGTAACTTATTGATTTTATTATATATGACATCTCAAAAAGGTTTAGGTAAAGTTTAGGTAAACACCTGTCCCTGTGTCTTAATTCGCAAATCCACTTCTGGTCAACCCTGACAAAAAGAAGGATTATCCAACCCGATTCACCCCTGGATCAGGGTTTACTGTTTTCCAGCCATTGTCCTATGGTAGGGGCTGCGATCGTTCTTTTTTGGAGGAAGAAAAGAGCAACTGGCAAAAAACCGAATCCAAAGGCTGGCTCAGGGAGGCTATATTTTAATGCATGGGCCTTGTTGTTGAATGGGTGAATGAAGATGCAAGGCAATGAGATCAGTGAGGGCTGAAAAGAGGGGTTTCTTTTCGTCTGTTTGCTACTCCGAGCGGCAACATTTTCGTTTTGACTTCAGTAGAGTAGAGAGCTGGCGCCGGGCTGGAGCCGCCTTTGAACTTTTCAATGCACGCATCTACTAAGAACTATAACGGTCAGAGGTTTCCAGCTCCCCCTCGTCAAACCGTACGTTCGGTTTTCCCGAATACGGCTTACCGATCATCTTCTTCCAGAGGCTTTCACCTGGGCTTGGCACTCTGGCATAGTTTCCGCCAAAGATTCCGATTCTTCTTGGAGTTAATAGCGTTTTCCGCAATCTCCTTTTCCGCCCTCCTTTGGAAACATGATGAAAGTATTGCCCCTTCCCTCTCCCAAGGTTATGCTGTCCTTGAGATACAAGCGGTAATATGGGCAACTCCGACTCCCTGTCCGACCCGGTAAAATTTCGTTTCCTTATATCTACCGGTTGCCCTAACGACGGGCATCGACCAGGGTCTCCCGTGTTCATTATCATATGGCTTCCCCTACGTGCCACCCCTGTTACCCCGGAAGCCCCTCTATCGGTTCTGGTAGTTAGGGTTAGGATAGATGCTGCGGTCTTCCCCAGTGTAGGAGAGGGTCGACAACTTCATTGTGTGTTTCGAGGCTACATCCAGGTTCGCTTGCGCTGCGGCCCGCAGGTTTGCTCGACTCCCTTTCGGAGCCTTTGTCAGGGAACTTAATGCTTCAGGTTACCCCTTACACCTCCCTCAAGCTACGTGGGTGAACTACCGAACTCCCACCGTCGGACTTTAACCGACAAGTCATACGTTTTACACGGCATACCCTACAAATCTTGGAGATTGGCATGGGCTTAAATTAGCGATTACAAATTGTACTCTTACGGTCGTCGCCCCACAGTCAACCAGGATACGGATTTTGGGAATTACTGCAAAAGCGCTCCCGGATCGCCTACCAGGATGAAGGGCGCCCAAAAAAGGGGATGGGCATAACTGCAAGTTACCTCACCTGTTTCCGGGTCCACAAGCCCAGGCCCGGTCATCACATCAAGCATCGACTTCTGAAGCGCCCTCGCCCTTGAGATCGCCGGCTCCTCCTTCTGGTATTTGAATGTGGCTGTGACTAGTTTCCGGGCCGAGGTAGTCTCCACAGGGTACATGCTCGCCAAAACAGATCTGGTCCCCGCGTAGAAGAAGGCACGCACCAGTCCCGAGAGCGCCTCTGCACCCTCCCCATTTGCTGCCGCCGTGTTGCACGCCGAGAGAACCACCCAATCTGCATTGAGCTTCAGCTTCATGATCTTTTCCATGGTCAGGAGGCCATCTTCCGGCTCATTCGTTACAGAGGGCGAAGAAAGGGCGAGGGCTGGCTGGTCCAGACCATCCAGGTCTCCCGGCACAAGCCCGTGGGTGGCAAAGGCAAGGATCTGTCTATCCGCAAGATTCATGGTCCTGACCTGGCGCTCAGAAGCCTGTTTCCCCAGAAAGACATCCCGCGATAGATCAGCGCCGACCGTGCTGGCTATGGTCTTGATCTCTTCAGCCGTATCCGGGAGGCGGTTCAGCCTCTCCAGTCGACAGCTGGATAGCCGTTTCCCATCCAGGTCCCCCTGGGCCGTGACGCGGATGCCCCGCACTTGAACGGGCTTATCCCCATGGTTGGCGACAGCCACGGCAACCTCCTGTGGTTTTTCACCAGGGCTGAGTTGTTCCGGGCGGAAAATCGGATCGCCAAAACCGGCAAAGGCCTTCCGTTGTTTCGTACCTCTAGGCAGTATACGAAGTGAGATGAGCGATGATGCGGAAGGCAACATGGTTATTGAAGCCTGACCAATAAGCCATGGGGCCTTTTGGTATTCATCAAAAAGCAGTTTCCCGTCTTTTGAGCCCTTAAATGGGGCAGTAATAAGAACGGAAAGGGGTATCTGATTTACCGGTTCGTTTACAATAACCAGCAAATCATGGGCATCCTTCCATCCCTCCCATACCGGCAAAAGAAGTTGTTTATATAATTCGTATGAACGGCCCAGGTCGAATGCCGGGAGATCATTAATCGTGAGGATGGTTGGAACAAGGGATCCCCGTAATACAGAAACAATTTCTTCAAGATCTTTTTTTTGGATAGGGCTGGAAGCAAATTGGACCTGGCCATTCTGTGGGATAGCCCAGATGTAAGTGCGATCATCCAGAGAATAGATTGAGATCAATGATTCATGGGGATGAAGATACTTTTGAACTGCAGAAGGGAACGGAGGTTGGGGATTAACGAAAGCAGCATATTTTTTTGAGCGTTTTTTTATTTCGTCCAGCAGAGTACTCCTCGCCTGCCGGAGAGTATCCAATTTTAGGCGCAGATTCTTGATTAATTGGGGATTCTGCTGGTCAGTGGGTGCTGAGATGATTTCAAGGATTGACGCCTCTATGGCGTTTATTTGCTTTGAGGTGTCCTGTTCCTGTCGAATCAGGTTAATAACGTCGGGATCGGTCTCTGCCTCTCTGGCACTGCTGGCCAAAAGGGCACTTTGTACGGTTTGGGACCGGGTGGCTTCTGAGAGTTCAAAAGATACGGCAACGGCATCGAGGTTAGGGTCTTTTTCAATCTGGGTCCCCCGAATCTGATCAAGGAGCCTCATATAGTCGTGAATGATGGTTTTTACCTGTTGGTTTCTAAAATAACCGCCTCTCTCCGTAGCGTATTGCGTTAACACGCCGATCGATCCCGAAAAGTCTTCCAAGGCCTGCTTGAGGTTGTTCATACGGAAATAAACCATTCCGCGAAGGGCCAGCATCTCAGCGGTATAAAAATTTTTCTCACCGAGAACTTTTCTAAATTTCTCATAGTTGTTGGTTATGAGATCCATTGCCTCCTGGGTACGACCGGCCATAATAAGGGAAAGCAAAAGTGATGGATTTTTCGTAAATACCTTCTGGTAAAGATATTGATTCTCCTGCAGCCCCGTCTTTACCAGATCGAACTGCTCCATGGCACCTTTAAAGTCGCCTTTGGAGGCAAGGAGGGCTCCATAATTACTCCTCACCTGGCCTCCCATCTTTGAATCGT
This sequence comes from uncultured delta proteobacterium, assembly GCA_963838485.1. Classification (GTDB taxonomy): domain Bacteria; phylum Desulfobacterota; class RBG-13-43-22; order RBG-13-43-22; family RBG-13-43-22; genus RBG-13-43-22. Next base: position 168 of record CAWIRY010000031.1, on the reverse strand, counting down.
CGGTCACCCCGGAAGCTTCAAGGATTTTAACGGCCAGGGACAGCAACTTTTCTGCTTCCAGGGTTCTGCCCTGGGCAGCCAAGTTTTGAGAAATTATTGAGATTGCAGAAAATGTCTGGGCTGATTCTTGCCCGCCAAGACCAAGGGATTCATTCAATAAATCACGGG
>CAWIRY010000030.1:0-6200 GCA_963838485.1 uncultured delta proteobacterium | reverse complement strand
CAGAGGATCGGCAATCTGGGTTTTCAAATCAAGACCCAATTTTTTCGCCAGCCCCTGAAGGGTCCGTGGGTCCGGAGCCGGGAAAATAGCCTTGGCAATGTCCTTGGTTTCAATTTGGTATTTTTTTAATAGCCCCCGAACGACCTCGACCATGGTATCGGTATAGCCTTCTCCCAGGATAAAGCGGCTTTCCCAGGTTCGGACAAAGGTATCTTCCGGGTTCCTCCAGACGTCATGCATTTCATTGCAGATGGAGTAATCCCCTTCAAGGGTGGCTAAAAGATCCCGGTCTCCGACTAAAACAGCGGCCGCCCCGTCCCCGAAACTCTGCTCCTGGTCCGACCTCGGGTAACCAAGCCGACAGTCGGCAGCAGTGACCAAAGTGGTTCTGGCCGAACCGGATCGGACAGAATCCAAGGCCGCCTTCAGTGCCCCGGTTCCGGCCCGCAAGGAATGGCCGAAATCAGCCGTCACCAGCTCCCGATTCAAATCCAGGGCCATGGCCATGACAGACGAATTCATTTTTTCCTTGTAGGGGGCGCTGGTGGTGGCCAAAAACAGCCCATCGATCTCTCCTCGGTTATTCCCGCAGAGGCAATTACGGGCCGCCTCTACCGCCAGGGTAATGACGTCCTCGTCGTTATTGGCCACGGTTCGTTCCCCTCCCAGGGAGGAGCGTCCCCAACCGGCGGCGATGAGGTTTCGATCTATTCGATATTTAGGCAGATAACTGCCGCATAAAGCGATTCCCGTCTTTTTCATAAACAATCTCCCGGTTATTTTTTCGATTCCAAGAATTGGATAAATCGGTCTAAGGCGATCAGGATATGTTCCTTAACCAGGGCCTCCAGGTGATCGGCGTCCTTTTTGATAAAATAGTCCAAAATCTTCCGATGAACTTTAACCGCATATTCATAGGATTCTTGAACATAAAGATAGGAATAGCGAAACCAAATGGCCTGGTTGCGTAAGTTTTCTAAGATTTCGATCAGGGTATCGTTTTGGCTGGCCCGGATGAAGATATCGTGAAGATAAGTGTGGTGTTTGAGATAGGAGGTGAAATCATTATTTTTGGCCGCCTCCCTCATCTTGGCCAAGGAGGACTCCATTTTCTCGATATCCTGGGGACCGAGATGGGTCAGGGCCAACCGGGCGGCCAGGCTTTCCAGGTTGGCCCTGACCGGAAAATTCTCTTCAATATCTTTCTGGATAATCTTACGGACATAAGTCCCCTTCCGGGGAACACTGGTAACCAGACCTTTTCTTTCTAAGACCCGGAAGGATTCCCGTATGGGGGAACGGCTGACCCCGAATTGCCGCTGAAGCTCGTTTTCCACCATCCGTCCCCCGCTTTCGAACTGACCTTCCAGGATGGCCTGAGTCAAAAATTCAGTGATCTGCTCCACCAGGGGTATGGAATACTGGGGACTGAATTCTTTTTTCCTGACCCGAGAGGACATGGTAGGTTTTCCTTTTCAGTAGACTGTCGACTGAAGACAGTCATACTATATGAAAACCACCTTGTCAAATGAATAAAGCATCGAGGAGGAATCGATAAATCCCCTTATTTTTATTTCCCTCGAAAAACCGGTTTTCTTTTTTCCAAAAAGGCTTTCCGCCCTTCTTCAAAATCCAGGCTGCTGAAGGCCACGGCCTGCATGGCGGCCTCCATCTCCAGAAGCGAATCCAGGTCGGCGGGCCAGTGATTTAAGGCGCTTTTGATCATGGCATAGGATTGACCGGGTCCGTTGACCAAACGAAGGGCCAGAGTTTTCACCTCTTCTTCCAATTTATCCGCAGCCACCACCCGGTTGACCATACCCAGACGTTTGGCCTCATGGGCGTCAATGATATCCCCTAAAAACATCAATTCCTTGGCTTTGGGGACCCCGATCCGCAGGGGGAGGGTATAAAAAAGACCCAGGTCCGGAACCAGACCTATCTTACTGAAAGAGACGGCAAAACGGGCCTCTTCGGAAGCGACCACCAAATCACAGGCCAGGGCGATGCTGACCCCTGCCCCGGCGGCTACGCCGTTGATGGCCCCGATGATCGGTTTTTCAAGTCCGAGCATGGTCTTAATCAGCCCATGCCCCCTTTTCAGACGGAGGCGGCCGGATACGGCCGTCTCTCCCCCCATGGTCCTGATGTCGCCGCCGGAGCAAAAGGCCTTTCCTGCCCCGGTGATAATGATAACTTTTACATCCTCTTTCTCCCTGAGTTCTTTCAAAATAGCTACCAGCCCCAGCCGAATTTCCAGGCTCAGGGCATTGCGCACTTCCGGGAGGTTCAGGGTAATCTTGGCCACTCCCTGATCGGTTTCCAGTAAAAGGGCTTTCTTATCCATGAATCAAGTTCCTTTCTTCTTAGCAGTTAGTCTTCCGATATCCCAGGCATCGGCGGCGACGATCATCTTCTGGATATTGACCGATCCCTCAAGGATCTGACAAAGTTTGGCCTCTCGAAAGGGCCTTACCAGGGCATATTCGGTCTAATAGCCGTAGGACCCGAATACTTCCGGTCTTGAAAATAAGTGGTTTATATGGCCTTATCCTGTTTAAGCCTCAGCAGATCTTCCGGGTGGTAACCAAGAAGCCCGCAATAAATGGCTTCGTTGTCCTCCCCCAAAAAAGAAGCCCGTTTGGCCACCTGTCCCGGCGTCCTCGACAATTTTATATCGATGCCCGGCATCGGAACCTTCCCGGTGCCGGGATAGTCGACTTCCACCAGCATTTCCCGGGCCGCCACCTGCGGCACCTCCAGAGATTGAGGGACGTCATTAACCGGGCCGCAAGGGACACCGGCCTTTTCCAGCATCTGCCTGGCTTCGGCTACGGTCTTGGTCTTGATCCATTCACCCAGAATAACATCGATCGACTCATAGTTCCGGTAGCGGCTCAAATTGTCCTTAAAGCGGGAGTCGGAAATCAAATCGCCCCGATTCATCACCCGGCACATACGCCGCCAGATGCTGTTGCCGATAATGTTGATTAACAGGTAGCCGTCCATGGCCCGGCAACTGCCGCAATAAGCATAAAAACCGCAGTTACCGATCTGTTTTCGGAGTTCCCCGAGCAGCTTGTATTCGGCAGCGCATCCCGAAGCACCGGTTATGGAAAAGGCCACGTCAAAAAGGGCGATATCCACTAATTGCCCCTGACCGCTGGTTTTGCGCTCAAACAGGGCCAGCATGGTTCCCAGGGGCCGCCCGGGCGGCGGTATTGTAATCGATGTACGGGAGAGAGGCCTTCAGTGGCGGGGAACCTGGATACCCGGAGAAGCTCATATATCCAGACATGGCCTGGGCGATAGAATCAAAGCAAAGGCGCTCGGCATAGGGGCCGGTCTGGCCGAAACCGGAAACGGCCGTCACCACCAGGGCCGGATTTAGCCCGCTCAAACGATCATAGGTCAGCAAGTCGGCCTCTTGCGCTCCCCTGGGATAATTGTGCACCAGGACATCCATTTTCTTGACCAACTCTTCGAGGAGACCTTTTCCCCTTTCCGACCGTAGGTTCAGGGTGATATTCTTTTTATTCCGCTGAACAGTAAACCCATAGGTTATGGGCTGGCCATCCGGAGAAAAGGGGCCCAACTCTCGATCCACCTTGCCGCCGGGAGGTTCGGCCCGGATCACCTCCGCGCCGTGGTCGGCCAGGAGCATGCAGCAATAGGGGGCGGCCACATAGCTTCCCAGATCCAAAATCCTTATCCCCTCCAGTGCTCTGTTCATATTTCGTCACCCTTTAATTTTTTATAGACTGTCGACCGACGACGGATATAATAAATTTTGATTCCTTAGTCAATCGTTTACTTACAGATGATTTTTAAGATTGACAAGCTCCGGAAATTATGACTGTATAGAATAATCTTAATTAATAATTTAATTAGATCATGCCTATCGTGCCCCTGTCAACTCCATTTTTGGGGAGTCGTAAGGGGCCGTCTTCGCCTGCGGTCAGGTCATAGGTCGAACCAGGGAAACCCTGCCCGTTAAAGATCTGGTGAACCGGATAATGACCCAGGCGGAAGAAGTCAGTCAAAAAATTTGGCAGATTCGCAACCAGTAATCAACGAAAGGAGCATTAATAATGGAATTCAAAAAAGTATTGGTGATCGGTTCGGGCACCATGGGAAACGGTATCGCCCAGGTCTGCGCCCAAAAGGGAATGGCCGTAGTCATTTCGGATGTTTCCCAGACTATTTTGGATAAGGCGGTTAAAAACATCCGCTGGTCGGTGGGCAAATTCATCGAAAAAGGAAAAGTTAAGGAAGATTTAGAGACGGTTATGAACCGCATACAAACCTCAACCGGCTTTGAGGCCGCTTCCGATTGCGACCTGGTCATCGAAGCGGTCTTTGAAAAAATAGAAATCAAACATGAGGTCTTCAAAAAAATTGAGGCCCTGATAAAAGATAACACTATTTTGGCTTCCAATACCTCGGCCATTCCCATCAGCGATATTGCCTCCGCGGTTCGCCGGCCGGAGAATTTCATCGGCCTTCATTTCTTTAATCCCGCCCCCATGATGAACGCCGTGGAAGTGATCAAGGGGATCTCCAGCAGTGAAGAGTCCTTTCAGGCCGGGGCCGAATTTGTCCGTTTGATCGGAAAAGAGCCCATCATGGTCCAACGGGATATTGGCGGTTTTATCTTGAACCGGATCAATATGCTGGCCAACATGGAGGCCATGCGTCTGGTCGGTCAGGGTGCGGCCACACCGGAAGACATCGACAAGGGAATGTGCCTGGCGTTTGGCCGCAAAATGGGTCCTTTGGAAACCTCGGACCTGGTGGGCCTGGATGTCCAGCTCATGGCCTACACCAACGTATACGAAGATGAAAAAGACGCCCGCTTTTATCCCCCTTCCATTTTAAAACGGAAAGTGCTGGCCGGCCATTTGGGCCGTAAGACCGGCAAGGGGTGGTATGAATACAACCCGGATGGAAGCCGGAAAAAATAAAAGGTTCAAGGTGTGAGGTCCAAGGTGCAAGGGAAAACCACATCCCTTAGACCTTTATGATTAAGGAGGTGTCGAATGGAAATCAAGAATAGTGTGGCCGTCATCACCGGGGGGGCATCAGGTCTGGGAGAAGCAACGGCCCGTTCCATAGTCAAGGCCGGCGGGAAAGTGGCCTTATTGGATTTAGACCAGGAAAAAGGACCCAAGTTGGCCGAAGAGCTGGGCGAGACGGCCGTATTCATCGAGGCCGATGTGACCCAGGAAGAAGGCATGAATCGGGTGGTTGAAAAAATAAAAGAGTTTTTCGGGACCTTTCAGGTGGTCATCAATTGTGCCGGCATCGGCGGTTCGGTAAAAATCGTCGGCAAGGAAGGCGTTATGCCCCTGGAACGTTTCACTCGGACCGTTCAGATCAATTTAGTAGGCACCTTCAACGTCATCCGGGCCACGGCTTCCACTCTGATAGCCAACAACCCCAACGAGGAAGGAGAACGAGGGGTTTATGTCAATACGGCCTCTATCGCCGCCTTTGACGGCCAGATCGGACAGGCCGCCTATTCTTCTTCCAAGGGAGGGGTGGTTTCCCTTTCCTTGACCCTGGCCCGGGAATTTGCCAACAACGGCATCCGGATCATGGCCATTTTGCCGGGGATTATGGAAACCCCCATGATGCTCAGACTGGAGGAAGTCAAAAGGGAGCGCCTGGCCCAACAAATTCCCTTTCCGATGCGGCTGGGCAAACCGGCCGAGTTCGCATCCCTGGCCTGTCATATCATCCAAAACCCTTATCTGAACGGAGAATACATTCGATTGGACGGGGGCCTACGTATGGGATTCGGCCGGAAATAAATAAACTTAACCTAATAAAATCTATTTTTTGCATAAAAAAACCCACCCAAAAGGGCAACTATTTGGTATAACAAGAGAACGGGAAACAACACTCTTGAAGACCCAGTAACCCAATGGGTGGGAGGAAAGATGAATCATACTACGGATGGAAAAAAAGCAACCCCAAAATCGATCAGGTAGAAGTAACGGATAACGTGTTGACGAGTCGAGCGGGATTGACGTTGTTTGTTCGTTATTTGAGAAACATCGGCCTGTTTCCATACCTGGAGGAGTTTTTTTGGCCCGGGCGCAAGAGTGGTAAAGGGCAAGCCATTACAGAGATATTTAAGCAATTGTTCTGTTTTTTGTTGGATGGGCCAGTCGGCATTTGGTTTATTTTGATACGCT
>CAWIRY010000029.1:0-4982 GCA_963838485.1 uncultured delta proteobacterium | reverse complement strand
AATGTATTGCTATTTCACCGGCACCCCGATGAATAGATCATGGATGCCGTATTCCCCGGTTAGGTAAGCGGCGCAAGGCAGGATCTTTTTTTTGTCTTTCAAAATCGCTTCGGCCATCTCGCAGGCCGCCGAAGCCGGGGCATAATAGGCGCTGCCGGTCTTAAGTAAGCCGACGATTTCGGCACCGCCCTCGCGAGTGCGTTTGACCAGACGCTCAATTTTATCCGGGTCCATCAACTCCGTAATGGGAATCCCGGCTACCGTGGAAAAGCGGGGCAGGGGGACCATGGTGTCGCCATGCCCGCCGAGGACAAAGGCGTGGGTGTTCTCCACGGAGACTTTCAGCTCCCGGGCGATGAATGTCCGGAAACGGGCCGAATCCAGTACTCCGGCCATACCCATAACCCGATTTCTGGGGAAGCCGCTGGCTTCAAGGGCTACATGACACATGGCGTCGAGAGGGTTGCTGACAATGATCAGGACGGCCTGGGGTGAAAATCGAACGACCTGACTGACCACGGATTTCATGATCCGGGCGTTGGTGGCCAGCAAATCGTCCCGGCTCATGCCCGGTTTTCGGGGGATGCCGGAGGTAATGATAATGACATCGGAGTTTCTGGTCGGTTCATAATCATTGGCTCCGATCAGCCTGGCATCGTGTTTCTCGATGGGGGCGGCCTCCGAAAGATCCAGGGCCTTGCCCATGGGCACGCCCTCCAAAATATCCACCAGGACCACGTCGGCCAATTCCCTTTCAACTATTCGCTGGGCCGTTGTGGCCCCCACATTGCCGGCACCGATAACGGAAATTTTCTGTTTCATAGGGTTTCTCCTTTTGTGAAATTAATAATCCTTATGTGGTAAATATTAATTGTCTCATTGTAGTATTGAACAGGTGAGGCACTCTTTTCTTCCGTCTGTGGCTTTTGGGCTGGTCTTTCTTCGGACTTATCCACGGGGGATGCTTTGCCCCCTCCGCATTCTCGTCCGCTAAAAATCAGCGGACGAGCTGCGGTCTCCCCCGTTAATAAGTCCTGAAAAGACAGCGCCCTTTCACCAATGACTCCAGAAAAAATAGCCTCACCTGCCGGAGTCAAGTTGTTATTATGATGAGACGGTTAATATCTCCTTATCTGTTTAACCCCAACTCTCGCCGATCCAATCTGTCCTACTCTCTGATAGCACTCTGGCGTTTTTTATCTTTGGAAGCCTTTTTAAATGCAAAGGCCAATGTCTGGCTTCTTTTTACACGGTTGATTTTTCCGATCTCTTTTTTTAACAGTCGGTTGACAAACATGTTCCTTTTATCCCAAGAAAAACAAACTTAAAATCGGCAGATAGGTGATCAGCAGCAAGGTGATCAGGAGGATGACGATAAAGGGGATGGAGGCCCGGTAGAGGTCCAGCACCGGACGTTCAAAGCGAATGCTGGAGACAAAGAGATTGATCCCCACCGGGGGTAGAGAGGCCCCGATCTCGAGATTAGTCAGGAGGATGATTCCCAGATGAACCGGATGGATACCATAGGCCTGGCCCACCGGGACGATGAGGGGGATCAGGACGATCAGCGCCGGGAACATGCCCAATAGACAACCCGCCCCCAAAAGAAACAAATTTAACCAGAGAAGAAAGATCACCGGGCTTTGGATGTGGGTTTTTAAAAAATCCAGGACCTTCATGGGGATTTCCTGGTTGATCATGGTATTGGTCAGCCCAAAAGAGACCCCCAGGATAATCAGGATGCCACCGACCAGGATGGTGCTTTTGAGGGCTATGGGAAAGAGTTCACGGAGCTTGATGTCTCGATAGACCACTACTTCGATCAGCAGCACATAGAGTACGGTCAGGACCGCCGCTTCGCTGAGGGCGACGGTTCCGGTATAGATCCCGCCCAGGACTACGAAAGGCAAAGGAATTTCCCAAAGCGATTCCCTTAAGGCCTTGCCGAGCTCCCGCAAGATGAATTTCGGTCTGGCCACCCGGGCCTGCACCCCTTTCCAGGCACTATAAAGAGACAGCAGAAAGACCATGACCAGGCCGGGCAGGATCCCGGCTAAAAATAATTGATCGATGCTGGTCTGGGCTACAACGCCGTAAAGGATCAGGGGTAAACTGGGAGGAAAGAGCAATCCCAGGGTGCCTGAGGTGGTGATCAATCCCAGGGAGAATTTTTCCGGATATTTATCCATCTTTAAGGCCGGAAAGAGGAGTCCCCCAAGGGCGATGATCGTCAAGCCCGTGGCCCCGGTCAAGGCGGTAAAGAAGGCCGAAACAATCAAGGCAATAATGGCCAAGCCTCCCGGAAGCCAGCCCAAGAGGGCGTTGGACAGGCGAACCAGGCGATCCGGGGCCTTGCTCGCGGCCAAGAGATAACCGGCCAGGGAGAAGAGCGGAAGGGCCACCAGCATGGGGGTATGGCCAAGCTTGTAGAGCTCAATGATCATGGCCGTGAAATCGATGCCGTTGCTGTAAAGGAAAAGGAGACCGCCGCCGGCAATGACGATAAACAGAGGCGTCCCTAAAAGGGCCAGGATCACGGTTAGCAGGGAGGACAGAATGGCCATGAAGAACCCCTAAAACGAATAGTGAATATCGAACATCGAATTTCGAATCATGAAGGGATTTGTTTTGGCTTTCCCTTGAACTTCAACATTCAATATTCGATATTCGAAATTTTCATGTTTCATTGTCGCCGGCCTCGTGAAGAGATGAATGTTTAGCCCGGATGTTAAGGGCCCTCCAGGCCTTGCCTAAGAAACGTAGCCCCAGGACGATCATCATGACCGGCATGACGGCTTCAGAGGTCCAAATCGGGATGCCCAGGGCCAGGATTCTCCCCATGGGATATTCTTCCTGCACAAAATGGACGGCTGGAATGACCAAAAGAAAGCAGACCCCGGCCGAAAAGAGGTGGACGCCGACCTGAACCCAGACCCGGAGTGGAGGGGAGAGTCGTTCGGAAAGGAGATCAATGGAGATATGGCGATCCATCCTCGTGGCCACAGAGGCCCCCAGAAGGGCGATCCAAAGGACCATATGCTGCAAGAGTGGGTCTATCCAGAATAAGCTGATGGAGAGGATGTTGCGGAAGAGGATCTGAAGGGATCCCAAAAGGACCATAAAGATCAAGAGAGACCCCAGCAAGACCTCTTCCAGCCGATTTAAAAAAGAAGAAATCCTGGACAGGGCTGAAGGCTGGACAGGCATCAGTTTTCTTTTCGGAGAACTTTTAGAAAGGTCTTGACTTCCCCCAATGTTTTTTTGGAAAAGACGTCTTCCCCGAGGGAATCAACCCCCTTCAGACAAAGGGTTTGCAGTTCCTTTACCTCTTTAGGGGCCAGGGGGACCAGCTTGATTCCCTGCTTGACCAGAACTCCGATGGCCTTTTGGTTTTCTTTGCGAACATTCTCTTTCAGCAGGGCCAGGTGCTTCCGAAAGATATCTTCCACTCCTGGCCGTAAGGAAGGAGGGATTTTTTCAAAGGCGGATTTTTGAAGGATCACGGCCCCCACGGAATAGGAAAGGGGTACGTCGGTCATGTAAGAAACCCTGGTGAACCATTGCATGGAAATGGCCGCCAGCGGGGAAGCGTAAACCGTATCAATCAGCCCGGTCTGGAGGGAAACCAGGACATCAGGGATGCCCAACGGTATGGCATTGACCCCCAATTCTTTGAAGACCGCCCTTCCCATGGCCGTATCTTCCCATATCCAGACTTTACCCTTCCGAAGATCGGCAGCGTTCCTGATGGGCTGCTTGGAAAAAAGATAAATAAAACCCGATTCTCCCCAACCCATGACTTTAAAGCCGTTGTCTAAGAGGCCTTTCTCAAAGAACCCCCCCATTTTGTTCATGAGGGCGTCCACTTCCTGGTAATTTTCCAGCAGAAAAGGGATGGCCAGGATTTTTATGTCTTTGAAGATCAGACCCAGGCCGCCGCCGGTAAAGAAACCGCCCTGGATCTGGCCGACCTTGATCTTGCGCAGCATATCTTCCTCGTCTCCCAGGACACCGCCGGGGAAAATGCGGATACTGACCTCCTTGCCGGTTTTTTGTTGGACCTCCTGGTTAATATCCCGAAAGGTCTTGACCCAGGTGCTCCCTTCCGAAGCCAGAGTGCCTATTTTCAAGACTACCTTGTCGGCCGAAGCAGGAAAGGGAAAGACATAGGCGTGTCCCGGTGGCCCGAAGAGGACGGAATTTCGCGGAGTACGCCCCGAATAAGCGTGCGCCGCCGGGTCCTCTGCCCCGAGATAGGCTTCATCTTCGACGACACGGCCGGCCAGGAGCATCCGACCTTCGCGGCGGATCGGCGTCCCGCCGGTACATCCCGCCGGTGACGGGATCGCGATTGAAGAATTCGCGGGCAGCTGGAGCACGCCTCAGGGTCGAAAACGGTGACGGGGCGGTCTGTCGGCACCGACTTCTGGACGGCTGTGTGACAATATGGCATCGCAAATAACATCCGACGTCCGCGATCAATTTACAATCATCCTGCATGATCGCGCACCTTCGCGGACGGCTCATCGCCAAAACCCGACCAGGCCATCGTCGAGGCGGGTGGCGTCGGCTATGACGTCACCATCACTGTGCCCACATTTTCCGAACTGCCTGCGCCGGGCAGCGAGGTCGCGCTGCACATTCACACTCACGTGCGCGAAGATGCCCTGACGCTCTTCGGTTTTCTGCGGCGGGAAGAGAAGCAGCTTCTTCCAGAAGCTCATCACGGTGAGCGGCATCGGGCCCAAGCTGGCCATCACCATCCTCAGCGGCATGGCAGCGGCCGACATGGTAGGCGCGATTCGCGGCAACGACTTCGCGCGGCTGACACTTGAATTCCGGGCATCGGCAAGAAGACCGCCGAACGCATGTGCGTGGAGCTGCGCGACAAGCTGGAAGGATTTGGCGCAGCGCAGCCCGCGGTGACGCATCCCGCCGTGGAGGAAGACGTGATCTCGGCGCTGTCGAACCTCGGCTACCAA
>CAWIRY010000028.1:0-3997 GCA_963838485.1 uncultured delta proteobacterium | reverse complement strand
AAAAGCAAGCCTTCGGGTCTCCTGCTTCATGATTTCCAAAACCAGCTTAGCCTTCTCCTTAAGGGCTTCTTCGGCCGGCCCAGACCCTTCCGGTTGGGGAACCGTCCCGCCGCAATATTTTTCAATCATGGTCAGACTGCGGCTGAAACAATTCCCCAAATTGTTGGCCAAGTCGGCATTGATCCGCTGGATCAGGGCCTCTTCGCTGAAATGAGCATCCAGGCCAAAGACCATTTCCCGCAGGAAAAAATAGCGGACTCCATCGGTCCCGAAGCGATCGACCAAATTCTTCGGCCGGACTACATTGCCCAGGGTTTTGGAAATCTTGGCCTGGTCGATGTTCCAATAGCCATGAACATTTAAATGTTGATAGGGCGGGATGCCGGCTGCCTTGAGCATGGTCGGCCAGTATATCCCGTGGGGCTTTAAAATGTCTTTGGCTATAATATGTTGGACTGAGGGCCAGAACTCGGAAAAAAGAGGGCCGTCCGGATAATCCAGACCGGAGAGATAATTGATCAGGGCATCGAACCAGACATACGTCACATAATTTTCGTCAAAAGGCAGGGGGATCCCCCAGGCCAGCCGTGATTTGGGCCGGGAAATGCACAGGTCCTCCAGAGGTTCGCTCAAAAAAGACAGGACCTCATTACGGTATCGTTCCGGCCGGATAAAATCAGGATGTTTTTTGATATGATCGATCAGCCAGTCCTGATAAGCGCTCATCCGGAAGAAATAATTGGCCTCTTTGACCAGTGTGGGCTTGGCCCGGTGGTCGGGACATAAGCCCTCCACCAGTTCCCGCTCGGCGTAGAACCGTTCGCACCCCAGGCAGTACTGACCTTCATATTCGCTGAAGTAAATATCTCCGCTCTCATAAACCTGGTTCAAAATATGGGTCACCACCCGGATATGATCTTCATCGGTAGTTCGGATAAAGCGGTCGGGGTGGATATTTAAGTCCGGCCAGGTCCGACGGAAAAATTGACTGATGCGGTCGGCATAGGCTTTCGGCTCCAACCCCACACTTTGGGCCGCCTGGACCACCTTTTCCCCGTGCTCGTCGGTGCCGGTCTGAAAACGGGTGGCATATCCCAGGCATTGATGAAATCGATTCAAGGTGTCGGCGGCAATAGTGCTGTAGGCATGGCCGATGTGCGGCTCGGCATTGACGTAATAAATAGGGGTAGTCACATAGAATGTTTTTTCCGCCATCTTTTATTCCTTTTCCTTTTTGTCCAGTCCCGCCTCAGGGGATAATTCCCCCACCTTGAGGATCTTCTCCTCTCCTTCCTTAGTCTCAACCAGCAGGGTTCCTTCCATGACATTTTGTCTGAGGATTTTAACCGGCCCCAGAGTACTCATAACGGTCTTGCCGCACTTCGGGAAATCCTTTTTCAGCTTCAGGTAGGTCTCATATTCATAGGTCAGGCAGCACATCAACCGGCCGCAAAGACCCGAAATTTTTATGGGGTTTAAAGGCAGATTCTGTTCCTTGGCCATCTTGACCGAGACCGTAGCAAAATCGGGCAGAAAAGAGGAGCAACACACCCCTCGGCCGCAGTGGCCTAAGCCTCCTAACATTTTGGCCTCATTTCGAACCCCAATCTGGCGCATTTCAATCCGGGTGTGGAATCGATGGACCAGGTCCTTGACCAATTCCCGAAAATCGATCCGTCCATCGGCGGTAAAGTAAAAGATAATTTTACTGCCGTCAAAAAAACATTCCACCTTCACCAGTTTCATGACCAGGTTTCTTTCGCGGATTCGCTCCAAACAAAAGGCAAAGGCATCCTTTTCCTTTTCCCGGATTTTCCGGTCCTGCTCCAAATCAGCATCATTGGCCAGCCGGAATATCTTTTTGTATTCCTTTCCCTCTTCGATCCGGTCGACTTTTTGGGGCCCTCGTACCACCCTGCCAAGACTCATCCCTTCTTCGGTCTTGACGATAACCAGGTCTCCTGGTTTCAAAACGAAATGACCGCAGTCAAAATCATAGATCGGGCCGGAACTTTGAAACCGGACCCCGACAATTTTTAAGCTTTCGATAGTCATATTAGGATTATAAACCTCTTAGCGTTCAGGAATCTTTTTCAAATTTCAAATAATATTAACAAGTTTTTTCCTTTCTGTAAACCCCTCTAAGCCGGCCGGCCCTTTTTTACCCCAACCGCGAAATTTCCTTAAGATATTCAAACATTCCCCAACCGCCCGTTATCTAAAAGTGAAGGGGGCAAGAAGAAAGGACCCATTGACAAAAAAGGTTTAATCCTTATCTTCAAATGAAAAGTTTTTAGGTTGGGCCGACCATAATGCAGGGCCGCGAGCCGGGTGTACGTAAAGTATGCTCGGCTTTTATTTTAAGGACCCCCCAAGGGAACTTGTTTGGGGTTTAGGTCCGTAAAAGGGGCCGGCACGGCCTGGAAAATGATACCAGGACGTGTCCTTGGTTCAAAATATTGTCGTGGAGGAAAAAGTAATGAGAGAGAAATGGAAAAAAGTCAAAGAGACCTTGTGTTGCCCTTATTGTGGAGAAAGGATGAAAAAATGGGCGGTTCCCCAGGGTCCTTTTACCGAATGGGATAATGAGTTTATGTATATCTGTTTTAACGATGCCTGCCCTTATATGGTCCGGGGCTGGGAAGTTATGGGGAGGCAAGGGAACCCGGGAATTTCTTACCGCTGCATGTATTACCCGGAAAAGGATGTTTGCATGCCGGTTCCTATCATGTACCTGGGTGCCCTTAAAGAAAGTATTGTCGAGGAGTAAAGACAGTAGATGCAAAAGGAAAAGTTTATGATAAGGTAACACATCAATATTGGGAGAAGCCTTTCACTGTTATCGAATGTTGCCCTATGGATGCCAAGCCATTAAAAGAAGATAGCCTTGCTTCTAAACCGGTCCTGGTGACCGGGGCGACAGGATATGTTGGAGGAAGGCTGGTTCCCAATCTCTTAAGAGCCGGATATAAGGTTCGTGCCCTGGGCCGGTCGGTATCTAAATTAAAAGGACGGCCCTGGAGCAGCCACCCTTTGGTGGAATTGGCTGCCGGGGACGTCTTGGATCAAGAATCCCTTCGGAAGGCCTTGACCGGGTGTTGGGCGGCTTTTTATCTGGTCCACTCCATGAATGCCGATCCTAAGGGATATACCGAGACAGACCGGCAAGGCGCCCGAAATATGGTCGAAGCCGCTTCGCAATCCGAGTTAAATCGAATCATCTACCTGGGAGGACTGGGCGGCCGGGATGATCTGGGACTCAGCCGACACCTGCGCTCCCGGCAGGAGGTGGCCCGAATTTTACAATCTGGCCCCGTGCCGACTACTTTTTTGCGGGCCGCCATGATTTTAGGTTCCGGCAGTGCCTCTTTTGAGATGCTCCGTTATCTTGGAGATCGGCTACCCATCATGATCGCTCCCCGGTGGGTAAATACTCCGGTCCAACCCATAGCCATCCGAAACGTCTTGAATTATCTGCAGGGCTGTTTAGAGCATGATGAGGTTTTAGGGCAGACCTTTGATACTTGCGGCCCTGATGTGGTAACCTACCGGAAACTTTTTGAGTTCTATGCCGAAGAGGCCCATCTTCACAAACGGCTGATCATCCCTGTTCCGATTCTTTCCCCAAGGTTTAGTTCTTATTGGATCCACCTCCTCACCCCCATTCCTTCTTCTATTGCCAGACCCCTGGCTGAAGGATTGAGCAATCCGGTTACTTGCCAAGACCAGCGGATTCGAGATATCATCCCTCAAGAATTATTAGACTGCCGACAAACCATACGCTTGGCCTTGGACCGGGTTGAGCAGCAACGAATTGACACCTGCTGGATGGATGCCGGCGCTGCTTTTCCCCAGGAATGGTACTATTGCGGTGATACCCAATATGCCGGCGGGACTATTCTGGAGATGGGCTACCGTATCGAGCTTAAGGCCCCTCCCGAAGAGGTCTGGAAACCCATAATACAAATCGGGGGCCCGACCGGTTGGTACTACGGTT
>CAWIRY010000027.1:0-14719 GCA_963838485.1 uncultured delta proteobacterium | reverse complement strand
CGTTCCCTTCGCGCCGGGACGCACGGATGCGTCGCAGGAGCAAACCGACGTGAAGTCATTCGCCGTACTCGAACCGGCTGCAGATGGTTTCCGTAACTACCTCAAAACCAAATACGCCGTATCGGCAGAGGAACTTCTGGTTGATCGTGCGCAACTGCTGACGCTAACCGCCCCTGAGATGACGGTTCTCGTTGGCGGTATGCGCGTCTTGAATGCCAACTTTGGACAGTCCCAGCACGGCGTCTTCACCAAGCGGCCAGAGACGCTCACCAATGACTTCTTCGTGAACCTGCTCGACATGAGCACGACGTGGAAGGCAACCTCGGAAGACGAAGACGTATTCGAGGGCCGTGATCGCACAACGGGCAAACTCAGGTGGACCGGCACCCGTATCGACCTCATTTTCGGTTCGAACTCCCAACTCCGGGCCTTGGCGGAAGTCTATGGAAGTGAGGACTCCCAGGAGAAGTTCCTGCACGATTTTGTAGCTGTGTGGAACAAAGTCATGAACCTTGACCGCTTCGACCTCGCCTGATCGTAGCCTAAACGTCCTCGATGGCTTCTGACCGGGCGGCGAAAAAACGGTCAGCTACCTACCGGTTCCAGCGGACGGCTTACCGCCGCCGCTGAACCGGAGCATTTCGCTAACTTTCAATCCGTACCCGCCAAGAACGAAACCAATCTTCGACAAAAATTTCCTACGGGATTGTTCGGTCATCATGTCCTCCTGAGATTAAAGGGGTCTTGGAACATCGTCCGGCCGGTTAATAGAAGCCCCTTTACACTTACAATAAGGTCAGTCCCGGCCGATGGCAATGATTTCCCCTTCCGAATCGTATTTATTTGGTATTAAACCCTCATGCCTTTTCGGAGGCGGGTCCGCCAAATTGTCATTGACCGATCAGGGCGATCCACTGAACGAGACCTATAAGAATGATCCACATCCTGTAGAGAAAACTGTTCCTGCTATACCTGCCGACACCATTCCCGGGCCTATCTAAGACACCTGTGTTTTTGGCCAAAGAGCCTATGGCCAAGAGTCTGGCCGCCCTGCACAATCTGCATTCTATGGAATCATAGATGACCGAGATTCGCAAGTCCATCCGTCAAAAGAACCTTGAACCTCTGAAAAGGATCTGGCTCGAATCAGAAGCCTGATCAAGGTATGATTCATTTGGATGCCCCGGTTGATTTTTCGACCTTGAGGGTCTGGTGTCGTTTAATCAGGTTGGCTACCAAACCGCTCCACCCGGTCTGATGGGCCGCCCCCAAACCCAGGCCGATATCACCATGGAAATATTCATGGAACAGACGCAAATCTTTCCATAACGGATCATATTGAAAGGGACTGTCTCCAGGCAAGGCCGGCACCCGACCACTCGGGTCCCGTCGGAAAAGATTGATCAGACGCCCAGCGATGGCGTTGACTACTTCTCTTAAGTTCAACTCCCCATCGGCTAAGGCTGGGGCATTTACCGTAAAATTCGGTCCCAGATAGCGGTAGAATTTAGTCAAGGCCTGTAGAATTGAATAATTGATAGGCATCCAGACCGGCCCCCGCCAGTTGGAATTGCCACCAAAGAGATAAGTATTGGACTCGCCCGGCTCATATTCAATGAGGTTCGAGTCTAAGCCGGGAACAGTCCCCAGTTCCTCTTTTTCGGCATGGATCCGGCTGACACTTCGAATTCCATAGTCGGATAAAAATTCCTTCTCATCCAGGAGGCGGCGCAGGATGTGCGGGAGCATGGTATGATCGACTAAGGAAAGCAGCCGCTCACCCAGGTCGTTGGTCCTGATCGGACAGGCGCAGATGTAATGCCCGTCGAATAGTCCACCGGCGTGTTCCTCCAACAGGGCCTTGAATCGGGGGACCTTTTCCAGGATGCCCGGTTCTACCAATTCACAGGCCAGGAGGGGGATAAGCCCCACATAGGAGTAGACATCCACCCGATGACACATGCCGTCCGGAGAAATGATCAGGTCCTTAAAAAATCCGGCCTGGGAGTCCCAGAGCGATATCTTCTCGGCCACATGGCCGGCAATAGAATTGGCGATAGAAAGAAACTGCTGGTAACATTGAATGGCCATATCCTCATATTCAAACTGTTCCTGAGCTAATTCCAGGGCCATGGCCGTCATATTTAAAGCAAACATGGCCATCCAACCCGTGGTATCGGCCTGTTTCAAACTGTAACCGGAAGGAAGCGGTTTGGAGCGGTCATAGACCGAGATGTTATCAAGCCCCATAAATCCCCCTTCAAAGACATTAAGGCCGTCATTATCCTTCCGGTTCAACCACCAGGCATAATTCATGATCAGCTTATTGAATACCCGTCGTAAAAAATGGCTGTCCCCTTTTCCCCTTTGTTTACGCTCGGCCCGAAAGACCTTCAAAGTGGCAATGGCCTGGATGGGCGGATTGACGTCATCAAATTGCCATTCATAGGCCGGGATCTGGCCGTTGGGGTGAAGATAACGCCAATCCAGAAGCAGCTCAATCTGATCCTTGGCAAAATCAACATCCAACTGGGCCCAGACCATACAGTGGTAAGCCAGATCCCAGGCGGCAAACCAGGGATACTCCCAGCTGTCCGGCATGGAGATGATATTACTGGCCCGGAAATGACGCCATTTCCGGTTCCGTCCCAGATTACGCCCTTCCGGAGGGGGAACCAAATCGCCGTCTAACCAGCGGGCCACCGAGTAGTTGTAAAACTGTTTACACCAGATCATCCCGGCCATGGCCTGACGAAAGATCAAGGCATCTTCTTCTGAAGCCCCGGGAAGCTGCTCTTCATAAAACCGGGCTGACTCCTGCTGACGCTTGTTCAGCAGGGCCTCGATTCGTTGGAAAGGGTCTTTCAGGGCCTCTGAAGAAAGGACCAGATCGAACAGGAAACTCTCTCCGGCCTCTAAGGAGACCTCATACCAGGCAGCAAACTTTGTCCCCTGTTGTCCCGGGTTGACAGCTTTTAATTCTCCCTGAATAAGCCTTTGATGGAAAGCATCTTTTACATAGGGAGTTGGATTGGAAAGGCCGGAAAGCTGCTGGACATTGGTCTCATTTTCAGTAAACAGGCATTCGGCCGGTCGCCGGCCGTAAAAAAAATACTCTCCCAGAGTGGGATGAACGGCCTTAACACCCCAGGCCGCCTGTCCCGATTCGCTGGTCAGTATTTCCGGTTTTGGTTCTTTTGACTCGCCCCAGGACCAGGTATTTCGAAACCACAAAGTGGGCAACAGGTGCAAATGAGCCTTTTCCGGCCCTCGGTTGGACACCTTGATGCGGGCCAAGATGCATTCGGGACTTTCTTTAGCGTAAGTCACTTCCACGTCCCAGTATCGGTTTTCAGCAAAGATCCCGGTATCCAGCAAATCAAAAGGCGGGTCTTGACGGGAACGCCGCCTGTTTTCCTCAATCAGAGTAGCGTACGGAAATTCAGCTTGGGGGTACTTGTAAAGATACCTCAGAAAACTGTGGCTCGGAGTGGCGTCCAGGTAAAAGAAATATTCTTTGACATCTTCGCCGTGATTGCCCTGAGTCCCGGTCAGTCCGAACATCCGTTCTTTTAAAATAGGATCCCGTCCGTTCCACAAGGCGAGGGCCAGACACAGACGCTGTTGTTCATCACAGATGCACCCCATCCCGTCTTCACTCCAGCGATAGACGCGTGAACAGGCATGGTTATGATCAAAATATTCCCAGGCCTCACCATTGGGACTATAGTCTTCCCTGACGGTCCCCCAGGCACGCTCCGCCACATAAGGTCCCCAGAGCCTCCAATTCTCCGTCCCTTTTCTCTGAGCATCCAAGCGATTACGTTCAGTGTTCATAAAAGTGAAGAATATCTCCGGTTATTTTAACGTTCCCACATAAGTTCCAGCCTTCTTCAGGGCCATCTCCATTTCTTCAATCGTTATCAGGCTGGGATCATAATAGACGGTGTTTATTTCCTTCAAGTTACGAAAGCCTTTTTCGACTCTCTTCACCCCTTTCAGCCCCTCCAGGGCATCTTTGCCAACGTCGTATCACCGAACAATAAAGATTACTTTGGATTCTTCATTTCTTTGACCGGAAAAAGCACCGTGTCCCGAAGATACGAATACAGAGATAAGAGCCAAGAAAACCAAAGATGTGATGACTCGTTTGTCCATAATAGTCTTGTCCTTCATAGGATGCCCCTATGTCTTATGTACCGTTACATTCACCGAATGGATCCCTTTGGCGCCCTCGGGGAAGGCACTACCTCTAAAAAGACTTCCTTTCAATGCCTCTGACTCCTGTACTCTTCCTGAGCGATCGAATCCCCTGACTTTAATCGTATACCTGCCCTCTTTTGTCGGCTTCCATTGATAACTCCACAACACCCAAGCCCACTTTGAGAAAGGTTTTTTCATGTCAGCATCCTGCCAGGTCTTCCCTCCGTCTATGGATATCTGAACTTTACCGATTCCGTACTTTCCGCCATAGGCAATGCCGCCTATGACATAAGCGCCCAGTGGTATCTTCTTGCCTGCCATGGGCATTAAGATCTGGGATTTAACCGGGATGACCGCTTCATCCGACCACCCTTTTTTCTCCCAGTATCCTTTAAAGTCAAAATTGACCAGCTCTATCTTGGAAAGCCATTTCACATTCTTCATTCCGTAAATACCAGGAACAATGGCCCTGAGCGGGTGGCCATGGATTTTTGGGAGATTCTCCCCGTTCATCTTGAATGCCAGGAATACATCATCTGAAAGCGAAAGCGTGTAAGGGATGCTATCCGTGTAACCATCCTCTGAATAAAAAACGGTCTTCACCAGACCACTTTTAGGAACAGCTTTTTCTATGATTTTTTTAAGTGTTACCCCTTCCCAGAGGGCATTTCCGATTGAATCTCCTCCCACCGGATTGCCGATACACTGAAGGGTGACGAACTCCCTTTTGTCCTTCATCTCTTGAAGTTCTTTCATGGTAAGGGTATAGGGTTTTTCAACAAGACCTTCTATCCTCAAAGAAAACGTATTCGTGTCGATATTTGGGACCTTCGAGGAGTATGTAGTGATATAGAATTCATCGTTTGGTGTAATTTCCTTGGCCATAAACCCCATAAAATTGACGGTCCCTTTCATAAGAAGGGTATGGGCTTCCTCTTCGGTTAAGGCATCGGCATATTGATAAATCCCATCAAAAATGGAAACCCCGAACCCCAAGCCCAATGTTCCTACCCCAACCCTTCTAAAGAAGTCCCTTCTAGTTAATCCTTTTTTCATGACTGGTCTCCTCTACATAATGAATTTCGGTTGATCATGAAGGGTTTTCGATCGATTTAATCGGATACGAGATATCATCTCCACAAGCTCTGCCTTTCAGGTGGAAGAAGAACTTTAAGCCTTTTCTCACTCTTTCTGAGAATAACTTTTTGGAGAAAAATGTCCCAATTACTTTCTTATTAATTTCCCCAAGTGTGGGATAGGGATGAACGGCGGAGGCCAAGGTGGAAAGCTTCACCTTGCCGTTTAAAACAGCCACCCATTCACTTAACAACTCCCCGGCCTGGGGACCCAGTATTTGAACACCCAGGGGTTTTTCATTCTTATCCAGTATCATCTTGATCCTGCCCGCCTTTTCCCCTTCGGCCAGGCTTCTGTCATTATCGACGAAGGCTTCTGTCCAGATTGTATACTCCAGTCCGGCTTCCTTGGCGGCTATTTCATTCATTCCGATACCGGCCAGCTCCGGGTCGGTGTAGGTGCACCAGGGCATAAAGGTATAATCCGCTTTCCTGGGAAAATGGAAAAGGGCATTGCTGATCACAATGCCCCCTTCGTACCCGGCGGCGTGGGTGAATTGAAATTCTCCGGTCACATCACCGGCGCCATAAATATGTTTCTGGGTGGTCCTCAATCGCGCATCCACTTTCAAGCCTTTTCGATCAAAGACCACGCCGATTTGGTCCAGGTTCAGCCCTTGAAGATTGGGGTCCCGGCCCAGGGCCACCAGGATTTTTTCCGCTGAAAGGCGAACCTCCCGGCCTTGGGCGTCTTTTATGACCACCTCCCGTTCGTTTCCCGACTCTCCCACTCTAACAACAGCGGCATTCAAATAGAAAATGACCCCTTCGCAACGCAAGACCTGCATCACCTCATCGGCCATGTCCCTATCTTCTTTACTCAAGATCTGCCCGCTTCGTTGAACCACCGAAACCTGAGTCCCCAGGCGGGCAAAGGCCTGGGCCATTTCAATCGCAACGGGACCGGCGCCTAAAATAATCATGGACTTCGGCAGGTGATCCAATGAAAAGATTTCTTTGTTGGTGATGTAAGGGGTTTTATCCAAACCTTCAACCGGAGGGATTCCCGACGACGAACCGGTGGCAATGACCCAATGCTTGGCTGAGTAGGTTGAGCCGTTTATTCGAACGGCCTGTTCATCGACAAAAACCGGTTTTCCGAATTCCACCTTGACACCATGGCCGCAGAACCTTTCTTCGGAATCGTGTTTCTGGATGGTGGCAATGACCGACTGTATTCTTTTCTTGACCTCCTGGTAATCCACGGGGGAGATTTCGAGGTGAGGGAGCCCATAGTCTCCGGCCTTTTTCATCGCCTGGTAGACCTGAGCCGTTCGGATCAGGGTCTTGCTGGGCACACATCCATAGTGAAGACAATCGCCCCCCAGTTCCTTCTCTTTCTCCACCAACAGCGTTTTGGCCCCCAACTGGGCGGCGCCGGATGCAACCGTCAACCCTGCCGCTCCTCCACCCAGTATCCCTATATCAAAATCGTAATTTGCCATGGTATCCCCCTAGAATTCCTCTTTTTGCTTAACGCTCCTTTTTGAATTTTTTAATGATTTTAGGGATAAAGAGAGAAAAAACAAAAAGGCCTACTGAGAAAAATACTTTAAAGGAAAACAATTGCTCCCATTTACCGCTGGCCCAGACTTCTTTCAGGCTGCCAACAAAAAAAGTGAAAATGAAAGTACCCACAAGGATACCCAGACCGGTTCCCCAAAAATAATCCCAGAACCGGACCTTGGTCAGCCCCATCCCGAAGTTCATAGCGGTGAAGGGGAAATAGACCAGCCGCAAATAAAGCACCGTGGCAAATCCGTTCCTCTCAATGGCATCATCATACTTTCTTAGCCGGTCCCCGATCAGAGAAGCTGCAAACTCTCTGCCCAAGGTTCGTCCAATCCAGAAGGCCGCAGTGGCCCCAGCCATCGCCCCTATCCAGACGTATAAGAATCCCCAGTAGGCGCCGAAAATAGCAGCCCCCAGGGCAGTAAGCAGGGTACCGGGGACAAAGAAACATATTCCCACTGTGTAAATGATCATAAAGGCGAGAGGAGCCCAAAAACCCGCAGCATCCAGGAAATTACTCAGCGTTTCCCTTGTGAGAAACTGTTTAACCGTGGTGGAACGGACGATGTAAATCGCTGCGATGATAAAGGCTACAAGAAGAGAGGCCTTTATTACCGCCCCTTTACGGCTTTTCGCTAATTTTGGAACGGCTTTTTCCATATATAAGCGGCGAAGACAAATCTTACCCAGAATGATTAGATGATTTAACTCGGAAAATCAACTCTATATTTATTATTTTCCTGAATAAACAGAAATTAAATAAGGTGAATCAGTATTTTCTAAGGGAGATAACTGTATTTTGAGGTCGGAGGAGTCGACTGAAGGAGGTAAAGGCAATGACCTTTTAATGCGGGTTCATCTTTTCGGTCGCCGTCCTGATCCTTACCGTCGCCATGGGTCCAGCCGATTGCCCACCAACCCTCCCAAGGTGCAATCTTTCACCTGTGGCTCTGATTTAGAATTGCTACCTCCCTCAAATCCCTCCGGTTTTTTAAGGCGGAATATTAAGCTGACTTCATTGCCCTATAAAGTGATCTCAATAACTTCCAAGCCTTGGGTTTTTAGGCTAAAAAAAACAATACGGATCCTGGATTTTGAAAATATTTAATCCCATCCCATAGGACACGGCCAGGCAGCCTCCGCAGACGGGTCGAATAGGACAGGAAACGCAGGCGTCGGTCCCCTCCCGGTATCGCCTGGCCGCTTCGGAATCGTAAATTTCAAGCAGGCTGTTTTCCTTAACGTTTCCTATCCGAGAAGGTAGCTTGCGGCAGGCATGAATTTCCCCGTCTGGCAGAAGGGTAAGAAAGTTGAAGGCCGCTCCGCAGCCGTAACCAGTACAACCGCCGAAAACCGGGATCCCTTTTTGGTAATGGAAGATGTTGGTGAGGTTGTCCTTAAGACCCATAACTGGGTTGGTGGAGGCCGCCTCTAAGTAGGATTCAAGAAAAGCGATATATTCCTCCCGTCCGGGGACTTGAAGCTTCGCCCCCTCACCCACCTGGGAAAGGCGATTGAAAAAGAAACTATCGGCCTTGCCTTGAAGCAAATTGGCCAAGGGGATCACCTGGTTCAGGTTGTCTTTGGTCAGGGTCAGCATGACCATCGAATAGATAGGCAGGCTCCGCAGGATCCTTAAAAAATCCATTGTTCGTTTAAAGTGCCCTTTCCCCCTTATCCAGTCGTTATGCTCCTCCAACCCCTCCAGACTCACCTGGAAAAAACTGGGCTCCTGTATGGCCTGTATCCTCTTCAGACGCTCCCGAGAGGTCGGATTGCCAAGGATCGCTGTCCCGAATCCTCGTTCGGCCGCTGCCCGGTAGAGTTCATCAAAGTGAGGATAGAACAATGGATTCCCGCCACTGAGGCTAATCTGTCCCTGAACATTTTTTTCCAGGCAGAACCGGTGAAAGTCTTCTAAAATAGAAAGCCCCTGCTCCAGGGTCAGTGGAGAACGCTGGCTCCGGTCATAACAATGTTTGCAGTGCAGGTCGCAGGACTGGGTGACATGCCACTGAAGGGTAAAAAAGGGGGCTTCAAAAAAATTCGGGTCAGAGATTCGGCTTCCGGTAAATTGTCCCGGATCCCGTCGAATACGGGTGCGGGGAGCGATCAGGACTCCCTCAGTGGCGGCCTGCCTCAAGATGGACTTAATAACCGCCGGAGAACTCTGGCCGATGGCGGCCGCGGCTTCCGGACTGATCCCCTCCAGGATAATTTTCAGAGACAGAAGATCGGCATCCTGGGCTGTACGCATCCGGATCTCTCCGGTTTTCAACATCCGCCAGATCAGAACCAGGGCCTCTCCCGGTGTTGGTTCTGTTTTCCCCGGAGGCTCGAAAAACAGCCAAGAGAGGTGTGTGAACGACAGGGATAGGATTTGCAGACTGGGATTGACTAGGAAATCGTCTGAATCCGGAACCGGCTCCATCACCGGTTGTTCGGCCAGAAAAGCCCGCCCATTCCAGCCGGGCCAGGTCGGGGAGGAAACCGGGTCCTTCACCCCTGAAAGTAAACCCTTTCAGAAAGGTGGAAAAATCCTGGAGATCTTTGACAGCTTGGGCTTGGAGCTTGAAATGGTCCCATTCGTCGGACGTCAAATACGACCGGGTGCGGGTGAAGATCTGATCAATGGGAAAAGGGGGCATCATTGGAATTAGAAAAAATACCTTCCCCGGGGCTCCATGGAGTTAAATCCAGGGTATAAATAAACAAAAACTGCCCTGGATCCTTGGTACCTCCGGCATCCAGGGCATTAACCCATTCTTTAGATTTGATAAACTCGTTCATAGTGTGGACCACACTATTTAGTGGGGGCTTTTTGTTCGGTGCTTCCTGCACCGGGCTTGGTCCCCGTTCAAGAACTGCCGACCTTTCTGTTCGGGCTGCGGGGTGCTAACTGCACCCTTTTTATCTCCGGATCAACTGCTCTTGCTGTCGGCGGCACAACCGGCTACGGCCAAGGTGGATACCAGCAATAAGGCCGGCGATACTAAGACCGGCCAGCATTTTCTTTAGTTCCCTCCCATCCATGCCTGTTCACCTCCTTCCTCCTTTCGATCTTGTACCCCTTTTTGGGTACACAGTTAATGGGTGTTTCTCGAATTCTTTCTCCGTCATTCGATCTCTTCTTCATTTCTTTGAATTTTTCCCAGTTACAATACTGTTGATCCATCTCTTCTTTTCATCCCCTCCTTTTTCTTCTTCTACTGGTTGAACTGTATGCCTCCATGCCAAACATCAAGAGCTTGTACGAGCGCGCTATAGCTTACTGCCTATGCGGAATTTTCACGGAGTGTAAGCTTACGATAGCTGTAGAAAATCACAACATCGTCACGAAAGAATAACAATTTTATCACGGAGAAAAAAGAAGACTGACTTATCGGGACTCAACTATTGGAGATCATGGCTATGCCTATAAACTGGTAGGCTGAATGTAAAGGTCGTCCCAACATCGGCCACACTATCGACCTTAATATCACTTCCGTGGAGCTCCAAGATTCTCTTCGTTATAATCAAACCAAGCCCGGTCCCCTCTGGATCCTTCGGACGCTCCCTTTTCAGTTTATAAGATCGATTAAATAGATGCGGAAGATCTTCTGGCCTGATGCCGGAGCCGGTATCAGAAATCTGTACTATCAACCTCTCCTCTTTAGGAACAACAGCGATAGTGATAGAACCGCTTTCGGGTGTATACCGGATGGCATTTTCAATGAGATTCTCAAACACTCGTTCAATAAGCCCGATGCCTGCAAAAACAAAGAGAAGATCTTTCACAAAATTTGTTTGGAGCCTGATCTTTTTTTCTCGGCAACAAGCTGGAACTTCTGCACGATATCCTGTATGAGTTCGCCTAGAGAGAAAGATTCCATATGAATCTGGACATCGAGTGAATCCAGTTTGGCCAGTTCAAAGAGTTCGGAAACCAAATTCCCTAATTGGTTGGAACGCTTAATGGCAATTGTGAGGTAGTCCCGTTGCTCTTCCGGCGTCAACTCTCCTTCCTTCAAGAGCAGGGTCTCTATGTATCCTTGGAGCGATGTCAGAGGCGTCCGAAGATCGTGTGTGATATTGGCGACGAATTCCCGCCGAAGGCTATCAGTATTTCTGAGTTCCTTTATCTGGTGAATGATACGTTCAGCCATCTGCGTGAAGATCGATCCAAGGCGATCAATTTCATCCCTTGAACGATCGCGAAGCCGACTCAAAAAATCGGGGGACTCTGAGAAATTGCGCTGCCGAAAGATTTCCATATCCGTGGTGAGCTGTCGGAGTGGAAGTGTCATTCGGAAAAAGAGAAGAAGTCCGGCTAGTAAGGCGAATAACAATCCCCCTGCTGCAACCCATATACTTAATCGGAGAATATAACTGCCTTGGAGCATCTCTAGGACCGTATCAAATTCCTCGCCTCCCAGGATAACATAAAGATAACCTCGGATTTGACTTTTTAGAAAGATCGGTGCAGCTGAGAACACCTTTTTGCGTTTTAGGGCACGTGGGTCATCACCCAGGATGGGAAGGGGATTGGTCTTGTTCAGGAAACTTTTTAGAGACTCCATCGATACCATCTGCCTCTTCACCTTTCCCGGAGGCGCCGAGAAAGCTATAATACTGCCTTTTGGATCAAGAAGATAAACCTCGATGTTTGGATTGACCACCATCAACATATGAAAAATATCCTGAAAACCTTTTTCATTGACTCGACCATCCTCCATTAAGATTTTTTCCGAAACCAAATTCTGTGCGAGGGTACGATTAAGCTTCTGGTTCACCTCCTGAAAATACATCCGTGTGGTGTAGAGAGTTAGCAGAGTATAAAGGACTCCGACCAGGCAGAACAGCCCTAGAAGGACAGCAGCCAGCTTGCAATAAAGGGCCTTGAACACGAGATTACCCCTTTTTAAAATTTTCTGATTCGGAAAACTTGTAACCGATCCCCCAGACAGTCAAAATGTAACGAGGCTTAGCAGGGTCTTCCTCGATTTTTGCCCTCAGTCGGTTGATGTGAGAATTCACAGTATGTTCGTAGCCCTCATAGCGGTACCCCCAGACCTGATTCAGCAGTTCCATGCGTGTGTACACCCTCCCGGGGTGATTGGCAAAGTGGAGCAGGAGGTCAAACTCCTTGGCTGTCAAGGACACGGGATTTCCCTGGAGTGTGACTTTCCGTTTTTGAAAATCAACAACCACATCACCTGCCTGGATCATTTTCTGCGATTCCTGAGATGCCTCCGACTGGCGCGACTCCACACGACGGAATAGGGCCTTGACCCGCGCCAGAAGCTCCCGGATGCTGAAGGGTTTGGTCATATAATCGTCTGCTCCGATCTCCAGGCCGAGAACCCGGTCAAGCTCCGAAGCCCTGGATGACAGCATCAGAATGGAGGTGGAGATGGATGTAGCCCTCACGCGCCGACAGATCTCCAGCCCGTCCACCTCCGGGAGGATCAGATCCAGAATAATTAGATCATAGGGTTTCAAGAGAGCCTGATCGAGACCATAATTGCCATTATAAGCCAGACTCACTTCATATCCCGTGTCCTTTAGATGGGATTCCAGAAGATGGGCGATATCTTTATCGTCTTCAATTATAAGGATTCTGCGAGGCATCTGTTTTTACTCTGGATCGATAACTTTTTCTTTAACGAACCACTCCTTATTTACTCTCCTATATTTTTGAAAGATCTATAACTTTCTATCCTCACAGTCAAATGGGTTCAAGATCCTACTATTGTGCGAAGAGTTTCAAATACTTCCCATGACTCTTCTTTTTCCAGATCCCCCTTGGGAATGAATCTTGAGGAAGCGAAATTCATGCAATACCGAAGCCCTGTTGTTGTTGGTCCGTCATTAAAGACATGGCCGTGTTGACACAGCGTGATGGCCTGCTCCAGGGTCATTCCTGGTTTTTTTCAAGACATTAATTCTTTTTGACCTGGATATTGGTTAACAAGTACTTCATCCAGATAAGGCCTTGGCAAATCCTGATCATTTTATGGCTCTATAATCAATTCGTCTTCAAGTTTAATACAACCGATGACGCTTTGGGCAGCAGGACAGCGGGTAATATAATTCGAGAAGCATTCTTTTGCCTCAGCCACCTTATCTTCGGAGACCTTCAAATGGTATTTTACCCGGATGGTGGTGATCTTAAGGACGTCGTTAACGTTCTCAATATCTCCTGCCACATCAGCCCAGTAGAGATGCTCGGGAGTGGCAATCTTTTTTCCGGCCATCACCGTGGCCAGTGTTCCCATCATTCACCCTGCTGTGGCGGCAACAATATGATCAAGCGTAGCCGCATGCTCCTTTTCAGGTTCGACCTTATAGAAGTTTTTTATTCCACCATGAACTCCATAATAGACGGGTTCTGAAAACCCTTCTATCGTGGCCCTCCGGGTAGGCCCTTTTTCCCTAACGATTTTGATTCGTGACGTATGAACCACTTCTCCCATGGGATTCCTCCTTATTGTTTTTTTGATAAGAATTCCCCTTGTGATGAGAAGAGTATAAGGAAAGAAAAAGAACACGGTCAAGGAGTAATAATAGGCCAAAGGCAAGAGGAGAAAGGGAGTCTTCTAAGGGAAATGAGACTATGCAGGGCCATACTTTACAAACTGAATACCAGTTGAACTCTTTCGTTTTTTTTAAATTGAAAATTCAAGGACTTCAGGAAGAACTTCTTGACTTTAAGAAGATTTTCCATCTCCTTGCCAAAATTAACCCTTTTACCTGCCTACTCTTCAAAGAAGCTGGCTTCAAAAATTAACGATTACCGACTTATTCCATGTTTTGTCAGGGTCATACTTTGTTATTCCCTTTGCAATTTCTTCCGTCTTTGGCCCGAGGTCCTTCTCAAACACAATACCCAGTTGGTTCACCGTGAAGGTCATGATCCCGGACACACCGTACTCCGCAGGGTATGCCAACAGGCCGAAGCCAGCCACCATCTTACCATTAATTATATAATCCAGTTCACCACTGGGAGCATTACTGCCCTGACTTTTCAGGATCTTGTAATAATATCCATGGTACGGTGAGTGCTTCTCACCTTTTCTATCCGTGTATCCCTCTTTTGTGGCCCTGGCAACCAGTGGCCCCAGGGGACTGCTCTTCTCTCCCGGTGCGGCTTCCCAGTATAAACCATCCTTTTTGCCCTTCTGGCTCATAAAATGTTGAGCGTATTGTAATACCCCGTCCCCATTGCGGTCCTTGCTGGTATATTCTCGCTGAGCATCCACATACGCCAGAGAAACCCGAATGGTGTACAATTCGTTCCTGCCTATCCTTCGATTTATGATCTCTTCCTTCCCTTCTTTGGTGGAAAAGACCCATTCCTGTCCTGACTTCACAATGGGGATGGGGAAAGACCACTCGTCTTTTCCGATAACAGGCAGCATTGTCTCGTCATCCAACTTTGAAAATGTAACCCCTTCCTCGGCAGCCTTAACGAAACGTTTGCGACCTTCCTTATCGGCAACCTCATCGCCTGAGGATATGATATCCTTACTTTCGGGTCCAAAGATGGCCAATAATTCCTTGGTATCATTGTTCTTAACAGCCTCCACGAGTGACTTGAATGCTTCTTCTGGAGACTTGAACTTCCTCTGTTTTGTATCTTGAGCAAAGGCAAGAGAACTGAAAACAGTTACTATAATTATGGCGGCTATGAAAGCCGCTAAACCATAACGGGCGAGACCCGCTAACTAGCGGCCCGCGGTGGCGATCAACACCTCCTACATCGGGCGGACCTTCGCACCGTCCGAGCCGTACGAAGTCAGCCGGGTCAAGATCGCCGAGTTCGCCGACGCGATCGGCGAGCCGAGCCCGCTGTGCCGTGACCGCGCGGCCACGCAGGCCGCCGGCTA
>CAWIRY010000026.1:0-15619 GCA_963838485.1 uncultured delta proteobacterium | reverse complement strand
CCCGCAACTCTTACTCTATTCCGCAAAGGAGAACCCATGCTAGATCAACCGACTCTTAATAAACTCGAAACCCTGCGCTTGCACGGCATGGCCGAGGCCTTTCGCACCCAAGCCGATCCGGCCCAGCGGGACGGTCTCGCTGGACTCAGTTTCGAGGAACGCTTCGCCCTACTGGTCGATCAGGAATGGACTTGGCGGCAGAACCGCGCCTTGGCGCGCCGCCTTACCCAGGCCAAGTTCCGTTATCGCGCCTCGGTCGAGGACATTGATTTCCGCGCCCCCCGCGGCCTGGACCGCTCCCTCCTCCGCTCCTTGACTCAAAATTCCGTCTGGGTCGCCGAGCATCAGAACATTTTCTTGTTGGGTCCGTGTGGGGTGGGGAAAAGCTGGCTCGCCTGCGCCCTGGCCGAGAAAGCTTGCCGGGACGGTTTCAGCGCTTTCTTCATCCGCACCCCCAAACTGTTTCGCGACTTGGCCTTGGCCCGCGCCGATGGCAGCCTGGGAACCCAATTGGCTCGGCTGGCCCTATCGACGTACTCATCGTTGACGATTGGGCCCATGCGCCGCTGGCGGAAAGCGAGCGGCGAGACTTCCTGGAAATCTGTGAGGACCGCTATCAGACCCGCTCGACCATTTTGACCAGCCAATTGCCCGTCGCCAAGTGGCACGAGCAGATCGGCGATCCGACCTTGGCCGACAGCATTCTCGACCGGCTGGTGCATAACGCCCATCGCCTCGAGCTCCAAGGTGAATCGATACGTAAAAGCCTGGCGGGAAAGAGGCCGGAGCTGAAAAAAGGGGGAGAACCTCCGGCCGAGGGACAGCAAGATCGTCGTTCCTAAGCGATCCTGGCGCAAGATTTTTGTGCGATGAGGTCCGATTCTGGCTGAGAACGAAAAAAAGGCCGGCGAAGGACGAGAGAAGCCAGGCGGCGACGAGCATGGACCTTGTCGAAAAAGGTGCAAGGGCCGTGCTCGGCAATCACGACAGTGCGGTCAGTAACCCGCGCGAACAGCTTAATGTCGAGGCTAAGATCGTCATGGAGGCGGACGTGGCGTGACCAGGGGCCACGGAGCGACGATTTCGGGAAAGTTGCCGCTCACGCTCAACCAGATCATCAACCGCCTTTATGTCCATGCCGAAGCAAGCAGTCCGAAAAGCTGGCGATATGTGACAAGCGCCGAAACACCCGTATGCTGACCTTTTTGAGAAGGTCTTTTGTTTTTTCTCTATAGGCAAGCATATGAGGCTTTTTAAATGGTTTTTCAACGCCGTTATGTCTTTCCAGGATTCAAGAATCGTCACCACATTATCGTCATACGTTTCGTGAATAGGAATATCGGTTTCGACATCGATTGCCGGCGTATACTCCAGGCAGCCCTTTTCAGCCTTCACCGCATCAACATTGCTCAGCAAAACTTTCAGATAGGCAGCCCGGCACCCCGGTTTCAATTCAACGGTTGCAATAACATGAATCATCTTTTTCTCCTTTCGGTCTCACATGTTCCTCACGCCTGAAAGTCTATGGTTCATTGGTCGGGATGTAAAGCGTACTTGCCATCTGCTGTACGTTATTCAACCAGAGAGGTGAAACAGATTAGGCTGAACCCAACCTACCTGACTTTTCATTCAGCCGATATTTCGAGTTTCCTCTTGGATCAAACTGGCCGTCTCGCCGGAGGCCGGGCTGAAACCTAGATTGGTTGCTGCCCAACACCCGCACTCTGTTGAATGGCGCAGAGCGATTAACGAACCAGCAGCAGTTCTTCGTCTTTTTCAATACCGAGGCCCAGCTTGCACGCGGTCTTGATCTGGGGTAGATCCAGGCGTCCCGGGTCAAATGATTGACAGCCGCATAGTTTTGCAGGAGGCGCACTCCCTGCACATCCAGCGCCACCTGGTCCCCGGATGCCAGTATGACGCCGGGGTGAACCGCCAATCCGATGGCCGGACCCCCGCTGATAAAGGAAATGCGTCCATCCATGATAATCAGGTCGGGTTTGACGGGGATAGACATCTCCACCGCTCGCTCCGAAACAAACATGTTGTTGTCCGCGTGAAGATGGAACCGGTCAAACAGATGCGCCAATCCCACCGTCAGTTTGATGCTCATGGAAAAACCCGCCAGATAGTGGGTTTTCATCGTGGGCAGGAAGATGCACTTTGTTGAAATTTTCGAGATCCCTGGGGTAGGCAATCACATCGTAGTGTTCACCTTCGACCGGAACATCCAGGTAGTCTGATTTATCGAGATCCAACAACGGCACATCCAATTCCGCCATTTTGGCCGTGAGTCCCATTTTCGCAAAAACCCGCTCCGTCGGGACCCAGGGTCTTCCGGAACCTTCCCCGATTGCGATATTCATATACCCGTGTTCGCGCAGAAGCTCTATCACCGCGCCCAGAAAATCCAAAGCAGTGGATCCCGGAGGCGGATCATCACTATTGAAATTGGGTTTGATCAAGATGCGGTCCTGGGGTCTGAAGGCCTTGTCGAATCCACCGATGAGTTTCACGGCTTTCAGAATGCCACCTTTCAGGTCCGAGTCGGCCATCACAAAGGATACCAGCGCCCGGCCGTCGCGGGTATATGGATTGGGTCTGCGATGGCGCAGGTTGGCTTTTCCAATCACTTCCTTTTTGACCAACAGGGGATAGTCCTTCGGTCGCATATCGGCCAGCTGTGCCTGGTAGGCTTCCCGATGAAACACAACGTCTTCAGGTTTGAAATCGTTTCCCATCGGCAGTCTCCTGTTAAATGATAGGAACTTGCTTTTTGAAGAAGAAAGTATAAAAGGAGAAAAAGTCGGAGTCAAGGAGAAAACTAATTCAAAAAAATGAAGAAATAGGACGTTTTCAAATAGAATATAGAGTGATAAGGAAAAGATGAGCCCTAAAAGAGGCCGAAAGAGGGAAACGGAGGGTAAAGCCCCCAAATCTGAAAAGACCTTTCCCTTTTGACCATGAAGAGTATTTAGCCGGTCGAGTAATCTGGATAAATATCCGGACGAGGAAAAGCTTTCTCATAATCAGGAAGCTGGGAGTCCAAATAATTTAGGGGATGGTGGTTTCGGTTATTTCAACTCGTAATTGACATTATAATCACATACTACTGTGCAATGTTAGTAGGTGTATTCAAAGATCAACAAAATATCTTAAAATATTAGATGGTTATGAGTATCAACCGATTGACCTTGAGGTCTTGCTGGTTCAATTTTAAGGGGCTTTTTCCTTCCCTTATTTTGCCGATCCATTTTCAAAAGAAATCTTTTAAAGGAGACAATCACACCGACGGAAAAACCGAAGAATATTGATAAGGTCCATAGGGGGTATTCCTGATTGCCCATTAATAACCATTAGAAATGTGGTGATTTTGGGGGGGTAAATTGGGGGAAATGGTTTTTTATTTTAATGGGATAGGTCGCTATCTTGAGGATGTCTTCCTGAAGTCCTTTAACTTCCATTTTTGAAAAAATACAAGAGTTCAAACCGCATTCTTCGATAAAGGGGTATTAATATTAGTTGGACTTAGAAACGGCAGTGGCAAGATTTAACCCAACTTTGGTATTTTAAGCAAAGGAGGTTAAACGTCACCCCTTTAAATCGGATGATTCCAAAATGAATTTTTTCGAAGATAACAGATGATACAAAGTCGGCATGACGATCAAGACCAGGGGGATCTGGATCAACAGCCCGGAAATAATGGCAATGGCTAAGGGTTGTTGCATGGCCGCTCCCTGCCCGATGGCCAGGGCCAGGGGCAGCAAGGTCAGAATGGCCACGAAGGTGGACATGACGATGGGCCGCATACGGTTTTTACCGGCCTCAATCAAGGTTGGGATAATATTCCCGGTTTCCGAGATCGATAAAAGGTCCCCATATTCCGAAAAATAGAATATGGCCACTTCGGTGACAATGCCGACGATCATGGTCATGCCCATCATGGCCGAGATGTTAAGCTCGGTGTCGGTCAGCCATAAGCCGATAAATACCGTTGACAAAGACAGCAAAGGGATAGCCATGATGGCCAAGACGATCCGAAAGCGTTCATATAAAAAAAGAAGCAGCAAGAAGACCAGGGCGATGGCCCCGATAAATACGGCCATGAGCCCCTGGAAAGCGATCTGTTGCTGCTTATACATGCCGCCTAATTCATAGTAAACCCCCTGGGGGATTAGAACCAGGTCCTCCCAGGGCCCGGGCCACCTCCCCCATGACCGACCCCAGGTCACGGCCGCTGATACGGCCGGTGACGGCCACCATGGGCTTCAAGTTTTCACTGGTAATCTCCGGCTGTCCGGCAACGGGGACTATCTGGGCTACCCTTCGGAGTGGAAACAGATGTCCATCGGGCGCGCGTAATAATAATTGACCGATAGTGGCTGAAGAATCTCGCAGGTTATCGGGGATCCAGACCCTAACCCCGATCATCTTGATCTCTTTTTGGATCTTGGTGGTCACCGCACCGGTCAGGTAGTCGTTCAGCATACGGGTAATACTCTCGGGATCAACGCCCTCCAGGGCGGCCTTGGTTCGGTCCACCTTGATCTCCAGGGCATCTCCGGCCAGGACGATACCGTTCTTGACGTCCACCACGCCATGAATCCGGCTGATGGTCTCTGCCACCTTAGGCGCCAGAGACCGCAGTTGGGAAAGGCTGTCCGAATAGAGCTTGATTTCTATGGGTTGGGGAACGGCTGTTAAGTCTCCGATCAGGTCTTCCATGAGCTGAGCCAATTCAACTTTAACCCCGGGCACCGTATGCTCGATTTTACCACGAATTTCATCCATAATCCCGTCGATGGGCCGTCGGGGAAAGGGTTTCAGACGAACAAAAAAATCACTGGAGTTGGCCTCGGTCAATCCTCCTCCCAACTGAGTGCCTGTCCGCCGCGAATAAGTCCGCACCTCCGGGGTGGTTTTAATAATGGCCTCTATTTGACGCAACAGCCGGTCGGTCTCGGAAAGGGCCGTTCCAGCCGGGGTAAGGCAATCCAGGATAAAGCCGCCTTCATCCATATGGGGCATAAAGCCGGAGCCGACTTTTTGATAACCCCAATATCCGGCCAGCAAAAGCGGGATGATCCCAATGAGAATAAAAACAGGCCTTTTCAAGACACGCTCCATAAGCCGGGTATAAGCGCCATGCACATAAGCCGTCAACCGGCCGCCCTCTTTTTGCTCGGCATCTTGTTTACCTAACAGATGATCGGCCAGAAGGGGAACGGCCAAGAAAGTGATCAGATAGGAAAAAATCAGGGCCGCGGCCATGGTCAGCGAAAGGGCCCTGAAAAAAGCCCCGGTAACCCCGCTTAAAAAGGCCAGGGGTAAAAAAATTATGATGGTGGCCGAAGAGGACCCGGTGAGGGGCTGGGCAAATTCTTGGGCCGCGGACAAAACCCGTCCCCGATGAGCGCCCTGTCGTGCTCGCAGTCGGCGCATGATATGCTCGACCATGACGATGACATCATCGATGATCAGCCCCACAGCCGCGGCCATGCCCCCCAGGGTCATAATATTGAAACTCATTTTCATCACATAAAGCAAGAGGATGGTGGCGGTCAGGACCGTGGGCACGATGATGACGGCAATCAAAGTAATTTTGAAATTGCGCAGGAAAAAGAGTAAGACCAAGGCCCCGAGGAGGATGCCGATAATCAGGGCGTCGCGCACGCTGCCGGCCGAGGCCAAAATCAATTCGCTCTGATCATACCAGTTGCTGATGCGGACATCTTTTGGGAGATGGGAATGAAAGGAGGCCAGTTTGGCCTTGATGTCCATAGCGATCTGGACGGTATTGCCCCCCAATTGCTGGTAGACATTGACCAGCACAGCCTCATGGCCGTCGGCCGTCACCCGCAGCCATTGGGGCGCGGTATCGCTTTGGACCGTAGCCACCTCCTCCAGGCGGACCAAACCATTGGGACCGCTGCGTAAGATGGTCTGACGAATTTGGTCCAGGCTGGTCAGGCGCGTGTCGGACATAACCAGATACAATTTATAGTGGTCCTCCAGACGTCCTACGGCCGTGATCACATTGGCCGCGGTGAGGGCCTGGGCCACATCGTTTAAGGTCAGGCCATAGGTTTGCAGTCGGGCCGGGTCCACAGAGACCCGGTATTCTTCCTTGGCCCCTCCCTGCACCTGGACCCGGGAAACGCCGTTCACGCTGGATAATAAGGGGACTAACTGGTATCTGGCCAAATCATACAATTCGGTCAGGGAGTGCCGGTCGGAGATGAGACTGTAGGCCGACACAGGAAATACCGTCGGGTCCCTTCGGGTCACCTGAAAGGTCGTATCGGCCGGCAATTGCGGTAATACCCGGCTGACGGCCGCCCCGGCCTGGAGCAGCGAAGCGACCATATCGGCCCCCCAGTCAAAGTCGGCGAAGATTTCAGCGCTTCCGCGGCTGCTGGTGGAACGTACGGATTTCACCCCGGGTACGGCCCTCAAAGCCTCTTCAACCGGTCGGGTCACTTCTAATTCCATCAATTCCGCGGCCCGGTCTCCGGCATCCAAGGAAACGACCACCCTGGGAAAATCCACCGTCGGGAATAAGGAAACGGGTATTTTAAAAGACAGGGTCGCACCGGCCACGGCCAGGACCAGGACGACAAACAATATGGAACGTCGATGGTCTTGAATCTTCAGGATGAAAGAGCTCACCGAGGTTCCCTGACGGCCATCCCGTCTTTTAGTTCGTAGTTTCCCAAGACAACGACCCGGTCATTTTTCAGAAAGGACCCGGTAATACCGACCATTCCCTTGCTTTCGATTCCGTTCTTTACATTAACGCGGCAAGCCCGGCCCTCTCGGACCACAAAAACATAGGCCCCCTGATTGTCCTTCAAAACGACCTGCCGGGGCACAGCCGGACCACGGTACTCATTAAGAATAATTTCTCCTCGCACGGACATACCAGGGAGTAAAAAGGCAGCCTCCTGCTTATTAAGGTCAACCGTAATGTCCACCAGTTTTGTCTGCGGGTTGACCATTCCATGGACCTTCCGGATCATACCGGATCCCCGAATGGTTCTATCAAATACCGAAGTCACTTGAACCAATGCACCTGGTTTGACCTTGGGCCGGTCTTCCGGCTCAATGCCCAGCACCGCCAGCAATCCGTCTGTCCTGGCCAGTTTCAGGGCCGTCGTTCCCATTTGGATCCGTTCCCCCTGGACGACCTTCAACTCGTTCACCAGTCCGTCAAAGGGGGCGAGCAATAGTTCATTTTTGGTATCCGTTCCCAATTTCTTTTGTGCCGCCAGGGACGCTTCGGCATCGCCCAAGGCCTTTTGGGCCTGGGCAACCTGAGACCGGGTGGCTAATTGCTCGGCCGCCAGACTTTGCAGACGGGTCAATTCATTTCTGGCCAAGTCTACGGCTGACCGGGCCTGCACATAACCGACACTGTCCTGCGGGCTGGTCTCGAATTCCAGGAGGGGCGCCCCTTTTTTGACCATTTCGCCCATGCTGACCAAAAGGCGGGTGATCTGCCCGGCCCGAGAAAAATTAAGACTGATGACCTTCTCCGGGTCCAGCGTTATTGTGCCGTAACAAGATAATTGGTCGGTAAGATCATATTGGCGCAAGGACTGGGTTTGCACCAGGGCCATGACCGGATCTGCGGGAAAAGCGATCTTGAAAGGTCCAAATAGGAGGGCTATAGCCATGATTACCAGAAAACAATTTTTCATTTTAGTGGTCCCTTTCATGAAATTGAATTTCTGACGGCGAAAGGGTCGAAGGAATTTCATTCCCCAGCAAAGTTTGTAAGGCGATACGTTGTTCGAACAGGGTTTGTTCAAAAATAATGGCCTCCAATTGTTTGTTGAGAAAGGCCGTATTAAAACGGGTATAGGTGGGCCAGTCTATGTTGCCGGCCTCGATGGCCTTTTGCGCGTGCCTGACGGAGGCTTTCAGTTCGGGCAAAATGTCATGGGCTGTTTTATATTGCCTGGTAGTCAATTTCCACTCGGCCAACAATCGAGCCACCTGGGATGAGGCTTCATTTAAACGGGCCTGGTATTCATCATATAGGCGTTGACGGGTAGCCTTCTCTATGGCGATATTGCCCTGGTTACGATTAAAAACAGGTAAGGTTATAGTAATGCCAAAGCCGGCCGTGTAGATCCCGCTGGTATCGCGCGCATGGGTAAAGCCGATGTTAAGCGCTGGGAATTGGGCTAAAATTGCCTGCCGAAAACGTTGTTCCTGGCTGGCATAGCCGGCTTGCAAGGCCAATAGATCCGGCCGCCGCTGGGAGAGTCGCGAAAGAATGGTTTCGATCTTTGACGGGTCCATCTCAGGGAGGTC
This sequence comes from uncultured delta proteobacterium, assembly GCA_963838485.1. Taxonomy (GTDB): domain Bacteria; phylum Desulfobacterota; class RBG-13-43-22; order RBG-13-43-22; family RBG-13-43-22; genus RBG-13-43-22. The sequence continues at coordinate 7,300 of CAWIRY010000026.1, read as the reverse complement.
CATTTTTCCGGTCAGGTTTAATTGAACCGTCGGTGCCAGGCCCAATAAGGCCTTCAGGTCATGTTGGGTTTTATTAATTTGCCGTTCCAGCTCATTCAGACGCGAGCTGGCCTCCTGCCAGGCTATTAGATCGGCGCTGGCTGTTTCCAGGGTCAGATCCCCTTGTTTCAGGGCCTTTTGGGTTCGCTGATACTGGTCCGCAAAAAAGGCCCGGTACGATTCCAGGATAGGCCTCATTTTTTCTTCGGCCTGGCTTTTTACAAATAAAAGACGGGCCTGTTGGACCACCTGCCATTCCTGCCACAAGACAGACAAATCGACTTTAAGGCGGTCTGACCGGGCGGCGTCGATGGCGGCATTCCGGGTTATCAAGGCATTCAGGTCGATAATTCAACCCAATATTAAAGGCATTCACGAGGGCCGGATCGCCATTGAGGGGAAAATCCAGCCCTCCGGTCAGTTGAGGGTTGGGTAAAATTCCAGCAGCTATCAATTGGGCTTTAACTATACCGCTTTCATCCCGGGCCACCTTAAGGTCAGGATTATTCACTACCGCCAGTATGGCCACATCTGTCATATCCAGACCTTTAGCCTGGTTAAAAGGATGGGTAGCCAACTCCGGTAAGGGCATTGTTTTAGCCTCGATCGTCAAATGCGGCACCTGATCTAACAGGGTCGGCTGGGTATTGAGCGGCTTTTGCTGATAATGGACGCATCCGGCTAAACTTGCAAAAAAGATCAATAAGATTAAATGGGTATTTTTCAAGTCTCGGGATAAGTTCAGATGGTACCTGTTTACAGGCTGAATGGCATCCGGTATGGAGGCGGCGTGAACTTGATTCAGGCTTTCATGTGCAACGTGGGAACCTGTCGTTCCGATGATCAGGGAGAAATTCAAGTGGAGGACCCACAAGAATGAGAGTACCAAGGCGGAACACAGGGGCGGACCACTCTGCAGTAGCGATGAAGGGCCGTAATGGGCTTGGAGCGAAGGGAGTGGATTATCCAGCCGGACTCAGAGGTCAACCAGATAATGGGAGGAACCTGTGACGAAGGCGAAGCCGTATGAGATTTCCAAGTGGGTAGTGGTAAAGGCGTGGAAGCAAGTAAAAGCGAACCAGGGAGCGGCAGGGGTAGACCGGGAGTCGATAACGGTTTTTGAGAGGAACCTGAAAAACAACCTCTACAAGATCTGGAATCGGATGTCATCGGGAAGTTACCTCCCCCCGCCGGTCAGGACGGTAGCGATACCAAAGAAGAAAGGCGGGAAGCGGATTCTCGGTATTCCCACCGTGGCCGATCGCGTGGCCCAAATGGTGGTCAAGTTGTATTTTGAACCCGGGGTAAAGCCGCATTTTCATGAGGACTCTTATGGATACCGGCCCGGAAAATCGGCCCAGCAAGCCGTAGCGATAACGCGAAAACGTTGTTGGCGTTATAACTGGGTGCTGGAATTCGATATTCGGGGACTGTTTGACAACATAGACCATGAACTTCTGATGCGAGCGGTGAAGAAACATACGGCCAGCCAGTGGATCCTTTTGTATGTGGAGAGGTGGCTGAAGGCTCTGTTTCAGCAGGAGGATGGCACTTTAATGGAGCGAGGGAAAGGAACGCCGCAGGGCGGGGTGATCAGCCCGGTGTTAGCCAATCTCTTTCTGCATTATGTGTTCGATGCCTGGATGAAGCGGAACCATCCGGAGTTGCCCTTTTGCCATTATGCCGATGATGGGATTGTTCATTGTCGAACGGAGTCAGAAGCCCTGGCTTTAAAGGAAGAGCTGACCTCTAGATTTCGGGAATGTCAGTTGGAACTGCACCCGGAAAAGACCCGGATCGCCTACTGTCAAGACAGCAATCGCCGAGGAAATCATCCAGTCACCAGTTTTGATTTTCTGGGATTCACTTTTCGGCCCCCGACTCGCCAAGAGTCACCGGGGGGATTTCTTTGTCAACTTTTGTCCAGCCGTAAGCAACACGGCCAGTAAGGAAATGAGACAAAAGAGCCGGCGTTGGAATCTCCATTTGAAAAGTGATTTTTCCCTGGAAGACCTATCCAGAATATTCAGCCCCGTCATCCGGGGATGGATAAACTACTACGGGAGCTTTTATAAATCAGCGCTCTACCCCGCTTTACGTCATTTGAACCATATTTTGGTCAAATGGGCGATGAGGAAATTTAAAAGGTTGAGACACCATCTGACCAAGGCGGTATACTGGTTGGGGCGAATAGCCCATAGGCAGCCCGAGCTGTTTCCGCATTGGCAATGGGGAATGAAACCAACGGCTGGATGATGGGAGCCGGATAAGCCGAGAGGTTCAAGTCCGGTTCTGAGAGAGCGCAGGGGGGAAGCTCCCCTGCGCCACTCACCCACATTCCCCCTGCTTCTGTCGAAAGCCCCCCGGGAAGCCTACAAAACCCTTCCTCCATCATTTGCCGGCCTGTCCATGATCTGACATTTATGGAGGGTCCTAAGGTCTACCTTGGCCCCTATGTTTTAACCTTCCTCAAGGGGAGTATAGACCGAACGCCTCCCCCCTTGTGGAAATACCGGTTACTGGTATCTTTTCCAAGGCCCCAGACCCCCTCCTTTGGACGACCAGTACCGTCATCAAAGGCACTTGCCAGCCTTTCGTTATAACGCCCACGCTGATCCCCGGTCCTCCCCCCGCCAGTTTTTTGGGCTAGGGTTGGGCTTATCGTTTTGAAATCCGCAGAGGACAAATCTCAACGCATTCACTGCGTTGAACATTTGGGGCACTTGCTTTATCTTTTCAGGCCCCATCATCTTCAACTGGTCACGAACGATGCTGCCCTCCGTAAGCTCCAGAAGGGTTTTGGCAAACCAGTCGTTGACATATTGCAAGCCCCGCTCTGGATCGTCTGCCCAAGGTGCCTGCTCGATCCTGCCTGTATTCTCTTTTCCATAGGCAAACCTCTGGAAGTCAGCAACAAGGCTTCTAAAATCCTCTCCCTGGGATTTCCCGGTATCTGTGTAATAAATCTCGCAGAAATAAAGGGCCGCCTCGTGGATGAGCCTGGTAAAAAGGTCATCCAGGGTTGAATGGATATCGGGGGCCTCGTATTCACTCAGGAGGATAAGCCTCCCACGCTGGGTCGCTCTCAGAGGAACAGGAATCCACTCCTCTCCCAATATGCAAAAGTAACCGGGTAACTCCCCGGCCATTAGGGGCCAACTGAGACCTCCCCTGACCGCCAAATACTTTTTCTCTTCTCCATTGTTTAGCTCGTGAATTATGATTCCCTCTTTCGTCCGCCTTGGTCTCATTACTTTGGGTTCCATGGTTTTTTACCTCCTATAGATTCGGAAATAGGAAAACAGGGCTGCTCTGCCTGGCCATGGCCTCATAGTTGAAGGCGTGGCGGAAGTGATCAGCCCCGAGTTTCACATAGACATACCGCTTCGATCCTGTTTCATCATCCTCCTGGAGCTTCTTGGCCACGTTATGCAGGTGAGCCGCGAAGGTCTTTGCGATTTCGCATTCCTTCGGAAGGATAATGGCCTGGCTGGTTATTTCCTTATGGCTGGCGTCCAGGCTCTCCGTACGGTTGCAAGAGACGGTCAAGTCCCTCTCATTCCAGAAATAATTCCCCTTTTGATGCTCATTGTAGTAATTCATGAAGCCCCTGCCTTTATGACGCTCGGCAAAGGCCCGGGGCATTCCGGATCTCGGGCAGGGCATCGACTACGCAGCGGGAGACATGGAAGATTTTCATCAACCGGTCCAGTTCCTCCCAGTCTTTGTAGATTCCCAGGTGCACTATCTTACCGGCCTTCTGTCTGACCTTTTTCCCAATGACGACATGGAGATCGGACCCCTGGTCTACCCCCATAAAACAAGGTCCGGGGTCTTGGCTGGATAAGCCGTCGTTACCGCATAGAGCGAGGACCTCCTGGACGCTTAGACGGTTCTGGGCTTCAATATAGGGGACCCCGATCTTGAGGTTATAGAAATCGGTCAGGTTCCTGGTCGTCCTGAACTGAAGGAGGATATCCGCCGGATCGACAAAATGGGAAAAAAGCTGGGAGAAATGGCGTCCACGCTTGTCCGTGATCGATGGCCGTTTGGCTACCCATTGACCAATCGAGGGATTCAGCTCAGCTTGGCATTTAGTGCAGGCCCGGATGACCCGACCCCCTGTCTCCAGGAGGCATCCCGGAAAGGTATCCTCCAGGCAGGTATAAGAACCGCAGGCCGGGCATTTCAACAGCCAGTATCGTTGATCTGTCTGCTGGAACTCTTTATCGATCCCATAGTCAGGGAGGGTGGGATTTGACAGTTTCAAGACCTCTCTAAAGTGGCTGTGTCCCATCCTTTCCATGGCCATATCCACGGCATTTTGAGGGGCCTCATCCAATTCATCGAAAACAATCAAATCCACGGGTATGGACTTCAGGCTGACCCTGGACTGCATCCCCCGGAGATAAAGAAAGGTATTCCAGACCCGTTTGATCCCTGCGGCATCGGTCTCCTTGACCCATTGGCCGATCAAATCCGGGTTGTCTTCGATCAAGGGGGAAATCCTGCCCTTGGAAAAATCGAGGACATCCGAGCGGGAAGGGAATAGATAGAGTATGCCTTTATACCCCTTGTACCTGGCCCCATACAGGGTCTTAAGTATGGCCTTCGAGGTAAGGCCTAACTGGGCGGCCTTCTCTTCAACCTGATGAGGATGATCGTCCTGAAAGGGTTCGATCAGATATTCATGACGTTCAAAGGAAAAAGGCCTTCCATCGAGCATAACGCCATTAACCCACTCCTGGAATAAAGGCCTGTCCCCCAGGGGGCTGATCTGATCAAGTGATTGCAACAGATGCTCTAAGAGCTCGGCCTTCTTTGAGCCGTTGGACAATCCGGTCTCGTACATCGGCGCTCACCTCCCCAATGATGGTTAAGACTTCTTTTTGAAACTCCGCCACGGCCTCCGCATCGTAGAGGACCTTAAAGATATCCAGTTGCAGGGATAGCTGGCCCCGGATCTCGGCCATGGCCTTCAGTGCCAGTTCTCGGGGGTCCTTGAATTTGTACTCGCTGATTTCTTCCTCGGAACCCCTGACCTTAACTTTCCGGACCTGGCTTTCCAGGATCTGCAAGGCCTCCTTATCCCCTCGGTTCCACCTCATCAGCAGGTCAAGGAGTTCATTGGCGTGGGTATTAATCTTCTGGAGCTGTTCGATCGAGTTTAAATTCTTGGTGACAACCCGGTGGGCATTTTCCAGTGCCACGCTCTTGATGACGTTGAGATTCAGTTCCTTTTTGACCTGGCTGACAGCGCCCGGAGTAACCCCGAAATATTTAGCAATTTCCTTAGTGGATTTACCTGCCATAACTAATTGATTAAATTTGACTTTATCTATTTTGCTTTGAGACATTGCTAAATCCTTCCTAAATTCAGCTAAATTCAGCTAAATTTTACTAAATAATTTAGCTGGACGGTTAAGTCTGTTTCGGCCCAGGAACATTAATTCGGCAGACTCGGGGCTGAATCAAGGCCTGGAGACTTTTCTAAAGTGAATAACTTGTGGTTCTTTTCCGGTTCTGAAAACGGTGTAACTGTAACTAAAGTGTAACCGTCCTAACCGAAAATAACCCAAGATAACCCAAGCTATTCCAATTTGGTCTTTGTAACTGATTGATATTTAAAGGCTTGAAATTTGACGGGAAATCGCCTTAGAAGAGAATTGACTTAAAATCCCTCGGTCCTCGTGGCTGTACCGGTTCGATTCCGGTCCCAGGCACCAGTTATTATTAGATAATTTGTTAAAATAGAGAATTGGGGATTAAATAAAAAAAAGTTTTGTAAGCAGATTGTAAGCACCGGCCCCGGAAATAAAAAAGGCCGGTATGGTTCCCCCAACCGGCCTTTTAATTCCAGCGTTTGGCCTCCTGGCCCTTTAGACCGTTCCAGGCCATTAAAAAAGCCTTTCCCTGGCCTTCCCTGGCCGTCTTAAGGCTTTGTTTAACTAACCCCCTTAAGGCCTTAAGGAATCCCGGTACAGACCGTCCCTGGCCGTCTAAAGGCTTTCTAACTGTCTCATTTCCTCTTAAACAACACTCCGGCAAAAACAAAAAGGCCGTCAGGTTCCCCCAACCAGCCCTTAACCCTTGACCCGCGAGGGGCAGGGTCCCTTAGTCTTTTTTTTGCGAAAGGGGGCGTTACCGGATGGCCGAGACCGCTTGCGGGCTTGGTGAACGGAGAGAGTGGCACCCGACCGGCGCAACGCGGCGGGTTCGCCAAAAAAATCTATATCAAATAACCCTTAGTCAAGCCGTGATTGATACCACCCTCCCAAGATTCTGTGAGAAAATTACGAACAAGATTAAAGAAATGATTTACGGCATCATCAAATATTGGATTTTTGACGTAACCATCAAGGTATCTGAATTCTCTGTCAGTGTTTTTTTGCTTTCGGAGAACATAAATCTGGTCGATCTTAAACTTACGCAAATTCACTGCCTCAGTTAACTTCAACCACTCCGCCACAACGATGTATAAAGCATTTGGATTACGGTACTTCAATTGTTCCGCTGCCGTCGAGGCATCTTGAAGCATGGTCTTATCAAGATAAGTTTTACATTCTACCGCCACAGCCGGTAAATCCCATGTTTCCGATTGCGTTGTTTGCTGTCCAAAACACTTAAACTCAGCCCCAAGTTTCACACCTATAGCAAAGTCGTGATCTTTCTTTTCACATAAGAACCTGACCTTTCTTTCCGGGGAGGTTGCTTTTCAAACGTTTCGGATACAGATTATAGGACAAAAAAATTTCTTGACAAGATTATTAAAATTTTATATAAGATAAAAAAGATTATATTTATCCAATATAAAAATGCGTCTTACTAAAGCCGGAGAATATGCCGTTCGTTGTATTTTGTATCTTTCTTCCCAGAAAGAAGGAGCCGTTATCGGCCGCCGAGAAATAGCTCAACAGATGGATATACCGGATCAATTTTTAGGTAAAATCGCCCAACAGTTGGCGCGAGCCGGATTGATTGAAATTATCCAGGGGGCCAGGGGAGGTTATCGTCTGCGGTTGCCTCCAGTCGAGATCAGCCTATTAAGCATTGTGGAAGCCGTCATAGGAGAAATATTTCTCAATGATTGCCTGATGAATTCAAAATATTGTTTACGTAGTAAGGTCTGTTCCGTAAACAAGATCTGGGAAAAGGCTAGAAATCAATTAAGGGACACACTTAGAAATGTTTCTTTTGACCAGTTGCTAAAAGAAGAAAGTTGTCTGCTCCCTATGATCAATCTTAAACAGGAATGAGCTTC
>CAWIRY010000025.1:0-10939 GCA_963838485.1 uncultured delta proteobacterium | reverse complement strand
TTGTCCGATTTCAGGCGAAAAAAACATTTACATTTGTTAATTTTATATATAGATTAAGGAATATTTTTGAAGAGGGGGTGAAATAAGACTCGGAACAACATAAGCTTTAGATTTTTCGAGCGAATCATTCAGGTTTTAACCTTTTAGACCTCTGGGAGGTGCAACATGAATTCGATAATCGTCTTGATCTTAGGCTTTATTGTTTTTTTTATCGGATATCGATATTACGCTAAGTATATCGACTCCAAAGTTATCAAGGCCGACCCCAAAAGAGCCACTCCCGCCAAGATGTACAATGACGGGGTGGAATTCATGCCCACCAGCAAAAATATCCTTTTTGGCTACCAGTTTAAATCAATTGCCGGTGCGGCCCCGATTATAGGTCCGATTATTGCGATCCAATGGGGCTGGCTTCCGGCCCTGATATGGATCCTGGGCGGGACCTTATTAATCGGTTGGGTTCAAGACTATTCCAGTGCCATTGTGGCCATGCGTAATGAAGGGGCCTCTTTTGGGGGTTTAAGTCATAAGCTGGTTTCACCCAGGGCACGGGTTATTCTTCTGTCTTTCATCTATTTCTATCTATTGCTTATTGCCGGGGCCTTCGGCAACGTGGTGGTCAGCACAGCCGTTTCACTCAAGGCCGCTCCCATGGCTTGGCTTTGCCTGACTATCGGTGGAATACTGGCCGGCCAGATGATCTACCGCTGGAAAAAAGACATTATCCTAACCACGGTGGTTACCGTCGTTATCGCCCTTCTGGGCATCTGGCTCGGTACGATGGCCCCTTCCGATAAAATACTCGGGGTAGACCTGTCCAACAGCCGGGTTTTATGGGCCATTGCCGCCTTTGTCTTCTGCTATTTTGCGGCGGTTCTGCCCATCTGGCGGTTTGCCCTGCCCATCAATTACGTGGCCTCCTACATTGTCTTCCTGGGGCTCTTTTTTGGGATTATCGGTATTTTTATCCTTCATCCCAACTTTACCCTTCCGGCTTATACTAATTTTTCCATTAAAATCGGGCCACTGTGGCCTATTATGTTTGTTACTATTGCCTGCGGAGCTATTTCCGGCTGGCACAGCATTGTTTCCAGTTCAGGAACGGCCAGGCAATTGGAGAGCGAAATGGATGCCCGGCCTGTCGGTGCGGGGGTGATGTTTGTTGAAATGATACTGGCCCTATTCGCCTTGATTATCGCCGGGACCATTTACGCTTCGGCCGGTGAATACGGGGCGGCCATCGCCAAAGGACCGGGAGCCATCTTTGCCGGAGGCGTAGCCAAGTTCTTAGGCGCCCTCGGACTTTCCGAAGGTTTGGGAAAGTCTTACGGAAGTGTGATGATGATCGTTTTGGCCATCACCATTATGCAATTGGTCATTCGTTTCATGCGGGTGGCCACTTCGGAATTGCTCAGTGATATAAGTCCGGTATTCAAGAACGCCCATGTGGGTACTTTAATCGCCAGCCTCCTCGGTATAATTGTCGTCCTGACCGGCTGGTGGCAGTATCTCTGGGTCCTCTTCGGAGGGGCTAATCAGCTTATGGCCTCCCTGGCCCTATTGCTGGTAACGGCCTGGCTTATGTCCGAAGGCCGACCGTCCAAGTGGGCCTTTTACCCGATGATCTTTATGTTCATCACGACCATCGCCGCCCTTCTTTATACCTCTTATAGTTTATTGTATAAGGTTTTTTCAGGGGCGGTTAAAGGAGAGGCCCTCGTCGGAAACACCCTGATGGGTCTGATCGGATTTTTTCTGGTTATTGCCGCTCTTATCCTGGGCTGGGAAGGGATCAAGGCCCTTAATCGATACCGGAACTTAAAGATTCAGCCGGCACAGGCACCGGCGTGATAAGAAAGGCACGAGGCACGAGGCTAAAGGTAAAAGGTGTAAGGCGAAAAAGTAAAGGTTCAAAGAGGTTTAAGGTGCGAGGTATAAGGTATGGATATTAAGGCTTGGTTTTCTTAAGCCTTGGGCCTTGTACCTTGAACCTCAAACCTTGAACCGGATTTTATGATTTTATTTAAGGAGAAAAATCGATGTCCGAAGAGGAAAAAAAGAAATGGGCCCTTTTCAAGGCCGTCAAGGAATTTGTTTATGGGGTGGCGGCCCACGATTCGGCCCGATTTGCCCTGAAGACCAGGGCCAGCATGGAGCACCTTTTTATTCTCATCACCATGGGGGATATGCTCGGGGTCCCGATCTTACCCCCTTATTATTCGTTGCGCCTGCTGCCCTATGTGGTTCCCCAGATCTCAACCTGGAAGCGCAGGATGTTAAGAGAGAAGGATTTGACCGACGCGTTGGCGTGATTGAATAAAAGGGGTCAAGGGTCCAAGGATTCAAGGGTTCCAGTGAAAGGCCCATTAATGACCCCTCTGACCCTTGAACCCTAGAATCCTAGAATCCTGGAACCCTGTTTTTATACGAAAGGAGGGGATTATCATTTCCTTACCAGACATTTTTGAAAAGTTTCCTGATAGACGGTATATCATGTTCGGGGGAAAAGGCGGGTTGGGAAAAACTACCTTTTCGGCGGCTACGGCCTTTTATTTGGCCAAAAAAGGGAAACGGGTCCTGGTTTTTTCCGTCGACCCCCAGGCCTCTTTGACCGACATTTTCAAAAAGGATATTTTCGGCAAAGGCCCGACGGAGATCATTCCCAATCTCTATGCCCAGGAAATCGATGCCGATCGCCGGGTCAAGGAATATCAGCAGGAGATCCGGCAGAAAATCCTGGATATGTACGGGATGGAGCAGATCCCGGAAGAAATTGAAAGTTACATCCAGGCCGCGGCCGCCGAGCCGGCCATGGAAGAGAGTGCCATTTTTGATGAAGTGGTCGATATCGTCGTCAAGGGCGGCTATGATTATTACATTTACGACCTGGTCCCCCTGGGCCATGCCCTCTACTACCTGAGCATGGCCTCGGTCTATGACGCCTGGATCGATAAGATCACCAACCTCCGGGAGCAGATGAGGGAATATGACCAGGTGGCCGCGGTGATGCGCCGGGATAAAGGTATCGAAGAGGATGCGATCCTCAATGAACTGCTTTATATCAAGGACCGCATCAATAAATCCTCGAAGATCCTGACCGACAAGGAGAAGACGGCCTTCTTTTTCGTTTTGACCGCCGAGGAGATGATCATCAATGATACCTTGAAGGCCGCTGAGCTTTTTTCCAAGTTCGACGTTCCCCTAAGCGGTTATATCATCAACCGGGTCTTGCCCGCGGAGTTGAAGGAAAAGAATATTCCCAAATATTTAAAAAATCGTTTTTCCATGCAGGAACATTATCTGAAAGTGATCGACACCACCTTCGGGAACCAAATTTTGGCTTCCGTTCCTGAAATGGAAAGGGATGTAACCGGTCTGCCCATGATTGAAAAAATGGCCAAGGCCATGTTTGGAGAAATCACATGATGACCGAAAAACAAAGTTCCGAGACAAACCGAATCACCGTCAGTATGGACCAATTCATGAAGGACCACCCCCGATTGAAATATATCTTCTTCGGGGGAAAGGGAGGGGTGGGGAAGACGGTCATGGCCGGTGTGGCGGCCTTGTGGTCCGCCCAGCAGGGCCGGAAAACGTTGCTGGCCTCCACCAATCCCGTTCACAGCCTGTCCAATCTCCTCGAAAAAGACGTCTTCGGCAAGACCGCCGTAGTTTGTGATGAAGACAAGTGTTTCGCCTTTGAAATCGACACCCGGGATACCATCGAACGATCCAAGCAGGAGATCCGGGAAAAGATCAACTGGTTTCTTAAATTTTCCGACATCGGCACCAAGGCCGATGATTTTATCGAGTCGGCCACCATGAATCCGGCCTTTGAAGAATCGGCCATGTTTGAAAATATGATGGAAATCATCTTCAAAGATGAATATGATTTCTATGTCTTCGATACGGCCCCGACGGCCAATGCCCGGCGGCTGCTGGGTATGTCCAAGGTCTATTCCCTCTGGGTGGATAAGATGTTAAAAAGCCGGGAAGAGGCCAAATCGCTAAGAGAGATGCTTTCCTTTTCCAAGAAAAAAGAAAAGGACCCTTTGATGGATTATCTCCTGAGTTTTAAAGACCGCATGGCCAAAGCCAAGGATCTTCTAACCGATGAGGCCTTGACGGCCTTCTTTTTCGTCACCCTGCCGGAGAGCCTGCCCATTGCCGTCATCACCCGGTTCATCAACTGGTTCCATGAATTCGGCATACCGGTGGGGGGTGTCATCGTCAACGGAGTCATTCAGAAGGATCAGGTGGACCTGGATTCCGCCGAGTTTGTCAGGAATAGGGTTCTAATGCAGGATGAGCATATGGCCGAAATCTGGGAAATCTTCGGCGATAGGGTCAGGGCTTTGATCCCTTTGCTTGAAACCGAGATTAAAGGGGCCAAGATGCTCCATCGAACCGTTAATTATCTATTTCCCCCTCCTTCCGCTCAAGCTTTGTGAAATTAAATCCGGTTGAAGTTCCAGGTCGTTATTTTGTGGCGGCCTGGGGCTTCAACCAAAAATCCGTATGACTTATCGGTTAAAGTCCGATCGTGGGAGTTTGGTAGTTCGCCCACGTAGCTTGAGGGAGGTGTAAAGGGTAATTGGCAAAAAATCGTGTACAACCCAGTCTCCGAGAATCAATTTTTTACACCTTGTAAAAAAATGAAAGTCTTTTGAGGCGCCCATTCCCCTCCCTACATCAGAACCGATCTTTATTCCATCCTTTTTTCATCCAGTTAGAAAAAAAATACTAAATTCCCTTCTGGTATGATAGTTGCTAAAAAACTAATCTGGGGAGTATATCGTTTTGAAAAAGTGGTCTTTATTATTGGCTTTACCGACCGACTTAACCTAAATATATAAAAAAGTTTCTGGAAGGCAACTTCGGGGGAACATTTTAGGATGGATCGAAAAAGGTGGTGATCGACGGCTGAAGGTGTCGAAAGGTTTTCCCCTGATTTAATTAAGGGATACTAATAACACAAAACTATAATTCCAAATAAAAAGGAGATGTATGATGTCACAAAAGGGGTTTTTCGTTTTATTAAGTATGGTCCTTTTCATATTTCTGGCCCTCAACAGCCCGTCCCCGGCCTTGGCAACCAAAGGGGATATGGCCGATAAAGTAAGCAAAATAAATGCCGCTTTTGATGCCGACAAGATGGGGGATATGTCGGACTTCGATCCGGCCAAACCGACCATTCCGACCGGGGATACCATTAAAATCGCCGTGGTGGCCTCTTTTTCCGGCCCTGCGGCCATTAATGGGCAGCTCTATTGGCTGGTTACCCAATGGGTGGCCCATGACATCAATAAAAGAGGCGGCCTCCTGGTGGACGGCAAAAAAAAGCTGATGGAGGTCATCAAGGCCGATCACATGGGCAAGCCGGACCAGTGCAAGAAGGTCTGCGAGCGAATGATCCTTCAGGAAAAGGTCCGAGTCCTCTGGGGCACCGACGGCAGCCATCTGATGAAAATCATCAATGAGGTGGCCAATAAATATCATGTCATTGCCGTGAATACCGCCTGCCTCTCCGATGACCTCATGGATGCCACCAATTTCGGACGTTATTCCTTCCAAACCTCCTGGTCTACTGAGCAGGTCGGCCGCGCCCTGGCCTATTATTACGGCCAGGTCCGGAAAAAGGAAAAGAGGTTTTACATCCTCTGTCAGGACTATTCTTTTGGACATGAGATGGCTGCGGGTTTCAAGAAGGGGTTGAAGGAATACTATCCCGAGGCCCAGTTGGTCGGAGAAGATTATCATAAACTCTTCCTGACCGATTTTGCACCCTACCTGACCAAGATCAAGGCCTCAGGAGCGGAGGTCATCTATACCGGCGACTGGTCGCCTGATGCCGGGAATCTGCTCAAACAGGCCCGACAGATGGGGATCATGCTGCCCTTTGCCAATATCTATATGGACGAGCCCAACAGCCTCCATGAAGTCGGGGTGGAAGGGACCAAAGGGTTAGTCAATCTGAGCTGCTACAATGTTGAAAACCCCCAATTCAAAGCATCTGGCCATAACAAAATCTATAAAACCTGGAATACCCTGTGGAAGACCAAGTGGAAGACGGCCCCTTATAACAGCCTTCTATTTGAACATTTTATGGGGAATTTCGGCGCCTGGACCATGCAGACCTACTGGCTGATGAGTGTCATCGAACGGGCCAAGAGTACGGATGCCGATAAGATCATCTCCATCTGGGAAAACGACACCTTTAAAATGGACAACGGTAAAATTTTGAAGATGAGGGCCTGCGATCACAAGGTGATTCAGGATCTGGCCGTATCCGAATTCGTCCCGCCCGATCAGCAAAAGGTGTCCTTTAACATCCCCCCATACTATTTTTATAAAGGAATCTCCTCTTATGGACCGATGGCGGTTATTCCGGCAGCCAAGATTCTGCCCTGGATGGATCCGAAGCTTGATCGGTGCAAAGGGAAGAATGATTGGGGAGAATAAAAAAGGCTGATAAACCCGGAAGAGGCGCAGGACTGAATCGTGCGCCTCTTCTCCGGAGCGCTACGGCTATTCCGGTGAAATGAGAGAATTTCCCATTCCGTCCATGATCAGCCCCTGGCCCCGAATAGGGCTGTACCCCTTCGGGGCCCTCGGGAAGGAGATTATATCACGCCTGACCGGCAGAACCTATTAGGTTCGCACCTCGCCCCGATTTGTCCTGGTCAGGGCTTTGACTGGCAGGACTGCCCGACAATAGTGATCATACAGAAAAGTTGAAATCGGCCATAAATTTGTTATAATCTAACAAAAAAACGGCATGACCATACTCTTTTTATGGATTATTTTCTTTTCCGAAAAATAGTTTTTTGGTTGGCGATTTTTGTGGGAATTGGGTCGCTCCTTCTCTTGGGTAAAGTATTCTTGGAAAGCCAGGGCGAACGACCGGTGACCAGCTTTCCTATCGAATCCTCCCCAAGCAAGGACAAAGCGGCCTTACCCCCTTTCGAGGGCAAGACGGATTTGCCAAAAGTGGATCTCCCAAAAGCTGAAAACGACCGGAAGATTACCAAACCGACCAAAAACCTGGATTCCAAGCCTTCTGCGGTTTCCTCTTCCAAATCCCTACCTCCAATAACGGATTTGAAGCCAACCCCCTTGGTTCCAAAAAGTAATTCGAAAGATTCTAAGGATGACGGTCAGAAAACAACCACCGTTAAATCCGGGGCTTCAATCTATTCAATCGCCGCCCAAACTTACAAAGTGGCCAACACCTCGGTGATCGATTTGATATTGGAATTGAATCCCAAGATTACCAATCCCAACAAACTATTGACCAATCAGAAAGTCAAGCTTCCGAAAATTTCCAACGAGTCTCTGATCTTTGAATCAACGGCAGGCACATGTAAAATTTGGCTGGGAACTTTTTTGAAGGCCAAATATTCCGCCTTTTTAAAAAGAAATCCGGCCTTACAAGGTAAAGAGATCGAGATCATACCCCGGGAATTTCCCAATGGGGAATCCTGGTACCGTGTCCTGGGCGGAGAATTTGAATCCCGGGAAGAATGCTTTAAGGTAATAGAAGTGTTAAAAAAAGAGGGGGCTTCTCCTTTTTTCAAAGGATTCAAACAAAGAAAAGAATAAAGCGAGACCAGGGGGTGCTGACGACAATCTCAAGAAATCACTCTCCTGATTTCTTGAGAACCTAAAGGTGCTGATAACCATGTCCGCTTCGTTGTTCAAGTGGCGATACCGCAGCCTGACGGTCCCGTGATTATTTCTCAAGTTTGACATCCTTAAAACACCCTTGACAGTGGCCGGAAAAGAAATTCCTCTCGACCGGTTTGTCCGGCAGGAGGTGCGAAAGGAGGTGGAAGATCTGCTCAATAAATCCGGGCTCACTCTGCTGCGGGAGATCGTCGAACAAGCCCCCATTCCCGTCACTTATGACGAAGCCAGATTAGTCCGCGCCTGGAATATATTGAAGAAGCAAAGATAGGGAGACAAACCTGTATCATGGATGTCCCCGGAATAAAAATCAGTCCGACCAAAATAGGCTCCCACGAAACCGTGCTCTCAGATCCTGCCCCTGGCAGCGGTGGACGAAGGCGCACCGACTGTGTGGAGAGGCCTCTTGTCTGACCTGCGGTGAATGGTGATCATATTCGACGCAACAAATGCGGAGAATCTTCTTGCTTATGCGGCGAATAATCGGCATAATATCTGCAAGGAGTGCGCAGAATTATGGACTATATTCACGATAAGAAAAATTGGCCAAAACTGACTTGGAGCCAGGAGAGGCTGGCAGGGCAGCTTGCCGGCGTGCGTCATCGTCAGGGGCGGCTCATCGGCCGTATGGAGGGGCTGGGTTTTTCGCTCCGCAACGAAGCCGTACTGCAAACCTTGACTGAGGATGTTCTCAAATCCAGCGAAATCGAAGGTGAAAAGCTGGATAAGGCCCAAGTGCGATCTTCTATCGCACGCCGACTGGGACTTGATATCGGCGGACTTATACCAGTTGAGCGGCATGTCGAGGGCGTTGTTGAAATGATGCTTGATGCCACCGGACATTATGCTGATCCGCTGACTGAAGAGCGTCTATTTGCCTGGCACGCTGCTCTGTTCCCAACCGGGCGCAGTGGTATGACGAAAATCGTGGTTGGCGGCTGGCGTGACGAAAAATCTGACCCCTTGCAAGTGGTTTCCGGCCCAATTGGCCGGGAGAAGGTGCATTATCAGGCCCCAGCGGCTAAGCGCGTTCCCGGGGAAATGCGCACTTTCCTGAAATGGTTTAACGGTCCTCAATCTATTGATCCGGTTCTGACGGCGGGTCTGGCGCATCTCTGGTTTGTGACGATCCATCCTTTTGAGGACGGCAACGGCCGGATTGCTCGGACGATTGCCGATATGGTGTTGGCCCGTTCGGAAAATAGTACCCAGCGTTTTTATAGTATGTCGGCGCAAATTCGCCTGGAGCGAAACGCCTACTACGACATACTCGAAAAAACCCAAAAAGGCAGCCTGGACATAACCCCCTGGCTTGAATGGTTCCTGGGATGTCTTGATCGCGCAATTGACGGCGCAGAACATCTCCTGGCCGGCATCTTCCACAAGGCCCATTTCTGGGAGGCTCATACCCACAAGCCGTTTAATAAACGCCAGCAAGCCATCATCAACCGCTTGTTCGACGGTTTTGAAGGTAAGCTGACTTCTTCCAAATGGGCCAAGCTTGCCAAATGCTCGCAGGATACCGCCCTTAGGGATATAGACGACTTGGTGAAGCATGGCGTTTTGGTGAAAGAGCCAGGCGGCGGTCGCAGCACGAGTTATGCCTTGGCAGACCGATGGATAAGGTGAGGTCGCTCAAATCGCGTTCGGCCCGACTCTAGTTTAAACAATCTCCGATAGATTTATCTTGCAAAATTAATTAGGTTCCTAATAAAATTATTAAATTGGTAAAAATATGGATGTTTTCTGAACAAAAATTTCACAATCTTTTTTAAACGCATAATTAAAGTCAAGCTGACAGCATTGGAGTTTGCAAGTAAGAGAAAGAGCGGGTAAGATGGGACTCACAAAAGTAACGACGAAATTAACCAGTTTGGGTGGGAAAGGGGATAGCTACGAGGCGATCTTTTTAGTGGACACCGGGGCTACGGACTCGATGGCTCCGGCGAACGAGTTGGAGAAGATCGGCGTGGTCAAGGAAGGCAAGATGTCTTACGAGTTGGCCGATGGAACCGTTAGAGAATACTTATACAGACTTGTAAAAATAGAGTTTATGGGTGAAATCACCGCCGGTCGAGTTGTCTTTGGCGAGCCGGCCTCGGAGCCTCTTCTGGGAGTCACTGCCTTGGAGTCCGTAGGGATCATGGTCGATCCGGTGAATAAAACGCTGAAACGGCTTCCGGCAATTCCGCTGAAATAGCAAGTTCCTGGTTAATTCGGCCGGTTGATTTTATGGTTTTACCGAACCCTTACCCATGATTTCCATGCTAATCCTCACGCCGGCCTTTTGGGAGGCGCCACGAAATTGAAAATGGAATTAAAGGGCCAGGGGCCAATGTTTTTTTCCCTCTCGCCTTTTTCCTCGTGCCTCGCGCCTGATTTTCTATTTTCGAATTAAACTGCCTTGTGCCAGCACCACGGGGTGAGTGGGTTGTGGAAAGCCGAGAGGGACTTTGGCCACTTTCCCGAACCACCGGTTCAAGATTCACCGCTTGGATGATGTGGACTGCTTCCTGTAAGGTTGTAAGTTCCATTTGTGAAATATCCGAAGAGTACAAACGATATTCGTTTGATTCTCCGCCTAACCTTGTCCCCATCCGGGGGAAAAATTCCTGTTGACTTTTTATAAAATGGTGTACAATTGTGGTTACCCTAAAAGTCAGAATAAGTTAATAAATTATCTTCCAGCAACGCCATTTTACCCTAAAAGTGGGGCAAGCTAATGGAGGAATTATTGGAACCCCGTTTCTCAAGAGAGAGCCGGGGTTTTTTATTTTGGTCTAAGGGGGTAACCCTATGACTCCAGATCAGATAAAACGCAAGCTCACGACCATCCTGAGTGCGGATGTCAAGGGATACAGCCGTCTCATGGGTGAGGATGAGGAAGGGACCATTCGAATCTTGAAGACCCACCTGGAAATCACTTCAGGGTTTATCCAACGGTATCAGGGACGCATCGTTGGCACCGGGGGAGACAGTGTCTTGGCCGAATTTGTCAGCGTGGTGGAAGCTGTACGCTGCGCTGTGGAGATCCAGGAGGAACTTAAAGACAAAAACAAAGAGCTTCCAGAAAATCGGCGCTTGGAATTTCGGATTGGCGTCAATCTAGGTGATGTGATTGAAGAAGGCGATACTATTTTAGGAGATGGGGTCAACATTGCCGCCCGAGTACAAGGCCTGGCTGAAGCAGGCGGTATTTGTATAACCGGAACGGTTTACGACCACATCAAGAATAAGTTGGATTTGGCCTATA
>CAWIRY010000024.1:0-8695 GCA_963838485.1 uncultured delta proteobacterium | reverse complement strand
CCGGCGACTTCAACAGGAGAGCTCAGAACGCCAGCAACTGGAGGAGAGTCTCAGGAAGACAGAGGAAATCCGTCAGACCATTACGAATGAACTGGAAATGACAGGCCAGCGACTTCAACAGGAGAGCTCAGAACGCCAGCAACTGGAGGAGAGTCTCAGGAAGACAGAGGAAATCCGTCAGACCATTTTTGAAGGGACTGGAGCAGCCCTCGCCGTGCTGAATGAAGGGGACATGATCATAGTTCAGGCCAACAAGAAATTTGAGGAAGTCCTGGGCATTCATCGGGAAGAGATGGAAAACAAGAAATCCCTGTCGGAATTCATCGCTGATGGTGAATTAGAGAGAATAAAGAATCAGTGCCTGGCCGTCAGATCGGGTTCGGATGGCATGTCGGGGGGCCAGGAATATCGGTTCGTTGACCAACAAGGGAACGGAAAAGATATCTTTGTGACCATGGCCTTGATTCCTAATACTGGGAGGGTTACGGCTTCTTTCCTCGATATCACAGAACGCAACCATATGGAGAACGCTCTCCAGCGGTCGGAAGAAAGGCATCGATGGTTGGTCGAAAATGCCCCTGTGGCCATCGGTGTGATTCAGAAGGGTGTGTTTAAATTCATCAACCCAGGGATTATTGAGATATTTGGATATTCACAGGAGGAGCTCGCTTCGCGACCAGTGTCGGAATCCATTCATACCGATGATCGGGAGATGGACAAACTCCTGTTTAAGGAATCAAACGATGGGGAACTTCCTCATGTCTTTTTCTTCAAGATCGTCCACAAGGATGGAACCATCCGATGGGTTGAAGATAGGGTGGACTTGATTTATTGGGAAGGAAGCTCGGCGACAATAAATTTTTTCACTGATATCACTTTACGAAAGCAGGCCGAGGACGAATTGCTTAGCTCCATTCAGCCCTTTCGTACTCTAATTGAAAAGGCGCAAAAGGTCCTGACCACGGAGTACGGCCCTGGGGTCCACAGCAGTTAGTCTACTTAAAATTAGGACTCTTGGGATTGCTTTGAAGGGATCAATCAGGTTATTTTTTATCAAATATCTCTCTGAACTTCTGGGGAAGTTCATTATGTAGGTGAAGCCGCGGGGAGAGACATGCAGATCAATCGCTGACACCGGCGCAGCTTACAGGGTTTTCAGTGCCGATCTTCGCCTTTGAGTTATGCGGACCGGTTGTCCTTCCCTGCCCTATTTCAATTTTCTCATTACCTCGCCCTGTTTGGCTTCCGTGAGATTTCCGGCTGTATTTTGTCGTTTGATGTCACGAGTGTATATCCTCGTTCCCTTCGGCCGAAACATGGACCTCTATTTTGGGTTTAGCGATTTGGGAAACGGCTCCTGAAAAGCGATCCATCGATAATCGCCCTGGACGGCCAAAAAGGCCCCTCGAATAACCCCTTTTTCAATCAAGACACGGGCCATGGCAAGCCCGGCGGCTAAAACTGTTTCCTTCTCCTCAGGCGTGAGTGGGGCAACCTCCCGGGTAATGAGAAGATGAGGGATATCCGTCTCCGGGTCTACTTCCTTGGCCGGACACCGGACCACTTTGGGCGAATCCAGTTTCATCTGCCCGGCGATCCAGGTGGCCGCCGCATCAGCGATAACCCCATCGGCTGCCCAGACACTGACCGCATCGGCAATCCCCGGAGAAAAGGATCTTCCTCCCCAGCCGCTGGTGGCCACACCGCCTATCCCTTGGTCCGAAAAAATATCCAGGACATGGGAAATCCTTTCTTTTAAAGGGTCTCTTAAACCCACTCTAATTTTTTGTTTTCCCTTCATCCCTAAGGCAATATCGCCGCCGTTATTGACGATGATGCGGTCTCCGCCCAAGGCCAGAGACGATGTAACTATTTCATCGGCCACCAGACCGGCCACGGCCGCCATAGCGGTCAATTCCGCGGAAATCCTTCGGCAGGCCGAAACGGCCCGGTTTATTAAAGGGGAAAGTTGGCCCTCTCTTTTTAATCGGTTTAAGGGAATTTTGAGGAGGTTCTGATATTCGGCCAATTGACTCAGAAGCTCCAGGGCCTTTATGGCCGATTGAACGGCCATGATTGGCCGGGGCTGGTTATCGGCCCAGACCGATAAAGTCAGGGTCATAGGTCCCCAGTCCACAAGGATCAGGTCAGGGGAGAGGACCTGGATTGGAGAAAAAAGTTCGGAGTTCGGAGTTCGGAGTTCGGAGTTCAGAACCCCGGGATCAGACGGTTGGTTAGGGGATATTATGAACGTCTGAGTTGTTTGCATTTTAGTAACTATTGAGCCTTTTAATTCAAAACCCTTAATTAGACAGGATTTACAGGATTACCTGGATATTTGTGCCTTTCCGGAAGAAAGGCACAAACCCAAACGTCCTGCGGACAGAGACCTTTTTCCCCGCTGGAAGCGGATGAAGATTTTTCAGGCTCCTCCGGAGCCTGAAAAAAAACATGTCAATCCTGTTAATCCTGTCTAAAAAATTTCTTTTTATAAGTTTAACGCTTGGTCCATTTTATTAGTTTCCCCCGGATTTGAGAAAAAGGCCTTATGGCTTGCACATGCCCTCCCATGGCTTCATAATCTTTCAAGGTCATGGTGTATTCCAGGGGAGAAATGATGGCCGGGGTCGGTGTCCAGGTGAAGGCCCCTTCCTGGACCTGTTCCACATCCACATAAAAAGTGATCCCACCCCCGGGCAAAAGAAATACCGGAGCTCCGCCTACGGTCAGGACGGCCTTCCTTCGATGAACGGCCTGGGTCAGTTTTAACGGGTAGCGGGTAACCCCGGCCCGTGCCGAACCACCGGCACCTGCCACATACAAGGCCGAGACCCTCGATTCCTCGCAGGTTTCATGAATGGACAAAACGGCCTCTTCGGCTTCCGGGGTTAAGGTCTGTTGGACAAATCCCTTTTCAGCGGAATAGATAAAAAAGGCAGCCCGTTCCCCGGTAGTTTCGGTGATCAAGACCCTGGTTCCATCGGGTGTTTGGTTCGGATCTATCGAGGCAATGACCTCCAGGGGATTTTCGATCGGGGTGCCCCCCCACCCCGGGCCGCTCCGGCCGAAATATCTTCCCGGTGTGGACTCGGGAAAGATGAGACGGATCCCCGTGGATCTCATACCCATGGCCCGTCCGGAAGCATGACGGCTTAATTGAGAGGTGATGTGGGCATCCAGGACGATCACCTCGTCGGCCGCTTTTTTAAAGAGAGGGGCGAAGAGTCCGGCCGTGGCCGAGCCGCAGCCCACCCGCATGGGCCCTGTTTTTTGCCCATTGATCAGGGGCGGCCGGCCGACCTGAAGGGTCAAACGGGCGCCCTTTTTGATGGTCAGTTCAACGGCCCGGCGATTGGCAACGGCCGCTATGGCTCGGGCCACGGCAAAACCCTGCTTTCCAGTCATCCGGTTCACCCCGCCCACAGCCAGGATCTTTGAACCGTACTCTTCGGTTTCCACCATGCCCACCGGACGGCCTTCAAAACGGATTTCCGCTCCTTCCTGGCCAAGAGAAACATCGGTATCTATCTTAATTTTAATCCCCGAATAAGAAAGGGGTGCCTCGGTCACGACCGTGACCACATCCACTTCATCACGCCGGTCGCCGACTATATACGGGGCTGGGATGTGATCAGGGTAGGTTGTGCCGGCACCGATGCCGGTGATTAAGGGAGGCATCAGATAGGAAGGTGGTGCAGGAGGTATAAGATTCTTAACCTCATCATAAAAGACCAAAGGCTTAACCCGGACCAGTTCCCCCCTTTGATTGGCAAACCTTCGGCAGGCCCCGGTCTTATCAGGGGCGATCCGGCAATTGACCGGACAAGCGGCACAGATTATCCGGTCCGGAATTTCCTCAATCACTTCTTGTACGGCCTGAACAGGACAGACCCTGAGACAGGTGCGGCATTCCACGCAGTCCGGGCCTATAATTGCTTTCCCATCAATCAGTTGAACACATTCTAGGGGGCAGTCTCTGACACAAAGCCCGCAGGCCGTGCATTTTTCAGGATCGATGACCATAGCTTTCTCTTCTATATACGGGTGGTCTCGTCAAACAAAGGATTCGAGGGTACTGAACCAATAAAACTTCAACCTAAATTTTCGCCTAAATTACAACTCATTCATGACCCTTTCCAGACTCAAAGGCAAGTGGGTCATGGGCCTTCCCAGGGCCTTGGAAACCCCTCCGGCAACGGCCGGTGCCGTAGGGATCAGGGCCGGTTCTCCCACCCCTTTGGCCCCGTAAGGGCCAGTGGGTTCTTCGTCCTCGACTAATAGCGGTGTAATTCGAGGGGCATCGGCCATAGTAGGCAGGTGATATTCCCTGAAATTGTCGGTCTTCCCCGGTATGTATTCCTCCATGGTGGCAAACCCTATACCCATGACGATCCCGCCGCAGATCTGCCCGAAAACCCCTCTTCGATTGATGGCCTTGCCCACATCATGGGCCGCGGCCAATCGCGGGACCCGGACTAATCCTGATCGGCGGTCCACCTCCACCCAGGCCGTCTGGGCGGCAAAGGCATAACTGGCATAGGGACTGCCCTGCCCGTTTTTGTGGTCCAAACGGGTCACCGGCGGGTCGAAGCGGCCATGTCCTTTCAATTCCTTTCCCTGAACGGCGAAACGAGAGGCTATTTTGAATATTTCCATAGAGCGTCCGTCGGGTGCAAAAATCATCGGCCCTTCCCGGCGCAGGTCACAAGGGATCCGAATGCCATTCCAGGGCAGCCTCTTGCAGCAGCAACTCTTCTACTGTTTGAGCCGCTGATAGGACGGCATTGCCCGAGATATAGGTCTGCCGGCTGGCCGAGGTGGCCCCGGCGCTGGTGGTTCGGGTCGTATCTCCCCGTACCAACCGAATCAGGTCCAGGGGTACCCCAAAAAATTGGGCGGCCATCTGGCACAAGACGGTGTCCGATCCCTGGCCGATCTCGGCCGCACCGGTAAAGAGAACCAGTTTTCCGTTGGGTAAGACCTGGATCTGGGCCGTGGAGGGATTGCTCACCCCGGTATTTCCTAGACCGTAAATCATGGCCCCCAGGCCCACTCCCCGGAGGACATTCTGATCCGAAACCGCCCTTTCCTGCCAGGCCTGATAAATTTTTTGGATTCGTCGGAGGCACTTTTCAATCCCCACACTGGCGGAAAGGACCTGCCCGGTGGCGGTTTGAGAACCGGCCTTAAGACAATTATGGAGGCGGAACTCCAGAGGATCCATCCCAATGGCCTGGGCCAGGCCGTCCATCTGGCCCTCATGGGCCAGGGCCATCTGGGGCACTCCAAACCCTCGCATGGCCCCGCACCAGTGCTTATGGGTATAGGCCATCCGACTGTCCACCAGCACATGTGGGACTTCGTAAGGACCGGTGGCCTGAATCGCGGTCCGCATGCAGACCGCCACCCCGTAAGAAGCATAGGCCCCGCCGTCTCCCAGGATATCCACTTTAACGGCCGTCAGTTTGCCCGACTCATTTATTCCGCTTTCATAATCGATAAACAGGGGGTGCCGCTTGGAAGTGCTTAAAAAAGATTCTTCCCGGCCGTAAACCAGACGGACCGGCCTTTTAAGATGATAGACGGCCAGGGCCAGGTAGCCCTGAACACTCAAGTCCAACTTGCCGCCGAAACCGCCGCCGGTGGCCGTTTGCACAACCCGTATCTTTTCGGGAGGAAGGTCCAACAACCGGCACAAATCGCTTTGATCGTAGTGGGGATTCTGGGTACAGGCATAGACAATGATCCGGCCGTCCTGCCATTCGGCGCGGCCCCCTTCAAGTTCCAGGGCCCCATGTTCCAAGGGTGAGGTGGAATAAAAGCGTCTTAACCGAAAGGCTGATTTGCTCAAGGCCTCCTCGGCCGCTCCCTTGACGACCCCTTGCCGAAAAAGGAGATTCCCTTTTTCATGGACCAGTGGAGCATCAGGTTCCAGGGCCTTTTGGGGATCAAAGACTCCTGGCATGGGTGAAAGTTCCAGGACCACGGCCCTGGCGGCTTCCAGAGCGCCTTCCTTAGTTTCAGCGGCGACCAGGGCCACTGCTTCGCCGGGATAGCGAACGACTCCTTCAGCCAACACCGGCTGATCCTTGGTCATGGGGATGATACCGATTTGATTGATCCCTGGAATGTCTGCGGCTGTAAAGACCCGGACCACGCCGTCCATTCTTTCGGCGGCCTCGGAGTCGATCCGCAAAATTTTAGCCGGGGCCTGACAGGCCCGGACCAAAGACAGATAAAGATCTCCGGGCCGGCCTTGATCGGACCCGAAAAGGGTCTGGCCTCGAACCTTTTCTTCCGCCCCGATCCGTCTCGGGCTCTTACCGATGATTTGCAACATGGTCATTGTTTAGCTTTGTTAAATTCAAACACATTATTAGACAGGATCTACAGGATTGCCTGGATTTTTGTGCCTTTCCAGAAAAAGGCACAAACCCCAATCTGTCCTACGGACAGAAGCCTTGGTCTCCGCCGGAAGCGGATGAAGGTTTCTCAGGCTCTTCGGGAGCCTGAGAAACAAAACATGTAAATCCTGTTAATCCTGTCAGGCTAAAATTCCTTGGTTTTTCTTCAGCCGATCAACGAACGTCGAACAATATTACCTATCAAAAATCCAGAATTTAAATTCGCAAACCAGATCGGTAGGCCTGTTTTAAACCCCAGGCTACCAGCTTTTTTAAGGCCGGGACCTTATAGGACATGGAGGGCCTTTGCCCGCTGACTTCAAGCATCACCCGGGTGGCGGTTTCACCGGCACTTATAAAAAGTTCTTCATCAGGAATTTGGCCTATAAGCTGCTTCTCGACCTCTGATAAGCGGCCGGGTCTTGGAAAGATCGCCCCGGCGGCGATGGCGGCAGAGTCGATCTTTCCCGAAGGACCCATGGCCAATTGGACCGCCAGATTCATTCGGGCAATGGCCGCGGCCTGACGGCGCATTATTTTGTCGAAAAAACAGGCCTCCGGCTGGAGAGGCTGTTTCAAGGAAAAAGAAACGATCAGCTCATCCAAGGCCAGGGCGTTTTTCCCTGGAGAGGTGATGAGATCCTCCACGGGCACATGGCGGCTCCCCCTTGCCGAACGGATATGGGCCTTGGCCGACAAGGCGACCAAAGGGGTGATGCCGTCCCCGGCCGGAGAAGCACTGCCCACATTGCCGCCCAAGGTGGCCAGATGACGAACCTGGAGAGAGCCAATCCGGGAAGAGGCCCGGGCCAGCAAGGGCAATTTTTTTTGAATCTGCGGATGGCGTTCCAGGACCCGAAAAGGCACGGCCGCACCAATGCCCGCCTGATGTTCACCAAAAACAATTTCTCTAAGTTCCGGGAGGAGTGAAATGTCGAGGAGAAATTCAGGGACTGTGCTGCATTCCAAGCGGGCCGTGCGCAGGGCTACCATGATATCGGTGCCACCAGCCAGGATGCGAGTCTTTTCCCCTTGGCGACTAAGAAGGTCCAGGGCCTCTTCAAGGGATTGAGCCGGGATATACTCGGGACCCATCAGCCTTTCCTCATTTGCTTGGCCGCCTTTTGAACGGCCCGGATGATATCATGATACCCGGTGCAGCGGCAGAGGTTTCCGGCCAGGCCTTCAACCATTTCCTGCCGACCTGGGAGCAGGATTTTCTTTGAGCAGGCCGTAAGCGGCCATGACCATGCCCGGTGTGCAGAAGCCGCACTGGATGGCCGCCAGGTCAACAAAGGCCTCCTGGATGGCATGGAGTTTTCCTTCCTTGGCCAATCCTTCGATGGTCAGGACCCGGCGTCCCCGGACCTTGCCCACGGCCACCAAACAGGCATTTATCGCCCCCTCGTCTAAGAGGACCGTGCAGGCCCCGCATTCCCCGACCCCGCAGCCCTCTTTGACCCCCAGCAGGCCAAAGCGTTCCCGAAGCACCGAAAGCAGGGTTTCACTCCCGGAGCATTCCACGGCTACCGGTTGGTCATTTAAGATAAATTCAAGTTTCATACTCTTCGGGTTTCTCCGAACTCCTTACTCCATGCTCCGAACTTTGTCAAACCCATCTCACCGTGACCGTCTTTTCATCCAGAAAGAGCTTTACCGAATCCATTCGGGACTTGGAGTTTCCGAAGGAAGATTCTTTCTTGGAACCAAGGCCGAAAAAGGCATAGGGCTGAGGAATACCGGCATTGACCCCCACATTACCCACTTCGCATTCCCGGATGAATTTACGGGCCGCCTTTCCGCTCTCGGTAACGATACAGGCCGAATGACCGTAATTGCTTCCATTGATTAATCCGATGGTCTGGTCCAGGTCACCTACCCTGAATAAATTGCAGACCGGACCGAAGGCTTCCTCCTGGGCGATGCACATATCGGGGGTTACGCCTTGAAAAATAGTGGGCCCGATGAAATACCCCTTTTCGTAACCCCTAACCTTGACCGGACACCCGTCGAGAATGAGCCTGGCACCGGCCTTTTGGCCCGTCTCGATAAACTCGGCCACTAAGTTCCGACCGTTTTTAGTGGTTATGGGGCCGAGTTCCACCGTATCGTCCAGGCCGTAGCCCAACTTCATGGCCTTGGCGGCATCGATTAATTTTTCCTTTATCTCCTCATACATCTTATCATCCCCGATAACGACCACGTTGTCCGAGCCCAGGCAGCGCTGGCCGCTCATGCCGAAACAACCCCGCAGGATATACTGGACGGAACTATCGATATCGGCATCGGGC
>CAWIRY010000023.1:0-9303 GCA_963838485.1 uncultured delta proteobacterium | reverse complement strand
ATAATGACGATATAATTCTTGCCGTTTCCGTTCAGGGAAGACCTCTTACCATATTTGCCGCGCAGTTCGAACAGTTCCTTACTGGCCCGGGTGGAACCGATAAGCCCTACCCCTCTTACTCTCGGGTCCGAGATGATCTGTTTGTTCAATTCCCGTTCCGGCCCCATATGGAGCAGGTTGGCCACACCGGGCGGGAAACCCGTCTCGTCGAGCATCTTGAACATGGCATCGGCCGATATTGGGCATTGCCGGCTCGGCTTAACAATAACCGTGCATCCGCAGGCCAGGGCAAAAGGCACGAATGAAGACCAGGCATGCATAGGGACGTTACCCGGGGTAATGATCAAAAATACGCCGACCGGCTCTCTGAGCAGATAACAGTCGATCCCGCTGGCCAATTGATCCACGTGCTCGCCCTTATAAAGGCTGTACAAAGCGCTTCCGGCGGCCTCGATATTCTCCATGCATCGGGATATCGTCCCCCTGCCCTCCTCAATGGTACAGCCGTGGTCCTGAACCAGGATCCGGGCCAGTTCCTCATGGTGCCTGGCAAAGGTCTCCCGAAGATTAAAGACCAGTCTGGCCCGGTCCCTCAAGGGGACGTCGCGCCACTTCAGAAAGGCCTCCTGGGCAACGGCCATGGCCTGCTCGACCTCCTCCATGGAGGCCACCGGTGCCTCGGCGATCACCTCATCGATGGCCGGATTGGTGGTTTCGAAATAGCGATTGCTTTTCGGTTCAACCCACCGCCCGTTAAGGTATAATTTTAATTTCCCGTAATGCTTGCTTACTTCCGGTAAAAGTGACATTGCTTCCTCCTGATCTGAACGATTCATATGTAGGACAGGCGCCCTCGCCTGTCATCAGCGGTTCACAGCCGAGGGCGGCTGCGTTACAATTTCAAAATCCTCAATCTTTTTTCATGCTGAAGCCCTCATGCCCGATTGGGCACCCCGAAAAAAGAAATTTTTTTTCGATGAACGCCGAAAGGAATTCAAAATGTTGGTGGTGTGATTACCCAAAGAACGATCACATCCTCTTTCCCCTGATTTCCCCAATTATGGGGAATCAGCGAAGAGAAGTAAAAACTTTCATTCTTACGCACCTGATGTATCTTGTCATTAAGTATTAATTCCAGTTCACCTTGCAGGACATAGCCGAATTCCTCGCCGGCATGAGAATACATGCCGTGGGAGCCGCCGCCGGTCTTGATCACGGTGTAAAAGGGCTGCATCTTCTTATTGGTAGCATTTTTGACCAAAGATTGGATTTTGGCCTGCCATCGTTTCAACTGGATGTCGACCCGGCCTTTTATGGGGGTCACCACATCTTCATCATTCATGGGGGTCATAAAAAAATCGATGATGTTGACATTCAGGGCCTCAGCGATTTTTTTTAACATGGAAATAGAAGGGTCGGTCTTCCCCCGTTCCAGTTGTGAAATCAAGGAAGGGGTGCATTCCACCCATTCGGAAAGTTTCTTGATGGTCAGGTTTCTGGCTTCTCTCAGCTCTTTAACTTTTTTTCCGATATTCATAAAAAAGGCTTTGCCACCAAACGGTTATGGGTCGGTTGGTTCGAGTCCGCAATCCCCAATCCGAGATCCGAAATCGAAATTACATGGCCAGATAGGCCCGGCGCACATGGGGGTCGATCATCAAGTCCGCCCCCCGCCCCTCCAGGACCAGGCGGCCGTTTTCCAGCACATAGCCGTAGTGACTCATTTTGAGGGCAAAGGTCACTTTCTGTTCGATCAATAAAATGGTTTTTCCTCGCCGGTTGATTTCTTCCAGGGCCTTAAAAATATGGGAAACCATCAAGGGATGGAGTCCCAGTGAAGGCTCGTCAAGAAGTAAAAAATCCGGATCCATCATCATGGCCCTGCCAAGGGCCAACATCTGGCGTTCCCCTCCGGAAAGAGACTTGGCCTTTTGTTTGGCCCTTTCTTTCAGCTTGGGCAGCAGGTCCATGACTTCACCAAGCAACCGGGCCTGGCGATGAGGGTCTTTTAAGATATAGGCCCCCAATTTCAGATTATCCAGACAGGTCATTTCCGGGAAGACCCTCGCCCCCTCAGGGACCAGGCTCAGCCCCAAACGCACCACCTTTTCCGGCACCATGCCATCCAAAACCTGTCCCCGGTATTGAATGGCCCCTTTTTCAGCCCCTCTCCCGGGGGTCACCAGTCCGACAATGGCCTTTAAAAGGGTGGATTTGCCCGACCCGTTGGGACCGATCACCGCCACCATCCGGCCTTCCTCAACCTCCAAGTTCACCTTCCAGAGGACCTGGACGTCTCCATAAAAGGCGTCGAGCCCGGTTACCTTAAGCATAAAGCCCCCGGAAACGTGGATGACGACATTTTTTTCTTTTCTGTCTTATTGAACATGCTCATCTCGCATAAATACAATTTCTTGATGGCTTCGTAAAAAGCTCCAGATGCAAGGCGCGCAAGTTCTGAGGAGTGAGGCGTACTTATATGTACGATGCAACGACGAAGGATGCAGCGCAGCACAGCAGGTGGACTTTTTACGAAGCCATCAGGCATATTCCTCACCCAGATAGGCCTCAATTACCTGCCGGTTCCGGACCACTTCCTCGGGGATCCCTTCGGCGATCTTCTGGCCGTAATCGAGAACGATTATTCTTTGACAGATGCCCATGACCGCCTGCATGATATGTTCGACCACGATCAGGCTGATCCCACGGGCATTGATTTCCCTCAGGAGTTTTAAGACCCCTTCGATCTCCAGGGGCGTCAGACCGGCCATGTTCTCATCCAACAATAAGATCTTGGGTCCCGTGGCCAAGGCCCGTGCCAATTCCAGCCGGCGCCGCATGGCCACGGTAATGGACTCGGCCGGGGCCTGGGCAATCGAGGCAAGGCCCACCCATTCCAGGATTTCCAGGGCCGCCAGGCGGGCCTTGGTCAAAGAAAGGTCCTGTCCGTATAGACCGCCGATGATCACATTATCCAAGACACTCATCCCGGAAAAGGGCTGAACGATCTGGGCGGTTTTTATCAATCCCATTCGGCAAATCTTGTAAGTCGGATATCGGGAAATCATAATCCCTTCGAAAAGGATTTCTCCTTTGTCGGGCCGGAGGATACCGGTCAGGACATTGAACAAAGTTGTCTTACCGGATCCGTTGGGGCCGATGACGCCCAGGATTTCTCCCTGTCCAAGTTCAAGGGAAACATCCGCGAGGGCGGCCAGGGCCCCAAAATTTTTACAGATCCTTTGGGCCTTCAATACTTCTTTCACGACACTCAACTCCCCTAACCTCTTTACTCCGCAATCCGCAGTCCGAAATCGATAGGTTCATGACTTCCTCATGATCTTGGCCACCCTCTGGCCTATGGCACCACTGATGCCCTTCGGCATAAACATGATTACTAGGATAATAATGATCCCGATGAAAATCAGATACCAATTCAGAAAAGTGGTTCCCAAAACTTCTTCGATGACCTGGAGAAACCCCGCGCCGATAACCGGTCCCAGAATGGTCCCCATACCCCCCAACAAACTCATGATGACCATTTTGATGGTGATCTGGACATTAAAGACATCCACCGGTGTAATATACCCCAAGCGGCTGGCCTCCAGCGATCCCAAAATTCCCATAAAAAAAGCGCTCTGTCCATAGGCCCTGACCTTTATTAAATGGGTGTTGATCCCCACCCGGCCTGCGGCCTGTTCGTCCTGATGGATGGCCTTCATGGCGTAACCCATCTTGGAACGGTCGGTAAAGAAGGTCATGCCGATCACGCAGGCGGCCAGCCCCAGGTAAATCCAATAATAGGTCAAGTCATCGAAACGTTGGTTGTAGGTGAGCCCGCTCCCTCCACCGGTCAAGGAGTTCCATTCTTCACAGACCTGCTTCAAGGCCTCGGCCAGGGCAAAGGTGGCAATGGCGAAATAGGCCCCCCGTAATTTCAGGGTGGGCCAGCCGACCACCAGGGCCAGGATAAGGGTGGCCAGGCCGGCGGCCACGGCTGCCGGGAAAAGGGGCATTCCGGCCTTTAAGGTCAGAACACCGGCGACATAAGAACCGACCCCCACATAAGTCACCGCTCCGAAATCAATGTAACCGGTATAGCCGCTCATAAAATTCCAGCATCCGGTGAGACCGATCCAGTAAAAGACGATCAACAGGAAATTGATGGCATACCCGGATTTAAAAAAGGGCAGAAGGCCCAGGAAGGCTATGACCAACAATCCAATGGGTCCCCCGTATTTCTTCATTACTCCACAATCCCCTTTCCCAGGATCCCCTGGGGCCGGAAAAGTAAAATCAAATAGAGGAGAAAAAAGGTGATGGCCGAGGACCATCCGGCCGTAACGAAATAGGTGGTCAGAGAGCTGATAACCCCTAAAATCAGTCCCCCCACCAGGGCCCCGGGGATATAGCCCATACCGCCCAAGACCACGACACAAAAGGCGATGATGGTGTAGGGCAACCCCATTCCGGTTTCAACATGGCGGAAGGCCGCAATCAGAGAGCCGGAAATGCCGGTAATGGCCGCCCCAATACCGAAGGTAAAGGCATAGACCCTCTGGACGCTGATACCCATCAAACGGGCCATTTCTCTGTCCTGGGCCGTGGCTTGTATAGCCCGGCCTATCTTCGTCAGATAGATCAGGACATAGAGACCGGCGATGAGGATAAAGGCCAGGCCGAAGGTGGCCAGTTGGACTAACGGGATGGTGATCCCCATTATGGAGGTGTTCGCCCCCGAGTAAGCGGTGGTGATTACCCGAGGGTCCGCCGACCAGGCCAAAAGGGCCAGGTTGGCCAGGGTCAAATGAATTCCAAAGGTCATGATATAACTCATGATGGGCGGGACCCCGACCACCCGGTTGATGATAAAGCGCTGGAGCAAATAGCCCAGGGAAAAGAGTCCTAAAAGACTGAAAGGCAGGGTTAGAAAGGGATCGAGCTTTAGAAGGGCAAAAAGCCAGTAGGTAATAAAGGCCCCCAGCATGACCATTTCTCCGTTGGCGATGTTGACCACACCCATGACACCAAAGATCAGGGAAAAGCCGGCGGAAAAGGCGGCGTATATCCCGCCTAACAGAAGGCCGTTGATCAGGACTTGAAGAAATGGGAGCATAGAAAAAACCGGTTTAAGGTTTGAGGTTCAAGGTTTAAGGTAAAATCAAAGGAGATGACTCATCCAAAAACCTTGAACCGTATACCTTACACCTTGAACCGTAATTTGGTTACTTCCTCTCCCCCCAAGCCGGCATGGGATATAAAGGTTTTCCCTCAGCAGCTTGCCGGGGATAGACGTTGATCAGTTTTCCGTTTTGGATTTGAACGGCCACCGGGGGATGCTCGGCATTGGCACCGTCTTCTCCAAAATGGATCTGCCCGTAAGAGGTCATGATATTGATCTTGTGTAATCTCTCCATCAATTTGACCCGGTCTTCTTCCTTAACCGGCGGGGTTATTCCCAACTCCTGAATCGCCACCTGCTGGGCCAACGCCCCTCCGATGGAAGCGGCTTCCACATAATCGGGAAAACGATTGAAGCGCTTATGATAGGCCTTGTTCAGATCAGCGGCAGTTCCAAAGTAAGTGTCTTTATAGGGCAGGTTGGGGGTCCACTCACTGGCGGCAAAAACATACTCAGCATCTTTTCCCAGGCCTTGGGCAAAGGCTGGAACCGTGGGCCCATAGGAAAAGGCCACGGCCTTGGGATTAAAATCGATCTCTTTCATGGCTTTCATCACCCGAAGGGCCACGGCCATATGGGAACCGACCAGCAAGACATCCGGGTTTTTGGCCTTAACCTTTTGCAGCAAGGTATTATAGTCCTGGAGGTTCAAAGGGAAGAGTTCTTTATGAACAATGGTGAAGCCGTCCTTTTTGGCATACATCTCGAATCCGTCACAGGCCTGGGCGGTAAAAGGGATATTGGCTCCGATAATGGCCATGGTCTTTGGTTTCGGTTGTACCATGGTAAAGACCTCAACTACCCCCCGGACCTCTTCGGTGGCCTTGCCCAAGGTTGAAAAATAATATTTAAATCCCCTTTCAAAAAGGGCGTTGGAACTGGCCGACCCGCAGACCATGGGGAACTTAAGGCGTTCCGAAGCGGCCGAGGCCGCCATGACCTGGCTGGAGCCGAAGCCGCCCAGGATCAAATCGACCTTATCTTCTTTGACCAATTTTTCAACCAGCTTGGCACTCATCTGGGGATCGGATTGATCGTCATAAAAGATAAATTCCACGGGAAATTTTTGCCCCTTGGAAACGATCCCGCCTTTAGCATTGATGGTTTCCGCGTAGAAGGTATAGGCATCTTTAACCAGGGCGCCGTCTTTACCGAAAGTTCCGGTTAAGGGAACGGCCACACCGATACGGAAGGATGCGGCCTCACTGTTAAAGGACCAGACGCCCAGGAACAAACAAATCATGACCAACAAAACAATTTTTTTCATGGCTTCCTCCGATTTTGGTTTTTATTTTTTCCCGGCAAAAATTTCTTGACTCTTTTTTCGTTAAATTATAATTGTTTTATTAAATATAATTAAACACATTGGAAGTCAATAATTTTTACAACCCAAGCAGAAAAGATCACTCTTCGGCAACAGAGGCGGGTCAAGACGACTCTTCGGACTTGGACCAACGCTTCCGGATAAGAAAGGAAACCTATGGAAACAATCTATATTACCAATGTGGGCCTGATGATCTCCGGAGATTGGCGGAATCCCATCCTGGCCGCTGACACCCTGATAATCCTTGCTGGGTTGATCAGTCAGATTGGAATGGCTGAAACCCTTAAACCGCCTGCGGGGGCGGCTATTATAGATGCCAACGGTTCCGGCCTCACTCCGGGCTTGATCGATTCTCACTGTCATTCGGTCCTGGGGGACTTCACTCCCAGGCAATCGACCTTGAATTTTCTCGAAAGCGAGCTGCACGGGGGCGTCACTACCGCCGTTTCCGCCGGAGAAGTACACTTGCCTGGGCGGCCCAAAGATCCGGCCGGAGTAAAGGCCCTGGCCGTGTTGGCTGCCAAGAGTTTTCAGGCTTATCGACCCGGGGGTATGAAAGTCCTCGGCGGATCGGTGATCCTGGAAAAAGGATTGACCGAGGAAGATTTTATCGAGATGGCCCGCCAGGGGGTCAAGGTGGTTGGCGAGGTCGGGCTCGGCTCGGTGAAAGACCCGAAAGAGGCCGCTCCCATGATCCGCTGGGCCAAAGAACAGGGCATGATCGTCATGATGCACACCGGGGGTACCTCCATCCCCGGGAGTTCCACCGTCACGGCTGAAATGGTCATGGCCGCCGACCCGGATATTGTCTCCCACATCAACGGAGGACCTACGGCGGTCTCCAGGGAAGAGGCCTTCAAATTGATCGATCAAACCTCTTATACCCTGGAAATCGTCCACTGCGGCAATCCCCTCCGGGCCGTTGAAGTATCCAAACGAATTGTCGAACGAAAAGAATTCCACCGAATCATTCTCGGCAACGATGCCCCTTCGGGCACCGGGGTGGTTCCCCTGGGAATTTTGCGCACCTTGAATCTGATCGCTTCCCTGGGAGGCGTTCCCCCTGAACTGGCCTTATGCATGGCCACCGGCAATACGGCCAGCCTCTTCGGTTTAAACCGCGGCCTCATCGCCTTGGGCAAAGAAGCCGACCTGGTTTTTATGGATGCCTCTATGGGCTCTCCCGGGGAGGATCTCCTGTCCTGTATATCGGCCGGTGACAACCCGGGGATCTCGCTCATCCTGGTCGATGGCCAGGTCGTGGCCAAAGGGAGCCGAAACACCCCGCCTCCCAAAAGGGCGGCCAAGATAGTTTAGATTTGCGATGTCGATTGATGGAAAAATAATAATAATTTTAAATTTCGAGCTATTGCAGGGAAAAAATGAGGGAGGTTATGACCATGGAAATTCGAAAAATGGTTACCATACTTGAAGAGACCCGGCAGGAAATGGGAAAGTCCATCCAGCCCCCGACTCGAAAAGCAGCGGCCCTGGCGGTTATCAAGAACCCTTTCGCCGATCGGTTTGAAGAAAACCTGGACTCCCTGATCACCATAGGAGAAGAGCTGGGATCATTATTGGGCCAAAAATGTCTTGAAGTTTTGGGCATTCCCCCGGAAAAAGCCCATTCTTACGGCAAGGGGGCTATTGTCGGCAGCGGGGGCGAGCTGGAACATGCCGGGGCTATCCTCCATCCTAAATTAGGAGAACCTTTCAGGGAGGCCCTGGGCGGGGGCAAGGCCATCATTCCCTCTGCCAAAAAATTGGGCATCCCCGGGACCTGGATCGACATCCCGGTCCATTACAAGGATGCTGCCTTTGTCCGCTCCCACTTTGACGCCATGACGGTCAGCGTCTATGATGCCCCCCGACACGACGAAATCGTAGTTGGCCTGGTAGTGACCGATTCCGGTAGGCCCCTGCCCCGCATCGGCGGATTAACCGTGGATCAGGCCAAGAAAGAAGACGGCTTGCGTTAAGGCGTCCTTCTTGTACCCTGTTCCGGGGTGCTTTATCTTGCACTCCTTTCACCACAGCCTTCTTCCCGCAGAAAGGGAAGAAGGCGTGGTAAAGGCATTACAGGTCGCCACGATCAGGGGCTATTTGGCTTCGATTTTTATCTGTTTGGCTTCCTGGGTTTTCTTCTGAGGTAGGGTCAGGTTCAATACACCATCTTTAAAATTGGCCTGTATCTGCCCCTCCTCGACTTCTCCGGGCAGCCGAATGCTCCTGGAAAAGGCCCCGTAGGATGATTCCCGCAGATAATAATTGGCCCCTTCTTCCTCTTTTTTGGTTTCTTTTTTGCCGCTGATAGTTAAAACATTTTTGTCAAGGGTGATGGAAATATTGTCTTTGCTGACGCCAGGGACTTCGGCAGTTAAATAATAATTTCCATCCTTTTCATAAAAATTGAAACTGGGGATCCACTCTTCTCCCAAAAACCTTGGCCATTCCCGCCAGAGCCGGTCAGACCAGGCATCCCCCAAGCCTTCTTCCCCCCAAGGGGTCATCCACGAGGGTCGTCTTCCTGTTTTAAGTATGGGCAATAGCATAACGTTATCCTCCTTTTTTTGATTCTTCCTGAAATTAATTTAATTTTAAATTTAAAGATAAAGTCGGAAAAAGGAAATCCATTAAATCCTGTATTTTTTAAATGCGAACACTGTATTTCCATTTTTTCTTTCAAGGGATCAGATGGATTACTTCTTAAAATACCATTTTTTAATTTAAAAATACGGGGTTCGCCTTATTTATTTAGGAAATTAATTCGATTAAAATTTAATCCAGTTTACTTATT
>CAWIRY010000022.1:0-6051 GCA_963838485.1 uncultured delta proteobacterium | reverse complement strand
GGTCAAGTTTGGTTGTGTTTTTCCGTTGACCGGGCCGGTGGCGGCATACGGCGAAGTCCCAACCGGGAGCTGACACTGCGGTGGAGTATATCAACGAGACCGGCGGGCTCAAAGGTCTAGGAGGAGCTAAGCTGGAGGTGGTGTACGGGGACAACCAGATGGAACCCGCGGTGGCCGCCTCGGAGACCGAGAGGCTGATTGAACAGGAAAAGGTGGTGGCCGTCTTCGGCGTCCCCCCCAGCGCCACTACCCTCGCAGCCAGTGCCAGCGCCGAAAGGTTGAAGACTCCTTTTCTCGACCCAACCAGTTTCGCCGATCAGTTATGCAAGCGGGGTTTCAAGTATTTCTTCGAGTTGCAACCTACGGCTTTTCACATCGTAGAAACACAGGTGCATTTCCTCACCTATTTCAACAAAGCCTACGGCCTGAACATCAAGAAGGTAGGGATCATCCATGAAGACACGGACTATGGAAAATCGTTGTCCAAAGCCCAACGGGAGCTCTTGCCGAAGGCTGGGTTTGAAATCGTTGCCGACATCGAATATAACGCCAAAGCACCGGATCTCAGCTCCCCGGTATTAAAGTTAAAATCCGCGGTCCCTCAGTTCGTGATTCAATCTTCCTATTTTCCGGATTCCCTCTCCATTGCCAAGATTGCCAACCGGATTGGGTTGCAGGTCCCTTTTTTGGATGCGGAAGGGAAATCGGTTATATCTTATCTGTCGGCTGCCGGTTCATTGGCCGAGGGAGACTTTGTACTCACACAGTGGAACCACCTACCCAATCCTGTTTCCCGGGAATTGGCAAAGCGCTACGAAGCCAAGTACAAAGAGAAAGCTTTTCAGGCTATGGGCGCGGCTTCTCAGTTGGTTCTGATCCTGAAGAAGGCCATAGAGACCGCCGGTTCAACCGATCGGCAGGCCATTAATGATGCCTTGCACAAGATTGAGATCCTTCCGGGACCGGATTTGATTCTCCCTGTTGATAAAATCAAATTTGACGAGAACGGAATGAATACGCACGGGAGGCCCATGGTCACCCAGATCCAGGGAGGGCAATTCGTAAACATCTGGCCAGAACGCTTCGCCAGCAAAAAGGCGATCATCCTCGACGCCTGGAAGAAGAAATAACCCCTCGGGTGGGTGCGAGAAACTTCATCTCCAGAGAAAGTCATGAAAATAGGCTTTGATATACTCCTTCAGTCACTGGTCAACGGCCTGGTCATGGGGAGTATCTATGCCCTCATCGCCTCCGGTCTCACTCTGGTTTTCGGCGTGATGCGGATCATCAACATCGCTCATGGAGAGTTTATCATGATTGGCATGTACCTGGTCTACTTCCTGAACGTCGCCCTTGGGATTGATCCGTATCTCTCTATCCTCGTTGTTATTCCGGTGATGTTTCTGTTTGGAGTAGGCTTCTATAGCTTTTTCATCAAGCCGGCCATCGATAAACCCCACATTAACCAGGTCATGATTACCATAGGGGTCTCCTTGATATTGATTAATGTGGCCCTGATTCTGGCCACAGCCGATTACCGGGCGTTGAACGTGGTTTATTTTAACCGCAGCTTCCGGATCTCCCGGATAATGATCGGGCTTCCCCAGATGATCGCCTTTCTTGGAGCCTTAGTCATCACCGGGGGGTTGTACTGGCTTCTGGTCTACACCCGGATGGGCCGCTTCATCCGGGCTGTCGCCCAGAACAGGAAGGCAGCTCTGCTCATGGGCGTGAACGTCAACCGAGTCTTCAAGGTATCGATGGGGCTGGTAGCCTGCTGCGCGGGGCTCGCTGGAGTGCTTGTCCTACCCATCTATTACGTCTTCCCGGAAGTAGGTTCGACCTTTCTTCTTCTTTCCTTTGTGATTATTGTCTTGGGGGGTATGGGCAACTTCATCGGAGCCCTGGCCGGCGGGATCATCGTGGGGCTGATCGAATCCATCGGTTCCCTTTTCCTGCCTGGATCCTTGCCTCAGGCGGCTACCTACATTCTCCTGATTATCTTCCTGATTGTAAGGCCCGAGGGGCTCTTTGGGGAAGGGACAGTTTAACATGTTTGGTAAGCCTCGATTCTATATTGCCTTTGCTTTAGGTGTTGCTTTACTTCTCCCGGTGTTCACAAAATCTTATTTTTTCCTAAATGTCCTGATCATGATCTTTCTTTTCGGGTACATCTCCTCCTGCTGGAATATTCTCGGCGGGTTGGCTGGCCAGCATTCTTTCGGCCATGCCATGTTCTTTGGGATTGGCGCCTATACAAGCAGCTTATTTTACATCCACACGGGGTTAACGCCCTGGTTGGGTATGTGGATCGGCGCTGTGCTGGCAGGGTTGACAGGGCTCTTCGTCGGATATCTGAGCTTCAGGTACGGCCTGAAGGGAATTTTCTTCCTCATGATCACCATTTCATTCGCTGAGATTTTTAAGCTCGTTTTCTTCTCCCTGGAAAGCCTCGGTGGAGCCAGCGGGGTGAACATCCCCTTGCACAACTCGGCCCTGGATTTCCAGTTCGCCGGTAAGAAGGTCTATTACTATATTGTACTGGCCATGCTACTGGGAATTCTCATGCTGACTCGTTACCTGAAGATAAACCGAGTGGGATACTATTTCTCGGCCATTCGGGAGAACGAGGATTCGGCCAAAGCCTTGGGTATCCCCGTTTTTCGTTATAAATTACTTGCTACGGCCCTCAGCGCTTTCTTTACCGCTCTGGGGGGGACATTTTATGCCCAGTATTTCTTCTACATCGATCCGATCACGGTCTTCGGAGTCCCCCTTTCAGTCGAGATCTTGATCTATTCCGTGGTGGGCGGCATGGGAACCATCTTCGGCCCCCTCGTAGGTGCGGTTCTCCTGGTGCCATCCTCGGAGTTGCTGCGGATATATCTGGGTGAGAGCTTCCGAGGAGTTTATCTTATCGTTTACGCAGTCCTCCTGATTTGCACGATCATTTTTTTCCCTGGGGGAATCATCGGGTATTTAAAAGGCTTCCAGACCCAGGAAGTGGATCAAAAGGAGGATCAGAACTTTGAGCCTGCTGAGGGTTGAGGGGATCCAGAAATCTTTTGGCGGATTAGTTGCCGTAAACCGGGTTTCCTTTCAGATAAAGGAGGGGGAGATTCTTGGTATCGTCGGCCCTAACGGAGCCGGGAAGACAACTCTTTTCAACCTGATTACCGCCTATTACCAGACGGAGGCGGGGGAAATTTACTTCGAGGACCAGAGGATTAATCACCTGCGGCCCGACCAGATCTGTCTCCGAGGCTTGGTCCGTACCTTTCAACAGGCCCAACCATTCCTGGATCTGAATGTGGTGGAGAATGTAATGATCGGGGCCTTTGCCAGGACCAAAAACAGGAAGGTGGCTCGGGAGAAGGCCCTGGTCTCCCTCCAGACCATGGGCTTGGAAGGCAAGGCCTCTTCCCTCGGGAGAGACCTTAGTCCTGCCGACCTGAAGAGGCTGGAGATTGCCAAGGCATTGGCAACGGACCCGAAACTTCTGCTCCTGGATGAATGCATGGCCGGGCTTCGGGCCGGAGAGATCGATAAGCTCATTCAGTGTATCCAGACCCTCAATGCCAAGGGCATGACCTTCATGGTAATCGAACACGTGATCCGTGCTATCAGCTCCCTGGCCGATCGCATCATTGTTCTTGACTATGGAGAAAAGATCGCCGAAGGCTCGCCCAAGGAGATCTTCCGTGACAGAAAAGTTATCGAAGCCTACCTGGGAGAGGAAGTCACCCATGATTAGCCTTCAAGGGGTCTGGGTAAAATACGGAAAAATTCCCATCCTCCATGATATATCCATGGTGGTGGAGGAGAAGAAGATCGTTTCCATAATCGGATCCAACGGGGCGGGCAAATCAAGCCTTGTCAATACTATCTCCGGCCTGGTCAATCCCTTTCGGGGGAAGATATTTTTTCATCAAACCCCCCTTCAGGGTATTCCGGCCTATAAGAGAGTCCAGATGGGAATTATCCAGGTTCCCGAGGGCAGGGAACTGTTTCCAAAGATGACCGTCCGGGAGAATCTCCTGATGGGTTCGTTGAAGTCGACCCGTGGAGAGACGAATAAACTCATGGAAGAAATACTTTCCCTTTTTCCCAAGATGGCTGAGAGGATTAACCAGATGGCCATTTCCCTCTCCGGTGGCGAACAGCAGATGCTGGCTATCGGCCGCGGTCTGATGGCCAAGCCCAAGCTACTCATGCTGGACGAACCCTCCCTGGGTCTGGCCCCCATTGTGGTCAAGGAGATTTTCCGGATCATTCGCGAATTAAATAAAAGAGGCATGACGATCCTGCTGATTGAGCAAAATATTCAGATGTCTCTTAAGATCAGTGATTTCGCCTATGTCATCGATAATGGGCGGATTGCCACACAGGGACCTGGACAGGCGTTGCTTGAGGAGGAAAAGACCAAGGAAGCCTATTTCGGACTGGCTTAAGAGGGAAAGCCGGAAACATTTACGACATAGTGATCCCTCATGGACTAATAAACATCCTAACGGTATGTGATTAGTTGAAGAGTAATAATCCCCCATTCAACAATGTACCGACCTAATATTGAAATTGTCGTCCCCGAAGAAAAGAATTCGCAAAAAAAATATCGTTTTATGAGTAATATACAGAAGACGCGTGGTCCGACCATGGTTTTGGTTGGCAGATTGTTTGCGTAAAACTTAAGGAGAAACACAAAAGTGAAAGGAGGAATGGCCCGTGTCTATTATTCCTAATGATTTTTTACCCCCAGCCGATTTTCTACCAAATAAAATATACCTTTTGCCGGAATTACAACTGCCATTAAAGGTGAACATTGTGGATTATTGCCTGGACAGGCATATTCGTGCCGGCCTGGGGGATAAGGTCCTGATTTACTATAAAGACCAAACAATCACTTATTCAGATATGCAAAAGCGTGTTAATCGATTGGCCAATGCCCTCAAGGGCCTGGGTATTGAAAAGAACGACCGGGTTATGCTCCGCTCGCCCAACAACCCGGAAATATACTCGGCTTATTTTGCCTGTTGGCGGATTGGAGCCATACCGGTATTAACACAACACCTGTTGCGAGCAGAGGAGATAACTTACCGGGCCAAAGATTCAGAGGCGAAAGCCATGATTGTCAACTCCGACACCTTTGTCGATGTCGCCGACTGCCTGAATCAAATGAAAACCGTCAAAGTAGTCATTGTCTTCGGCAAGCGCATCCAAGGTTTTCATTTCTACGATGATCTGGTCGGCAATCAACCGGATCATATTCCCACAGAGGAGATCGGCAGAGACGACTATTTTCGTATTATTTACAGTTCGGGGACGACAGGCAAGCCGAAGGGAATTCTCAACACGGTGGGGGATACGATAGCCACCATGGAAAGTCATTGCCGACATATCCTGCATCTGACACCGGATGATGTGATCGGCGGCCATCCGGCCTTCGCCTTTGCCTTCGGATTCTGTTTGATCGTTTTCAGCGGGTTCAATGGAGGAAGTACATCCCTGGTAGATCGATTCGATCCTGAGCAGATGTTCCGGACGGTAGAAAAACACAAGATAAGCGTTCTCTTTTGTGTTCCTACCGCCTTCCGCATGATGTTGGGTATTAAGGACGCAGAAAAGAAATATGATTTAAGTTCCCTACGCCTATGCCAAAGTGCCGGGGAAGCGCTGCCTGGAGACATTGCCAAGGAGTGGAGAAGGCGGTTTGGAATGCTCATATTGGACTCGGTCGGCTCCGGAGAGATCAACTACTGGTTGAGTACGACAGAGACGACGCCGGATGACAAGCTGGACTCGTCAGGAAAACCCCTACCTGGAGTTGAGGTTAGGCTTGTAGACAGTTCATTTAAGGATGTTTCCAAGGGTACGGAAGGCGAGATGTTGATCCGGGCGCCTTGGGGTAATCAATACTGGCGAAGACCGGATAAACAGAAGAAGGAGATTGTAAACGGATGGAGCAGGACTGGATTGATCTTCAAGGAGGATGAGGACGGTTACTATTGGTTTCATGGCCGGGATGACGAGATGATCGTCAGTGCCGGATACAAG
>CAWIRY010000021.1:0-28905 GCA_963838485.1 uncultured delta proteobacterium | reverse complement strand
GCTTTCAAGGCGTCATGGCGGCCAAGGGCCTCGATGATCTTTCCATGGTCCGAGACATACTTGTCCATGTATCCGGGAACGATACGCTGTTTAAACGGTAGCGGTAGATGCGGGCCCTGAATTCCGAAATGGTCCTGACGAGGTTGTTATTGGCGCTGAATAAGGAGAGACAGCCGATGGAATTCGTCATTTTTTTCCATATAATCCCGGAACTTTTTTTTCACGGTGTAGCCGATTAATTTATTCTGGACTCTTTTGAAATTATCGAATTGCGCCAGGCTTATCCTCTGGGCCGTCCCGTGCTATAACCTTCCAGGGAGACTCAGAAGGTTGTAGACTTCGGCGATCTCTTCCGGGGGCAGCTTGCTGACATAGGCCCCTTTGTTCAACTCCAGGGAAATATAGCCTTCGGCCTGTAATTGCCGGAAGGCCTCCCGGATGGGGGTACGGCTGGTATCGAGGCTTTTGGCTAACCGGACCTCGGAAAGCTTTTCTCCCGGACTCAATTCACCATAAATAATGGCCTTCTTCAATTTCTGGTATATTTCTTTTTGCACCGAAATGGGCCTTTAAGCAATGGCGATCGGCCTGATCGGAGAGCCGACTCCGCCTCGGATCTTCAGGGGCAGGGCGATAAACAAGAAGGTGTAGATCCGCTCCCGAGATAATTCCTCCAGATTCAACATCTCCATGATCTGGATCCCGTTTTCCACCAGCAGGATCACATGACAAGGCAGGGTGGCCATGGGAACCTTTTCGTAGGCCGTGGTATCGGCGCCGGTAAAAGAGATTTTTTTGGAGGCCAAAAATTGGGCTCCGTCTTCCACGACGCCGGGGACCCCCTCTTCATGGGAGAGATACCTCCGTCGGTCGCTCCAGTAGATGCTCCAGCCGGTCCGGATCAGGACTACATCCCCTTCCCTTATCTCAACACCCTGTTTTTCGGCGGCAGCCTGCAATTCTTTTTGGCCGATGCCCTGGGCATGGGGCAGGACCTCTATTCCCATGAGCCTGGGGATATCCAGGAGGACCCCCCTTTTGACGATGGGCGGGGTGGTGTCGATGCCCATTACCTTAACCCCATTTTGATAGTCGTGAAGTTCCGACATGTCGATCCCGCCGAAGACCCGATTGTTTCGGGCGCAGTGGGTCTTGGCATCCAGGTGCGTTCCGGTATGCCCCCCCATGGTGAACAGGTCGTTGCAAAAGCTTATCCGCTCCGGCCCAATGGGAATATCTCCGTGCTTTTTGGTCAGGCTGTAAGCGAAAGGGGGATGGTTGGGATGATGGGGCATGCCGGTATAATAAGGCTGCCCCAGGTCAAAGACTTTGGATTTTGTTAGAAGCGCTTCGAGGTGTTTGGCTAACATAAGATTTCCCCCTTTTATTTAATTCGAGAATAACCACCTTTGTCCACCCACACCCATTCCCTCCCCCCTCGGAGGGGGAGGGTGAGGGAGGGGGGATTTTCATGTTTCTTAGGGTCTTTTTTATTGTCTTAAAAGGCTGTTGGCGATGATCAATTTTTGAATCTCCGTGGTCCCTTCATAGATCCTCAAGGCCCGGATCTCCCGGAAAAGGCGCTCCACGGCCGAGCCCTGCAGGACCCCGATGCCCCCGTGGATCTGCACTCCCTGATCGCAGATGCGATAGGCCACCTCGGTGGCGTACCATTTGGCCATGGCCGATTGTCGGGTAACGTTGGCCTGGCCTTGATCCTTGAGGATGGCCGCCCGGTAGACCAGGCCCCTGGCCGCATCCAGTTCGGTGGCCATTTCAGCCAGCTTGAATTGAATGGCCTGAAACTTGGAGATAGGGCTGTTGAATTGTACCCTTTTTTTGGCGTAATGCAAAGAGGCATCCAGGGCCGCCTGCCCGATGCCCAGGGCC
The DNA here is from genome assembly GCA_963838485.1 of uncultured delta proteobacterium. Classification (GTDB taxonomy): domain Bacteria; phylum Desulfobacterota; class RBG-13-43-22; order RBG-13-43-22; family RBG-13-43-22; genus RBG-13-43-22. Next base: position 27,015 of record CAWIRY010000021.1, on the reverse strand, counting down.
GCCGCCCCGACGGTCATGCGGAAAACGTCCAGGGTTCCCATGGCAATGGCAAACCCCTGGCCGATTTCTCCCAGGAGATTTTCCCTGGGGATCCGGCAGTTGTCGAATTTCAGTTCAGTGCTGTCATGGGGGGCCATCAGCTTAAGCCTCCGATGGACCGTAAACCCAGGCCTTCCCTTTTCGACGATAAAGGCCGACATGGCCTTGGGGTTGTCAGCCAGCGGGGTCTTGGCAAAGACAATAGCGATATGGGCCGCCTGGCCGTTGGAAATAAAGCGCTTCATGCCGTTGAGCACAAAGCCCTCTGAATCTTCCCGGGCCTCGGTTTTTAGGCTTTTGACATCGGAGCCGGCTTCCGGCTCGGTCAGGGCATAGGTGGTCAGTAGCTCTCCGGCCCCGATCTTGGTCAGAAATTTTTCCTTCTGTGCCTGGTTGCCGGCCAGATAGATGGGGTAACTGCCCAATCCCTGCATGGCCAGGGTTACATCGGCCGGACAGTATATTCCGGCCATTTCCTCCCTGGCCAGACAGATGGGCAGGGCCTTGACCCCTCGGCCGCCAAGATCCTCAGGCAGGATGAGCTTGAAAATTCCGGCCTCGGCCATGGCCTTAACCAATTCAGGAGGAATATCATCTGTCTCTCCGTAGCGCTCGGACAAGGGGATCAATTTTTCCCGGGCAAACCGGCGGCAATAGGCCTTAAACTCCTTTTCTTCAGCAGATAACATGAGATCCATAAATTTCTCCTCTATACCAATTTCATTTTCGTGGAAGTTCCTTCTTCATAATCTTCCCGGTGATATTTTTGGGCAGTTCCTCAAGGAAGGCAATTTGGGGGATTTTATAAGGGGCCAGATTTTTTTTACAATACGCCAACAAGGCCGCTTCGGTCACCAGAGTACCTTTTTTAACGGAGACAAAGGCTTTGGGAACCTCCCCTTTGGCCGGATCAGGGATGCCGATCACCGCCGCCTCATTGACGCCAGGATATCCATGGAGGACCTCTTCGATCTCCCGGGGATAGATATTGTAGCCCCCGCAAATGATTAGTTCCTTCTCCCGGCCGACGACATAAAAGTAGCCTTCTTCATCCCTGAAGACATGATCGCCGGTATGGACCCACCCATTCCTGATTTTTTCAGCGGTTTCCTCGGGAAGGTTGAAGTAGCCCCGGGTAGCATTAGGGCCTTTAAAGATGAGCTCCCCTATTTCACCGTTCGGTTGTTCTTGTTCGTCTTTACCCACAATCCTGGCTTCGACCCCGGAAACAGTGATGCCTATCGATCCGGGTTTTCGGGTGCCATAGACCGGGTTGGCCGTCACCAGGCCTGTTGATTCGGTCAATCCGTAAACCTCGATGATATCCGCCTTGAAATGCTCCTCCCATTGTCGCAAGACCTCTACCGGAAGGGAGGCCCCGCCGGACAGGCCCATCCTCAGGGAAGATAAATCCTTTTGGTTTTCCTTCAGCCCGTTTAATAAATAGGTGAACATGGTGGGCACACCGGGAAACCAGGTCACCCGGTAGCGCTCAATGGCTTCAAAGACCTCTTCGATTTTAAACCGTTCCAGGACCACCACGCTCCCGCCGGAGCTCAAGCTCCCGAAGAAGGGGCTGGCTACACAAAAAACATGGACTAAAGGCAGGACGGCCATAGTGCAATCGCTTTCCCGGAGCCCATAATTCTGGGCCACATTGGGACCGCCGAAACAAAAATTGCCGTGAGTTAAAATAACCCCTTTGGGTCTTCCCGTGGTTCCGGAGGTGTAAAAAATAATCGCTGGATCCTGAGGTTGAAAGCCCTTGGCTTTTATGGCTGAGAGGGGAGAGCCAACGGTCCTTTCCACGGCTTCCTCCAAGTGCTCGGAGTCTTTTCGAACAATAAAAATCGTTACTCCGGGGATCTCCTTCTTGATTTCCTCTATTTTGGGGATAAAGGATTCATGGAGGATCAAAGCCCTGGCTTCGGAGTTATTCAAAATAAAGGTGATTTCCGGGGGGGTATAGATGGGATTAATGGGAATGACGACGCCCCCGGCCTTGACAATAGAATAGTAGGCGAGCAACGTTTGAGGACTGTTGGGATGGAGGACGGCCATATGATCTTCAGAGCCCAGTCCCATTCTTTCCAACCCAAAGGCGATCCGGTCGGTTAGGACATCGAAGGTGTGATAACTGATCCCGCCCGGAACTTCCCGACCGTAAAGCAGGGGTCGGTCCTGATATTTTTCGGCCCGAATTTTTAGGAATTGCACCAGGTCCAAGGAAGCTCGTCCTCAAGGAGTTAACTCAGTTGTGTGCCGAAATGTTCAACAATCCTGTATGTAAAATTGCATACATAAACTTCTCGTCCTTTGTCAAGGGAAAATTTTTGGTCCTCTCATCAGGCAGACGTCCACGGCACGCCACTTGAGCCCGTCGAAGCCGCCATGCGGTTTTTTGCCAACAATGGAGCCGATATCCGGCACGACAGCGGCAGCGCTTTTTACCGGATTATAAACGACTTCGTAAGTCTAAGAGTATGGGTGTTGATTGACTGGACAAAATGCGTTATTTGGTCACTGTTTGAAGGATAGTGGCTCTTAAGGCCGCGACTTTCTGACTGGCGATATCAGCGACATGAAGAATGACCCGTTTGCCTCGTATGATCTGGATAGGCCGGTTCGTCGCATGACCAATTTTTTCGTCAGCTCGCTGGCACTCATGCCAAGTGCCTTTAACTCGTCGTCCAGGAGCACCGTCCACATTAAATACCTCTTGACGAAATACCGGGGCTTGATTAAAAAAAGGGTAAAAGTCCTTTTCCCCGAAGGGTTTTAATAACTTCAAGCGCTTCTTGTTTACTTTCAAACATTCCTACCTCGACACGATACCATTTTCGTTTGAGTGAAATGTTTTTTGACTGGATAGTAATTTTTTTCCCTTTCAGAGCAGATTGGTCATTAAACTCTTTTGCTTTTTTTGAGTCGGAAAAGGTTCCCAAATGAATACGATATTTTTTGTCGGCACCCTGTATTATTAAGGCTTCTTCGCTGAGTTCCGGTATTTGAATTTTCTGATCGACGAGGATGAGATCGATATTTTTGATGGTGGGGTTATAGAATGAGATTAAATCGATCAGGGAGTCGTTGAATTTCCCGTAATATTGGAGAGACAGAAGAGATAAAGTCGTTCCCTTCTTTACCTGAATCATGCGTATCGAAGGTGCCTCAATTAAAGGGGCTTGCCTTTCCAAGGATTTTTTTTGGGTTGGTTTTGGGACATCTTCAGGTATCACAGGGAGTCCTGCAGAATTCTTTTGGGTTTCTTTTTGGGGGTTAATAACTTCAACGGGATGGCCCATTTTGCCCATCTGGGTTTTGACAGATCCTGGCCATCTTGGCTCTGTCGGGTAATCTGTAAACTCGTTGTGCCATAAAAAAACGACAACCCCCAGTGCGAGGCTGAAAAAAATGAGTAGCCATTGTTTGACAGAAAGACGATCCCTGGACTGAGAGGGAGGGGCCTGTTTAGAACTCTTTCTCCAGACTTTGGATTTTTTCTCAGGCCCATCAAGGTTTCTAATGACTTTCTGGATAGTGTCCAGTTCAATTCTTTTCAACGACTCATTATATCCGGTAAAGAGGGCATTATCGCAAACGATGTTGATCAGCCTCGGAATCCCCTTGGAATTTTCGGTGATCAATGATAAGGCTTGAGGAGAGAAAATTTCTGCTGAAGACCTTCCGACAATCCTTAATCGATGTTCGATATAGTCCAAAGATTCTATCCTGGATAGAATATTTATTTGAACCTGTTGCGGTGAAATTCGGGTGCGATTTCTTAACGTAGGGGTATTTAGTGTTTCTTCGAATTCGGTCTGCCCTATCAAAACAAGCTGGAGGGTTTCAGAAATCCACGGTTCCGAATCAAGAAAGTTTAAGAGGTCTCTGATCACATCTCCAGAGAGTTTCTGGGCTTCATCAATAAAGACGGCTAATATCTCTCCTTGCTCTCTTAATTTCCTTAAATAAGCCAGGATTCCAATTTCAAGATCATTCATCCCTTCGGTCGGTGGCGATTCCCCTAATTCAGAATAAATCTGCTCGAGCAATTCTTTAAAATCATAAGTTGAATGGAAAATAAGCGCGGTTTTTATATGGGTTGGGAGCCTTGCTATGATGCTGTAAATTAACATCGTTTTCCCTGTTCCGACTTTCCCCGGTCAGAATGATCAAACCTTTTCGGTCTGTTATCCCTTTCCATACCGTTTCAAGGGCTTTTTTGTAGCCCGAAGTCAAATACAAAAATTTGGGGTCTGGGGAAAGTTCGAAAGGTTTATCGGAAAAACCATAGTAATTTAACTGCATGGGAGAATTTCCTTTTTACCGCACTTTTTGAGGTGAGAAAAAAATCTTCGAGCCGTCTCATCTGACCGTGAGGCCGCTTGTTGAGTCAACCCATTATCGCCAATACCAGCACAGGGCAATGGCAATCATTTGTGGATGATTTCCAAGTTCCATATATAACACGGTGCTGTGACTTGTTATATATATTTTTTTTGTCTGTCTATGGACGAATCCGTCTTGCGGCGAAAGGGTCCTACTCGGACTGCTTTTGCGGGCCTCACTAAGCCCGCATTCGTTTATGGCCTTCCGGTACCGCCCCTCTCTCTCCTTTCGCCAAAACAAAGACTAAGGGACCTCAGGAACTGCCTGGTAGCGTTCAGGTCCATTTAATTCATTCAAACATTGACAAAAATGAAACTGATGATTATTTATTTCTTAAACAACGAAGAAATAAACAGAGAACCAAAGGAGGGAGATATATGTTTGATCTGATTCCTTGGGAAAGGACAAAGAGTTTGTCCAAGCTGAGAAAAGAGATGGATGATTTATGGGGCCGTTTTTTTGGAGATGTGGGATTTCAACCCTTCGCGGAAACCATTTGGGGACCGGCCTTGGATGTCAAGGAAACCAAAGATAACATTGTGATCACCGCTGAACTTCCGGGTATGAGCTCAAAAGATATTGAAGTCTCCGTCAGCGGCGATTTGTTGACGTTGAAAGGGGAAAAGAAGCAAGAGAAGGAAGGTGAGGAGGAATCCTACCACTTAGTGGAACGACGGTATGGGGCTTTTTCCCGCAATATCCGTTTGCCCGCCGAAGTGGACCCCCAAAAGATCAGGGCCAACCATAGGGACGGCGTGCTGACCGTTACTTTGCCTAAAAGCGAAAAGGCCAAAGAAAAACAAATCAAAATTAACGTGGAATAAGATCCGGTAAAACATCGGGAGTTAAAAAGGCCGTGTAAATGAGACGGCCTTTTTTTTGCGGGTTTGCCCTATGGCTGGTTATAGGCTATTTTTTCATCCATGAACGATTTTTAGCGAGGGATTGATGAAAATTCTTTTTGCCGCTCCTGAGAATGCCTGGGGAGGTTTTTTCCATAAGATCCGAAAGGAAATCCCTGAGCACGATTTTAAGGCCACGAGCCGTTTCGGGGTGGATACCCTAAAGGGGGTTCAGGTTCTGATCCCGACCATGACTTCGATTACCCGGGTGATGCTGGCCGAGGCCGATGACCTGCGCTTAATTCAACAGTGCGGCGTGGGACTCGAGAGTGTGGACCTGGAAGCGGCCAGGGACTTGAAGATCCGGGTGGCCAATGTGCCTTCGGATAAATCAGGCAATGCCGATTCGGTGGCCGAATTGGGGGTCTATCTGATGATCGGCTTGGCCAGAGACTACCGCGGTATGGCCAAAAGTCTGGTCAATCGGAAGATGGGCGAACCCCAGGGCCGGGCCCTCCAGGGCCAGACCGTGGGCCTGGTGGGCTTGGGCGGAATCGGCCGGGCCTTGATCCGGAGGCTCAAACCCTTCGACGTCCGTCTCATCGGCATAAAAAGAAAAGACCCTCAAAAGGCTAAAAAAGACCTGGGGCTGGATTGGGCCGGAGGGCCGGAGGATCTTGGAGAGTTGCTTCAAAAATCGGACTTCGTGGTTCTTTGTCTGCCGCTAACCAGCGACACCAAACAGATCATGAATCGCAACAGCTTTGCTTTGATGAAGTCCGGGGCTTATCTTATCAACCTGTCGAGAGGAGGTCTGGTGGATCGTAATGCCCTGGAAGAAGCCCTGGCCTCCGGTCAAATCGTCGGTGCCGGACTGGACGTTTTTTGGGAAGAACCGCCTGATCCCGAAGATCCGATCTTTCTGTACAACGTCTTGGCCACTCCCCATATCGGCGGCTCGACCGATGTCTCGATGAGAGGGATTGTTAAGGCCGTTGCTGAAAATATCCGCCGGGTGGAACGAAATCAGAAGCCCTTATATCTTAAATAGCCGGCCGTTAAGGGTTCTTGACAATCTTGTTCCCAAAAGCATATGATTCACCCTCAAAAGGACATCGGTTGTCCTTAGATTAAGAATGGAGGAATTAGTTCTATGAGAATTGCATTTCCGGTTAAAGAAGACCGAGGCTTGGAAAGCCCGGTTTATGGTCATTTTGGTTCTGCCCCTTTTTTTGTGGTCTTAGATAGCTCAAATGGCGTTGTCGAAGCCATTGGAAATACGGATGCCCACCATATCCACGGCCAATGCCAACCGCTCAAGGCCCTGGGGGGAACACCTGTAGACATGGTCGTAGTCGGCGGCATCGGGGCCGGCGCCCTCATGAAGATCCAAGGGCAGGGGATAAGGGTCTTTAGGGCCGTCGAAGGCAGTGTGTTTGAAAACCTGGAACTGTTTAAAAAAGGTCAATTGCCCGAGTTTTCAGACAACATGACCTGTGCAGGGCACCAGGGCGGCAACGGGTGCGCCCATTGAAGGAGAGATAAAAAATGGAGCCAGATTTGATAAACAATAATAATGAGTTGGCGAGTATACGGGAGATGCTCTTGGGCTCAGGGTATTCTGAAAAAGCGATCGATTATTATCTGACCAAACCCAATCAGGGGCCGCTGAAAGATGCCGATCATGTTACCGAGTTGACAGGCCCCTGTGGCGACACTATGAAGTGTTATCTTAAGGTCGACAAGGGGACTATCCAGGCGGCCAAATTTCAGGTGTTGGGTTGTCCCGGCGCTATTGCCGCCGCCATGGCCCTGGCTGACTTAGTCAAAGGGAAGGAACTCCATCATGCCCTGAAAATCAAGGATGGAGATGTCTTCCGGGAGCTGATAGAGATTCCCGATCAAAAGCAACACTGCATCCGGTTGGCCGTTAAAACCCTGGCCAAGGCCATCACGGAGTTTCGATTAAAGGAAGAAAAAGGTTGATTTCAGAAGGAGGATAAAAATGCCCTTGTATGATTTTCTTTGTCTTGACTGCGGAAAGGTAAGCGAAATGCTTCTGACGAACTCCAGTGATGCACCGGAATGCCTGGGTTGTGGGAGTAAAAATTTAAAGCGTATGCTTTCCGCCACTTCTTCTCTCTCTGGAGCGATTCGGAACAGCCTGCCGGGGCCTGGGGATACGGCTTGCTGTGGTTCCACTCCCGCTCAGGCCGCAGGCTGCGCCGGCCCGGGGAGTTGTTGCGGACACCGGCATTAAAAATTAATCCTGAATTCAGAATCCAGGAGCCACAATTCAGAATTCAGAATAAGGATGAAGCCTTAAAAAAATTTGGTATTTTTTAAGATTGAACTTGGTTAGATTAAAGCTGTCCTGAAAAAGGAGGTCTAATGACTTCCTCCTTTTTTTATCCCAAAAACCCTTTTATCAGCGTGCAAAAGGTCTCTATTTTTTCCAGAAAGGCCGCATGGCCGGTTTCGGGGACACAGACGAATTGGGAATTGGTCATGGCCCGGCTCATTTCAAGCATCTGGGAATAGGGTGTGATGATGTCTTCCTGGGCGGCGATAAGAAGGGTGGGGTGTTTAATGGAGGCCATCTCCGCTCTCAGATCGTAGGTGGTGGCATTGGAGGAAGCCAGCCTTATAAAGCCGTCAAACCATTCCTTGGTCAGAAAATCCTTGAACAGCTTTCGCCTGTTGGCCAGCCAGTCAAAGTGATTATTGTAAAAGGCCCGGGAATAGATGGGGATCAAGGCCAGGTCAAAGAAGGCCTCTCCATCGTATAACCGGGCGGCCCTCTTCCACAATTCTCCCAGGGAAAGAAGGTATTGATCCACGTAAGCCGAGGTATTGGACAGAACCAGCTTCGCGACCATCTCCGGATATTTCAAGGTAAAAATCAAGGCCACCTGACCGCCGTAGGAAAGGCCCCAGAGATGGGCCTTGGGGATTTTTAGATGGTCGAGGAGTTTTTTAAGATCTTCGGCATGAATGCGGTTATCATAACCTTCCGGCAGTCGATTCGACTGCCCCTGGTCCCGCATATCGTAGATGATGAGTTGGAAGTGATCCTTGAGTTTGGCAACGTGGTCCACCCAGCTCAGGGTATTCATCATAATGCCGTTAAGCAAAACCAGCGGCGCCCCCTGCCCATGTACTTCGTAGTTAATCCCCGGATAATCTAAAAACATGGTTGCACCTCAAAATTTGATAATCAATTTATCTTTTAGACAGGATTAAACAGGATCTTTTTAATTTTTTCCATCGGGAAAGCCGTTCCCTGGGTGCCTGTCTGCGTATTGGAATAACAGGCCCAGGGCCTTGACACATCGTTCCGGTTCCCCGAAAACCGGGAAGCCCAGTTCCTCGATTCGATCTGTCAGATCACGCACCTTGGCCGAGTCGGGACCGTAAATCCAGGTAACGATAGGCTTACGGATCGAGCCCTTCAGCTCTTCATAGGCACCGAGATAGGCCTTGGTGTTGTTGCCGCCGGCGTCCGCCCAAAGGACATTGAACAGGGAATCCACGTTTTCGTCTTTAAGGACCGCCTGTAGAATCCCCGAATAGACGGTGGAGAAATCTTTCACCGAGGGTATCATGGGGCCGATGTCGACCGGCATGCCCCCCAATCCGGGAAAGAGGTCTTCGAACATCCCGGCCGTTTCGGGGGCCAATTTGGCCATGGCCAGACCGTATTTGGCCCCTTCATCCGCGGCCAGCACCCCTATGGCCCCGGTATAGCTGACCAGGCCGAAGCGGTTTCCCTTGGGCAGGGGCTGGGCGGCAAAGATCTTGGGGAGCTCAAAAAGCTCCTTGAATTCTTCGAGCCGCAGGACCCCGGACTGACGGCAGGCGGCCTCAAAGATTTTATCGTCAACGGCCAAGGCCCCGGTGTGGGAGGCGGAGGCCCGGGCCCCTTCCCTGGTGGCCCCCACCTTGAGGGCCAGCAGTGGTTTTTTGGCGGCCACCCGTTCACAGACCTTCAGAAATCTCCTCCCGTCCCGGATGGTCTCGATATACATGCTGATGACCTCGGTAGCCGGGTCCTTTTCCAGATATTCCAAAAGATCGCATTCGTCCAAGTCGCACTTGTTTCCAAAATCGCAAAGTTTACTGATGCCGAACCGGAGATCGGGGTACGGATAGGCCTGGGGATTGATCATCCCGGTCTGGGAGCAGATGGTCACCGCCCCCTTTTTGAACCCATAGTAACCGGCATCGTAAGGAGAGGGGTTGAAGCCGTTGTGGTTGTTGACCAGACCGGCCGTGTTGGGCCCGATGATTCGCACCCCCCATTCCCGGGCAATCCTTACGACCTCCTCCTGCAGCCTGGCCCCTTCCCGGTCCCGTTCGGCGAAACCGTCGGCCACGAGAACAACGGCCCGGATACCGCTTTGGGCACATTCCCGGATGACGGCCGGAACATGTCGGGCGTTGATCATGATCAGGGCCAGGTCCACCTTGGCCGGAATCTCTCCCACCGAAGGATAGACCTTTAGGCCCGACACCTCCTGATAAGCCGGGTTCACCGGATAGACTTTGCCTTTGTAGCCGGCCTTTGAAAGGGATTTAAGCACCACGTATCCGCCGAAGGACCCTTTCCTGAAGGACCCGATAACCGCCACATTCCTCGGCTCGAAAAATAGTGAAAGATCCGCTGGTCGTTCCGTTCCGCTGCCTGCCATAGAGACTCTTCCTTCCCGAATCAGGATTTTTGAGTTACCAGTGTAATGTTTCTCCGGGGCTTCGTCAAAAAGAAAATCAAAATTTCGGGATATTCACTAATCCTCTGACCGTCCTGTCTTTTCGGCCTTCCCCCCCTTTTCTTTCTTCTTGACCCGTTGGTTTTCTTGTCTTAGAGTCTATCCATCGGAAAACATCTTCTTAATCAGGCAACGAGTTCCTGCACCAGAAAGGATCACCGCTCAGGAGGTCATATGAAAAGAAGCTTTGAGAAGCCCAAATTTACGGCCACGGCCATGTCCTTCGTTCCCTACCGGGAAATCACCAGGGGCGTTGAGGCCGTTCTCAGAAATTTTCCGGAGGCGCCCTGTCTTCCGGTCATGACCCGGAGCATCCGCTGGATGCTTGAGGGGATGCCCTGCCTGGTTTTCGATCGTGAAAAAAGGCGGATCCTGCTCGACCTCTCGCCCGCCAGGGAAGAAGAGCTCCTCGAGTTCTATGACCGGTATGAAGCCAATGACTTGGATTATTTTGCCATCCGGCCGGAGACCGCCCCCTTTCTCTATGCCATGATCGAGTCCCTGAGCCGGAACAGACCCGAGGGGCTCAAATGGGTCGTCTTTCACACTGCCGGGCCGCTGATCCTGGGGGATACCATCAAGATGCCCGACGGTAACCCGTCCATCCACAACGAGACCCTGCGAGACATGCTCATAAAGGCCAGCAATATAAAGGCCCGCTGGCTGGAGAAAAAAATCAGGGATGAAGTGCCCGGGGTGGAGGTCGTCGCCGACCTCCCCGAAACGACGCTGGTGAATTTTACCTCCGCCGGGGGGACCGGGACCAGGGAAGAGATGATCTCGGCCATCAACGGCAGCTTTGAAGCCCTGGAGTGCCTGACCTGGATCCACTGTTGCGCCAATGTGGACTGGTCCCTGCTCACCCAGACGAATACGGATGTCATCAATTTCGATGCCTATCAGCATGCCGATAAAGCCGCCCTTTACGTGAAAGACTTCAAAGGCTTTCTGGAGCGCGGCGGCATGATCGGCTGGGGATGCATCCCTGTTTCCGGAGAAGTGCTGGAAAAGGAAACCCTCGAAAGTCTCCTGGACCGGCTTCAGAAAGGAATAGACCTCTTCGTGAAGGGCGGCATCGATGAAGCCCTGCTGGCTGCTTCTTCCTGGATCATCCCTTCATGTGAGACCGTTTTGTTGACCCCCGACCAATCGGATCGGGCTTTCGAACTGGCCCGGGAAATCTCCCGGACCATGAAAATCCGATACGGCTTTGAAGCTCAGAGGTCACCAATTCAAACTACATCTGAAATTCAGGTAAAAAGGAGGAGCCCGGCATGAAGATCAACATCGGAGAATTTTTAACCAAGCGGTCTTTTCTAACCCCTGAGAGAGAAGGATTGGTCTGCGAGAAGGTGCGCCGCACCTATCGACAACTGAACGAGCGGGCCAACCGATTGGCCAATGCCATGAAGGCCCTGGGCGTTTGCTACGGCGACCGGGTGGCTTTGCTGGCCTTAAACGAACCGGAGTATTATGACCTGTATTTCGGGTTGGGAAAGATCGGGGCCGTCCTGGTGCCGGTCAACTACCGCCTGGCCGGACCGGAGATTCAATTTATTCTGTCGGACTGCACGGCCAAGGTGTTCGTTTTTGGGAAGGAATACCTGGGGGTCGTTGATTCCATCCGCCGGGAAATCCCGGCCAAAGAGCTTGTAGCCATCATTGATGAGCCGATTGATTGGGCCAAATCCTACCAGGCCCTGATCGACTCGGCTTCCGATCAGGAGCCGGGGATCATCGGTGGCGACGACGACACCTTGACGATCCTCTACACTTCAGGCACGACCGGCCGGCCCAAAGGGGCGGAGTTGAGCCACTTATACTATTATTGGAACTCGGTCAATCTCATGTGCACCCTGGGTCTGGATATCGGCAATACCAACCTGATCGCCTTACCCCTGTTTCACATCGGCGCACTGGCCGGCCCGCCTTGGCTGGTCCACACCGGGGGGAAGGCGGTCTTGCTCCGAAGCTTGGATCCCCAACGCTTCCTGGAACTCTTGCAGGAAGAGAAAGTCACCGGTTTCGGTTCGGTGCCGGCCCTTTTGGATTTTCTCAAGTGGGTACCGAATTTTGAAAAATACGACTGGAGTTCGGTCAAAGTCATCCTGGTTTACGCCGCACCCGTACCAGTAACCCTGATAAAGGAATATGCGGCCTCGGGCATTCAGGTCCGTCAATTGTACGGTCTGACCGAATGTAATACCGCCACGGTGCTCGACCCGGAAAACGCCCTGGCCAAGGTAGGGTCCTGCGGCAAGGCCTTTTTTCACGCGGAGGTCCGGGTGGTCGATGAGGAGGGCAAAGACGTCGGGCCGGAGACGAAGGGGGAAGTGCTGTTGCGGGCGCCTAATGTGATGAAAGGCTACTGGAACCGGCCCGAGGACACGGCGGCCGCTATCAAAGACGGATGGCTTTATACCGGCGACATCGGTAAAATGGATCGGGAAGGCTTTTTATATATCTTAGATCGCAAAAAAGACATGATCATTTCGGGCGGTGAAAATATTTATCCGGCCGAGATCGAAGACGCCTTACTCCATCATCCCAAAATAGCCGACGTGGGCGTCATCGGCTTTGCCCATGAAAAATGGGGCGAAGCCGTCAAGGCCGTCATCGTCGTCAAACCCGGGGAGAAACTGAGCGAAGAAGAGCTTATCGAATGGTGCCAGGGTAAGATTGGTAGATTCAAGATTCCCAAGGCGGTGATCTTTACCGATGCCATCCCCCGAACGCCGACGGGAAAGATCTTAAAAAGGGTGCTTCGGGAAAAATTCAATTAATACCCTCATAGGTTGACATCCAATGGTGTTTTATATCTTTTTTTCTTGAACTCGAACTTGCCCAGGGACCAAGCTGGATCCAATCCATCTGGAGATCCATGGCTCCAGCCAGGATTATAAGGGTTTTCGGCAGACGATCTGGGCCATGGCCCTTTGGGGATTTTCTAAAAGGCCCTCAAAATAATGGATCACCTGCCAATCCTTGAACCAGCCGGATAGCTCCCCGGGCTTGAGCAGAAAATCAGGATTATGAGGAGAACCATAGCGGGGTTGTTCGACGGTGAAGGTTTCATAGATGATCAGCCCTCCCTTTTTGACCCCCTTTCTTAAGCAGGGAATCAGCGGGCGGTGAAGGTAGCGAAAGGCCAGAATGGCCCGGAATTGTTCTTCCTTAAAGGGGTTGACCCCGGTTTCAAGATCAATCCCCCAAAAGTCTGGTTCAAGCCCCTTTCCCTTGGCAATGCTTTTAGCCGCTTTCAGCCCATCTTCGCTTCGATCGGCCAAGATGACCGGAAGGCCCAAGCCGGCCAGGAAAAGACCATTTTGCCCTTCACCACAGGCCAGGTCCAGGATAGGACCTTCGAGGTCTGCTGCCGTAAGAAGAGAGGCATAGCGTATCAGCAAGGGATTAGGGGGCATAAATATAACACCAAAATAACGTTCGGTGTATAGCGTTCAGCGTTCGGCGAAATCAATTTTGAAGCCCCCTGCACCAAGGGATAGATGTCGTTTCATATACTGTTCAATATAAGCCTTGACCTTTTGGGGGGTTCGATAGATTCCGAAATGACCCTCGCACAGAATGTCCGCTTTTAAGGCCAGGAGTTCCTTCATGGAATTGTGCCAGTCGCTCAGATTGGAGCCAAATTCTTTGGAAAAAGGGCCGTGGATATCCTGGCCGAAGAGGACCCGGTGTCCCTGACGATCGATATAGAGAGAAATCGAGCCCGGGGTATGGCCGGGAGTATGGAGGCAATGAATTTTTTCCTTTTGGCCTAAGGACAGCTCCTCCATTTTTTCTTTTAAAACAAGATCGACCTTCAGGCGAGGCAAAGTCGCTCCATACCAGGAAGCGGCGGTTAAGACCGGATCCCCTGATTCGATGGCCTCTTGATCGCCTTCTTGGGCGACAATCCGGCAACCGGTTTTATTTTTGAAAAATTCGGCCCCCCCGATATGGTCTACGTGGGCATGGGTCAGGATCAGAAGAGACAGTTCCCGGGGATTGACTCCTGATTTCTGGATATTTTCCCAAATAACCGAAGAACCCTTTCCGGCCCCGGAATCAATCAGAACCGCCTGATCACTACCTTTCACCAGATAAGCCAAGGCATCCTGCGGATGGGAAATATCAGAACCGCCGACACAAAAAATTCCGGAGATGATCTCAAAAGACTTGAATATCATTTTCTTCTTTTCCCGATTTTCTCGGTAGTGACATTTAATTTATTTTTTGATAGTCTATGATCCCTGGGTAAACATAGGCCCGACCTAATCATAGGCAAAAAACAACTCCTTCTTTTGCGAGGCTGTTGAATTTAAATTATACCTTTTTTAACGATTGGGTAGAAGAAATTTAGCGGGGCAATTCAAAAAATTTGGAGAGGTGATATTATGTCGGAGAAAAAGGGAAACGATTTGAGCATAGAAGCCAAACTAAAGGAACTGGGCCTGGTGCTACCAGAACCGGTCAAGGCCCCGCCGGGGGTGGCCCTTCCATTTTCCTGGGTCAGGGTGCGGGGCAACCGCGCTTTTGTTTCCGGACACCCGCCTTTGAATCCCGACGGCTCCCTGGCCAAGCCTTTGGGCAAAGTCGGTGCCGAGGTTTCTCTCGAGGAAGGCTACCAGGCGGCCAGACTTACGGCCTTGGCTATCCTGGGCAATCTAAAACGCACCCTGGGGGACCTGGACCGGATCAGCGCCTGGTTGCGAGTCTTCGGCATGGTCAACGCCGCCTCGGGTTTTAATCAAATGCCTTCGGTGATTAATGGTTTCTCGGATTTGATTTTCGAACTGTATGGAAAAGAAAAAGGGGATCACGCCCGGTCGGCCGTAGGCCTGGCCGAGCTGCCCTTTAACATTCCGGTGGAGATTGAGGCCGAGGTGGAGATTATTGGTTGAGCGCTCATTTCATCGGTAGTTTCTGATTTGTTTTACTAACTGATTATTTTTTCTGTTATAATAGAAAAATAATGAGCGAAAAAAAATCCCTCCCTATCGGCCAAAAAGTATCCTTACCTGGCCACTTCGATGTTCCGGTCACCCTTGTAGATGTTCGGATTCTTGAAAATGGATTTGAATGTCTGGTTCGTCTTCCGGATGGAAGTCTTGATGAAACAACTATCTCCGTAGAGGAAGCCAATTATCTCATTAAACCTACCGAAGAAAAGCCAAATACTCTAACGCCTGTAGTCTGGGATCCTTTGGAAAATCTCGATGCCGAACCCATAAGAATTCAGAACCCGGCCCAGAAGTTGGATCATTTAAAAAGGGAGATCTTAGAGAAAAGGTTTTATGAAATTCGCGCAGAGGCGATAAAAATAAACCAAGAAAAAGGAAATTAAGAAATGGCTGTTATTTTTACCGACCAAGAGATCGCCGGGTTAATCCAGGAAACAAAGCCATTACCTACAGACTACCAGGCCAAAATTCAAACACGTCCGAAAAGGGGGCACAAGGAAAGAGAATTGGATGTAACCGGTTTGTCCGGGAGTGAATTCCGCCTGGTTTTAAGGCAAAGCCTTTTCAATCCTCATGATTTTTCGGGAATATTAATATACCGACCTCCTAATTCAAACCAACTCTTCCGTTTAAGGCGATATAATGGTAAAAGTCATGAACATACCAACTCTCTTGAGGGGGAGGTATTTTATGACTTTCATATTCATCAGGCGACCCAACGGTATCAAGACATCGGGGCAAGGGAGGATGCTTATGCCGAGCCCACAGATCGGTTTGCAGAGTTCCGGAAAGCTATAAACTGCTTATTCAGAGATTGTAATTTTCAGAGGCCTTTTCCTTATCAAGCCGAACTTTTTGAGGAGATTTAAGCAATGAAGGCAGAAACCATCGAACAGGACTTTAGAGAAAAAGTCTGCCAAAAACTACGGTTGGCTTCTGAGGGGATAAGCCGCTATCGGGTTTTTACCCCGTTCATGTTCGAGGATGGCGACCATCTTTCTATTATTTTGAGGAAAGAAAATGGAGGCTGGGTTCTATCCGATGAAGGCCATACTTATATGCACCTGACCTATGACCTTGATGAAAAGGACCTGCTCAGAGGCACAAGACAAAAAATTATTACCAATGCCTTATCATTATTTAGTGTTCAGGACCGGGAAGGAGAACTCCTTATCCCTATCCCGGATGATCAGTATGGTGATGCTTTATATAGCTTCATTCAGGCTCTTTTAAAGATTACGGACATATCCTATCTTTCCAGGGAACGGGTCCGCTCTACCTTTATGGAAGACTTCAGGGTATTTATGGAAGAATGTGTCCCAGAAAACCGGCGAGAGTTTGATTGGTGTGATCCCCAACACGATCCTCAAGGAAAATATCCCATTGATTGTCGAATTAATGGGATGTCGAGGCCCCTTTACGTTCAGGCCCTGCCCAACGATGAAAGAACGAGGGACGCCATGATAACCTTACTTCAACATGAGCGATGGGGATTAACCTTCCGTTCCTTGGCCATCTTTGAAGATCAGGAGCAAATTAACCGTAAAGTCCTGGCCCGTTTCAGTGATGTCTGTGAAAAGCAATTCTCCAGCCTCGATGCCAATCGAGAGCGGATTAAGCGATATATTGAAGAATCTATAAGATGAATTAAGGAGGAAAGCATGGGTACCCATAAGCCACGCGCATACAGCGTAAATGACTTTCTATCTTCGGACGAGAGAGGTGAACTTGTCCTACAGCCAAGATTCCAGCGACGTGATGTCTGGTCCCAAAAGGCCAAATCTCACTTGATTGATACCATAATGCGTGGTCTTCCCATCCCGATCATATTTATAAGGCAAAATGTTGACCCACAGCAACGAAAGACAATAAGGGAAGTCGTAGATGGACAACAACGTCTTCAATCTATAATATCCTATTCAAAAGACCAATTTGGAATATTGAAATCACAAAATCCATCCTTTGGAGGCCTGACATTCAACCAATTGCCTTCCGATGCCAAGCAACGTTTTCTAACTTATGAGTTTTCAGTCGTCCTTCTTGAGGAAGTCTCTGATGCCGATGTTCTCGATATTTTTGCACGATTGAATACATACGCACAAAAACTTACTGATCAAGAATTACTAAATGCTGCTTACTTTGGGGAATTTAAGCAGACCGTATATTCATTAGGATATAATCATCTTGAATTCTGGCGACAAAATAAAATATTGCAAGATCGCCAGATCATTCGTATGGCTGAGGCCGAACTAACGACAGAGCTTCTTGTCGTGATGTTGGTGGGAATTCAACATAGACGAGGCAAAATCAAAGATCTTTACGAAAAGAATGATGACTCCTTTCCCGATAAGGAAAGGATGATAAGGGAATTTGAGTCTGTAATTGATTCTATTGTAAGGTGCTTTGGAGAATCGTTAAAAGAGACGATTTTTTGCCGTAGAATTCTTTTTTATTCACTGTTTGGTGCTTTTTATCACGTTATGTACGGAATACCTCAAACTCCCGAACTCGGCGGGGGAGGGAAGCACCGAAATCTATCTTTGTCTGACCTCTTAAAGATAAAGGATTCATTGGGGACACTTAACCGAAAATATAAAAGCTCTTCTCAACCATCAGATATAGAGAAATTTCTTGCTTCTACCCAAAAAGGTACTGGAGATCGTGACCAGAAAATTATTCGAGTTAAGACAATAAAAGATTATATCGAGAATGGGCTTGCAATTTAGGAATGGTCAATGTCTCTAGTCTCTCCTAAACTAAAACGGATTCAGGAAAACCTTGAAAGGGTTCGTAAGGAACAAACTCGGTTTGTGCTTGCATTACATAAAATATGTATCTTAGACGCCAACCAAAAGAGAGCCATTAGCAAGACGCAACGTGAAAGGCTTTGCGAGATGGCGTTCGTCATCCTTTTTACCGCATGGGAAGAGTTTTTAGAGAGAGTGTTTGAAACTATGGTAGTAGATGCCCCTTTGGGCGATTTTAAAAAATGTAACCGAGTTCTTGTTGTCGATTCTGATACAGTAAACGATCTTTTGCGAGGAACGCGTAAATATGTTGATTGGGCGAACCATGATTCGGTTAGAGAAAGGGCAAAAGTATTTTTCAAAGGAGGTGAACCTTTCGAATCAGCATTAAGTTCTGCAGCAAATGATTTAAACAATATGCGGTTAATCCGGAACCGATGTGTTCATTATTCACAACACGCCTCAAAACAATACGAGAACATGATTCGCAGAGTTTATGGCGCGCGAAACAGGATTGGGCCGGGAGCGCTTCTTTTGGTATCGCCGACCGCTGGGTTGTCGACGGCTTCTGGCGCAGTAAATTTTAAATCCGTATTTGAACTATATGGCGAAATATTGCTAACGGTATCCTCTCAGATCATTAAGAAAGGTAAAAGATGAAAGACAGAGGGAGGTTTTGCATAGAGGGCAGCTTTGGAAGATAAGCGATTGATTGAAGATTACCTGCCAATCAAGGCCATCAGTGCCGAGGCGTCGAGGGAGAAGTCGGTCCGGAAAGGGCATATTTCGACTTTGCATCTTTGGTGGGCCAGGCGGCCTTTGGTGGCCTGCCGGGCGGCGGTTTATGGGGCGCTTGTGCCCGCTTCGCAGTTCATCCCTGAGAATGGGCCAGATAACAAAAAACAAAGCCTGGGCCGAGCCAATGCGGCCAGGTTCATCACCAGCCTCTGCAAATATCCTGGAAATCCTGCCATCATCAAAGAAGCGGAAGGTCACATCCTCGAAGCTCATGCCGAGAGGTTGACCAAGGAAACAGGGAAGAAAGTTACTCGAAAAGATATTGAGGAAGGCCGGTCTCCGAGACCTAAAGTTCTGGATATGTTTGCCGGGGGAGGCTCCATTCCATTGGAAGCCCTTCGGCTTGGCTGTGAAGCCTACGCCCTGGATCTTAATCCCGTGGCCCATATCATCGAGCTTTGCACATTGGTTTATCCTCAAAAATATGGGAAACCTGATCCAAATGCCAGAGGGATGACCGGACCAAAGAATGAGAAGGGAGAAACTACTTGGGGAGGGTTAGCCGAAGAGGTTAAATATTGGGGAAAGTGGGTCCTGGAGAAAGTCCAAGCTGAAATTGGAGACCTTTATCCTTCAATTCCCGATCCGGATGCAAAACCTCAAGACTTGGTTCCGGAAGTCCAAGGCGAATTATTCCCGAATAAGAAAGGTCAACAAAAACTGAAGGTCCCAGGAGGATTTCTTACTCCAGTGGCCTTCTTGTGGACCAGAACGGTGAAATGTAAAAATCCAGCTTGCGGGGCAACTGTACCACTGGTTAAACAAACCTGGCTTTGTAAAAAGAAGGACAAATTCGTTGCTTTGAAAATCGAGGCACCTAAAGGAGAAAAACAGGTTCGCTTTAAGGTGGTCGAGTCTTCAACCGAAAAAGGACTTGGTTTTGATCCAGCGGTGGGGTCTGAAGGTGGAAATGCAACTTGCCCATTCTGTGGAACTGTGGCGGATAGCGATTATGTCAAAGCTGAAGGCTGCGCTAAAAAATTAAGCCAGCAGATTATGACTCTCGTCTGTATAAAACCGGGCGATCGTGGAAAGAAATACGTCTCTGTTGATAACTGGCCAACACTAATAATCGATGACATAGCCGTTGATAAAAAAATAAAAGAATTATGTAAACGGAAGGGATTAACAGTACCAAATGAACCGATAAGTCAAATTCGGCCTTCTCCAAATGCTCGAGGTATGTCGGGAGTAACTCGCTACGGGTTTAATACCTTTGGTGATCTATTCATCCATAGACAGATGGCTTGCCTGCTTATGTTTGATGCCGCTGTCCTTGATATAAAAGATGAAAATCAGTTTTGTAAAGGAGGTCATATTGATCAGGGACGCGTACAGGCCCTGTTTACTTGCTTGGCTCTTCTTGTAGATCGTATTGCTGAGTATACATCAGCATTGAATCGATGGGATAATACTCAAGAGCGAGTTGTCGGTATTTTTGCACGTCAAGCGGTCCCGATGGTTTGGGATTTTGCCGAGTTAGTACCCCTCGGTAACACTGTAGGCTCTTGGTACCCAATGTTGCAGGCTGCAAGCCTGGCCTATAACAACCTTTCCGAAGTTGATACGCCATCGGTGTTACAAAGAGGATCGGCCAGAAAACTACAATGGGGTGAGGAATCGTTTGACGCGGTTATTACTGACCCACCTTATTACGACAATATTCCATATAGTGATACATCTGATTTTTTTTATGTTTGGCTTAAACGGTTATTAGGTAATATCTACCCAGAGCACTTTTCCGCTGAACTCTCCCCCAAAAAAGCCGAAGCCACCGCATTATCATCGAGATATGCTGGTGACATGTCAAGGGCAACAGAAGAATACGAATCTATAATGTTAAATGCCTTTAAGGAAACCCATCGTGTGCTAAAACCAGAGGGTCAGTTGATAGTAGTTTATGCGCATAAAACGACCCTGGGTTGGTCAACCTTAGTTGACGCACTTCGTCGGGCGGGCTTTGTTGTCTTGGAGGCTTGGCCACTTGATACCGAGCAGAAACAGCGTCTACTTGCTATGGGAACAGCCGCCCTCGCCTCAAGCATCTTCCTCGTTGCCCGAAAACGAAACGATTCTGCCATTGGTTCCTACGAAGAAGATGTTCGGCCAGAACTTGTTCAGATTGTGGCAGAGCGTGTCAAAACACTTTGGGATATGGGCATCACCGGCGCCGACCTACTTATTGCAGCCGTAGGCTCTGGGCTTCGAGCCTTTACTCGGTTTGCTCGTGTGGAGTATGCCAATGGGGAAGAGGTTCCGGCGGAACGGTTTCTGGCCGAAGTAGAAACCATGGTTCTGGAAACCATTTTGAAGCGGCTTTCCAAGGAAGTGGGAGGAAACGGCGGGGTTTATAGTCTGGCCGGAGTGGACCCGGCTACCCGATTTTATATTCTTTGGCGGTACACCTATAAATATTCCGTTCTCGATGCCGGAGAGGCTATTATCTTTGCCAATGGGGCCCATGTGGAACTGGATGGCTCTCACGGCCTTTCTGCCGGGGCAAGGGCCTTGCTGGAAAAAAAACAGGGGAAATATCGATTGAGGGATTATCGGGACAGGGGAACAGATAAAAAGTTAGGAGAAAGTCAAGAAGATGGACAACCGGCCCCGATGGTAGATGTTCTCCATAGAACCTTGTGGCTTATGGAAAACCGGCCGGCCGAATTGCCCGTCTTTTTACAGGAAGCTCAACCCAATCGGGAACAGATGCGTCTGGTGGCCCAGGCACTGGCCGGTCCGGCCCTCAAGGGTGGGGAACTGGGGGTAATATCCCCACAAGCGGAATTGTCCGCCCTGACCAAGCTGACGGCCAACTGGCAAAGCGTGATCGAGTCGGCGGAGTTAACCCCTGGTCAGGTAGAGGCAAAAAAGATGGGGCAATACGAGTTGATTTAAAGGATAGGATGGAGAACCCATGAAAACCAAAGATGAGATATTGAAGATTTTGGGACAGAAAATGCCATTCCTTAAAGATCAATATAACGTTAAACAGGTTGGCCTTTTTGGGTCCTATGCCCGTGGGGGAACGACACCCAAAAGTGATATAGACCTCCTGGTCCAGTTTGAAAGGCCTGTCGGGTTTTTTAAATTCATCGAATTGGAAAATTATCTTTCGGAAAAGTTAGGCATAAAGGTGGATCTGGTGACCGAAGATGCTCTAAAACCTCTCATAAGGCCTTATGTCATGGAGAATGTTATTTATGTCTGAAAATAGAAAAAGCGTCTTGCCCTATGTAAAAGACATCTTGGACTCCATAGTGAAAATCGAACAATTTACTGCCGCCATGAAATACGAACAGTTTCTGGAAGATATGAAAACCCAGGACGCTGTCATTAGAAATTTGGAGGTGATTGGAGAAGCGGTCAAAAATATCCCGGATGTCATCAAAGAAAGATTCAATGACGTACCCTGGAAGTCGATTACCGGCATGAGAGACAAACTTATTCATGAGTATTGGGGCGTTAGTTTTCCCATCGTTTGGGAAACAATAAAAAACGATCTTCCATTCTTTAAAGAAAAAATCAGGCAACTCTACGAAATTCTTTTTGCGGAAGAGAGTGCGTCAACAATTTCTTAAAGGGAAACCATTATGAATAATTCCGTTCTTAAGCCCTGGGTGGAAGTGGTCTCTTTGCATTCGGATGTTACCTCAGAATATTTCTCTGAGGATATTTTCGCTCTCGATTTAGGCCCGCTGGCGGACGGATCACAAAATGTACCCGCAGTCTATAGAGACCCGGAGCATTTTTTCAGGGCCTCTTATCTGACCAAGGGATTACGGTCCCTTTTGGAAGACGCACTTTCCCGATTAGCCGGTGGCAAGGGTAACCGGGTTCTGAAACTATTAACCCCTTTTGGAGGGGGCAAATCCCATACCCTGGCTGCCTTATATCACGCCTGTAAAAACCGTCCGGCCCTTGATTTGATCCCTGAAGGCAAATCCCTTCCGGACTGTCCGATGGTGCGGGTAGCCGTTTTTGATGGACAATTTTTCGATGCCACCAATGGCAAGGCTGTACCAGGAGAACAGTTCCGAGCTCGGACCCTATGGGGCTGGATGGCCTGGTCCCTGGGCGGGAAAAAGGGATATGAAATTCTCCATCAGCAAGATGAAGCCCGGGTGGCCCCCGGCGGAGATGAAATACTCACCTTATTAAAAGATGGCCCAAATCTGATACTTTTAGATGAAGTTCTCAACTATCTGATCAGCGCCGGTGGAATCAAGATCGAACAAACAACCCTCAGAGATGAGACCTTGACCTTTCTCCAACGTCTTACCGCTGCGGTCAGCAATACCCGCAATACGGCCCTGGTTTTCTCCTTGCAATCCAGTAAAAGGGAGTCTCTGGACTATGTTAATCTTTTAAATACCGTCGATCACCTGGCGGCCCGAAAAGATCAGCGACGGGAACCGGTGGATCTGGATGAAGTGCTTTATGTGATTCAGAGGCGCCTGCTTTCGAAAACCCCCAGTGAAGCCGAAGCCACCCCGGCTGCCTCCACTTACCAGGAAATTATCACCCAGATGAAAAAGGCCTATGCTAAAACCTCCGGAGAAATTCAACAGGCCGATGAGGAAGGACTGATTTTAAGAAACAAAGTCAGGGCCGCCTACCCTTTCCACCCGGCCCTGATTGACCTCATGCGGGAGCGCTGGGCCGCCATTCCTGATTTCCAAAGGACCAGAGGTGCCCTCCGTTTCCTGGCCGCTTGCCTTCGGGCAACTCATAGGGAAGGAAAAAGCCGGATTTTGCTTGGTCCTGGGGACGTCCCTATTCATGACCAGGAGGTACGCCTGGCCTTTTTTAAAGAGGTAGGCCAGCAAACGGATTTCCAGGCGGTCTTGGAACACGATTTGATAGGGGCCAATGCCCGGGCCAAAAGGATTGATGAGAGACGAGCCAAAGAAAATCCCGCCGAAACAGGCAAAAGGCCGGCCACCCGGTTGGCCACAGCTATTCTGATGTATTCCTTTGGCGGACTGAAAAGGGAAGGCACTGAAGAAGGGGAATTACTTCCACCTGGAGTATCCGAAGCGGAATTATTATCCGCCTGCGTTGGGCCGGATCTTGATAGCACCACAGCACCGGCCTGTTTAAAGGAACTAAAAGACCAATGCCTCTACCTTCATTTTGACGGTGTACAATATTGCTTCAAGAAAGATCCTAATGTGACCCTGCTGGTCGAACAAGAGGCCGATGTCGTCGGGCGCAATGAAAAGATGGTTACCGATCGTATTAAATCTATGCTGGAAGAAAGACTGGCTGGGCATCGCACCGTACTGATCTGGCCGACCAAATCCAGTGAGATTCCAAACCAGGAGCCCTCTTTCTGATTGCTTATTTACCCCTTGAATTTTGCGATGAACCCAAAAAACAAAGAAGAAGAAGAGGCTAAAAATCTATTAGGAATGTATGGGGACAAACCTCGCAAGTATAGAAACGGTTTGGGGTTGGCCATACCGACCAGGGACCAGGTTGGAATCTTAAGAAGAGCGGTTCGATATCTCATGGCTATCGAATTGATAAAAGGAAAGTCAAAACAACATAACTTGACGGAAGCTCAAAAAGGCCAGCTTAGGGAACGGGAGGCAACCGAAGCCGCCACCACTGAATCGGCTTTTTTGAAATTATACACCGAGGTTTGGCTCCCAAAAATTCAGGATGGGGAATTAACTATAGAAAGTGTTGCGGCTGGTGGGCGGCCCTTTCAGACCACCCTGAATGAGAAAAAACAGGCCAGGTGGCAAGCACGGAGCGACCTTCACGCCAAGCGCCAGGCATTCAACCAGCTGCGTGACGAAAGCATCGTCGCCAAGCTGTTTGACGCGCTGGCAACCCGCTACAAAACCCGCGCCGGTGGCTACACCCGCGTGCTGAAGGCCGGCATGCGCCACGGCGACGCCGCCGACATGGCCGTGATCGAACTCATCGACCGCGACGTTTCCGCCAAGGGCAAAGATAGCGGCCCGCGCCCGGAAGTGGCAGCCGAAGACGACGCAGAGTAAAATCCGCTTTCAAGCGAATCAAAAAGGGCAGACCTCGGTCTGCCCTTTTTGAATTCAAGGCCCGTCAGCGCCGTCATTACAGGGGCTTGTGCGCCTTATCGAGCAGGCGGCTGATGAGGCCGGGTTTTTTCACAGGGCTTGGGCGCGGCCTTTTGGGCTTCCTCGGCGGCGGTTTTGGCTTTGTGCTTCAGCCATTCGTCGAGGGATTTTCCGGCTTTCTTGGCGCGCTCAGTTTCGTAGGCGAGCTGGCCTTTGCTGAGGTTTTTGGCGGTATAGGTAGTCATATAAAAATCTCCAAAGTCGGGCGGAACGTCGCAGGTTGGGGAGGAAAATTCAAGCCGGGTCGCGCTTGCGGAGCAGAAAACGCTCCAGCAGTCCCAGGATGGCGTAGATCACAATGCCACTGATCCCGAGCAGGACCAGGGCCGCGAACATGCGCGGGATTTCCAGCCGGTAGCTGGCCTCGATGATGCGGTAGGCGAGGCCGGAGGCAAATCCGCCGGAGCCCGCGACGAATTCGGCAACCACCGCGCCGACCAGGGCCAATGTCCCCGAAACACGCAGGCCGGTGAGGAAATTGGGCAAAGCGGAGGGCAGGCGGAGCAGGAACAGGGTTTGCCAGCGGGTGGCGCCGTTGAGGCGGAACAGGTCCAGCAGCTCGGTGGGCGTGGCGGCCAGCCCGGCGGCGGTGTTGGAGAGGATGGGGAAGAAGGCGACGATGGTGGCGCAGACCACCAGCGCGGCGAACAGGCTGGTCACCCAGAGGATGATCAGCGGCGCGATGGCGACCACCGGCGTGACCTGTAAAATAACCGCCCATGGCTGGATGGCGGCACGGAACAGCGAACTGGCGGCCATGGCCACGGCGAGGAACACGCCGAGGATGGTGGCAGCGAGGAGGGCGGTGAAGGTGACGGTGAGGGTGGAGAGCAGGGCCGGGTTGAGGACGCTGTAGTCGGTTAAGTAGGCGTCAAAAATGGCGATGGGGCCGGGCACGACGTAAACCGGCACGGCCATCGCCCATACGCTGCCTTGCCACAGGCCAAGGGCGAGCAAGCCGAACACGAAGGGCGCCAGGCGTTCCAGGACCAGGGGTCATGCTGGCATCACCTGGCGGAAGGTTTCGGTGACCTGATGCACCAGCGCGATGTACTCCGCGCCCTCGCGCCGGTCCGGCCCCTCGGGCACCGCGGTGCGGATATCCGCAGCAATTCGGCCCGGCCGTGGCGACATGACGAGGATGCGGCTGGCGAGAAACGCAGCCTCGTAGATGAAATCGGTGACGAAAATGATGGTCTTGCCGGTCTCGCGCCAAAGCCGGTGCAGATCTTCCTGCAAACGGTGGCGGGTGAATTCGTCCAGCGCGGCAAAAGGTTCGTCCATGAGCAGCAGCAGGGGGTTGGACACCAGCGCGCGGGCGATGGAAACGCGCATCTTCATGCCGCCGGAAAGCTCTTTTGGCCGCGCCCCGGCAAACTCCGCCCAGACCTACCTGCGCCAGCGTGGTCTCGATCAGCCCGGCCACCTCCGCCCGGCGGCGGCCGCGCAGACGCAGCGGCAGGTAGACGTTTTCAGCGGCGGTGGCCCAGGGCAGCAACGTGGCGTCCTGGAACACGAACCCCACATCGCCCGGTCCCGGCTGCTTGCCCGCGTCCCACTCAATATGCCCGGCACTTGGCGCCTCCAGCCCGGCGAGCAGGCGCAGCAGCGTGGACTTGCCGCAGCCTGAGGGGCCGAGCAGTGCCACGAACTCGCAGGCCTTTATGTCCGCCGAAATATCGTCGAGCGCGCGTGTGCCGTTGGCGAACTGCTTGAAGAGCGCGCAGCGAGAACATTTCTTTGGTCAGGCCAAAGCCATGGTCGACGAATTGCAGTGTATAGCCGGCCTTGTAGTTCATGGATTTGTCGTACAGCCCGGTGGCGGCCATTTCGTTGAAGAATTTCGCCCAGCGGGCATCCGTCATGGCGTAAATCCCCAGGGCTTTGGTGTCGCCGGGGTCTCGACGATGCCGCGCGCCTTGATCTGCTCGTAACCGTAATGCAGCGAACCCGGGGGTCATGTCCGGGTTGGCTTTCAAGATGGCGTTGAAGGCCGGGGTGGGGTCGCCGTTGAGGTAGGAATACCGACCCTGGTCGAGGCCTCGATGAAGCGCCGCACCAGGTCCGGGTTGGTTTTTACGAGCTTGTCGCTGGTGGCGATCAGGCTGGCATAGCCGTCGAATTCGAAGTCGGAGAGCATCATCACCACCGGCCATTTGCCGGTCTGTTCGTGCACCAGATACGGCTCGGAGGTCACATAGGCTTCCTGCACGTCGGTTGGGTCGGTGAAGAACGGCGTCAGGCTGAAGCCGTAGGGGCGCAGTTGCAAGTACGGTAGCCGTCTTTGGCGCGCAGGTAGTTCCACCAGCTGGCGCGGGTGTCGGAACTTACCCAGGCGATCGGCTTGCTCTTCAGCG
>CAWIRY010000020.1:0-19561 GCA_963838485.1 uncultured delta proteobacterium | reverse complement strand
TTAAATCGGCGATAGACGGTAATAATAATACTCAAGGCAATGGCCGTCTCAGCGGCGGCCACGCCCATAATGAAGAGGGTAAAGACCTGTCCCGTAGCCGGGTTTGAGGATAAAAACATATTGAAGGCCATAATATTAAGAGCCGCCCCGTTGAGGATCAATTCAGTGGCGATCAACATTCCGATGAGGTTGCTTTGATAGATGATGCCGAAGATCCCGATGGAAAACATGGCAGCACCTAAAATCAGATAGGTTAAAAGATTCTCCATGGCTAATCCCTTTTCTGGCCGATCCCGGCGATCATGATGGCACCGACGATGGCCACGGCCAAGAGCAAGGAAATCAATTCAAAAACCAGAAAATAACGGGTCAGCAATTGGTGTCCCAGGGTCTTGATGGTCCAGTCCCTGGAGGGCTGGGCATAGGGGGCCCATTTCGTGCCGATGATCATCTGGACCAGGGTGCCGAAGGTAATGAGGCTGACGATCAAGGCCGTGACGGCTTTGAGTACCGGTCGTTTGGGTAATTCCAGTTCCATCGGCGGGGAAAGCATGATGGCAAAAATGTAGGTGATACAGATGGCCCCGACGTAGACCAAAAGCTGCATCATGGCCACAAACTGGCTGCCCAGATAAAGATAGATCCCGGTGACCCCGAACATGGCCAGGGCCAGTCCCAGTATGTTGTGGACAATTTTTAAGGGGATTACGGCCAATACGGCCCCGGTCAGGGTAACCACGACCATAAGCCAAAAGACCGATTGGGCCACTAAAATCGGCGGTATGAAATCTGCAATGGTTGTCATCGTTTTCCCTCTAACCGGTCCATGATGTCGAGCACCGTATCCCAACGGTGATAAAAGACATACTCATATTCTTTGGAAAATTGCAGGGCGCATTCCGGGCAGACATCGACGCACAGGCCACAAAGGCTACACTTGGAAAAGTCGATATAATACTTACGGCCTATTTTCAGATCCCCGGCCCGAGTCTTTTCCCCCTGGACCTTGATGACGTGGGAAGGGCAAGTGCGGGCGCATAAACCGCAGGCCACGCAATGATGGGTCTTGGTGTCGTCAAAACGGATGAACTCGATATGTCCCCGGAAGTTGGGGGTCATGGTCAGCTTTTGCCTTGGATATTGAACCGTGACAATAGGCGTAAAAAGCCGTTTCAAGGTAATCCATAAACCGATGACCAGGCTTTTCCCGCCGACCAGGATCTCTTTAACGTATTGGATGAAGGGGTTGGGACTATTCATCATTAAATGACCTTAAGGACGATGGCGGTAATCATCAGGTTAAGCAGGGCAATGGGGATCAGTACCTTCCAGGCGAAATTCATCAGTTGATCAAACCGGATCCGGGGGTAGGTCCAGCGGACCCACATGACCACAAAAATCAGAAAGTAGGTTTTGATCAAAAACCAGATTATTCCCGGAAAAAGTGGGCCATGCCAACCGCCTAAAAACAGGACCGTGAACAGGGCCGCGGCAATGACCATATTGGTATATTCGGCCAGGAAAAACAGGGAAAAGCGCATCCCCGTATATTCGGTGTGAAACCCGGAAACCAGTTCCGATTCGGCCTCCACCAGGTCAAAGGGGGCCCGGTTGGTCTCGGCGGTGGTGGCGATGAAAAAGATGATGGCGGCAATGGGCTGCAAAAAGATGTACCAAATCGAAGACTGGGCCTGGGCAATTTCGCCTAATCTAAAGGTGTTGGTCATGATGATGACCGACATGGTGGCCAGCAGCAAGGGGATCTCATAGGCCACGTTCTGGGCCACCGACCGGACGGCGCCGATCAGGGCATATTTATTGTTGGAGCCCCAGCCGGCCATCAGGATGGACATAACGGTGATACTGGAAAAGGAAAAGATCAGCAGGATGCCGACGTTCACATCCCGGATCTGCATCATGGGACTGAAGGGAATGGGGACAAAGCCGACAAAGGCCGGGGCCACTACCAGGATGGGGGCCAAAAAGAAGACGACTTTATCCGTGGATAGGGGTGTTACCATTTCCTTGCCCAGCAGTTTGACGGCGTCGATCAGGGTTTGGAGTACCCCATGGGGGCCGACCTCCATAGGACCGGGTCGAAGCTGTATGTGTCCGGCCACCTTCCTTTCCAACAAGACCAGGAAGGCGACGTTTAAGGGGACGATGCCGGCAATGATGGCCAGCCCGACCAGGCCGGCCATAACATCCGGTCCCAGGAATCCATAAAGTTCTTTGATGAAGGGAAGTTGTGTAATATTCACCGGTCAATCTCCGGAACGGTTACGTCGATACTGCCAAAGATGGCAATGACATCGGCCAGAAAATGTCCTGGACAGATCTTGGTCAAGACAAATAAATTGGAAAAGGAAGGGGCCCGGACCTTGATCCGATAAGGGATGCGCGACCCATCGCTAACGATATAAAAGCCCACGGCCCCCCGGGCGCTCTCAAAGGAACAATAACAATCACCTTCCGGCGGGGTGACAAAGCGAGGGACATTGGCTCGAACCGGCCCAGGGGGCAAATGGTCCAGGGCCTGTTCGATGATGTTCAGGCTTTGCTCCAATTCGGCCATCCGGACCTGATAACGGGCCAGGCAATCGCCCTCTTCCCGGGTGGGGATCTCAAACTTAAACTCCGGATAGGCTGAGTAGGATTCATTCTTCCGGACGTCATATTTCACCCCGGAACCCCGTAAGGTCGGGCCGGTCACCCCGTATTCCAAGGCCACCTGTTTGGTGATAACCCCGACGTCTTTGGCCCGTTTGATAAAGATGATATTTTGATTAATCAGGTTTTCATAGTCCCAGAAACGGCCGCGCAATCTTTCGATAAAACGTCTCGTTCCGTCGTAAAACTCCTTGGTGATATCGTTGCGGACCCCGCCGAAACGACCGTAACTATAGGTCAGCCGGGAACCGGCGATCATTTCCAACAGGTCCAGGATCTGTTCCCGGTCATCCCAGCCGTAGAGGAAGGGGGTGATGGCCCCCAGTCCCATGGCAAAGTCCATGGCCCCGATAAAATGGCTGGCAATACGGTTGAGCTCAGAGGTAATGACCCGGATATATTCCGCCCTCCTGGGCACTTCAATCCCGCAAAGTTTTTCCACGGCCATACAATAGCCGTGGTTAAAGATCATGCCGGAAAGATAGTCCATCCGGGCCGGATTGGGCAGGAACTGTTCATAGATCCGGTTCTCGGCCATTTTTTCATGACCCCGGTGGGAATAGCCGATCAACGGCTCGATTTTGATCACTACCTCGCCGTCAAGGGTCACCAGGAGGTGCATGACCCCGTGGGTACTGGGGTGCTGGGGGCCGAGATTGAGCTGATAGACCCGTTGGTTGATGGAACTATCGTCTATGGTTTTTACGTTCAGCATAGGATATCGTCTATATCTGCGGTAAATTTGGTTTTGCCGAAATTTTTAAGTAAAGGGAAATAATCGGCTTCGTCGGGATTGATAATCCGTTTAAGGTCCGGGTGTTCCTGGAAGCGAATACCGAAAAAGTCATAGACCTCCCGCTCCAGCCAGATGGCCTCGGGATAAACAGCCGAGATCGAAAAGGGGGAGGCCTCTTTGGAAATCTTTATACGGGCCATTATCCGGCAGAAATCCTGATAATAGGTCGAGTAAAAGTAAACCAATTCAAAATGATCGATGAAATCTACGGCTGTTACGGTCTCTAAGTAAAAACGCTTCTCCAGCATGACCAGGGCCACCCGACGCATGCCGACCTGGTCCAGAAGGACCTCCAGGTGATAGCCGGTTTTTGTATAGTCGGCCTCGTTGACCTGCCCTTCGGGCACGGCCTGGGACAGACTATTTTTTAGCTCTTCGAGCAGCTTTTTCTGCCCTGCGGTTGGCATCTATGAGTCCTTTAGTCATCTTGGTTTGTATTTTAAGAAATCCCTGGAGCAAGGCCTCCGGTCGGGGGGGGCAGCCGGGGATATAAACATCGACCGGGACGATCTTGTCCGCCCCGTTGACGATGGCGTATTGTCCGTCATAGGAGAAGGGTCCCCCGGAGATGGCGCAATTACCCATGGCGATGACATACCGGGGGGCCGGCATCTGATCATAAAGGGTCTTGATGGCCGAAACCAGCTTGTGGGGGATGGTACCGGCGACGACCATGACATCGGATTGCCGCGGGGTGCCCCGGGGGATTATCCCAAACCGGTCCCAGTCAAAACGGGCCACGCCGGTGGCCATCATCTCGATGGCGCAACAGGCGATCCCGAAGGTCAGGGGCCAAAGGGCATTGACCCGGGCCAAATCCAAAAGATCCTGCACGGGAGCAAATCCCACAACGGCCGGGCTTTCCACATAGTCCCTGGAAAGGTCCCTGGAGGGTATGCAGATGGGGGCGCTTCCCTTTACTTCCATTTAAAAACTCCTTTACGCCAGGCGTAGACAATGGTCAACGAGATCAGAAAGAGAAAAATAAAAAACTCGATAAGTTCGGAAAACCCCGTCCCCTTTTGATAGGCCGCCAGAACCGGAAAGAGATAAAGGACGTCCACATCGAAGGCCAGGAAGATCAGGGCAAAAAGATAATAGGAAGCTCCGAACTGCATCCAGGCCGTCCGGATAGGGGCCATGCCGCTTTCATAAGTCGCCAACCTCTTTTCCCCATAGATCCTGGGGCCGAGGACGAAGTTGATAATCACCATGCTCAGGGGTAAGATTAGGCCGACGACAAAGAAAACAAAAACGAACAAAAATTCACCGAGGCCGGCTTGTAACATTTGGGAAAACACGGAATAATTTCTCCTTAAAGTCCGCGCGGATTAGGGCGCTGGCGATTGTTAAATTTGTCACGCTCCTATTACCTGTTTGCAAGGCTCCTTGTCAAGAAAAAAAATGAAAAAAAACACCCTGCTGGGCTCAGCCGGAGAAGCGGAGAAAAGCTATGAAGGCCCTTGAAAAAAACCGCCCTTGGTCAGCCAGATTTTGGCTTGTTGAATATCTTTGGCAATCTGGGTTTTTAGGGTTTCCGCCCCGGAAAAAGTCCTTTCTCCCCGGAGCCGTTTCAGAAAAAATAATTTTACATCTTTTCCGTATAGATCTTGATCAAAATCAAAAAGATAGGTCTCTATGGAGATATTTTTACCGGCAAAGGTAGGGTTAAAGCCCACGCTGGTTACCCCGAAAAAAGGACCGTAGGGACTTTCGGCTTTGACGACATAGACCCCGCGTTGAGGCATCAGTTTTTCTCTGGGATTCAAATTAGCCGTGGGAAAGCCCAGGAGGGAGCGACCGATGCCCTTGCCGGTGATGATAGTCCCGGAAAGAGAAAAAGGACGGCCCAACAAAAGCTTGGCCTCTTCCATGGCCCCCGAGGTGATCAGTTCGCGGACCCGGGTACTGCTGACCAGGTGAGTCCCGATGGTCACCGGGGGGTGAACATGGACCAGGAATCCCGATTTCTTTCCCAATTCCTTCAGGAGATGGATATTGCCCTCCCGTTTTTTCCCGAAGGTATAGTCATAACCGACCACAATCTCTTTCATCCCGATTCTGCCCACCAGTAGATCCTCTACAAAGGATCTGGCCGGGATCTGGGCAAACTCCTTGGTAAAAGGAATCGACAGGACCACTTCGATGCCGTATTGGAAGATCAACTCCACCTTGCCTTCATCGGAAACGATCTGCCGGGGGGCTTTGCCGGGCCTCAGGACCTGAGCCGGGTGAGGATGGAAGGTAATGACCATGGAGGTCCCCTTGATGGCCTGGGCCCGATGGCGAACTTTTTGAAAAAGGCTTTGATGCCCTAAATGAATGCCGTCAAAATTTCCAATGGTCAGGACCGGGGCCGGCAGGAATTGGGTTATCTGATTGAGATCGGAGAAATAGGTGCCCATAGTTAATAAAAGGTTCAAGGTGCAAGGTTCAAGGTGGATTGTTTGGATTCTTTCACCTTATACCCTATACCTTGTACCTTGAACCTGTTTTTTGTTAAACCGCTTGACAGAATTTAAGGTTTCATTTATATTTTTAAAACTTTTAAAAATCAACCAAATAATGATTGCCGAAGTGGCGGAATTGGTAGACGCGCTAGGTTCAGGGTCTAGTAGGCAAACGCCTGTAGGGGTTCAAGTCCCCTCTTCGGCACCATAAGGAAAACAGGGGGTTGGCTCATTTGTGGGTTAGCCCTCTTTTCTTTTGAGGGGTACTTGGTCAACGTTTTGGTCAACACTTTTCAAAAAACCTTCCATTTGGTCAACAGCCTTCCGGGTATCCGCAGCATCGATGGTATCATATCGCAGGAACATTTCCCTTGTTGAATGCCCTGTTATCTTCATGATAACAGATTCCGGGACACCCGATCTTCTCATATTCGTATTAAAACAATGACGGGTGTCATGAAAAACAAATCCGTCTTTTTTACTTCTCCCGTAGGATATACCGGCATCACGACACGCCCGTTTTAGTGCTGCCCTGATGTCCCTAATCGGCCTTCCTTTGAAGAGGAAGACATGGTTGTCATGTATAGCCCTGGGGATATCTTTAAGGATATTAAACAAAGCATCACAAATAGGGATTTTTCGGGCTTCCCTGTCTTTCGTTTCCGATGCATTTAATTGAATGACCCTATTCCCCAGGTCAATATGATCCCAAGTCAGATTAAGAATTTCCCCTCGCCGCATCCCCGTATAATATCCCATCACTACAATCGCCATTGTATGAGCGGGAAGGGCAGCCATGAGTCTCTCAAATTCATCCGTCAATAGAACTCTGTCCCGTGCATTGGCATCACCCTTGAGTAACTTGCTAACCCTTTTAAAAACCTTCACGACGTCGCCGCTGACAAGATCGTTGTCGAATGCCTTATTAATCATTGTTCTGGCTGCTCCTATTTCCTGATCAACATAGGAATCGGATAACCCAGCTTTTTTTCTTTTTGCCTGATAGTTTTCCAGATCAACCGGCTTTATCCGACTTACAATTATATTGCCGAATTCTTTGTTAAAGCTATTGAGGTTGATCGTTAACGTGGGGTAATAAGCCCTTGACTTCACTTTCTCAAGATCGAGATACCACTTCGTTAATTCATTAAAACTCATTTTTGAGTCGGGTTTTATGTCGAAAATCCGGTTTCCCCTTTTCTGGCTTCGTCGTTTCCCTTCGGCATCCCGTCCTTCTTCTATCGAGGTACCAACAGCCTCACGCCGTTGCTTCCCTCCGGGAAGACGGTAATTAATCCAGAATCTCACTCGCCTTGACTTCTTGGCTTTAACAAGGTCTTCGCCACAAGCACACAAGCGGTTACTTGCGTTTTGTTTTTTGTGACAGATCGGGCATTCCGCTAATACTGACATTTTCCTTACCTCCTTTCCGTTCTCGTTCATGTTCTCTTTCAAGGCAGTCAAGAAATAGCTTTAATGTTGTACTCGGTTGCCTCACCCCCTTTTCCAAATAGCTCATATAGACTTGGGTAACGCCTATCATGAGGCCAAAGTCTGTTTGGTTCATTCCCTGTGCTTTTCTGAAAACCCTGATTTCGTCTGGCGTCCAAGTCTTCATAAGTAGAATATATAAACAATGTTTATATTTGTCAAGAGGTTTTTTAAAATCGTATTTATTGACCAAGTGTTGACTACTTACTTGCAATATATCGAATTAATTTACATTTTTTGCAGACCGTTACAATCCTTATGTAGTGGGCAGCTTATCAAGGTAGGAGTCCAAATCTTTTACATCAAAGAGGACCTTTCCCCCTATATGTTTCGGCTTGACTGGGAAAGGATTGGCAGTTCTAAGACCTAATCTATTCCGAAGTGTTTTTTCAGCGATACCCAGGTATCCGGCAGATTCACGGACTGTTAGCATTCTTGGCTTTCGTTCGCTTTTATTGCACCTATTCTCTTTCCTTTGAGAGAGAATCTTTTTCGCTATAAGCCGTTCATCGGCAACGGGAAATTTTTCCGGCTGTCGAACCTGAATAATCGGCAAAAGCTTTTCAATTACCTTGTCTGCTATCCGTTCAATGTCTTGAGATTCAAGCTCCGTTCGCATTTCGCCTCACGGTTCCAACCATGTCCTGAGATTCAAGCGCAAGATTAGGTATGGTCTCCCATGCTCCGGATAGGGGGAGGGCACAGCCCAAAAATGATGAGTCATTGTCGATACAAATTCACTCCTATGTTGAAAAAACAAAAAGGCTTTATTCCTGGTCATCTTCAACCTTCAATTCCCTTGTTCGCCTTTGTATAGCGTTCATAAGAAGTTCTCTCCGCTTCTGAAGGTCTTCCAGTGTAGCGGTTAAGGCCATAACGTCAATCCGTTCAGTTGATTGGCCCCGAAGTAGTCTCATTTTATCAGTAGCTATAGCCGCCGCTGTCGTGCTTTGAAGCGGGTTCAGTCGGTCAATCTTTTCATCCGTGATACTGGTTAACATCCTTACTGAGACATCCTCAAACATATCAGCCAGCTCTTTCTTGACCCTTTGGACTTCCTGGCCCACTTCCGACTTGACCAGGTAGGCTTTTATAGTATGAGGGGACCGCTTCAAGGTCACGGCTATGGCGTGGAAGGTCCGGCCTTCAGCATGGAGGACTTTGGCCTTTTCCTGTTCCCCAAGAGTCAACGATTCTTTTCTTTTTCCCATTTGCACAAATCTCCTGCAAAACATGTACAAACTACTTAAAAAGGGTTTTTAGGTTTTTCCTCTTTGGCCGTTGTTTGTTTCCCTCCTCATCAAAGATCGTTGATCCCGGCTTAACTGTGTGGCCCCTGGGACAATTCCTTTAAGGTTTCCCGGATACTCTGCCAGCCATACCCTTCCTTTTTCCGTTAAAACCATCGCTAAACATCGTCTATTCATCTTCTTTTGTCCTTAGTGATATGGTGTAGGGGCCATAGGTAGGGGCCATAGGTAGGGACATAGGTAGGGACATAGGTAGGGATGTGTTTTATTCTATTATATAAAGTAGTTAAATCAATTTTGCCCCTCATGTCACGAAATCCCGGTAGAAACACCCTTCCGATAAATAAAAAATTTTTCACTCTCTTTTTTTTAAATATGTTGTGTATTTTTTTCTCATAGAACAAAATAATATAAAAAAGTAGGGATATTATTATATAACATATTGTATTTATTAATTATTCAATGTCCATACCATGTCCCTACCCCATTTTTAAATTATCGATTAACCAATTGTATTTATTTAAAATTATGTATCCCTACCCACATCCCTACCTAAACACCATATGCGTCGATTGCCTCTCGCTTGATCACAATCATCCGGGTTTTATTCCCGTTAATGCACTTTTGTGTGGTAAATCCCCTCTCCCCAGTCGAGATTTCTAACCACCCATGTTCCCGCCAACCGGCTAAAATCGCATCGGGAGAATACCCCATCCGTTCTAATTCACTTTTTAAAACAGTCGGTATAAATCCGATTTCATCCCAATTCCTTTCGTCCCATTTACCTGCCCAGCCGCCAGACGGTAGTTTTGGATTATCGTCTTTGTCAGTTAAGTGCCGTCCCCAAAACCTTTGCTCGTTCGAGGTAGCCCAAGAAATTATATCCTGGAGAGCCCGAATTTCGCCTGCTGCGTCTGTAGCTTCAGCCGCAATCTTCGCCCACAAATTGCCAATCCGGTTTCTATATCTCCATGGCGTAATCCCGGCCTTTGAGGTCAAGCGTTCGGCCATAGTCAAAACAGCAAAACAGTGAGCTAACCGACCGCCTTCGGTAGTATCAGCAATATCTGCACATTCCTCTACGAGTCCACGGTACTCAGTCCTAAAATCTTCCCATCTGTCCTGATTCTTTATTAACCAGCTTACAAACATAGCCCCGGCATGACCGTAATTGAGAACGAGCCGATTATTAATTCGATCAACAAGTTGTCGGGTCTCAGCATCATCTTTGCCAAATGGAGATCCCCGGACTTCAAGACATCGGGTACGAGTCCCCCCCTCTTGTGTGAAGGATGTTGCCGGAGCTTCCCCACTTGAGATCAGGACAGTCTGCCAAGTTCTTGTTCGAGCAAGACTCTTAGTGTCCCCCCTCCCTCGCCCACGGCCAGAAGCGACACTGTAAATCATATCTGCCACCATCTGAGGTTTTTTGGATCTTTTTGTATCATCCAGAATTAATGGAATTCCGTTAAGGATTGCACTGGCCCTCTCCAACCACACCTTGGTTGCATCCCAAGATGCCATTGAACCATCTCCTTTTTCTTCCGGCAAACCCCATATACTTGCCGCTATACGAAGGACGGTGGTTTTACCGGTGGATGTCCGATTGGTGAAATCGATTATAAAATTTGGTGCCTGCAATATAGTGAGTAGCGGAGGTACAAAGGCAGCATAAAGTCCTAACAAAGCCCTTGGATGATTTATTAAGGGATCAATAAGCTTTTGCCAACCCTCGAAAGTACCCAAAGAACTATAGCCATCTGCAATCTGCTCGTCACCAGGCGTGATTCCCTTAAAGGCTATCCTATCTTCCAGCGAGTCTTCAGGGGACAAACTATCCACATTGAATGCAGCGGTTATTGTGCCACTTGGGGATATCAGATTTCTCCCCCAAAGGAACCCATCCTTTCCCTTTTTACCTTGCCATCCCATGTGATTTGAAATACGGACATAGGGTAGGGAAGCAAGATTGATCGCCTCCAAATAGTGCAGGTAAGTCGCAATCCTGGCAGCGTTATCTCCAGCAACCGGAAAGCCATTCGAGGCCAATTGGATCAATTTTTTTCCATCAAGTGCTATTCCCCGATCGACAATTTTATCTTTCCATCGATCGTCTCGCCTCCAGGCCAAACGGAAATATTCAAGGCCATCTTCATCGTTTTTGAGTCTTCCGGTTATCAGGATAGGTGCATGTGCAACTATTTGGGGAAAAGACACATTATTAAAATTTTCAAGAATAAATGTCCCAGTCGGAGAGAGGGAATATTGAGATGGGATAATTAGGGTTGGGAAAGGACAATCGCAATCCTTGAGCATTTCACCTACTGGTTTTCCGTTGGAAGCATCTTTTAAAACAGCAGATTTCCTTTTCTTTATTCCATCTTTGATAACTTTTCTAAAACTGTCTATTGTTTGCCTGGACGCACCATTTTTTCGTAAATTATCAAGGGTAACCTCATAAAAACAGACGTCATCCATTGCGATAATAATAAAGGCATTGTGGATTTCTGGAGACTTCATCGCTTCAATCAAGGCATCTTTAGGATCTGAGGATTTTAAGAATTCCTCTATGATCCTAATACATTCTGCAAGTGGTGAATCCTCCCCATTACCCTTATTTGTAATTGTTTGAAGTTCCCTGGCGAAACGTTCGATCAACTTCAATTCCGGACTTTCTTTAATGACTTGGATAAAACTACCGGCACCCCTTACAGATTCACCCCCCTTGATCCTCTCCATCGCCCGTTGATAGATTTGTCCTGTCCGGCCTTGGTCATATTCTCCCCAAAAAACTAAATTGAAAGAGGTATGAATATCTTTTTCACTAATCCCGTTTGCAATCAAAAAAGCCATGAAAGAAAAATCTATATCCTCAAATCCTCGCAGATTCTTGTTTCGGTAGTTGACTCCCACTTGCCATGACAAACAGTTCAAAACCTCCATGATATTTTTTCGGTCGTAAGGCAATAAATCATCGGGAAGGGGGGGAAGGGAATCTCTGGAAAACATTCTCTCCCAAGTTCGATCATTGGTTGGGGCAAGAATAAGGTAATTTTTCCCACCGATTCTATAAGTGACGTCTATCCCCGTTTGTATGACCCACCATTTGCGGAGACTGGGCTATCCGGTTAACCGGAAACCCATTCAACGACTGATGCGCCTGATGGGCTTAGAAGCTATCTACCCTAAGCCGAAAACCAGCCGACCCCACCCGGATCATAAGATCTACCCCTACCTGCTCCGGGACCTGAACATTAATCGCCCCAACCAAGTTTGGGCGGCGGACATTACCTATATTCCCATGGCCCGGGGCTTTATGTTCCTGGTGGCGGTCATGGACTGGTATAGCCGCAAAGTCTTGTCCTTCAAGTTGTCCAATACCCTGGACACGGATTTCTGCCTGGAGGCCGTTGAAGAGGCGATCCGAACCTATGGACCTCCAGAGATCTTCAACACCGATCAGGGAGCCCAGTTTACCAGCCAAGCCTTTACCGGCTTATTGGACACCCATCAGATCCGTATCAGCATGGATGGCCGCGGTCGGGTCCAGGACAATATCTTTATCGAACGGCTCTGGTGGACCATCAAATATCAATTTATCTATCTGCGGAGCTTTGACAACGGCTCCGACTTGCGTCTGGGACTCGAAGAGTGGCTCCGGTTCTACAACCAGGAACGCCCTCATCAAACCTTTGGACAACTAACCCCGGATGAGGTATATTATAGCTTACCTTCTCCAATAACCCAGGCTGCCTGATGCCTATATTAACAACCTTTACTCAGAGCTTATTCCCATGTCCAGGCTGTCCAACTTCCTGGGTCCACCTACGAGTGCAGATCGTAGTTTTGAAACTGGAGGATTATAAAAGTGAGGGTCCAATCGTGATCGGTCGAGCATATTATTAGATTGCAGGAAGCTCACCGCCGAGGGGAACAGCCAGCTCTTTTGATAAAAAGCAAGAACCTTAAGGGGGAGAATCTCATCAAAGAGTGTCGATCGGTGACGATGAGCACCCGGCTTCCACCCAGGGCCAGGGCTTCCTGGCCCTGGGTATTGATCGCATTCTTCCCGAGAATAGTTTTTTGTGGAGATAATAGGGTGGAAACCTTATCCAAGTGCCGGTAAGTTTCGATCATGACGTTCTCCGATTGATGCTGATCCCGGCGAAATCCGGAATCCGGTTATCACGGCCGATCCGATTAGAGGCCGAGGTATTGTTTTAGGATTTCCTGTTTTTCTCGGAGCATCTGGACCGCACCCTCCCATTTGATTTGCCCTTTTTCCAGGATATAAGCCCGGTCGGAAAGGTTGAGGGTCACCTTGGAATTCTGCTCGGAGAGTAAAATGGTCATGCCTTCTTCTTTGAGGGCCCGAATTTGATTTTCCAGGTCCTTAACGATCAATGGGGAAAGGCCTTCGGTGGGTTCATCCAAAAGAAGGAGCTCCGGATTACCCATCAGGGTCCTGGCAATGGTCAGCATTTGCTGTTCGCCCCCGGAAAGGGTTCCGCCCAATTGGGTCTGTCTGGTTTTCAAGATGGGAAACATCTGGTAAACCCGGTCAAGGGTCCATGGCCCCTTTGAACTTTTTTTCATCCCCATCTCCAGGTTTTCCTTAACCGTCAGATCCGGAAAGATGATCCGGTCTTCGGGGACGAAGCCCATCCCCCGATAGGCGATCTCAAAAGGCCTTTGCCCTCGTATCGAGATCCCGTTAAATAAAATACTACCCGACCTGGGAACAGTCAAGCCCATGATGCTCCGAATAAGGGTGGTTTTACCCACGCCGTTCCGGCCAAGGACGCAAACCACCTCTCCTTTTTCCACTTCAATGGATAGATCAAAGAGAATATGGCTGATGCCGTAATAGGTATTGATGTTTTTAACTTCCAGCAGCATCTATATGTCCTCTCCCAGATAGATTTTTTGGACCTCGTCATTGGCCCGGATTTCCTGGGGTGTTCCTTCGGCAATAATGGTCCCGTAGTGCATCACCCGGACCTTTTCCGATATGCTGAAGACGATGTTCATGTCGTGTTCGATAAAAAGGAGGGTCAGATGCCTGGTGCGCACAATCCGTTGAATCAATTCCA
Source organism: uncultured delta proteobacterium (assembly GCA_963838485.1). Taxonomy (GTDB): domain Bacteria; phylum Desulfobacterota; class RBG-13-43-22; order RBG-13-43-22; family RBG-13-43-22; genus RBG-13-43-22. The sequence goes on along the minus strand of CAWIRY010000020.1, from coordinate 5,811 downwards.
TGGTTTTGTTGGATTCGTCAGGGCTCATCCCGGCCGTGGGTTCATCCAACAAAATAAGCTCGGGATAGGTCCCCAGGGTGATCCCGATTTCCAATAACCTCTGGTCCCCATGGGCCAGAAGACCGGCCAACCTACCCTTCTTATCCCCCAGCCCCAAATTATCCAGGATCTCGGCGGTTTCTTCTTGGAAAAAATGATCGGCCTTTTGGAAAATATTACGGGTTTTTTTCTGCCAGGCCATCAAGGCCACCTGGATGTTGTCAAAAGCGGTCAATCGGGGAAAGATATTGGTCTTTTGGAAAGACCGGCCGATACCGGCATGACAAATTTTATGGGGCGAAAGGGCGGTGGTTTCACGGTCCTGAAAATAGACAGTCCCGGAGTCCGGTTTAAGGTGGCCGGTCAGGAGATTAAACAAGGTCGTCTTGCCGGCCCCGTTGGGTCCGATGATGGCGCTGATTTCCCCCTTATTCAGGGCAAATGAGACCCCGTTGACGGCCATCAAACCCCCGAAGGCTTTCCTGAGTTTTTCCACGCGAAACATGTTATTGAAAATCGTCCCCCCTTCGACGTAAGGCCAGGCGCTCGGAGATAAACCCGGCGATGCCCCCCCGCAGAAACAGCAAAAGGATAATGATGATCAGTCCCAGAACTAACGGCCAGAATTGGGTATAACCGGTGATGACTTTGTCTAAGAATAAATAAACGATCGAGCCGACGATGGGTCCGAAGAAGGTATAAATGCCGCCGAGAAGGCAGACCACCAGCATCTCGGTGGATTTTATCCAATGGGCATAATCGGGAAAGACATTCTTGTTGAATCCGCAAAACAAGGAACCAGCTACCCCCAAAAAGATTCCGGATAGGACAAAGGTGGCTAACTGATAGAGACGAACCGGGATACCGATGGATTCTGTTCGTTGAGGATTTTCTCTCATGGCCTGAAGGGTCTTGCCGAAAGGCGATTTGATAATCATCGACAGAAGGGCAATACAAAGACTGACCACAATCAAACTGAAATAATAATAATGCGGTATGGATTTTAGAATCTCCGGCAGGGGAATGTCGACAATACCATTATCCCCTTTGGTAAAATCATACCACTCAAAAATGATGGTATGGATGATCTGGGCAAAGGCCAGGGTCAGAAGGGCGAAATAAACATGGGTCAGACGGACGCAAAACCAGCCGATGATAATGGACGCCAGGGCCGCGACGATCGGACCGGCTATAAAAGCCAGGGCAAAGGGGAGCTTGGTATAGACCAGAATCAGGGCCGTGGCATAAGCCCCCACGGCATAGAACCCGGCCGGGCCGAAGGAGACCATGCCGGCATAGCCCAGCATTAGGTTGAGCCCGCTGGCGGCCAGGGCCAGGATCAGCATTTCAGTGACTAAGCTGAGCCATCCGACCGGGAGCAAGAGGGGCAAGACAAAAAAACAGGCCAGGACGGCCAGGATTATGACCGTCTTCCCGGAAATTCCCATTCTGGAATTCAAAGAACTCATTCGGGTTTACCCAGAAGACCCCAGGGGCGGATAATCAGGACAATGATCATCAAAATAAAGCCAAAGGCCACGGCCAGCCTTGGGGCGACCAGAATGCCGAAGGCATTGACCAGTCCAAAAATCAAAGATCCGAGAAAGGCTCCTGACAGGCTGCCCAGCCCGCCGACGACGATAATAATAAAGCACTCGATCAGGACGATCATATCCATCCCGGGCATGGCCGAAGCAGTCGGGACCACCAGGGTCCCTCCTAATCCGGCCAGCCAAGACCCCAGCATGAAGACTACCGTATAGATTAGGGGGACATTGGTCCCAAGGGCATTGGCCATTTCCCGGTTATAAGTCATGGCCCGGATAATCTTTCCTAACCGGGTATAACGGATCAGGGCCCAAAGACCGAGGTAGACCACGGGCCCGCAAAAAATCAGGAAGACATTGTAGCTGGGGAAAGGCATGCCCAGAATGAAAACCGGCCCATTGAGGGGCCAGGGGGCGGGGACCAGAAGGTATTCCACCCCCCAGGCCAGTTTGCACAAATCCCCGATGACCAGGACCAAGGCGAAGGTCAGCAGATATTGGTCCAAAGGTTCCCGATCATAAATCCGGCGTAACAGCAATACTTCAACCAGCCCCCCGAAAAGGGCCACTCCCAGGGGGGCCAGGAGGATGGACCACCAGAAGGCCCCGCTGAATTGGACGATGACCGAACTGACCCAGTAGCACATGTAGGCCCCCAGCATATACAGGGTCCCGTGGGCCAGATTGAGGACCCGAAGCGTACCAAAGACCAGGGAAAGGCCCACGGCAATGAGAAAGATGACCATTCCCGTGCTGATGCCGCTTAAGATTTGAATGATGAGCCCTGGAAGCGTCATGTCTTCTCAGATTTTTTAATGGGAATCGATTGGCTCATTCTTGCCAAAGAGGCGAAGGACAGGCATTAGGATGGTCCGGAGCCCGCTGTCCTCCGTCGAGCCCGGGCCGCGGACCAGCCAAAAAAGGGCCTGCCTTATTTATTTTTCTTCCTGGCCGCTTCAACCTCGGCACAACTCAGATACCCCTTGGCCGGGTCCAGCAGTATCGCATTGGTGATATGCGGCCAGGGGAGATCGGCCGTAACCGCCACCGTCCCTACCCAGAAGGGCCACAGGGATTGATGATCGCAGGCCCTGATCAGCACCTTTCCGACCACCGTGTTGAGTTCCATCCCTTCCAGGGCATCAATAATTTTTTCCGTGTCCAGCGATTTGGCCTTTTCGATGGCCTGTTTCATGGCATAGACCGTGGTATATCCGGTCACCGAGGCCCCGGGATACATACCGGAAGCCTTATGGAACTTGGGCCAGAAGGCATTGCTGAGGGGGTTATTGATCAACCAGTAAGGATAGTGGCTTCCCCCCAGGACTCCCTTGGGGTAAATGTCTTTGCCCATTTTCCCCAGGGCTTCCATATTGCCCCAGTCCTGGCCGCAATGTTTGACCCGGTCAAAATAACCGAAGGCCCAGGCGGCTTTGGTAAAAGAGATGACATCTCCTCCCCAGAGGGAGCAGTAGACAAAATCCGCCCCGGCGGACATGATCTTGGAGATGTAGGGGGTCCAATCCTGGTTGCCCGGCTTTGGCCAGAGTTCGCCGATAACCTTGGCGTCGGGGACCAGTTTGGTGTAGGCCTCCATAAAGTCTTCCTTACAGCGATGTCCGTATTCATAATCAGGACCGATGATGAAAACTTTTTTACCGCCCCAGGTTTTGGCCGCCGCGTAGGCCACCGAACGGGTATAAGTCGTGGTATTGGTGGTGATCCGGAAGACATATCGATGGCCTTTGTCATCGGTGATAGCCGCCGACTGGGCGGTAGTGACGACAAAAGGAACCTTGGCTTCCTTGCAGTACGCCGAAACAGCCAGGGCAACTCCGCTGTGGACCGTGCCTTGAATCCAATGGACCTTCTGGTTAAGGATCAGGTCCTTGGCTTCCCGGACCCCGTTTTCCGGGTTGAGCTTGTCATCCCGGCTGATCACCTCCAGGGGGTGGCCCAGGACCCCCCCGGCCTTGTTGATTTCCTCCACAGCGATCTTGACCCCCTCCAGGTCGGGAATCCCGTAAACCTGGCCGACCCCGCCGCTCAAGCTGTGGAGGAATCCAAACTTGATCGGCTCGGCGGCCTGGTTGGGCCCGACAACAAAAAATCCGCTTACAATTGCAATTAAGGTGAAAATCATCAACTTTCTCATGACCTACTCCTTTCCGTCCTTAAGGGTTTAAAATTATTAATAATTCATTTACTCGTGAACGCTGGCTATATTATAGTAATCAACGCTCATCTTTCAAGTTAATTTACCGGCGCCTTTTTTAACAAAAAGGCTTAAAAATATTTCCTTCATTGGGTTTTTTTTAGATTAAAAAGATTTCTTGGGTAAGGCCTTTCTCTTTTTAGTGGCAGGAGTTTCTGGGGACTTCTCCTCCTTTTCCGGTTCCTGACGAATTTGAATATTCCAGATTTTTTCTTCCCTTGATAACTGATAAGAAGTTGCCTTTTCCTGGTGAGAGTATAAAATAAGAAAAAGGTAGGGTCAAGGAAAACAATAGGGCGAAAGGCAGTCAAAACGAAGATCTTCCGTCACAAACTCCTCAAGGTGTTCCAATTCTTCCCGCCTCATGAGGCTCCCGTCTGTATGTGAGATCCAGACACGGTAGTACCCGACAACATCATAATCCTTCCCGGGGTAGCCATAGAGGTCAGCCAAGTCCAGACCTTCCATTTTGGCGTTTACCAAGACACGGGCAAATGATTTCCCACAGAGGTCAAAAGTGATTGCATAACGGGCACCGGATGCTTCGGCAGGATGGTATTTCTGCATTTCCAGGAAGGGGATAAACTGCTGATTATCGACAGAGGCGTAGGCGGCAAGGGCTTGCCGCAAAGGAGACTGCTATGATAACGCGGTAGCGGAAAGTTTTTTTCATACCCTAAAAACCGAGGAGGTTGGAGATCAGGCATACTCGACCCGGGAAGAGGGCCGGCGTGCGGTTATCGATTACATCGAGATGTTTTATAACAGCCGCCGCCTTCACTCCTTCCTGGGGTATGTCTCCCCCAATGATTTTGAAAAGAAGTTAACCTTGACTATGGTTGCTTAACCGGGTGTCCGTTTTCCCTTGACCAGATCAGTCCTGACATTTTCGGGTAACCGATGTGCTGACATTTGGCACCTTAACCTTAGAATCCAAAGATCCCTATACCTCTGGCCACCAGCAACGGGTAGCCGCCCTGGCTCGGTCCATTGCTCAGGAAATGGGACTTTCCGGAAACCAGGTGGACGGCTTGCGCATGGCCGCTAATGTGCACGACCTGGGGAAAATTGCGGTTCCAGCCGAGATCCTCAGCAAACCCACGAAATTAAATGACATTGAATTCGATTTAATCAAGATTCATCCGCAGACCGGTTATGACATTCTAAAAGACATAGATTTCCCTTGGCCGTTGGCTCAGATCGTTTTACAACATCATGAAAGGATCAATGGTTCCGGGTATCCTCAAGGTCTTAAAGGGGAAGAGATCCTTTTGGAGTCTCGAATCCTCGCCGTAGCCGATGTGGTCGAGGCTATTGCCTCTCATCGTCCTTATCGGCCCGCTTATGAAATTGATGTGGCCTTGGATGAAATCTCAAAGAATAGAAGCATACTTTATGATCCTGAAGTGGTGGATGCCTGCTTGAGGCTTTTTAAAGAGAAGGGATTTAAGTTGGAGTAAAAATGGTCCTTTCTATGCTCTCTTTCTACCCATAATCTTTGGCTTTGGAATAATCTTAGGATGAATAGTAGTAGGGTATGCCGTGTAAAACGTATGACTTGTTGGTTAAAGTCCGACCGTGGGAGTTCGGTAGTTCGCCCATGTAGCTTGAGGGAGGTGTAAAGGGTAACCTGAAACAATAAGTTTCCTGACAAAAACTCCTTAAGGGAGTTGAGCAAGCTTGCGGGTTGCAGCGCGAGCGAACCCGGATGTAGCCTCGAAACACACGATGAAGTCGTCGACCCTCTCCTACACTGGGGAAGACCGCAGCATCTATCCTAACCCTAACTACCAAAACCGTTAGATGGGCTTCCGGGGTAACAGGGGTGACACGCAGGGGCAGCCATACGACAATGAACATGGGAGACCCTGGTCGATCGGCGACCCAGAAGCTGGAGTGGTCTATGTCTTCCAGGTATACCGGCCCTTGTTTCTGCCGTTGATATTCAAGTAATAAATCGGGAAACCGAAGGTCGTCTTGCGGCATGCAACCGGGACGATTTCAATTGGT
>CAWIRY010000019.1:0-18062 GCA_963838485.1 uncultured delta proteobacterium | reverse complement strand
TTGGCCTATTTTGAAAAAGGCGACTATGAGACGGCCATTACCCATTGTGATCAGGCCAGGACTTACGGGTTTGCGGTGAATCCCCGGTTTTTAGAAGAGTTGGAGTCTTATCGGGGCAAATCCTGTTCATAAAATTTAACTAACCTGAAAAACTTGTCCTTCCCGCGCAGGCGGGAATCCGATATGGCCAGCCTTAACCATTTAAAACATTGGATTCCCGTTTCCACGAATGACGAAAAGGCGATCCTATTTTATTTACGAATCCATTAAGTTTATCTTCCCTTATTCTCCCACCCAATATTTTTTCAAAAAATAAGTAGGGATCTCCTATGCTCCCCGAAACTCTACCCAAAATTCATTTTTTTTCTTCCTCTCTCCAGGGGAAAGTTCCTATGGACGTCCGATGGGTCGAGACCCCTTTACCCGATAATCGGTCCGGGTCATTTACGACCGATAAGACCGAAGAGGGACTTTGGACCTATGGCCAATATTTTCAGGCCATAAAAGAGGTTATTATGAGACATTCCTGTACGCTCCTTCTGGAAGCCGCCCAAAAACAATTGACCTCCCCTTTAGTGATTTCAGACTTGCAAGGCATTCGTATTTATGCTGAAAAACACGGCAATCTTTATCACCCGGCTAAAATTGAGGTGGATACCCGCCGGGGTTGCGCCCGATTCGTCATGAATGTGGCCTTGACCGAAAGAGGGCGGGCCGTTATGTTTTGGGAGGTAAAGAATTTAAGAACCCTTACCGAAAATTATCCCTACCACTGGTTGCCGTATGTTTATTTTTATACGGGAATGGACGGCCCTTTGAACATGTTTCTGGCCAACTGGTTTGAAGGGTTTTATGAGTTTCATCATTCTATAGATCCTGTTGACAACAGCCGGAAGCTGATCCTCTGGGATGGAAGCCTGAGACCTAATTATCTCTCTCATGGACAAACCAGGCAGCTCTATGCTCTGATTTCAAAGATTTTGACCCTTTATTATAACCCCAAAACCTATGAGCAAATTTTCCCCTGGCACCATGGGGCCGGGGATTTTGTGGTTAAGGTAACGGATGACGGGGTGGATGTCCGGCTGGTGACGGTCAGACAATATGGGGCCATGGCCGATCCTTCCGAAATGGATAGAGATGAAGCCCTCTTATTCTTTTTCTTGAATCTGTCCATCCGGATGAGGCTGGATCGGCTGGACGGGGTCGGTGAGATAGTCTGGGCCGGGGATGAATGCTTAGATATGACCTGGGAGGGTTTCAAAGAGGCCCTGCAAGTCAAAGAAAGGGAAGGGGTTTTGGTCTCGGGTTTTGGGGAAAAATTCTTGAAAGCATTGAGCCGGATTTCCGGGGAGGACTTGATCGAACGATTTTTGGCCCTTATGGGTTCCTACGACCCCCAGACCCCGGACCTGCCGGTAATCAAACAGAGTCTGGCCCCCCACCTCACCAGGGTCCATGACCTAATGAATGGCCGTAAATGACAAGGGACTCTTGAAATTAACCGTTTTTTTGTTGACAAAAGCCGAATAACTATTTTATAGGTTGGTTTTAAAAAAAGTTCGGATATTATTTAAAATTCCTTAAAGCCCCCCTTTTAGGGTTTGAAACCCGGTCCAAGAAGAGGGGGGCTGAATGGTTTTATCTTTTTTTTTCACACAGAAAAGTCGGGCTTTTGATCTTTAACGGATTGTCGGAAGGAAAACAACGCCGAGAGCCAAGCCGTACGCTATTGAGAGGAGGTGGGTAAAGATAAACAGGGCCTTAACAGGGCGCAACCACACAAATTATACCGGTAATTATTTATTATCACTATAGAACGGGAGGTTATACTAATGAAGCATAAAACACCCCTGCTGGATCAATTAGAAAGCGGGCCGTGGCCGAGTTTTGTAAGCGATATCAAACGCGAAGCGGAATCTCGGGCCAAGAACGAAAAAGGGGTCAAGTTTCAGATCCCTTCAGATGTTTGTGAGGATATCCTGGGCGTTTTGGAACTGACCTATGTTCACAAGCGAACCCATTGGAAACATGGCGGTATTGTCGGCGTTTTCGGATATGGGGGCGGGGTTATCGGCCGGTACTGCGATCAACCAGAAATGTTCCCGGGCGTGGCCCATTTTCACACCATGCGGGTCAATCAGCCCGGTGGAAAATATTATTCCACTGAATATCTGGAAAAAATTTGTGATTTATGGGAACGAAGGGGCAGCGGCATGACCAACATGCACGGCTCAACGGGCGATATCATCCTGTTGGGGACCCACACCCCTCAATTGGAAGAGGTTTTTTACGAACTGACTCATGATCTGGGACAAGATCTCGGTGGTTCCGGGTCCAACTTGCGTACCCCTTCCGATTGTCTGGGCATGTCCCGCTGTGAATATGCCTGTTATGACACCCAGGCCATCTGTTTTGAACTGACCAATGAATATCAGGATTATCTGCATCGCCCGGCCTTTCCCTATAAATTCAAATTCAAATTCGACGGCTGTCCTAACTGCTGCGTGGCCTCCATTGCCCGGTCCGATATGTCCTTTATCGGCACCTGGCGGGATGATATCCGAATCGATCAGAAGGCCGTGGCCGCCTATGTGGGCGGCGAATTAAAGCCCAATGCCGGCGCCCACAGCGGACGGGATTGGGGGGCCTTTGATATTCAGAAAGAGGTTATTAATCTGTGCCCGACCAAGTGTATGGCCTGGGACGGAAAAAAACTGACCATCAATACTCCGGAATGTACCCGGTGCATGCACTGCATCAATGTCATGCCCAGGGCCTTACGGATTGGTAACGACAGGGGATTGTCCATCCTGGTCGGGGCCAAGGCCCCCATCCTGGATGGGGCCCAAATGGGTTCCCTGCTGGTTCCTTTTATCAAAGCCGAACCGCCTTTTACGGACATCAAGGGGCTGATTGAGAAGATTTGGGATTATTGGATGGAAGAGGGCAAAAACCGTGAGCGTCTCGGTGAATTAATCAAAAGGAAAGGGTTCCAGAAGCTCTTAGAAGTGACCGAGCTGGATCCGCTTCCTCAGATGGTTAAGGAACCCAGGACCAATCCTTATATCTTCTGGAAAGAGGAAGAAGTAGAGGGTGGGTTCACCCGGGACATTAATGAATATCGCAAGTTTCATCTGAGATAGGAGGTAACAACTAATGCCGTATGATCCAGCAAATCCTTTAAAGGATAGAATTACCGATATAGGACCGAAAAATTACCAGGAATTTCTTCCTCCGGTCATCAAGAAAAATTTTGGAAAGTGGCAGTACCACGAAATTTTGGAACCTGGGATCCTGGTCCATGTGGCCGAAAGCGGTGACAAGGTCTTTACCGTCCGTGTAGGCGGGGTCCGGTTGATGAGTATTTCCCATATCCGGGAGCTTATGGAAATAGCCGACAAACACTGCAGCGGTTTTCTGCGCTTTACCACCCGGAACAACATTGAATTTATGGTCGATGATCAAGCCAAAGTCGAACCTTTAAAAAAGGATCTCCTGGGCCGCAAGCAGCCCGGCGGAGGTTTTAAGTTCCCCATCGGCGGGACCGGTGCCGGGATCACCAATATTATTCACACCCAGGGCTGGATTCATTGCCATACCCCGGCAACCGATGCCTCCGGCGTGGTCAAGGCGGTCATGGATGATTTGTTTGATGAATTCACCAACATGAGAATGCCGGCCCATGTCCGGATTTCTTTGGCCTGCTGTTTGAATATGTGCGGGGCGGTCCATTGTTCCGACATCGCCATTCTGGGCTATCACCGCAAACCGCCCATGATCGATGCCGAGGTCATTGATAAGGTCTGTGAAATTCCGCTGGCCATTGCCGCCTGTCCGACGGCGGCCATCAAACCGGCCAAGATCAAGAGACCGGATGGATCGGACGCCCAGGCCGTACAGGTCAATGTGGAACGCTGCATGTTTTGCGGAAACTGCTATACCATGTGTCCGGCCATGCCCTTAGCCGATGCCGATGGGGACGGCATTGTCATCATGGTTGGAGGGAAGGTCTCTAACCGGATCAGCTATCCAAAATTTTCCAAGGTCGTGGTGGCCTTCCTGCCCAATAATATACCCCGCTGGCCCGAGGTCACCTCTTGCATTCGAAATATTGTTGAGGTATATGCGGCCAATGCCCGGAAATATGAACGGGTGGGAGAATGGGCCGAACGGATCGGCTGGGAAAAATTTTTTGAAAAGACTAGTCTGCCATTTACTCACCATCTGATTGATGATTTCCGCGACCCGGCTTACTATACCTGGCGGCAGACTTCTCAGTTTAAGTTTACGGCCTAAGTTTTGTGCAGGGAACATCAAAACACTAAGAGTTCGGAGTGATGGGTTCGGAGTAAAGACTCACCAAACTCCCCACTCCGAACTCTCTGCTCCAAACTCGAAACTCCTAACGAAAGAGGATGAAAATGGAAGTAGCCGAAGCTCAAAAAATTGTTATGGATGGCCTGGAAAAGAAAAAGGGCAAATCCAAATTTTATTTGAAAGATTTTTATGCCATGCTGCCAGATTGGAAACCCAGGGAGGTCAATAAATTGGTTAACAATATGGTTCAGCAAGGCATGCTCGAGTACTGGTCCAGCGGGAGCACGACCATGTACGGGATAAAAGGGGCCGGTAAACAGGGCGCCGCCGAGGAAGGGGAATAGCCTCCTTTCCGAAGGGGTGCACTTACCCCTGCAATGATTTTGAAGTTGATTTCAAACAATATGGGCCTTCCTCGCATCATGATGGCCTCCCTTCGGGGGGATCCGGTAAAACCATTCTCTCCATGGGAGTTCTGGCGGCTTGGAAGTCTCGTGGCCTTAAAGTAACTCCCTTTAAAAAGGGACCGGATTATATCGACGCCGGGTGGTTGGCTATGGCGGCCGGCCGCCCGTGTTTTAATTTGGACCCTTTTTTAATGGGGAAGACAACCGTCATCCGTTCCTTTCAGCATCGGGCGCAAGCAGGGGAATTATCCCTGATTGAGGGTAACCGGGGTCTTTTTGACGGGATCAACCCCCAGGGGACCTACAGCAGCGCTCAACTGGCCAAGATGCTGAAAACCCCTCTGGTCTTGATTGTGGACTGTACCAAGACGACCCGAACAGTGGCGGCCATGATTTGGGGCTGTCAGCAATTTGATCCCGATTTGAGTTTAAAGGGGATTGTTTTGAACCATATTGCCGGAAGCCGGCACGAAAATATCATTCGAAAGGCCGTTGAACACTATTGTGGTCTCCCCATATTAGGCGCCATACCGCGGATGTCGTCCGCTCATTTTCCGGAACGTCATTTGGGGCTTCTGCCTTTTCAGGAGCACCCTGAAGTAGAAAAGGCCGTACAATCGGTTCAAAAAATGGCGGAAAGCTATATGGACCTGGAAGGGCTTAAGTCCTTGGCCTTTAATGCCTCCTTCATGAAGTCCTTCATCCCTCATCCGGTTTGTTTAAAAAAAGCAAGTTCTTCTTTGCCCAAACCTCTGGTCGGGGTTATTCAGGATGAGGCCTTTCAATTTTATTATCCGGAAAATTTGGAGGCCTTGGAAAAAGCCGGGGGTAAGCTGGTCTTTTTAAATGCCCTTACTGGAGACTTTCCAGCCGACCTGGATGGCCTCTATATCGGAGGAGGATTTCCTGAGACCCAGGCCCTTTTGCTGGCCAAAAACGACTCTTTTCGCTCAGCCCTGAAGGAGGCCATAGAGGGGGGGCTGCCGGTATACGCCGAATGCGGGGGACTGATGTACTTAGGGAAGGCCTTGGTTTATCAGGGAGAGACCCATCCAATGGTAGGGGCCTTGCCTTTAACCTTTGTTTTGGAGAAAAGACCGCAAGGGCATGGATACACCCAAATCAGGGTCGTAAAAGAAAATCCCTTTTTCATGGTCGGGACGGTATTGAAGGGGCATGAGTTTCACTATTCCCGGGTTTTGGACTGGGATTCTTGCGGAATTGCCCCTGTTTTCAAAATGATAAAAGGGTTTGGCCTGGATGGGATTATGGACGGGATCGCTTACAAAAACGTTTTGGCCACCTATACCCATCTCCATGCCCTGGGGACCCCGGAATGGGCTCAAGCCCTTAGGGAACAAGCCGGGAGATACCGGGCGGGAAAAAGTCTGACTTGGCCGGAACCGAAGGTGTTAAATCAGGAGGAAATCCCCAGAAATCTTTCCGATTACCAGGAAAGAAAGATACGTTTTTCCGGTTAAATTTGGGGGAAATCCGTTGAAAAAAATCCCCTTGACATTTTAAAGAAAATAGGTCATGTATTGGCCACCAAAAAATATTTTACGAGGAGGATGTAAGAATGCCTACCGTTGAATTTAAAGGAAAAACCTTTGGCGTTGATGAAGATGGATTTATCGATGACTTCAATAGCTGGAGCCGGGAATGGGTCGATTATGTAAAAGAATCTGAAGGGATTAAAGAACTGACCGAGGAACATTGGAAGGTGATCAATATCCTTCAAGATTATTACAAGAAAAACGGTATCGCCCCCATGGTCCGGATATTGTCCAAGGTTACCGGATTTAAACTTAAATATATCTATGAGCTGTTTCCTTCAGGACCTGGAAAAGGGGCCTGCAAGATGGCCGGTCTACCCAAGCCGACAGGCTGCGTATAAAGACAAATCAAGTTACAAGTGATGAGTGATGAGGGATGAGCTAAAAAGGCCTGTTACCCTTCACTTGTCACCTGTAACCCGAATCGATTATGATTTTGGAAAAAGTTTTTACCGATAAGAAGTCGGCCATTATTAAAAGGTGGTTTGATCTCAGTATCGAGACTTATCCTGAAGAGACCGCCAGATTCTTAAAAAATAAAAAGAATCAATTTGCCAATCCGGTTGGCTATATCCTTTCCCATGAAATGGAACCCATCGTAGAGGGGCTTTTTCAAGGAGCAGATCTCGATAAGTTGCAGCCCTTTCTTGAAAACATGATTCGAATCCGCGCTGTTCAAGATTTCTCCCCCGCTCAGGCAATAGGCTTCGTCTTTTTGTTAAAACAAGTCATCCGTGAGGAAATGGAGCCGGAGATTCAAGAACGGCGGATCGGGAAAGAGTTGTTGGAATTAGAATCCAGAATAGACGGGTTGGCCCTTCTGGCCTTTAATATTTTTATGAAATGCCGGGAAAAAATTTATAATTTAAAAGCCAACGAGCTCAGAAATCGTTCCGTCCGGCTGCTTAAAAGGGCCAAGCTGGTGGTGGAAGAACCGCCCGAGTTGATTTCAATTTCTTAGGGTTTTTTACTAAGTGGTTTTGAATAATTGGTAAAAGTCTCCCTAACGTCACTCCCGAGAAGTCCGTCCTCGAAAGTTTAAATTCTGGGATCGGGAATCCAGAACACCTAAAATTAATAGGATTTCCGTTTTAAGGGGAATGACAACAATGGGCAGATCTGGGTTTTTCGGATTTGTGTTTTAACTGAACAGTTTCAGGGCCAAACCTAATGAGGAGAGGTAGACATTCATGAATTTTATATTGGGCATTCTCTTATCCTTCATCACGGTACTGGTTCTCGTTTTCATTCCCTTCGCCGGGATGCAGGTAGCCAACCTGCAGGTTTTATTCGGGGTGGTTATTCCCTACTTGGCCATGGGTCTTTTTATGGTGGGGGTTGTCGGTCGATTGCTCCTTTGGTCCTTCTCAGCGGTTCCCTTCCGCATTCCGACCACTGCCGGCCAGCAAAAGTCCTTTCCCTGGATCAAACAAAGTAAAATTGAGAACCCTTCCTCCGCGGCGGGCGTTTTCTGGAGAATGGTTTTGGAGGTGTTGCTCTTTCGTTCCCTTTTTCGAAACAGCACTATGGAATTTAGAGAAGGACCTCGAGCCACCTATGAGTGGGAAAAGTGGCTCTGGCTGTCGGCTATCCTGTTTCATTATTCCTTCCTGGTGATTCTGATAAGACACCTCAGATTTTTTACCGATCCGGTACCAGCTTTTGTCAATATTATTGAATTCCTGGACGGCTTTATGCAAACCGGTATCGGACCTATCCCCGGCCTGGGCCTTCCCGGGCTGTTGCTTAGCGGAGTCGTTCTGCTGGCAGCCGCCGCTTATTTATTTTTAAGAAGGATTTATATCCCGTCGGTGCGCTATATCTCCTTGCCCACGGATTACTTTCCCCTGTTGTTAATCATGGCCATTGCCACCACCGGGATCCTTATGCGCTATCTGCTCAAGGTCGATATCGTCAGTGTTAAACAGTTGGCCCTTGGGCTGGTGACCTTTCATCCCGTACTCCCTCAGGGGATCGGGGTCCTTTTTTATATGCACTTCTTTTTGGTCTGTTGCCTGTTTGCCTATTTCCCCTTCAGCAAATTGGTCCATTTGGGCGGGGTCTTTCTAGAGCCCGACGCGCATCATGGCCAATAACAACCGGATGGTCAGGCATATTAATCCTTGGAATTACCCGGTTAAAGTCCATACTTATGACGAATATGAAGACGAGTTCAGAGAAAAAATGAAAGAGTCTGGAATCCCAGTGGAGAAGGAGTAACCATGGCTGTAAAAAATGTCCCATCTCCTGAAGAATTATCCCGGATAAAACATTCCCCTCCATTTTTTAAGGGTTGGATGAATACGCCGACGGAAATAAAATCCGGTACTTTTTGCTATGCCGCCCAACCTAAAAATTTGGAGGCCGTGGGTCTTCCCAATCCGAGGGTCTGGAATCCCTTAGACCAAGACTGGAAATTGCCTGATAATTGGAAGGCGATCGTGATAGAGGGCATTCGGGAGCGGATCAGTCGGTTTCGTAGCTTCCATATTTTTATGGATATCTGTGTCCGTTGCGGGGCCTGCGCCGATAAATGCCATTTCTTTATCGGTTCCGGAGACCCGAAGAACATGCCGGTTTTGCGGGCCGAACTTCTGCGGTCGGTCTACCGCCGGGAATTCACCACGGCCGGCAAGATCTTCGGAAAAATGGTCGGGGCCCGGGACCTCACCGAAGAGGTCCTGAAAGAGTGGTGGACTTATTTCTTCCAATGCACCGAGTGCCGGCGCTGTTCGGTGTTCTGCCCTTACGGGATTGACACGGCCGAGGTGACCATTATCGGCCGGGAACTGTTGAACTTACTGGGCCTGAACATCGACTGGATCGCCGCACCGGTGGCCAACTGTTTCCGTAAGGGGAATCATCTCGGGATAGAACCCCATGCCTTCAAGGATATGATCGACTTCTTTCTGGATGAAATTGAAGGGGTCACGGGTATCCGGCCGGAACCGACCTTTAACCGGAAAGGGGCCGAGATCCTGTTCATCACCCCCTCCGGAGATGTCTTTGCCGACCCCGGGACCTATACCTGCATGGGCTATCTGATGTTGTTCCATGAGTTGGGTCTGGATTATACCTGGAGCACCTATGCCTCCGAGGGGGGGAATTTCGGGTTTTTCACCTCCCATGAAATGATGAAAAGGCTCAATGCCAAGATGTATGCCGAAGCCAAACGCCTGGGGGTCAAATGGATCCTGGGCGGCGAATGTGGGCATATGTGGCGGGTGGTCAATCAGTATATGGAGACCATGAACGGGCCGGCCGATTTCCTGGAGGAACCGGTTTCGCCGATCACGGGGACAAAATTTGAAAACGCCACGGCCACCAAGATGGTCCATATCGTGGAATTCACCGCCGACCTGATTCGCAACGGCAAACTAAAGCTGGACCCCAGCCGAAACGACCATCACAAGGTCACTTTCCATGATTCCTGCAATCCAGCCCGGGGCATGGGCTTTTTTGAAGAACCCCGCTATGTGCTCAAAAGTGTCTGCAATAACTTCTTTGAGATGCCTGAGGGCACCATTCGGGAACAGACTTTTTGTTGCGGCAGCGGTTCCGGTTTAAATGCCGGGGAGGACATGGAGCTCCGAATGCGTGGGGGATTCGCCAGGGCCAATGCCGTCCGCTATGTCCATGAGAAACACGGTGTTAACATGCTGGCTAATATTTGTGCCATCGATCGGGCTGTCTTCCCCCCATTGATGGAATACTGGGTCCCCGAAGTGGATGTCACCGGTCTCCATGAACTGGTGGCCAATGCCCTTATCATGGATGGGGAAATCGAGCGAACCACCAATTTGCGCGGTGAATCTTTGGGAGAAGAAGCCGAGGAGGAGAACGAAGAATGATGTACGATGAAAATAAAGTCATTCCGATGATTATTATTTTTCTAATCATAGTCACCTTTCCTCTTTGGTACAATCTGGGAAAGGCCGCTCCAGCACCGGACCCGAAAATTAATACACCGGTCATTCAACAGATGAAGGTCAAACAGTGTATCGAGCCCAAGGCCACCATGATAACTACTCATATGAAAATGCTGGATGAATGGAGATATGAAGTGGTCCGGGGAGACCACAAACGTTTATATACCACGGCGGATGGGCGGGTTTTTGACAAGAGTCTTCAGAACGGATGTATGAAATGCCATTCCAACAAGACCCAGTTTTGCGACCAGTGTCATAATTATATGGAAGTCAAACCCTACTGCTGGGATTGCCACATTGCACCGAAGGAGACAAAGTGATGGGCATCGATAGGAGAGATTTTTTAAGGATTGCCGGGATCGCTTCCCTCTGGGGCCTGGGGGGCAAGGCCGCTTTTGAGATCCTTAAGCCTGGTGCGCTCGAAGCCCAGATGAAGGTCCCCTTAACGGCGGCCAAGCATTGGTCCATGGTTATTGATACCCGGAAGTTCAAGACACCGGAAGAATTCCAAAGATGTATCGATGCCTGCAATAAGGCCCATAATATCCCCAAGGTGGACCCGGTCCGCCAGGAGATCAAGTGGATCTGGAAGGAACAATACGAAAATGCCTTTCCCGATGATCAAAACCAATTTCTGCCGGAAGGCATGGAACATAAGCCTTTCTTAGTCCTTTGCAACCATTGCACCAATCCTCCCTGTGTCCGGGTCTGCCCCACCCAGGCCACCTTTAAACGGGCTGATGGCATTGTCATGATGGATTATCACCGTTGCATCGGCTGCCGCTTCTGTATGGCCGGTTGTCCCTACGGCTCCCGAAGCTTTAACTGGGGAGACCCGAGACGCTTTATCAAGGAACCCACCAACCCGGAATATCCCACCCGGTCGAAGGGCGTGGTGGAAAAATGTAATTTTTGTGAGGAACGTCTGGCCAAGGGGCTCTATCCGGCCTGTGCGGAAGCGAGCAATGGGGCTATGACCTTCGGGGATTTGGAAAATTCCCAATCCGAGGTGAGGAAACTGCTCAGGGAAAATTATTCCATCCGACGCAAACCCAGCTTAGGGACGCAACCCAATATTTATTATTTGGTATGAGGTGATTATGTTTGAAAAGGCGCTGTCTGGATCGAAAGCATACTGGAGTTGGATATTCTGTCTGCTGTTTTTTATCGGCATCGGCTTTGCCTGTTACCTCTATCAGTTTAGTGAAGGGTTGCGGATAACCGGCATGGGCCGGGATGTTTCCTGGGGGTTTTATATCGCCCAGTTTACCTTCCTGGTCGGTGTGGCGGCTTCGGCGGTCATGTTGGTCTTGCCCTACTATCTGCACGATGTCGAGGCCTTTGGTAAAATCACCATCCTGGGCGAATTCCTGGCCATTGCTTCGGTAACCATGTGTATTTTATTTATCTTCGTCGACCTTGGGTATCCCACCCGGATACTCAATGTCATGCTCTACCCCACGCCCAACTCGATCCTTTTTTGGGACATGATCGTTTTGAACGGCTATTTATTCTTGAACCTCTTTATCGGCTGGAATGTTCTGGCCGCCGAACGCAAGGCCATTGCTCCGCCCGCGTGGGTCAAACCGCTGATTTACATCTCCATCCCCTGGGCCGTCAGCATCCATACGGTCACCGCCTTCCTTTACGCTGGTCTCCCCGGCCGACATTTCTGGCTCACGGCCATCATGGCCGCCCGCTTTT
This sequence comes from uncultured delta proteobacterium, assembly GCA_963838485.1. Lineage (GTDB taxonomy): Bacteria > Desulfobacterota > RBG-13-43-22 > RBG-13-43-22 > RBG-13-43-22 > RBG-13-43-22. Next base: position 6,146 of record CAWIRY010000019.1, on the reverse strand, counting down.
TGGGCTCGGCCTTTGCCGCCGGTCCGGCCCTGTTGATCATCCTGGCCCTTTTGGTCAAACGGTTAATGAAATTTGATCCCGGCCAGGAAGCCATCAACAAGTTGCGAAATATCATCACCTATGCCATGCTGGTCAGCATCTTCTTTGTCATCCTGGAGATCTTTACCGCCTTTTACAGCAATATTCCAGAACACAAGCAGGCCTTCCAATATCTTTTCTGGGGCCTGGAAGGCCATCACAAGTATGTGGCCTGGACCTGGATCTCGGTGGTGGCCGGATGTCTTTCCGCCCTCCTCTTGCTGTTGCCGCTGGCCCGAAAAAATAATGCCTGGCTGGTGGCGGCCTGTGTCGGGGTCTTCGGCTCTTTGTGGATTGAAAAGGGGCTTACTTTGGTCGTCAGCGGTTTTGTGCCTTCCCCTCTGGAACACATCACCGAATACGCCCCCACCATATTCGAAATCTTTATCGGTTTAGGGATCTGGGCCACTGGTTTTCTGGTCCTGACCCTCCTCTACAAGATCGCCATCTCGGTTAAACTGGACCCCAACAGCGCTTCGGTTCATTAAAAATATTTATTCTGTTTAATCCTTAATCATAGCCCATCTTCGAAAAAAGGATGGGCTTTTTTATTTGGTCTTTCATGGGGACTTTTAATTCTTCCCTTTATGGATGGCTTTCGGGCATTGATGGCCCGAGGCTTAAAAGTCGATCAGGGTAAAAATTTGGAGTATTTGGATAAAGGAATTTTCGGAATCAGGTCAGAAGTACTGGGGATGCCTTTATGGGCACGGGGGTATTCCGTCAGCACTATGGGTATCAATAGCCTCCTGATATAGAATTATTTCAAGGGCAGGTAGAGGAACAGCTACGCGAAGAACAACTGAGGTCAATAGATCTGGCCTTATTTTTCTCCAAAGTAATTGATCCAGGCAAGTTCAAGGAGATCCTTGGACAGGCCGGGAGGCTGATCGGTATACCGGCAGATATCCAGGAATCGGTGAATAAGGTCCCGGGGTTCACAACATCTCATGGGGCGTTTTTCATTCTCATAGCGGCGCAAAAGAAACTCAAGCAGTTTCGGGTCATAATCGAGCCCATGGGCTTCGACAACCTTTTGGAAAATGGAGCCGTAACGTTCCCGGGTCGGCGGGGCTATATAAAGGCGGTACCCCATACGGCGCAAAAAGGCCTCATCCACCAGGCCCTTGAGATCCAGATTGGTGGCGAAGATGAGCAGTTGCTCGAAAGGGACCTCAATCTTTTTCCCCGTGTGAAGGGTCAGGTAATCCGTGCCCCGTTCCAGGGGGATGATCCAGCGGTTCAGTAGGTCCAGGGGATTGACCCGCTGCCGGCCGAAATCGTCGATGACCAGGGTCCCCCCGTTGGCTTTTACCTGGAAGGGCGCTTCGTAAAACCGAGCCGTGCGGCTGTAGACCAGGTCCATGGTCTCGATCGTCATCTCCCCGCCGACGATCACCAGGGGGCGCTTGATTTTTATCCAGCGCTTGTCATACCTGCTGTTATTAGTTTCTATCTGTAAATGGTTGTGCTGGTCGAAAACCTTGATGATCTGGTTGTCCACCTCGATGGCATAAGGGATCCAGATCTCCCCGGGTTGGACGGAGCGGAGCGCCATGGCGATTGAGGTCTTCCCGTTTCCGCTCTCGCCGAACATGAAAAGGCTACGCCGGGAATTGGCTACTAAACCCAAGGTCTGTAGGGTAATTTCAGTCAAAACAAGGTCGGACAGGGCATTTTTTACAAATTCCGGCGATACCGCTTCCCGGTCCTGACTCTGCCGCGAAACCATTTCGGTATAGGATTGCAGGGAGACCGGTGCTGGTCCGATGTAGCCGTTGAGGTCTAACAGCCGATTAGCCCTCTGCCATCCCCGATCGAGCATGGCGTAGCGATGGTTCATATAGCCGACCTCGCCTCGACTTTCGATCAGTTTTTCCTGGTATAGGTGCTGGAGCAGCGATTCGACCATCGGCGCCGACAGGCACAGTTTCTCAGCCGCCCGGGCCGTGGTGCAGTTGGCATCCGCATACACGGTCTTCAAGGCCAGGTCCACCAGGAAGCCAAAGTCCAGTTGAGTTTCTTCCACGGTTTTGGGTGGGATAGGGATGAAATTTTTTTTTGGAACTTTAGAGTGCGAATCGTGCATGTAAAAAACCTCCCTATCGGTAAATATTATTACCGGGTATTCGTTGAGTCGACTTCTCTGGGATAATCCGTAGAAAAGGCTTAAGATGCAATGAGCCCATCCCAATTACATAGTAAAAATTATAACTCCATCAGGGTAATGTCAAGCCAAATCTCTTGGGCTATTGGGAACACCGCTGGATATTAGACCACCAGATATTTTTTAATCACCTTTTCGTTCTGCCAGATTTCTTCCATTTGGCCTTCATGTCGAATCATCCCTTTTTCGATGATGTATCCCCTATGGCAGACCCTCCGGCAGAATTTGAGGTTCTGGTCGGCCAGGAGGATGGTGACCCCTTGTTGATGGATCCGGACCAAGACTTCGATCAGATTGGCCACTATCAAAGGAGCCAATCCTTCGGAGGGTTCATCCAGAAGCAGTAAAGCGGGGTTGGCCATCAAGGCCCGTCCGATCCCCAGCATCTTTTTTTCGCCCCCGGAGAGATTGACCCCTTTGGCTTTGGCCAAGTCTCTCAGCTTGGGAAAGAGATCCTGGACCCGAGCCCTGTCCCAATATCCGGTCCGCTTGGAAAGTTTTTTGGCTATATCCAGATTTTCTTCGGTGGTTAGATCCGGGAAGATACGCAGGTCATCGGGCATATAACCCATGCCCTGACGGGCGATGTTATAAGCCGGTTGTCCCAGGATTTCCTGCCCGTTAAAAAGGATTGAGCCCCTTTTCGGCGGTGTCAGGCCGATGATCGAACGGAGGGTAGTGGTCTTTCCGACCCCGTTCCGGCCAAGGAGGGCGACTACTTCTCCTTCAGCCACTGAAAAGGATACCCCCTGGAGGGTATGACTGGTTCCGTAATAGGTGTCGATGTTTTGTACTTCCAATAACATAAATTAGTAAACCATTGAGTCTGTCGATTATGTTGATTTACAGTTCGTCCGTTAGGCACAAGGCATCAGGTGCAAGGCGCAGGGTTCCATCTTTAATCGTTGTGCCTTAGGCCATGGTCCTTGAACCTATGAATTCTCCACCGAGTCTCCCAGGTACACTTCCCGGACCTGCTCGTTTTGTTTGATTTCCTCCGGCCGCCCGTCTCCCAGAATTTCTCCCCGGTGAAGGACAATGACCCGTTCGGAGAGGGAAAAAACAACATCCATATCATGCTCGACCAGGACAAAGGTCGTCCGGCCGTCCTGGGAAAGCTGACGGATGTTTTCCAAAAGCCGGACCCTTTCCAAAGGGTTCATGCCGGCGGTCGGTTCGTCAAGAAAGAGCAGGGTTGGGTTAACCGCCAGGGCCACCCCAACTTCCAGGAGACGTTGATCGCCATGGGAAAGGGCGTTGGCCATCATGTCTCGCTGTCCGGTTAAACCCACTTTTCCCAAAATGTTTTCCGCTTCCCGGGTACTTGAGGTCTCCCTGGAAATTTTCGAAAAAAGACTTTGGGACCTGCCGGCCATGGTTAAGATGGGGATAATCAGGTTTTCAATAACGGTCAACTCGGGAAAGATATTGACAACCTGGAACGATCGGCAGATCCCCAGCCGGACTCTCTGATGAATGGGAAGACGGGTGATATCCTGACCTTTGAAAACGAGGGTTCCGGTTTGGATCGGTAAATTACCGGTAATCAGATTAATCAGGGTGGATTTCCCGGCCCCGTTAGGACCGATGATGGAGGTCAGCACACCGGCTTCGATCGACAATTCAAGCTCTCTGGCCGTACAAATCCGGCCGAAGAAATGAGATAATTTCCTGATTTCCAGGATAACCTCACCCATTTGTTACCTTCCTCTGTTTCCCTTGGAAAGGGAACTCAGGCCCTGAATGACTCCCACCACTCCCCCTCGAAAACCCATGATGACAATGAGCAGGACTACCCCGAACCAGAGCATCCAGTTTTCGGTAAAACGCTGGATGAATTCCCGCATGACCACAAAAAAGACGCTTCCTACCAGGGGGCCGGTAAAACTCGACAACCCGCCCAAGAGGCTGACCAGAATGGGTTCGGCCGAGTTGCTCCAATGGGCCATGTAGGGACGGGCATTGCTTTCCAGTAAGGTCTCCAAGGCCCCGGCCAGACCGGCAAAGGCCCCGCTGATGACAAAGACGGTCAGACGATAGTTTTTGACAGAAACCCCGGCGAACTCACTTCGATCGGGGTTCTCTCGAATCCCGGCCAAGACCAGTCCAAAGGGAGAGTTCTGAAGACGATGGACGGCCCAGGTGGTCAGAACAAAAAAGGCCAGGACCAAAAAATAATATTGGCTGTCTCTCTTAATAGAAAGGGTAAAAAGTCCGAAGAAGGACACCGAATCCCGCATGATTCCTACCAGACCGTCATCTCCACCGGTGATGCCCTGGGCGTTCCAGATTAGAGAGAAGACCATCATGCCAAAGGCCAGGGTCAGCATGGCAAAATAGATTTCGGTGTGGCGGACGCAAAAAAAACCGATGATCAAGGCCAGGAGGGCGGCCGTCAATACCCCGATGAGGGACCCCCAAAAGGGGATGGCTGGTGAGGTGAAGGCAAAAGAAGCCCAGACCGTAGGCCCCGGCGGCATAAAAGGCCCCGTGCCCAAAGGAAAGGAGCCCGGTACGTCCCAAAAGCAGGTTATACCCCAGGGCATAAATGCCAAGGAGCATAACTCGCATGGTTAAGTAGGTCATGAAACGGCCGGAAAATAAACCAATCCCGATTAAAGCTATGAGGATCAAGAGGGTGAAAAATGGGGTCCAGAATTTTTTCATATCTCTATTTTGTTACCCCAAAAAGCCCCCGAGGTCTCCAGAGGAGTACGGCGGCCATGAGGATGAAGGTCAGAAACATATCGAAAGTCGGGAAAAAACGGGTGCCGAAGGCTGATAGGGTGCCGATGATCAAGGCCCCGACAAAGGCGCCTTTCAGGCTCCCCAAACCCCCGATGACGGCTACGATGAAGGCTTCGATGATAATGGTCTCACCCATGCCTGAGGTCAGGATGCCCACATAAGGAACGGCCAAACCGCCACCCAAGGCCCAGCCAGGTTCCGAAAACAAAGACCCCGGTGAACAAGTTGGGGACCCGGACGCCTATGGCCGCGGCCATCTCCCGATCCGAGGAGGCGGCCCGGATGATTCGACCCCACCAGGTCCGCTCGATCATCGGCCAAAGCCCCAGGGCCACTAAAGGGCCGACGGCGATGATGAATAAATTATATATCGGAAATTTTCTGCCCAGGATGACCAGGGAACCTCCCAGACTGCTCAGATTCGGCGGACTCAAGGAACCGGCCCCCCAGACCATCTTAACCAGATTATCGAATATGAGGACAAAGGCAAAGGTCAACAGGAGTTGATAAGGCAAGGTCAGGTGGTAGACATACCGCAGGAAGAACCGTTCCATCAGATAGCCGACCAGGCAAACGCCCAAGGGTCCGATAAGAAGGCCAAGCCAAAAGTTGGCCCCCCAATATTTTAAAACGGTGAAACATAGATAAGCCCCCAACATATAAAAACTGCCATGGGCAAAATTAAGGACACCCAGGACCCCGAAAATCAAGCTCAGGCCGCTGGCTACCAGCCAGATGAACATGCCGGCCGATAAACCAGCCAGGCAGACATGGACGATGGATTGGAGCATAGTGGTGAAGACGATATTGTAAAGGGTTAAGGGTTGAAGGGTGGAATAGATGGCCCGGGCTCAAGGCATAAGGCTCAAGATTTTTTCTTTATGCCCTGAGCCTCGGACCGTTTTGTTTATTTTTCAAAAGGAGGCTCTGTTCCCGGTCCCTCAAAAGGAGGACGGGCATAATAACTTTTTGCCGGGATGACTTTCATGTCCCTAAAATTTTAAAAGGATACTTGGGATCGCTCTTCAGCTTGCCCCACGGGACATCATAAATGGCCTGGTGGTCTTCCTTGCGGAACAGGCGATGTCCGGCCGGCGTGTCCAACTCCATTCCTTCCAGGGCCTGGATCAACGGCTTGGTGTCCTTGGTTCCG
>CAWIRY010000018.1:0-18365 GCA_963838485.1 uncultured delta proteobacterium | reverse complement strand
GAGCGCGATGGCGTTCTGGTCGCAGTGAGGATCGAGCCTCGAATCGGGCACGAGGGCAACATGATTCTCCCGGACGACGACGGCAAGAATGTCGTCGCCATCGAGAGACCGCACCGTCAGTTCGACCAAGCCGGACATCGCCCCCGTGCCGCGTACCGCCCGGATGACTCCGGCATCACGATCCACCAGCGAGATCATGGCCAGCTCGTAGCCAAGCTGGGCAGAAGTGAAGCACCGAATCGAACGTCTTCTCAATGTTGTCGGGATCCTGCCGCGAAGTGAAGATGCGGAAGAATGCGTCGAGCAGGTCACGCACGGCAACCAGCTCGCGGGTTCGATCCGAGATCCTCGTTCGAGCGATGCGTAGGACCGGGAGAGGTCCTCGGTCATCCGGTTGAATGCCTTGCTCAAGGCGCCGATCTCGTCGGGAGAAAATCAAACCGCCGTACACGCTTCAGGATATGGCTGACGACGCGCTAGGCCTTTTGGATGCCATCGGAATCCGGAAGGCCCACATCTGCGGTATGTCCATGGGGGGAATGATCGCCCAGACGTTCGCCATTCGCCATCCTTCCCGGGTCCGGAGTTTGATCTCCATTTATTCCACTACCGGCAATCCGGAAGTTCCCCAACCGAAGCCGGAGGTGACCGGGTTACTTATCGCCCCTCCCCCCCGAGAACGGGAGGCGTGCATTGAGCATATGCTTGGTGTATTCAAAACCATTGCCGGTCCTGGGTTTCCAGTCGATGAACAATGGACTCGCAAGATCATGGCCGAGAGTTACGACCGTTGCTTTTATCCTCAAGGCATGGTTCGCCAACTCGTGGCCATCCTGACCCAGGAAAACCGGGGGCCTGCTCTGGCTAAAATTGCGGTGCCGACTCTGGTAATCCATGGGACCGACGATCCTCTTGTACCGGTGGAGGGGGGTAAGGACACGGCCCAAGCCGTCCCCGGAGCGCAATTGATGCTGATCGAAGGGATGGGTCACGATCTCCCTCATGGCGGGGCCTGGCCGCGAATCATCGAAGCCATTACCGCCCACACGCAGAAGACAATATTATAAAGGTGGTTAAAGGAAGTCAGGATCGACGCCAAGCTTTATAAGGGCGGAGTAAAAAGATCTTTGGTCACCCGCTACTGCTGCTTCCCTTTTATCAACCCCTCCACCATTCGTCCCACCTGCTCGGCCAGGGGTTGTTCCTTTTCAAAAGGGGCCCGGCCTTCCAGGTCGGCCTCGATGATTTGATTGTCGTAAGGCAGAAATCCGAGGAAGGTGAATCCCGGTAATTGTTTTTGAAGGAATTCTTTGTCCTGGTCCCCCCGGATCTTGTTGCCTACCAGGGCGATATTTTTCAGCCCGATATCCCAAGCCAGGTCCTGGATGTGATGAGCGGTTTCGATGCTCCTTTTCCCGGGTTCCACGACCACGATCAGTTTGTCTACGGCCGAGGCGGTTCCGCGGCCCAAATGTTCGATGCCGGCTTCCATATCCAGGACCACCACCTCGTCCCTGGCCAGGATCAGATGGGTGATCATGGTTTTCAACATGACGCTCTCCGGACAGATGCAACCGCCCCCTCCTTTTTTAACCCCTCCCATAACCATGAGCCGGATATTTCCTTTTTTGAGGGAAAGTTTCTCCGGCAGGTCGCTGACATGGGGATTCAGCTTAAAAAAAGTGCCGTAAGAACCCGGCTTGGATTCGGTGCGCTCTCCGATCAAGTCCTTCATTTCCGAAATGGGCACGATGGTCTCCGGGTGTTCAAAACCCAAGGCACTGGCCAGATTGGCGTCGGGATCGGCATCGATAGCTAAGACTTTATGCCCTTGATCGCTGAAGGCTTTGATAATAAAGGCCGCCAGGGTGGTCTTGCCTACCCCACCCTTTCCGCTGATAGCGATTTTCATGAGGTCTCCTTTTTGTTTTCATAGTGGTCGAGTTTGAGATGCCTTTTCCGGTTCTTTTCTTCGTACATCCTTTTGTCCGCCTCGGCAATCAAGGCTTCGACGGAGGTCGGCCGGTCAGGATCATAACGCACAACGCCCAGGCAAAGAGAGAGGATATAAGGCCGTTCCCGTCGTCCATTATAAAATTCCAGATTTTGGTTCAAACGGGTGCACAGATTTTCAGCGCTGGACTCCGAAGTCCCCTCAATGGCCAGGATGACAAATTCATCTCCTCCGATCCGGGCGATGATATCCGGGTCGCGATAAGTGTCTTTGATGACATTGGCCACATCCATCAGGGCCCGGTCTCCTTCCTGGTGACCATAGCGGTCATTAATTTCCTTCAAATGGTCCAAATCGGCGAAAAGCAGGAACATGCCCCGCTTCAACCGGTTGGCCATCTTCAATTCCTGTTCGGCCAGGGTCAGGAAGCCCCGACGGTTATAGAGGCCGGTCAGATCATCGCCCAAGCTCAAAATGCGGAGTTGTTCTTCCACATTTTTTCGCTCGGTGATATCGCGCATAAAAACCAGGGAAACGGCCTCTCCCCGATGGACGATTCTTCTGGCCGAGATTTCAATGAGTACCGGCTGCCCGTCTTTTCGGATCCCCTTGAACTCATATTTCTCCGGAACCGGTTCACCCCTTTGTCTCTTTTGACTGATCTCCGTAACCTTTTCCCGGTCATCGGGGTGGATCGTCAGGGAGACGGGTTTTCCTATGATTTCTTCCGGGCTGTCATAGCCGAATATTTCGACGAATCTTTTATTGACATAAATATGCAAATTCCCCCTCACCAGCCCGACCCCATCGCTCGAATATTCAACCGTTATCCGATACCGTTCTTCCGATTCCTTCAGTTCCTCTTCCGCTTGCCGGCGGGCGGTAATATCCCGGAAACTCCACACCCGCCCGATCGTGGTCCCATCAACCCGCTGGGGTTTTGAATAGCGTTCAAAAATCCGGCCATTTTTTAACTCGAGGGTATCATAACTTTCTTCTTCCGGATGGGTGTATAAATCGGCTACTTTTATTATAAATCCCTCAGGAACTTTGAGTTGGGCCATGGCATAAGCCAGGGCCTGGTTATCATCCCTGGTTTTCTGTATGGAATCGGGTAGACCCCAAAGTTCGACAAACTTTTGATTAAAGCGAACAATCCTCCCCGAACCGTCCACAACCAGAATCCCGTCGGCCGTCGATTCCAGGGTGGCTTCCAGCAAGGAATTCAGTTCCTTGAGATGGTCTTCGGACTCTTTACGCTCGGTAGCGTCCCGGACAATCCCCCGAAATCCGACGGGCAAACATTTTTCATCCTTGATCAGTGAAATGGAGTACTCTATTTCCTTCTGGGAGCCATCTGGTCTGGTAACTTTTCTGTATACGGCCTTGACCGGCAACCCGGTCCGGTAAACGTTATTAAAAATTGGGTCCGTTTTTTGGAGATCTTGACTCCCGATTTTTTTATAGGTGTTGCCTATAATCTGTCCTTTGGGGATTCCGATTATTTCGGCATAAGCCTCATTACAATAAGTATATTTTCCGGACAGATCGACTTCATAATAACCATCTTCAATATCTTCCAGAATGGCCCGAGATTTTTCCTCCGACTCTCGCAGGGCCGCTTCCGCCTGTTGACCTCGATCTTCCCGGGCCTCCAATTCGGCAACCCGCCGCCGAAGTTCCTGCAGCTCTCGGATTAAACCCGATTGTGATTTTTCGTTTCTCTCCACGGGAAAATCCTCCAGGTTAAAAACCCGAATTGATGGCGATGCCCCTATGATTTTATTAAGGGTCTCATAATAATGTCGACCTGGGCCCCCTTACCCTCGCCCTCTCCCCTGTCTGCGTGCAACGCACAGGCAGGCACCAGGGGAGAGGGAACCTGACCCAAGCCCAGAGTAATCTGGCCAAGGCCAGGAGGGACTACCTGGTGGCCCAAGCCCAATTAGAGTGGGTCATGGGCACGATCAAGGCCCCGGGCCTTAGGCAGCAAACTTCTATGAACTAAATCGTCGAGGCAGAAAAAAATGGTCCCATAGGATAAACCGTAAATCCGCCCACAGCTATAGGATGTGAACGAGGATCGCGTGCTCGGCAACACCGTTATTGCCGTACCCCAGGACATTCCAGGAGGCTTCCATGGGCTGAGTTCGACCGTCTGTATCGGTGGCCCGGGCCATGATCTTGAAATCCCCTTTCTCCTCGGCATTCCAGATAAACTGCCACTGCTTCCAGGCGAACTTCTCCCGGGGCCCTATGAAAGCGACAGGCTGCCAACTGGTGCCGCTATCGATGGAAACCTCCACCAGCTCAACTTCCCCCTCCCCGGCGTAGGCCGCCCCCAGGATGGTTATAGGTCCAACTGGCAGGTTCTCGTCCTGAAGGGGTTGAGTGATAATGGACTTCAGCTTGATGGCTGTCACCACCGATCCGCTCTCGGGCCCCTGGTCTTTTTGAAACACACGATAGACCTTGTCCATGAAAAAACCTTCATAAGGTCGGTCCATAACCGTGATCTTGTGCAGCCATTTAGCGCAATTGGCGCCGGTCCATCCCAGGGCCAGGGCCCGGAGCGGATATCCATGCTTCAGGGGCAGAGGTTCACCGTTCATCTCATAGGCCAGGAGGGTGGAGGACATGGCCTTGGTTAAGGGAATGCTCCGGATGAAAGAAACTCCGGAACTCCCGAGAGGCTTGTCCAATCCTTGGAAGGCGATGTGCTTGGCATCGAGCTTGGGGCGCGTCCTTACTATGAGGTCTCTGAGCCAAACTCCTCCCCAGACGGCATTGCCCACTCCCCCTAAGGTCCAGGGATTGCCGCTTGCTTTTTGGGCGAGAAGAGAGCGGCCGTTTCCCGAACACTCCAGGGTGTTGGAAGCTATGGCCTTTGGCATTCGAGTGATCTGATCATAGGAAAACTGAATAGGCTCTTCCACAAGCCCATCGATTTGAAGCCGCCATTCAGCCAATGAGATGGGTTCCTGAGGGATTTCTCCCTGGTTCCGATCGAAGAAGACGGCATTTGAGGTGATCCAGGAGCGAAGATGAGAGATCGGAGTTTCAGCATTCAAGGGCCTCTCGGACATGATCCGCATTTTTTCGGTCATTACCCTCCTCCTTTACTTAAGCTTTATTAACAGGTTGTTGAAAGCTAAGGGTTGATGGCTTACCGCTCCATTCGGAAGGGTGTAGTTTCCGGACGGATACTAAATAATTTTAGGACCCCGCAATTGGAAAGTCAATACCGGCCTTACTCAAGCTTTCTACAGTGTAGAAAAATTTTTACTGCAAGGCAATGACGGCGGCGAAACGGCCCGTTTTCTTTTCCTTTCGGTAAGAAAAAAAATCCCGGGTTTGGCAGGAGGTGCAGATGCCGGCGATCTCAATATGGTCTTCTAAAACCCCGGCAGCCATTAATTGATCCCGGCTCAACCGCCAGAGATCGAAATAATAAGGACGGGCCTGATAGGTCCAATACCGAGGAGGGATCTCTTTTCGGTAATTGATGAACTGGGCGCAGCATGGCCCGAGGGAAGGCCCTATGCCGGCTATCAGGTCCGAAGGATGGGTCCCATAGAAGGCCTTCATTTGTTTAACGGCCTCTCCGATGACGTTGTTAACATTGCCCCGCCAGCCGCAGTGAATATTGGCAACGGCCTTATGCCTTGGATCATAGAACAGCACGGATTGACAATCGGCCTGTTTAATCATCAGCCCTTGCCCCGTTATCCTTGTCATGAGGATATCCCCGGGTCGTTCTTCTGGAACCCGATGCGAAGCCTTAAGCGGGCTGTCCTGAATAACCACCGCTTCCTTCCCATGCACCTGTTTAAGGCTCCGGATACTGCCTATCCCCAATGCTTTCAGGACCAGCTCCCGATTATGGACGACTTTTTGCCGGTCGTCTCCCACGGCAAAACTTAAATTGAGACTGGCGTAAGCCCCCTGGCTGATTCCTCCATGACGGGAAAAGATCCCGTGAATCAATCCCGGTACGGATTGAAACAGAGAGAATTGAAAAAAAGAAAGCCCGTTAATGGTGCGCTGGGACAGGGAAGGATTCATTTTTTCGGCTCAAGGCTCAACAGATAAAGGAACCTATCAAATCCATTACCTTGGATATTTTTTTCTCGGTAAGAAATTTTTTTATTCCTTCGACAACCTCAAGGGCGGCATCAGGTCTGACAAAATTGGCCGTTCCGATTTGAACGGCCCTGGCCCCGACAATAAGAAACTCCAGGGCGTCTTCGGCCGTACGGATGCCTCCCAGGCCGATAACCGGTATGGAAACCGAACGGACCGTCTGATAAACCAGGCGCAAGGCTATGGGACGGATGGCCGGTCCCGAAAGCCCGCCACCCAGGCAGCCCAGCTTGGACCGTCTGGTCTGAATATCCACGGCCATACCGGGGATGGTATTGATCAGAGAAACCGCGTCGGCACCGGCCCCCTCCACGGCCCTGGCAACGGCACAAATATCCGTAACCTGGGGCGTTAGCTTGACGATCAGCGGCAGACGGGTGGCTTGCCTAATTTTGGAGACGACCTGGGCGGCCCCCCGGGGTTGGGCGCCAAAGGCCATCCCCCCCCGGGCCACATTGGGACAGGAGATGTTGACTTCCAGGGCGGCAATCCCCGGCTGGTCATTCAAGCGCTTAGCCAGCTCCTGATACTCCCCAACCGAGTGACCCAGGATATTGACGATTACCGGGATGGTTAATTTTGAGAGAAAGGGGAGCTTGTCCCGAATAAATCCTTCCACCCCGACATTTTGCAGACCGATGGCGTTGAGCATCCCTGAAGGGGTTTCAAGGATCCTTGGAGGGGAATTGCCGGCCATGGGTTTTAAGGAGATCCCTTTGGTGATCAAGGCCCCCAATTGATTCAGGTCGAAAAGGTCGGCATATTCTTTCCCGTAACCGAAGGTACCCGAGGCGGTCAGGACCGGATTTTTCAGCCGAAGGCCGGCGATGGTAACGGACAGATCGGGAACAGTCGATTTACTCATCTCCAAGGACCTCGCTGGCTTCAAAAACTGGCCCTTCCTGACAGACATTGACATAGGAAAAGCCGCTTCCCTTCTTCCTGGCCACCGCGCACCCCAGGCAGGCCCCCAGACCGCATGCCATGCGGGCCTCCAAGGACAGTTGGCAGGAAACCCCTTTTTGAAGTGCCCAGTTTCGGACGGCCTTCAACATGGGCAATGGGCCGCAGACAAACAAGGTCTGGCCGGGAGATGGTTTTTTAATCTCCTCGTTTAACAGACCGATGACCAATCCCCTTTGGCCGAAAGAACCGTCTTCTGTGGCCGCCCGGATTTCTACCCCTGCCCGTTCAAATTCCTTCAGGCAAAGGAGTTCCTTCTGGGTCCGGGCGCCGATAAACAGTTTGGGAAATTTCTTCAGGCCTTTCTTTTGAATCTTTTTCCAGGTCTCGGCCCAAAAAAGGAGGGGGGCCACACCCATCCCGCCGGCCACCAATATGGGCTCCTGGTCCTTATCAAAGACAAACCCTTGTCCCAAGGGCCCTCTAACTTCCAGGAGGTCCCCTTTTTTCAAATCGGCCAATTGCCTGGTCCCTTGGCCCACAACCTTAAAGAGAAGGGCGATTTGATTTCCCTGGATCCGGTGGATAGAGAAAGGCCGGGGTAAAAGGGGCTCCGAAAATTTTTGCGGCCGGACCATGACAAATTGTCCGGGTCGAGCCTGAGAGGCCATGGCCCCGGCCGAGAAACGGAGGAGATAAATATCCGGCCCAATGGATTTGATGCCCTGGATTTGAGATTCTTGGAAGATTATCATTTGTATTGACCCGATAAGTTTATATATTGTATTTAATGACGAAAAGTCAATTTAGAAATCATCGGCACCGGGTAACAACTCTTCCGGAGGCTTAAAGGAGATCTTATGGACATGACGGTCTTTGAAAAAATGGAAGCCCCGCAACTGCGAAGTTATCTGGAATTTTTACTTTGGCACTATCGGGTCATGGATGCCTTCTGGTTTGTTTATGTGGCCGATAAATTCGACCAGCCCACGGCCGAAAGGATCAATGAACGGGTCTGGGCCAGGGTACCCCAAATGGCCGCCAAAGATCTCGTTAAGCGGTTTGAAATACCAGAAAAGGGACTGAAAGGATTCGTCAAGGCCTTGAGGCTTTTCCCCTGGACCCTTTTGATCGGTTATCAAATCGAGGAAAAAGAAAACGAAGTCATCATCACCGTGCCCCACTGCGCCACGCAGGAAGCCAGGCTCAGGCGGGGCTTAGATGAATTTGTCTGTAAGCACATGCATAAGGGGGAGTTCGAAAGCTTTGCCCGTGAAATCGATCCCCGGATAAAGGTGGAATGTCTTTTTGCCCCTCCGGACCCTCATCCCAAAGAACTGTTCTGCAAATGGCGGTTTACCCTCTAAGAACTTCATTTCGTCGTCGGACATACCGATCACCATACTCTATCTTTCTCTCGTTTGAATTCGGTATTGATGCCCTTGAGGAATCCCCGGAGTTCTTTGATATCGCGTTCCGGTATAAGTTCAATACGTCCGGCATATTCGACCACTTGCATTTTTTGGCCCGGATGAATATTCAATGCCTTCCTAACTGTTTTTGGTATAACGACTTGATATTTTGGTGATACGGTTATTGATTGCATGCCAATACCTCCATCGACCTATTTTGTATTACGATATACGGCCGATCCGCTGCAGCCGATGCCTTTATTGAATGGATACTTTCCCTTCATTATACTTATGAATCAGCATCGAAATGAGGGATTGATAAGGGACACCTTCTTCAATCGCCTTGGCCTGGATTTTCTTTAAATCCCGTTCGGTCATTCGGATGTTGATCCTTTTTTGTTTGGTCAAGCTATTGCGGGCATATTCCTCATATTGTTTTTTCTTTTTTTTGGGCAGGTCGGAAATCCATTCTTCGGTTTCAAGGGATTTGGCTATTCCCATTTCATCTTTATCGAGATAGGTTGCTCTTCTCATCTCTTACCCCCTAAGTACTTCTTGGTTGCCTTACTGTTTGGTATTATTGTTTTCAAGAATATTATTTCTTCATCTTCAACATAGGGCACCGAATAAATATAGCCCTCAATCTTTATCAAGAATACTCTCTGATTCGGGTATTTCTCCTTATTCGGATGCTTTATTCGGTCAATCAGATCTCCCGAACCAATTGCTAATACCACTTGCTCAAATGACACTCCGCGTAATTTCTTGAGCAACTTATTTTTTCCATCATTCCAGTCGTAATGTTTCATAAAAGTGTGCCTATTGTATTCAGAGAGTACCGCTATTTGGTATTTCTGTCAATACATTTGTGGGGGAGTTATTCTATATTCAATTTGCATGCACGCGAGCGAGTTTCCACATCCAGATGCTCAGTCCGCCCAAGATGATGAAGGCCAGCGCGCTTGGCCACAATGGCGTCAGATGACCAGCCACAAGCACTTCGGGGCGTCGACGAAAGTCGCGGTCCAGACGCCGTCCCGGTGGAAACCGGGAGCCAGACCCTTGAACCTGGATTCCGGCTTTCGCCGGAATGACGGTCCAGCGGTTAATTCATTCGGATCATCTCCAATTTAGTTGGTCCTTAAAAAGACCTTAGGTTTTGGAACCGCCCGCTTGTACCTCGCTTGATTACCGGGATAAAAGCAGGACATTTATTATTGCCCTCGGGCGATACTACCCGAGAGCAAACTTCCTGCTCTTCCGAGCACCAGGATTGCCGGTTTGCGTCAGCGACAAGCTATTTCCCCGGCACAGTGTCGTGCCGGGGAAAAACGATCATCCGTAATGGTCCCGTCTGGTCAAGTGACCGAAGGGAACGGGCGGTTAATTCATTCTTAAAAAACATCGAGGTTTAACAAAAAAAAGTGCGTCGTTTAGTGTTCAGTGTTCGGCGAGGGACCAAGTGCAAAAGATGTTTGAGCAGCCAGAATCTCTGGTCCGAAATGTTCTTTCAGCCATACCTTCATGCCCGGAATCTCTTCCATCTCTTTTATTAACCGGGGATTTTTCAAGGCCAAGGTATTGATCAGGACGTTATTCATAAGGACCCCGGGTTCAAGCCCCAAATCCTTTGCCCTCTTATCCCGCCAGGCCTTCAGGACTTTGACCCTGCGGCGTACGGACCCAGGCCAATCCGGCTTTTCTTTCCGGGGATAGACCGGCAGATTTTTTTCGGGAAGGGCCAGAGCCCGATCGATTTCCCGCACCAGGGATTTGCCGTACCTGGCTATTTGTCTCGGACTCAATGGCTTCCCCGTTACCAGCTCTTCCAGGCCCAAAGGTTTTTTCTTGGCCAATTCCAGGAGGGGTTCGTTACCAATCACCTTGAAGGGGGGGAGGTCCGACTTTTGGGCCTGGGCCTCGCGGAATTCCAACAAGGCCTCCAGGACGGCCAGACCCCGGGGATCAAGGGAGGCAGCCCCCTTCACCCTCAGGTAAAGCGGGGCATGGCCGGGGGCAGTGAAGCGAACCTTGGTCAAGAGACGGGATTCTTCCTCCACCCAGGATAACCGGCCCTTTTCTTCCAGCTCCCTTTCCAGCATCCGGGAAAGGGGTATCAGATAATGCCCGTCCATGGCCGCATATTCGACCATTTCCGGGAAAAGGGGCCTTTTAGACCAATCGGCCCGCTGGTATTTCTTGTTCAGCTCCACCTGAAACCGGTTGCGCAGTACCGCTTCCAGGCCGGTATCCTGGAGGCCCAGAAATCTGCAGGCCAACTGGGTATCGAAAAGGTTCTCGACCTCGAGATGAAAGTCCCGGTACAGGGAACGGATATCATAGTCCGCCCCGTGGAAAACCTTCCGGATACGGGGATCGGAAAAAACCGGGCGTAAAGAGGAAAGATCCCTGAGCGCCAAGGGATCAAGGACAAAAGAGTCGGTTTCTGTGGCCATCTGCAGGAGGCATACCTTTTCATAGTAGTGGTACAGAGAGTCCGCTTCCAGGTCGACCCCGATGATCTTGGCCCGATCCAGAATCCGGGCTACCCCTTCCAATTGCCGAGGGGCCTCTATAAATTGATAGGAAAAGTCAGTTTCAGTCATTGATCGTACCCTTTGGTCCTAATAAGGTTAGACGGATCGTTGTCATGTTCCGGGGTGTCCCAGGTCTTTAACGAACATACAAATGGGCCGCCTTGCGCAAATCCGGGCTTTCCAGGACGTGGAAAAAACGGATCCTGGTCAGCAGCACAGGGGAGAACTGTCCCAGGGGAAGATAGATGATTTTCCGGCCCTGATGATTCGCAAAGGTATGCCAGTAGGATCGGGGCGGATTGGCGGCGATATAGGCCACCAGCCGTTCTTCACTGTAATCGATGCCGGCCAGGAGCAGCCGCTCGGCCTTGGTCCGGGCCACATCGAAAAAACGGTCCCTCCAGATGTCGTACATCCGGTAAGGGGGAAAGCTCAACACAAAGCCGCCATATTCGCAGCGGGAGATACCCGGACCGATGACCTCTTCTCCGGCGGGCGTGGCATAGAAGGCCATGTCCGATTCCTGATTGTGCTCCCCCAGCCAGGTCAACTTCCAGGGGAACCGTTCTTCCTTTTCCGGAGTCGGTTCATCTTCCTGGAAGATAAAAATCACGGACCCGACCTTACCGCGCACCTGGATCTCCTCCCGGACAAAGATCTTTTGTTCTACGACCTGCCGCAAGGTTTCCCGGATATCCAGGCCGTCCAACAGGGAAGTAGTAAACGGGACTACCCGGACCTGCTCCTGGGACAAAACCCCCCGGACCTTTTTCTTGACATAATCCCCTAAGCCTTCCACTCGGATGTCTTCCGGTGGATAGGAGCAGATATATTCACCGGTCCATTGTTTTTTGTATTCCTCTTTTTCCGTCGAAGAAGGCCGTTTTTTTAAAGGAACCGGCACCAAGCGGCGACGGAAGGTTCGAAAGCGTCGGTAAAAACGGATTTGCTTTTGATTGAGTCGCAGGTCCTCGGCCGTCACCTCGACCTCCGGTAAATTAGAAGCGGCCTCCTGAAAAGGATATTGGGTGCCGATTTCCCAGGCTTCATAGGCAAAGTTGTCATTGACCATTCCACGGCAGGCCGTCAGGAACTGGTAAAAATCCGGGGTTAAGGTCCCTTGAAGAAAAGCCATATTACGGGCAAATTTTCGAATCAGGGCAATTTGATGGGCCTGAATGGTTTCCCGGCTGTTTTTGAAATGCTGTTCCTTGGCCCGGTTCAGCAGTTCCTGCTGGATGGTTAGACGGTTTAGATTTAAGAAATCGGAATCCCGAGAACCGATGCCGGCCCGTTCTTCTTCATACCGGCCTTGTAAAAAGGGCATTTCTGAAAGGATCTCCCGGCTGGAGGACTCTTTCAGGTTCCCAGCGATGACCCCGGTCCGTTTCTGCCTCCCCAGGGGCAGTTCCGGACCCTGGTCGAGTTGTTGGACAATTCCGGGCCAGTGGGCCAGACCGCAAACTAAGAGGACCCTATGGTATTTCTGATTGAGTTCCCAGGCATGATAGGCCATGGTCCGTTCCCGCAAGGCATCCTCAGGGGAGGCGGTTTCCCGGCCTCTTTCCTTAAGAAAAGCTAAGCAATAAGCCGCATAGCCGATTTGGGTGAGGGCGTAAGGATCGGGCATGGGATCGGACCTCTGGGGATAGCCTTCGGTGTCCCGATCGATAAAAAAGACCGGGAGTTTTGTTTCCATTCCCGATCTGACGACTTCGATAATCCCATCCACCGGTTCTATAGGCAGATAGACATGGGTTCCTGATTTTTCCTGATAAAGGACCACGGAGAGATAAGGAAGTCTCTTGACCGCGGACAGGACCGGATCTTGTATGGTCGGTGGAAGTTCCACGGCCAGGGCCTCGGGCTTAAATTCCAGGATCTGACGATAGACCTCCAGGGCAAATTCTAGGCGGTTGTGGAGGATGGGGGCAAAGCGAATATTTTGATATTGGAAAGGATTATCTTTCATGTTAAAATCATACCATGCTATAAAATGATAATCTCTCAAAAAATTAAAAGCAGGATCATCCCATGACCGTCTTTGAAGAAGAGTTGAAGGACCTGAGAATTAAAATCCTCAAAATGGGCTCCCTGGTGGAAGAGGCCATAGGACAGGCCATGCAGTCCCTGGTGAAAAGAGATAGCGCCCTGGCCCAGAAAGTAATTGGAAACGACGCCCGGATCAATACCTATGATGTCGAAATTGACGAGGACAGCATCCGCGTCATAGCCTTAAGACAGCCCACGGCCGGAGATTTACGTTTCGTCACCATGGCCATGAAAATCACCACCGATCTGGAAAGGATCGGGGATTACGCCGTAGATATTGGCGAACGGGCCTTGGAACTCAATGAAGAGCCCCAGCTCAAACCTTACATCGATCTCCCCCGTATAGCCGAAGTAGCCCAGGGGATGGTGCACGATGCGTTACAAGCCTTCCTGAACCGTGATATCAAACTGGCCATCGATGTGATCAACCGGGATGACCAAGTGGATCAGCTTACCGTGCAGATCTTTAATGAACTCCTTTTTTTTATGATCAAAGACAATACGACCATCACCCGGGCCGTCAAGATATCTTATATCTCCAAATACCTGGAACGGGTCGCCGACCATGCCACCAACATCGCTGAAATGGTCGTCTATATGATCGAAGGCCGGATGATCCGGCATACCAGACCCCGGAAGACTTAGCCCATAGTTAGTTCTCATCCGGAAATTCGGATTTCCGGATGAAGCTTACAGCATTCAGCGATCAGCATTCAGCTAACCCGTTAATGGTAAAGGATTTTGCTGATAGCTAAAAGCTGACGGCTGACCGCTCCATCCGGAACATTGCCTTTTCCGGATGAAAACTAACTTAGGTATCCTGCTTTATTTTTTATGGTTGCCCTTGCCGGCCATCTTCAATATAAAATTTTTTGCTACATTTCATTAAGGCAATAAACCATAGAAAGAACTGACATGAGCACGTTAAAAGACCTGATCAAAGAAGCCCCCATCCATGAACGAAAACTGGAGGTCCGCACTTATCCCTTGGAAGACAACCGGGTGATCGTTGAAGGCTGGTTGAGGGACGAGCGGCTGATATTCGGCTTTCATCGGGATGGCCGGCCCCGTCCGCCGGGAGTGGTCCACTTCATGGGTGTGCGTTTGCTTTTGGGAGAGCGGCCACTGACGATCCTCGAGGCCGAGGCGGAAATGTCCACCACACCTCATGAGCTGTGCCCGACCGTGGCTGATTCGGTAAAGAAGGTTATTGGTCTCCCCATTGTCTCGGGATTCAGTGATCAGGTGCGCAAAAGGATATGCGGGGCGGAGGGCTGCAGCCATCTGATGCATCTGATCCTGGCCATGGCCCCGGCGGCCTTGCATGGCGCCTGGGCACACCAAAGCCGCGATCACCAACCAGTCCCGCGGTCCTTTGAAGAGATCCCCGGTTTGCCTTACCTGATCAATAGCTGTCAATTATGGAAAGAAGAAGGTCCATTGGTCGGACAGATCAAGGCCATGTTTAAAAACCCAGATCTTTAAGGTTGATGGGGTAAATAGTCCATGGCCTTTTCCCCTAAAATCATTTCTATCGAAAGGCGCAGGGAACGGAGTTTTCTTTGTTCCGGAGGGACTATCCTGAGCAACCTTTGCCCTTCCAATAACTTCAAAGCATAGCGGGCGATGTTGATGCCGTCCCGGACCGTATAGCGCTCATGGGCCTGATGGGCCCGTTGTAAAAAATGGACCACGTAATGGAGGATATCCTCCGGGGCAAAAGGCAGGTTCCGTTTCAGGATCAGTTTTTCTTCTTCGGGCTCGGGAAAATCGATAAAAATCTGGGGCTGGAGCCGGGAATGAATATACTCCGGCAATTCAAAGGTGCTGGCGTCATCGTTCATGGTGGCACAAAAACGAAAATCGGGGTGGGCCGGGATTTTGATGCCGGCCACCACCGATTCCACGTATCGGCGGTTGTCTAACAAAGGGGCCAGGGAGGCCCAGCTTTTTTCGCTCATCCGGTTGCCTTCGTCGAGGATCAGGACCCCGCCGCGAATCATGGCCGTCACCAGGGAACTGGCCATGTAATGGATCTTCCCTTGCTCGGCGATCACCGGGATGACGATCAGGTCCTCCGGCCGGGTATCCATGGTGGCCTGATAAAAATAGACTTCCCGGCCGAGTCTTCGGGCTGCGGCGTAAGCCAAAGTAGTTTTACCGACGCCGGGTTTGCCGATAAGCCTTGGATGTAAAGGCAGGTCCTTTTCCTCCACTACCAGCCAGGCGGCCAGAACCTGGTCGATCACGTCGGGCTGGCCGACCCAATCCAGGGGCAGGTCGTCGGGATGACTTAAATAAAGAGTGATTCCTTCAATGATTACAGTTTCCATAAAAAAAAGCTACCATAGTTTCTCTATTCTGACAACCAGAAGCTGCTGCTTGCCTCCCTTTCAACTACTCAAAAAACCGAAACCCCACTCCTTCTTTGGGAAATGGGGTTTTGGGTCGTTCTTTAACCTAAACTTTCCCCTTTTATGGGAATAGGGGTTAACCAGATTTCGGTTATTGAGGTTTTTCCTCTACACCGTATTTCGCTTTTAAGAATTGTTCCCCCGTAGTCGGGTAAAGGGCATAAATGAGCAGGTCAAAATCATCCTTGGCCAAGACCCCTATCTTTTTTCTGGCCTCTTCCAGTTCCGGCTCCAGATAATCAGCGGCCCGGTCAGTGACCGGGGTCTGGCCCCGTTTATAATTTTTCAGGACTATCTTCTGGATCTCGGGATCGATGGGAGTCGGAGTTTTGCCGTAAAGGCCGTAAACCAGGTCTTTGACCTGATTGGTGATCATTTTGTATTTGCCGAAAAGAACATTCATCACCGCCTGGACGCCGACAATCTGCGAGGTCGGGGTCACCAGGGGCGGGGTGCCCAATTCCTTACGGGTAATGGGGACCTCGGCATAGACTTCGTTCAGACGGTGCAGGGCCTTGGCCTCTTTAAGCTGGCTGACCAGGTTGGAGATCATTCCGCCGGGCACCTGATGGACCAGGACGGCCGTGTCGATCACCGACATCCGGTTGGTGGCCAGGAAATTCCCGTACTTGGGAGCGATCGTTTCCAGGTACTCCCCCATTTCCAGGAGGGCATTCAGGTCCAGCCCCGGATCGCGGGAGGTCCCCCGTAAAGTGGCCACCAGTGGCTCGATGGCCGGCTGGGAAGTCCGTAAGGCAAAGGGGGCCAGGCAGGTGTCGATGATGTCCACCCCGGCCTCAACGGCCTTCAGATAGGTCATGGAGGCCATGCCGCTGGTATAATGCGTATGGAGATGAATCGGGATTCGGATGTCTTTCTTCAGTTCCTGGATCAAACGGGCAATGTCATAGGGGGCCATGATCCCGGCCATGTCTTTGATGCACAAGGTATCGGCCCCCATGCTTTCCAGCTCCTTGGCCTTGGAGACATAATAATCCATGTTAAAGACCGGGCCGCCCAGGGACCTCTCGGTCAAAGAATAACAGATGGCCGCCTGGAAGTGCTTGCCATTGGCCTTGATCCGTTCCACACAGGTCTCAAAATTCCGGAAGTCATTGAGGGCGTCAAAGACACGGAAGACATCCATACCGGCCTCACAGCTCTTGTCCACAAAAAGCCGGCAGACGTCATCGGCATAATTGCGGTATCCCACCAGATTCTGGCCCCGCAGGAGCATGGCCAGAGGGGTTTTTTTGATATACTTTTTGAGGGTCTTCAACCTTTCAAAGGGGTCTTCGTTCAGGAAGCGGTGCATGGTATCAAAAGTCGCCCCGCCCCAGACTTCCATGGCCCAGAAGCCTATCTTGTCCATTTTCTCGGCAATGGGCAGCATGTCTTCGGTCCGCATCCGGGTGGCCAGCAGGGATTGATGCCCGTCCCGAAAGGTATTGTCCTGAACCTTAACCGGATTTTGGGGACCATCTAAAATAATATCTTTCATCAGGTTCCTCCTTTTTGATAATCACAACGATAGATGGGATCATTTATTAATGGGTCCCGGCGCGGTAGTCTCCCTTAACAAAGCTCTGCTTCGGTAAGAAGAATCGGCCGGATTAACCGGATTAAGGGGAGCCGGTAAAGACGTCATTACTAAAGCCCGAAATCTACCTTATAATGAATAAAAAAAAATTTAAAGTGAAAAGCATTCCTTCCCACTCGGGAAATGAAAGGGTTTTCTTTTTGTTTGCAGATTTTTCTGATTAGGATTATAGTCGGATTTTCTTATGATTTCTTTCGCTTATATCTATAAAATCTGAAAGGGCCTTCTGACTGAAATACCGGCTGGGGAAATCTAAAATAGAGTGGGTGATAAATGTCGAAAAATAGAAACTTATCTGCTCTCCCGATAAATCTTTTCTGGTCCATGCGTCCCAAGCAGTGGATCAAAAATGGGGCCTTGTTCGCCCCTTTGATTTTTTCCCAGAATTTATTCAATCGGCCCTTGTTTCTAAAGACCCTGGAAGCCTTCGGACTCTTCTGTCTTCTGGCCGGTTCGGTATATGTCATCAATGATTTGAAGGATCTTAGGGAAGACCGGCTTCATCCGGTTAAACAGGGCCGCCCTCTGGCTTCGGGGAAAGTCAGCCCGACCCTGGCAGCCATAATCGCGGCTATCGCTATAACCGTCAGCTTGATTGGCGGCTGGGAAATCTCCGTCCCTTTTTTTAAGACCCTGGCGGCCTATCTTCTGCTCCAGACAGCCTATACCTTTTATCTAAAAAAACAAGTCATCCTGGATATCTTTTCCATTGCCGCCGGATTTGTTCTTAGAGTGGTGGCCGGCGGGCTGGCTATCGGGGTTCAACTGTCTCCCTGGCTTTTTATTTGTACGACCCTCCTTTCCTTATTTTTGGCCATGGCCAAAAGGCGCCACGAACTGGTCCTTCTCCGGGAGGATGCCACCGAACACCGGCAAATCCTGAAGGAATACTCCCCCTATCTCCTGGACCAGATGATGGGGGTGGTGACGGCCACCACGGTGATGAGTTACGCCCTTTATACCATTTCGGAAGAAACCATTGCCAAGTTCCATACGGCTAACCTGATTTTCACCTTGCCCTTTGTGCTCTATGGGGTTTTCCGCTATCTTTATCTGGTACATCAAAAAGTGGAAGGGGGCCATCCCGAAGAAATCCTGCTCACCGACCGTCCCCTTCTTTTGACCGTCCTGGGTTGGACCGTTACCGTGTTAATCGTTCTCTATCGCTGAGAAAAATGGCCGAACCCCCATTTTCCATTCTCTCGAAACGTTTTTTTCTTTTTTTGGGCCTGGGGGTTGGGGTATTCTTGGGTCTTTCCCTCTATGGGAATTGGAAGGCGGTCAGCGAGGCCTTCAAACATTTTTCTTACCTTACCCTGCCTTTGATATTGGCCTTGGCCTTTATGAATC
>CAWIRY010000017.1:0-5400 GCA_963838485.1 uncultured delta proteobacterium | reverse complement strand
CGGGTGACGGGGACAAAGGGCAGTTTCAAGGCGATAGACAGGGGTAAGGCCGCCTTGCCCACGTTGACCTCGTCGAAATGGGTCCCCAAATAAGCAGCCTGTATCTCTTTCTTTTCTATACCGGCATCCGCCAGACATTCCGTAAAGGCCTCGATCATCAAATCCTCGGCACTGCTTTCCCAACGCTCTCCAAAGCGCGTACAGCCCATGCCCAGAATAGCCACCTTATCTTTGATTCCACTCGCCATTTTATTTGTCCTCCTTCACCGGGACCGCCTTCCAGAAATACCCGGAAATGTCCCTTTTCTTATCATAATATTTTCTCCTAAAACTGAAGACCACCGGCATGCCGGTAGCCATTTCCGCCAGGGTGCAATCGACAAAGTCAAAATAAAACTTGCCCCCCCCTTCAAATTCCACGGCCCCGTAAATGGCCGGGGGGTTATAGGAGGCGGCCAGCATGTCGCCGGTAAAACTGACCACCCGTCCTTTTTTATCGGAAAAAAGATAGTCTTCCATCTGGTCCACAGCCCCGCACTCCGGATTGACACAGATTTTCTGGGCCGGTAATTGGGGGGTCCCGCATTTCAAACACCGGGAACCCCAAAGTCCCAAGACCTCTTTGCGCTTTCGCCACAAAGCGGTCCATCTGGTCCACAAATCCTCCTCACTACGAAGCCCCATGTCCGCCGGGAGGATATCGCGCCAGACCAAGTATTTCTCGTAAACGTCCAATTCCACCCGGTTGGCTAAGGAACCCGAAATGCCGTGGTCGCCTTTTTTATTTTGGATATTTTCAGTTACCTCGAAGTAAAGGGCGTCGCAGCCGCTGCCGAAACTCACCACCAACAGCCGGTCCCCCGGTTCGGCCCCTTCCAGGGCACCGGCCAGCATGACTAAGCTTTGGGCCGTCCCGCAATGTCCTATCTGTTCCTGGTAATTTCCCTGGTCCATCTCGACGGTAATCCCCAGCAGCTTATTGAGTTTTTTACGCTTCGCCCCATAATGGCAGTCGTAGATGACCTTGGCAAAATCCGTGATCTTCATGCCGTATTTGTCTAAGAAACCCTTGACCACCTCAGGCACAAAATGATCATAACCCAGATCCCGGATCCGATCCGATCTTCCCACTTCCGATCGAATTGGGCAAATGCGCCGCGGTAGTGATCGCCGAAATCATAGGTGATCGAATGGGAGCCCTTGAATTCGGCGATCACGGCCCCATTTCCGACGATAAATCCTGCGGCTGCGTCGCCAAAGATCATCTCTTCCCCGGAGGCCGGCCTTCCCATTCGGGAATCGGAGGCACAAACCATAATGTTATTCGCACCGCCGGCACCGACGCTTTCCAGGGCGGCCAGCAGCGCCGTTGTCCCGGCCTTCAGCCCGCCGCCGAAATCCGCGGCCCGCACCTGGTCTTTGAGTCCCAAAGCCGCCGTGCAAATGCCGGCATTGAGCCGCTCCTTGTAGGGCATGGTGGTCGAGGCGAAATACAGCCCATCCACTTGCGATCGGTCCATCCCCCAGAGGCTGTCTGATCCCGCGGCAACGGCCATGGTGATGCTATCTTCGTCAAAATTGGCTACCGCCTTTTCGCCTTTCATATTCGCGGCCGTCGAGGGATCCATCCAGCCCATGGCTTGAAAGATCTTCCGCCGATCCAGCCGATACCGAGGCACATAACCTCCATAAGACACGATTCCAACCATAATTTTTGTCCTTTCAAATGGTTTAACTAAAAATTTCTTCTTCTTCCAAATGATTAATCAGGTTTATCCCTTTAACAGTTCCCTGGCGATGATCAGCTTTTGAATTTCCGAAGTGCCTCCGCCGATCTCGAGCAGCTTGGCATCCCTCGTGTACCGCTCCACCGGATTTTCCCTCATGTAGCCATAGCCCCCCAGGACCTGAATGGCATCCAAGCCGACCTTGGTGGCCATCCTGGAGGCGTAATATTTACAGATCGCCGCTTCCTTGGTCAATTTGACGCCTCGGTCCACCAGGGGGCACAAGGTGTAAGTATATTGGCGGATGATATCCACCCGGGTGGCCATCTCGGCCAGCAGGTTTTGAACCATTTGAAAAGATCCGATGGGTTTGCCGAACTGGACCCTTTCCTTGGCATATTTGACGGCCGTCTCTACACAGGCCTGGGCAATACCCAAGCCGGTGCTGGCCCCTAAGATCCGCTCTTCATCCAGGGCTTCGAACATGACCTGAAATCCCTGGCCCTCTTCCCCTAAAATGTGATCCTCGGAAACTTCGACCTGATCCAGAAATACTTCCCCGGTAGGGGAGCAGCGCATACCCATTTTTTTAAAGGGCTGTCCGGTGGAAAGGCCTTCCATGCCCCGTTCCAAAATAAACAGGGTCCCGCCCCGGGCACCGGCCGATCCCTGTTTTCGGGAGACCATCATAAAATAGCGGGCGATGGGGGCATTGGTGATAAAGGTCTTGGACCCGTTCAAAATATAACGGTCCCCTACTTGGCGGTAATGAGTCTTCAGGGAAAGGGCGTCCGATCCGGCCTCTGGCTCGGTCAGGCAAAAGGCGGCCAGGGCCTCCCCTTTTATGACCGGCGGAATGTAACGTCTTTTCTGTTCTTCGGTCCCATATTTGGAAATAAAATAACAGAAGTTGGTAGTGCACATATTGACCGACATGCCGAAGCCGGCCGCCATTCGGCAGAATTCCTCTTTGATCAGGGCATTGGTCAGGAGATCGGCCCCGCCGCCGCCGTATTCGACGGGAATGGTCGAGCCTATCAAACCCTGTTCTCCGGCCTTTTTATAAACCTCGAGGGGAAAGCGTTCCTGTTCGTCGATCTCCTGAGCGATGGGTCCCAATTCCTTTTCGGCAAACTTTCGGGTCGTTTCCCGGACCATGCGGTGTTCGTCGGATAGTAACAGGTCTAATAATATTTTCATATTTTAGACCCTTTTTTCTTCCTGGACATTAAGACGGTCGTGGTTCCTTTTTGGACCACTTCCCCCTTCTGATTGACCACGTCCTTCTCAAAAACCAGGATCCCCCGGTCGGGATTGGAGGTTTCCCGCAACTCTTTGACCCGCTGGACCACATGGACAGTATCCCCGATGCGGATGGGGAGTAGAAAATTCCAGGTCAGGCCCAGAAAGGCGATGATCGATCCCTCCATGATCCCCAACATCTGCGACAGTCCTGCATGGATGACCAGGCCCAACATGCCGTGGGCGATCCGCTCTCCGAAAGGGGTCTTTTTGGCGTATTCCACATCGGTATGCAACTGGTTGGTATCCCAGGACAGGGCGGCAAAATTTGACGATGTCGGCTTCGGTCACGGTCCTGGCCTTGGTGACAAATTCCTGGCCCACAAAAAAATCATCAAAATAAAGGGGATTCATAAATGGTTCTATTCCTTTCCGTATTGCTCGCGCAAAACTCTTTTCAAGACCTTTCCACCGAAGGTCCCTTTGGGCAATTGCTCCAGGAAGACGACCGAGGTGGGTTTTTTGTGGCTGGCCAGATGAAGGCGGCAGTGTTCGATGACCTGTTCTTCGGTTAATTGCGCCCCTTTCTCAGCACCACGACGGCCCGGATGGACTCCCCCGACTTGGCATGGGGGACGCCGATGACCACCCCTTCGGAAATATCCGGGTGAAGGGACAGTACCTCTTCAATCTCGTAACAATAGACATTGAGCCCCCGGTCTTGATCATGTCCTTCAGCCGGTCCACCATGTAGAGATACCCCAGGTCGTCGTATTTGCCCACATCCCCGGTGTGCAGCCAACCCCCTCGCAAGGTCCGCGCGGTTTCTTCCGGGTTTTTATAATATCCCTTGAAGACCGTGGGTCCCCGGACGATGATTTCCCCTCCTTCCCCTGCCGGTCGATCTCGATCGTCTTCATCGACAATGCGCACTTCGGTGCACATGTATGGACGGCCGACGCTCCCCCATTGGCGGGGCCGGTCCGTGGGTTTTAAAACCGTCACCGCCGGGGAGGCTTCGGTCAGGGCATAAGAACCATAAAGCACTCCTTTGGGCCAAAGGTACTTTTCAATCTCTTCCTTCAGGCCGGGATGCAAAAATCCCTGGGTGCACAACCAACGCCTCATGGAGGAGGTGTCCCGGG
This sequence comes from uncultured delta proteobacterium, assembly GCA_963838485.1. Taxonomy (GTDB): domain Bacteria; phylum Desulfobacterota; class RBG-13-43-22; order RBG-13-43-22; family RBG-13-43-22; genus RBG-13-43-22. The sequence continues at coordinate 1,286 of CAWIRY010000017.1, read as the reverse complement.
GACGCTTGAGTTGGGCCTCAAGGAGCATCCGGAAGATGGTGGGATTGCCGGTGATAAAGGTGACCCGTTCCTTTTCCACCATATCCAGATAGATATCCGGATCGAAAGTCTTGCTGCCAATAAAGGTCCCGCCGGCATACATATAAGCCAGAAATCGGCTCAAGGCCGCGGTATGATACATTTGCATGGGATAATAGATGATATCTTCAGGTGAGGGACTTTGATTTTCAGTGGTCACGCAGATGATATTCCAGAGCATGCCCTTGTGGGTCAGGATGGCCCCCTTGGGACGGCCGGTGGTTCCGCCGGTAAACATGATAAAGGCCTCGTCTTCTTCGACCAGATTTACGTCTGGTTCTTTGTCCCGGCTTTGGGTAAGCAGCTCTTCATAATTCAGGGCAAAGCAGGGAGGGTTTTCTCCCAATCCGATAAAGGTGCGAATGTGGGGAAGACGGGCGCGCATCTCTTCTACCATGGCGGAAAAATCGTTGTGAAAGACCAGGACGTCGCAGTCGGTAAATTCGGCCTGATAACACACTTCCGATATTGTGGCCCGGGCGTCCAAGGGCACGGTAACCAAGCCGCATTTTAAATTTCCCAGATAAACTTCCATTAAAGCCAGGTAATTGTTGGCCAGAGTCGCCACGTGACGGCCTTTTTCCAAACCTAATCCAAGAGCAGCCTGGGCCCAACGATTCACCCGGGCATTCATCAGGCCATAGGTCAAACGCTTCTCATCATCCACACAGGCCGTCTTATTGGGAAATTTGCGGGCCGAACGGGCAAAGGCCTGGCCCAGAGTCATTTCCATGCTATCTCCTTAACACGAAAATAGATTTTAAACCGCCCTTAATCTTTGTCGAGGCTCTGTAGGGGCGGTTTTAAACCCGCCTCTACGGTCATTTTCATTCTTCGTGGCGCCCGCATCAGCGGGCATGAGAGCTTAGTTCGAAAATAAAAACCATGAATCCATGAATCCTCGAACCCTTTATTTATTCAACAGCGGCAAGATCTCCCTGGCCTCTTCCACGGTGGCAATTTCATGTCCAATTCCCGGATGATACGCACCGCCTTTTCAACCAATTCGGCGTTGCTCTTGGCCAGGACCCCTTTGGACAGATAGACGTTATCTTCAAAACCCACCCTAAGGTTTCCCCCTGGAGAACCGCCATGATCCCCATGGGGATATGATGACGGCCGATGCCGATGGCCTGCCAGGTGTACCCTTCAGGAAGACTTTCCTTCATGGCCAACAGATTCTTGAAGGTGGCCGGGATTCCGCCGCC
>CAWIRY010000016.1:0-5429 GCA_963838485.1 uncultured delta proteobacterium | reverse complement strand
GACCTCGATTTATTCAAGGAGATGGACACGGCCGCCAAGCTGGAAAAGGTCCATCGCCTGGACCCGACGGTGATGAAGGCCCGAACGGTTTTACGGATGGCCACTATTAGCGGAGCCGGGGTCTTAGGTCTCGGAAAACAAATCGGTTCCCTCGAAGTTGGAAAACAAGCGGATCTAATCCTTCTGGAGCTTAACAGACCCCATCTGACACCTTGTTACGATCCCTTTTCCCTCATCGTCTATTCAGCCCGAGGCTCCGATGTGCATTCGGTCATGATCGCCGGGCGAATGGTCATGGAGGACCGGAAAATACTGACCTTTGACCTTGACGAGGTTTTGGAAAGGGTGACCCGGCTGAGCCGGTTGATTGGCCCCGGCTCCGTTTGGCGGGAAGTAAGGCATCAAGAAAAGTCGGGGCTTTTTTGACGGCCGGAGGTTCCATCTTGAGAAGGTGCCCTACCTGAGAATATCGCTTGACGATAGTAACGTATCGTGATATGATTTTTTATGATCGAATCTTTTGCCGACCCGGAAACAGGAAAAATTTTCAAGGGGCCGGTATCGCTTAAGTTACCAAAAGATATCCAGAGAACAGCCCGGAGGAAACTTCTTTACCTGGATGAGGCGGAAGATTTAAGAGATTTGGCGGCGCCTCTTGGGAACAGGCTTGAAGAACTCCGCGGAAGCCGAATTGGGCAATATAGTATTCGCGTCAACGACCAGTGGAGAATTTGTTTTAAATGGGCTGTCGGAAAGGCAAAGGATGTCGAGATTGTCGATTATCATAAGTGAGGGGAACAGATGAAAACACTTCCACCCATTCATCCCGGAGAAATTTTAGCAGAGGACTTTATGAAGCCGATCGGCTTAAGCCAGTACCGGGTAGCTAAAGATATAGGAGTTTCTCCTCTGCGCATCAGTCAAATTATCCGTGGAAAACGTTCGATTAGTGCCGACACGGCACTGAGGCTGGCCCGCTATTTCGGCACCAGTGCGGTTGTCTGGTTGCGCTTACAAGTACGTTATGATCTGGAAATGGCTGAAGCTCAAATATCTAAACGCATTAACCGTGAGGTAACGATCTTAAAAAGGGCCCTTTGTTGGAGGGAATGAGATAGAGGGGGGCCAGCAAAACCGGCGACCCGATATGACGATATTATTAGGAAGGATGAGGGCATTCCGGGTTTGAAACGTTTTTTGGAGCTGGATCTAAAGGGTAGTTGCTTTTATTGGCCTCCGGTTATGTCTTGGAAGAGGCCCGGCGAAATCTCTCCGATCCGAAGCATTTAAAGAATCTGGAAGATTTGTTTCACAGATTCAAATCATACCGGATGTTGATTTTCAAATACCCTCCCCGATTGATCTGCCCCAAAAAGACCGGTCGGTATTTTTAGCCGCCATGGCCGGCAGCCGATTATCTCATTACCGGCGACCGGCCCCCATTCGGAAACTATTTCGGCCAGACCATACAAGGAGTAAAAATTCGGAAGCCTTAAGTTTATTTCAAAAGTCTCGCCTAACCATCGGTCTGCCAAGGCATAACTTGTGCTGCGACCGCCGCCTGGCTCTTTCACCAAAACGCCATGCTTCACCAGGTCGTCTATATCCCTAATGTCGGTGTCCTGGGAGCCTTCAGCTCATAGCTAAATAATAAAGAACCCTATGCTGAGTAGGGCAATGGCCCACATGGCCGGCTTTAGCTCCTTTATTTTTCCCGAGAGGATCATCAGTAAAGTGAAGGAGATGAAACCCAGGGCCAGTCCGGAGCTGATACTGTAAGTGAGGGCGATCATGATGATGATGATAAAGGCCGGGAAGGCCTCTGCGGTGGCTTCAAAATTGATATTGACTATTTCCTTGATCATGAAAAGTCCGACCATAATCAGGGCCGGGGCAGTGGCATAAGCCGGGACTATTCCGATCAGGGGCACAAAAAGCAATCCCAAGAAGAACAGGATTCCCGTCACCATGGCCGTGACCCCGGTTCTTCCCCCTGCTTCGATCCCGGCCCCGGATTCAATATAAGCCGTAGTCGTCGAAGTCCCCAGAACCGCACCGATCATAGTAGCCAGGGCGTCTAAACCGAGGAGTCGGTTAATAACGCTGGTATAGTTTTCCCGATCGGTTATCCCGGCTTTATGGGAACAAGCCACCAGAGTGCCAAGGCTGTCAAAGAGATCCATGAACATCAAGGCAAAAATGGCCCCGAAAAAGCCCCATTTTAACCCTCCAAGGATATCCAGTTTAAAGGCAATCGGAAACAGATCGACATTAACGGCCATAACCCGCGAAGGGAATTCGATCTTTCCGAATATCAAGGCGAGTAAGGTGGAGGTAAATATCCCGATCAGCAGTGAACCCTTGACTTTCTTTAATTCCAGCACCACCATAACCAACAATCCGACAAGGCCTATCATGACCGTCGGTGTGAATTTACCCATCCCCACCAGGGTAACGTCATTTTTGACCACCAGACCAAGGTTGACCAATCCGATGAAGGTGATAAAGATACCGATACCGACCGATATGGCAAAAACCAGAGATTTGGGAATGGCCTCCACCAGTTTTGCCCGCACACCGGCGAGAGTCAGGAGCAGAAACAACAAACCCGAGAGAAAAACGATACCGAGGGCCGTCTCCCAGGGTATTTTTTCTCCGAGTACCAGCGAATAGGCGAAAAAGGCATTCAAGCCCATCCCGGGCGCCATGGCGATAGGGGTATTGGTAAAAATGCCGACCAGCATGGTGCCTATGCCGCTGGCCATACAGGTTGCCGCGATCAAGGCACTTTTATCCATTCCGGTGCTGCTGAGAATTTGCGGATTGACGAAGAGGATGTAAGACATGGCCAGAAAGGTCGTTAAGCCGGCGACGATCTCCGTTTTGAAATCATGATGAGAGAGTGAAAGCTTCCACATGGCATTACCTCCCGTTAGTACGAAAATACCGTTCGTCGTTTAGCGTTCGGCGAAATCAATTTTCATGCTTCGGCGGTGCTCGTTTCAAATGGGCATGAGGCTTTCACTTGAATCCTTGAATCCCTGACCCCTTGAATCCTGGTTTAACATCAATCTCCTCCAAACTCGGTGAGGCTGAATAGGGAGTATCCCTTTCTTTTCAATTTGTTCTCACCCCCCACATCGGGGAGATTGACGATGAAGGCCATTTCAACGACCGTACCGCCCAGCTTTTCGATAAGGGCTGCGGCCGCCAGGGCGGTGCCACCCGTGGCCAGCAAGTCGTCAACCACGAGGACTTTTGTTCCCTTGTTGACGGCGTCCCTGTGAATCTCAACCGTGTCGGTGCCGTATTCAAGTTGATACTCGTGTCTGACGACTTCGGCCGGAAGCTTGCCGACTTTTCGGATCGGGACGAATCCTTTCCCCAGGGTGTAAGCCAAGGCCCCGCCGATAATGAACCCCCTGGCCTCTATACCGACGATAAGGTCGAAATGGATATCGCCTCTGATATACCTCTGGGTAATCGAGTCAATGACCAGCCTGAAGCCGACAGGGTCTTTGAGTAGGGTGGTAATGTCCCTGAACATGATTCCTTTTTTGGGATGATCCGGTATCGTTCTTATTTTCGATTTAATGGGCATTTTTTTCCTTTTATTTTAAACAGAGATCATCATATTCTTTTATCTTCGGGATAACCCCTAAAAATAGATTGATGACATTAGCTGCATTTTTTTCCATGATATTAACGATCATCTCCCAGGTCACCGGCTCTTCTTCTTCATGCCAGCAATCGTAATCCGTGGACATGGCGATGACCGCATAATGCATCTTTTTTTCCCTGGCCAGAATGACCTCGGGAACCGTGCTCATGTTGATGACGTCCGCCTGCCAACTCCGGAACATATGGCTCTCCGCCTTGGTCGAAAACCGCGGGCCTTCGATGGTAATGACCGTCTTGTCCCGGTGAAAGGGGACCTCCATACGTACGGCGTGTGAGGATAACAAATCAATCAACCGATCACAGAACGGCTCGGCCAGGGGTGTATGAACGACCACGCCTTCGTCAAAAAAGGTGGTTTCCCTTTTCTTGGTATGATCGATGAATTGGCCGGGGAAGACCAAATCGCCAGGGGCGATTTCTTCCCGCAGGGAGCCGACCGCGGTTGAGGCCAGGATATGGGTACAGCCCAGTTCTTTCAAGGCCCAGATATTGGCCCGATAATTGACCTTACTCGGATAGATGGAATGGCCCTTCCCGTGGCGGGCTATGATCACCGTTTCCACACCTTCAATTTTCCCGCAGGTCAGGTTTGACGACGGCGGCCCATAGGGAGTTTTCAGGGCAATCTCGCTGGCCTTCTTGAGGATCCTGGGATGATCCAGCCCTGATCCGCCGATAATTCCGATTTTAATCATAATCGCTCCCCGAAGTACCGAAGTTTTTTCGTTATCCCCTTGATAAAATTTTGTTTTTAAATGAGGAGAGTATAAAATAGCCGGGATAGAGGGTCAAGGGAAAATTCTGTTTTTCTCCTTGACCCTATTTTGACCCTATTTTATACTCCATCCACTTATAAAGAAATCCTTCAATATTAAGAGATAGCCAATAATGCCATCCTGGGGAACAATACAAGAATGCCTGCTCGAGACAGCAGTAGAGGGCGCTTTTAATGAAACCAATGGAGATCGCCCCTTTTTTCTTGATGATCGGCCTGACGGCGATTAAAGCCCTCTGGCCCATCTGATCTGAAACAATAGAAATCAGGCCGGAGAACGTGTGGAACAGGCTTAATACGGAGAATGTGAGATGTTTTGTGTCACGGAGCTGGCAGGTCGCCTGGCCGATGACGCTCATCATGTTTTTCGAATTTGTCATTGGTCTTACCGATGTCTTTGTTGCCGGCCGGGTGGGGAAAGACATTCAAGCGGCCTACGGTTTCGTAATTCAGTTTTATTTCATTTTCATCGTCGTGGCCAATGCCCTGACGGTCGGTACGGTGTCCGTCATCTCCCGCCTCTTTACCTCGAAGGATAAAGACCAACTAACTGCCGCTGTCTTTTCGTCCCTCTCGACAACGGCCGGAGCGGGTATCGTTTTCGCCGTCGTGGGCTTTTTTTTTGCCCCGCCATTGATCCGGCTGCTCAATATTCCGGCCCAGGTCAAGCCCTTCACCATCCCCCTGATTCAAATCTACTCAGGCGGTCTCTTTTTTCATTACCTGGTCATTAACACCAACGGGATACTGAGGTCCTGCGATCTGATCCGGGTTTCTCTTCGGACCATGACCGTTGTTTGTTGTGTCAATGTGGCACTCAATTTCTTTTTTGTCTTTTTCACTCCCCTGGGATTCAAAGGGATAGCCCTGGCCACGGCCACGGCCGTCTTCGTGGGCGGTCTTATCAATCTGTCCCATGTAAGAAGGCTTATGACCGGAGTCCGCACCTTTTCCAGGGCTATTGTTCTGAAAA
>CAWIRY010000015.1:0-45678 GCA_963838485.1 uncultured delta proteobacterium | reverse complement strand
ACAAAGAACAAGGCCATAACTCCGACGAATAACCTCAGGCTGATTGGATGGATTCTTTTCACGGATAATCTCCTTTTAAAGGGACTGGTATCTGGTATAAGGTTCAAGGATTAATAAAAAACCATATACCGCACACTTTTATATCCTGTCCCTTCCACCTTGTACCTTTTTCTTATTTCACCACGATATTGACGAGTTTTCTTTGAACCACGATGATCTTGACTACTTCCTTTCCCTTGAGCCACTCCTGGACTCGAGGCTGGTTCAAGGCCTGCCTTTTGATTTCCTCTTCGGTAACCGAAAAGGCGACGGTTATCCGCGACCGGACCTTTCCATTAATCTGGATGACGACCACCTGTTCTTCTTCTTGTAAAGCATCGGGCACCCATTCCGGCCAGGGCTGTTTATGGATACTGCCTTTTTTCCCCAGAATCTGCCAGAGTTCCTCGCACAGATGGGGAACAATAGGGGAAAGGAGAATCAGACCGATCTCAACCGCCCCGGTCATGACGGAATCTTTCAGGGGGTCCCTATCCTCCTCAGCCCGGTATAAATAGAGGGTATTAACCAGTTCCATGACAGCGCTGATGGCGGTGTTGAAGTGAAATCGGTCTTCAATATCTTCGGTGACCTTTTTGATGGTCCGGTTTAGTTTGACATAAAGACTTCGGCCAGGTCCGCTCTGAGGAACCTTCTCTCTTGAAAAGGATTTCCCGATGATTTCCTCACGGCATTCCAGGACCAAATTCCAGAACCGGTGGAGAAAACGGAAAGAACCTTCTACCCCTTGATCGCTCCAATCCAAATCTCGTTCCGGCGGGGAAGCAAACAGGCAAAAGAGCCGGACCGTATCAGCCCCATATTTTTGGATCAGTTCATCGGGGTCCACCACATTCCCTTTGGATTTGGACATCTTGGACCCGTCTTTAATCACCATCCCCTGGGTAAGCAGATTGGTAAAGGGTTCATCCACCTTCAGACAACCCATATCCCGGAGAACTTTGGTAAAAAAGCGGGAATATAAAAGATGGAGGACCGCGTGTTCAATCCCGCCGATATATTGATCCACCGGCATCCAGTAGTCCACCCGGCTTGAATCCAGCGGGCCTTGTTGATAATCAGGACAGGTGTAACGGTCAAAATACCAGGAAGACTCGACAAAGGTGTCCATGGTATCGGTTTCCCGGCGACCGGGGCCCTGACATCTCGGGCAACGGGTTTCGATAAATTCTTTAAGAAAAGGCAGTGGGGATCCCCCGGCCGGGGTAATCTCGGCCTCCAGGGGGAGCAGGACCGGCAAGTCCTCTTCCGGCACCGGGACAATACCGCATCGCTCGCAATAGATCATCGGTATGGGCGCACCCCAATAGCGTTGTCTCGAAACCCCCCAGTCCCGCAAGCGGTATTGGATTTTTTCCCGGCCCTGGCCTTTTTCAAATAGGTGCCGGGTGACTGCCTTCTTGGCCGCTTCACTTCCCAGGCCGTTGAAAGGCCCGGAATTGACCAGCCTCCCCGGCCCTTCGTAGGCTTCGGTCATGGTCTGGGGGGTAAGTAACGGGGCATCCTCGGGCTGCACCACCACCCTTAACGGCAAACCATACTTTTGGGCGAATTCAAAATCCCGTTGATCATGGGTTGGAACGGCCATGACCGCCCCGGTGCCGTATTCCATCAAGACAAAGTTGGCCACAAAGATGGGCATTTTCTCCTGGGTCAGGGGATTGAGGCAATAGGCCCCGGTAAAGACCCCTTCCTTCTCCAGGTCGGCCTCGAAACCAGGACGTCGGTTCAGCCCCCGAACCTTTTCCACAAAGGCCTTAACCGGCCCTTCCTGGGGGGTATTCCGGCAGAACTTCATGACCAAGGGATGATCCACCGCCAGGCTCATAAAGGTGGCCCCATAAAGGGTATCGGGCCTGGTGGTAAAAACGGTCAACACCCCGGAGCCGTCTTCCAGGGGAAATTCGATTTCCGCCCCGGAACTTTTTCCGATCCAGTTGCGCTGCATGGTCAGAACCTTTTCCGGCCAGCCCGGCAGCTTCTCACAAAAGGAGAGAAGTTCCTCGGCATATTGGGTGATCCGGAAGAACCACTGCTCCAATTCCTGCCCTTGAACCGGGGTGTCGCAGCGCCAGCATTGCCCCTCGCCCACCACTTGTTCGTTAGCCAGGACGGTTTGGCACCGGGCGCACCAATTGACCAAAGAACGACGGCGATAGACTAACCCCTTTCCCCACATTTTCACGAAAAAAAGCTGCTCCCATTTATAATACTCAGGATCGCAGGTGGCCAGTTCACGATCCCAGTCATAACTGAAGCCCAATCGTTTCAACTGGGTCCGCATATATTCGATATTATCGTGGGTCCAGCGGGCCGGATGGATCTTCCGGGCTATGGCGGCATTTTCAGCCGGCATGCCGAAGGCATCCCACCCCATGGGATGAAGTACGTTATAACCCTTCGTCCGTTTATAGCGGGCCACCACATCGCCGATAGTGTAGTTGCGCACATGGCCCATGTGAATCCTCCCCGAAGGATACGGAAACATCTCCAGGAGATAATATTTCTTTCTTTCCGGGTCCTCCACCGCCCGAAAGGCCTTGTCCTTTTCCCAGCGGGACTGCCACTTTGTCTCAATGCTATGGGGGGAATATTTTTCTTTCATAGGTTATCTTCTCGCAAAAAATGAGCTAACCGGGCTATCATTCCTGATAACCTCGTAAAAAGTCTAAAAACGATTTTTCCTCGGCGGGAAAGGTCTCCCCCTCTCCCGTCACTTGAAGTGAATTCAAGTGGTTCCACCTTCACCCAAGGCCGGGGCTTAATCGCCCTCGGCCCGTTGATGGACTTTTTACAAGTCCATCATTTTTGTATTTCCTCCGGACTTGATTTCCCGTAGCGGTCCAAAAAAATGCTGTCTAAGATGCCGTTGATAAAGGCCCCTGACTCTTCCGTCCCGAAATGTTTTCCCAAATCGATGGCCTCGTTGATAGCCGCCCGGGGAGGGATGTCGGGACAATAAATCAGTTCAAAAACGGCCATCCTTAAAATATTGCAATCCACCCGGGACATCCGTTCCAGCCGCCAGTTTTCCGAATGCCCTTGAATAAGCTGGCCAATCTCGGCCTTGTGTTCCCAAGTGCCTTGAACCAGACGCAAAAAAAACGGACGGGAGCCCCCCTTGATCGGGAAGTTTTCCAAAAAAACTCCCAGGGACCGCTCAAAAGGATTTAAGGGATTCATCTCGATCAAGAATAGGGCCTGCAAGGCCGCCTCCCGAGCCTTCCTTCGGCTTCCCCCGGAGGCGGTCTCCTGGGGCGTCTTTAAATTCGCCTCCCCATCCTTTTCCTGGCTTTGAGGTTTTGATTTATCCATGAATCTTTCTGAGCAAGTCCACCATCTCTATGGCCGCGATGGCTGCACTCCAACCCTTGTTGCCGGCCTTGGAACCCGCCCGTTCGATGGCCTGTTCCAAGTTGTCGGTGGTGATCACCCCGAAGGCCATAGGGGTGCCGGTTTCTAAAGAGGCGTTGGCTATGCCCTTGGAAACTTCGGCACTGACATATTCAAAATGCGGTGTCGCCCCGCGGATCACCGCCCCCAGACAAATGACGGCATCATAGTTTTTTTGTAAGGCCAATTGCTTGGCCACCAGAGGGATTTCAAAGGCCCCGGGTACTTTAAATATGGCGACATCTTCTTCTTTGGCGCCGTTCCGATTCAGGGCGTCCAGGGCCCCTCCCACCAGATGCTCGCCGATAAAGTCGTTAAACCGGCTCACCACTATGGCGAATCTCATCCCTTCTGCCTGCAACTTTCCTTCAAATACCTTGGCCATAGACCTTCCTCCTTTAAAATAAAGGTTCAAGATTTGAGGTTCAAGGTTCAAGGAAAAACCCAATACCTTGCACCGTGGACCTTAAACCTTTATTTATGATTTTACCGCTTCCGCGCCCTTTGGCGGCAAATTGAGCAGGTGGCCCATTTTTTGCCGCTTGGTTTTAAGATAATTGATGTTCTCTTTCTTTGGGGGAACTTCAATGGAAACCCGTTCGGTCACTTCCAATCCATATCCTTCCAACCCGATAATCTTTTTTGGGTTGTTGGTCATCAACCGCATCCGACGAACCCCCAGATCGGCCAAGATCTGGGCCCCGATCCCGTAATCCCGGAGATCGGGTTTGAATCCCAGGGCCTCATTGGCCTCCACCGTATCTTTCCCTTGATCCTGGAGCATATAGGCCTTTAACTTGTTGACCAATCCGATCCCGCGCCCTTCCTGGTGAATGTATAACAAAACCCCGCGCCCTTCTTTTTCGATCTTCATCAGGGCCGCCTTAAGTTGTTCTCCGCAATCACAGCGAAAGGAACCGAAGACGTCGCCGGTCAGGCATTCGGAATGGACCCGAACCAAAACCTCTTGCTTGGGGCCCACTTCTCCCTTGACCAGGGCCAGGTGCTGATGTTCATCGACGTCGTTCTCATAGACAATGGCCTTGAAGGTCCCGTAAGGCGTGGGCAAGATCGTCTCCGCCCGCCGGTGGACAAAGGATTCGTTTTGAAAACGGTATTCGATGAGGTCCCTAATGGTAATGATCTTGAGGTCGTGCTCCTTCGCGAAAATCTCCAGGTCGGGCATCCTGGCCATGGTCCCGTCGTCTTTCATGATCTCACAAATGACCCCATAGGGCTTCAAGCCGGCTAAACGGGCCAGATCCACGGAACCCTCGGTTTGCCCGGTTCGGACCAGGACCCCCCCTCCCCGAGCCCGCAAGGGAAAGATATGGCCCGGACTGACCAGATCCTCCGGCTTGGCCTGGTCGTTAATGGCCGTTATGATGGTGGTGGCCCGGTCGGCTGCCGATATCCCGGTGGTTACCCCTTTGCGGGCCTCAACGGACACCGTGAAGGCGGTTTTAAAGGAGGAGGTATTGTTCCGCACCATCATCGGCAGTTGCAGTTGTTCCACCCGCTCCGGTGTCAAGGAAAGACAAATAAGCCCTCTTCCGTACTTAGCCATAAAATTAATGGCCTCGGGAGTGGTTTTTTCAGCGGCCATGGTCAGATCGCCTTCGTTTTCACGATCTTCATCGTCCACTAATATTACCATCTTACCGGCCCGGATATCATCCAGGGCCTCTTCAATCGTTGAAATAGGCATGCTCCAAACTCCTCTTTTAATCAAAAAACATCAGAATTAGCGATCAGCGCTAATAGGATTCAAGGGGGCCGGGTTCAACGATTCATGCTAAAAACCGGGAGAGAAAAAATCAACCCTTTGAACCCTTGAATCCTCGAATCCTTGAACCCTTAATTTCTATAAAAACCCATGTTCCCTTAAAAAATCGCTATCCACTTTTGAACCTGGTCGGCCCTGATCCTTATCCTGCCGGGACAAAAACTGAAACACATATTTCCCGATCAGATCGGTCTCCAGATTAACCTCTTCCCCGATCTGTTTACGGTCCAAGGTGGTCCGGGCAGCGGTATGCGGAATAATGGTCAGGTCGAAATCTTCTTCCCCGATCCGATTAACGGTCAAGCTGATCCCGTCGACTGCAATGGACCCCTTCTCGACTATAAAAGGTCTTAATGATTTAGGAGAAGATATTTTCAATAAAAAAAATCCTTCCTGTCTTTCCTTTTGAAGGATCCGGCCCACCCCGTCAATATGGCCGGTAACCCAGTGGCCGCCCAGGCGATCGGATAGGCGCAAGGCCCTCTCCAGATTTACCCGGTCCCCACTCTTTAGCTTGCCCAAATCGGAGTGCCCTAGGGTTTCTTCAGAGACATCCACGGAAAAGGTATTTCCCGTCCAGGCCGCGGCGGTCAAACAGACTCCGTTTACCGAAACACTTTCCCCTATTTTTTTTTCTTCCCAGGGAAATTCGGGTTTAATCCATATCAGGGCCTTATTTCCTTTTTTCTCAACCCTGATAATTTCCCCCTGCCCTTCGACCAATCCGGTGAACATAATCCAAACTCTCAAAAGAAGGTTTCGAGGAGTCAAGGGGTGGGGGCATTGTCATCTTGGTTTTCGGGTTTTCACTTAAACCCTTGAATCCTGGACCCCTTGAATCCTGGTGTAATTTTATATTATCTCACTTTCCCGGATAGGCTTCTACTAAAATATCCCCTGCCCAGGACTTGACCTTCATTTCTTTTAGACGGATGGCCTCTGTTATTTGGGCCACCCCCCTCCCGCCGATCATCCCTTTGGCCTTTTGACCGCCCACAAGCAAAGGGGCGATAAACAGGACCAGTTTATCCACCTGTCCCTCGTTCAGGAACGAAGCATAGACCTCAGCCCCTCCTTCTACCAGAAGACTGGTCAGACCTCTTTGTCCCAGGTCGGTCAACAAATCCTTGATGGAGATACGTCCCTCCCGCTCGGGCAGAGAAAGGATTCCCGTTCCTCTGGACTCCAGTCTTTTCTTTTTGCCGCTCGGCACCTGACTTCCGGTTACAATCAGGGTCTTCCCGTTGTCATTCAGGATTCGCGCTTTGGGGGAAATCCGCAACCGGGGGTCGATGACGACCCGAAGGGGATCTTTGATCTTTCCCTTCGGCAGCCTTACGGTCAACAAAGGGTCGTCTTTCATCACCGTACCGATACCCACCAATACCCCGTCAACTTCATTTCGCAACCGATGGACTAAAAGCCGGGAACGTTCATTACTGATCCATTTTGAATCGCCGGTCCGGGTGGCTATCCGGCCATCGAGGCTTATCGCTGCTTTTAAAACGATAAAGGGCAGGCCGGTGATGATCCACTTGATAAAAAACTCATTCAAGCGCCGGCACTCCTGCTCCAGGACACCGGAGATCACCTCGACCCCTTGAGAACGCAGCCACTCGGCCCCGCCACCTTTCACTCTCGGGTTCGGGTCGGTCATTCCAAAGACTACTTTTGTAATACCCCTTTCGAGAATCAGTTGGGTGCAAGGAGGAGTTCGGCCGAAATGATTACAGGGTTCCAAGTTAAGATAAAGGGTAGCCCCCTTGGCCTTTTCCCCGGCATCGTCAAGGGCGATCCGTTCGGCATGGGGACCGCCGGCTTTTTGATGAAATCCCTGACCGACGACAACCCCTTTACGGACGACCAAGGCCCCGACCATCGGGTTCGGGGAGGTCCGGCCCAATCCTTTACGGGCCAAACGCAAGGCCCATTTCATATACTGAATGTGGGTTTCCGATCTCATGGTCTCTACAGACAAAAAAGCTCAAAGCTCAAAGTTCAAAGTTCTTAGCGACCACCTTTTCCTTTGAGCTTTGAGCCTTGAGCCTTGAGCTATCAACTATTTTTTTCTGTTTCTTGATTCCTTCTTCCTGCGGCTCTCCGACAGTTCTTTCAATTCCTGAACAAAGTCATCCGGATCTTTAAATTGACGATACACCGAAGCAAAGCGAACATAAGCCACATCGTCCCATTCGTGGAGCTTGGCCATGACTCTTTCCCCGATCTCCGTGGTTGCAATTTCCTTTCGTCCCGAGTCTTGAAAGAACTGCTCCAGGGAATCAATGAATTCCTCGATGGCTTCAACGCTGATCGGCCTTTTCTGGCAGGCCCGCGCTATACCCTCGGAGATCTTATCCCGCTGGAAAGGCTCCCTCCGGCCGTCTTTTTTGATGACTACCGGATGAATTTCCTCCACCTTTTCGTAGGTCGTAAACCGCCGCAGGCAGGCATTACATTCCCGCCGTCGCCGGATCAAGACCCCTTCCTTACTGAGCCTTGAATCAACCACCTTGTTGTTAAAGGAGCCGCAATAAGGACATTTCATGGATCAACCCTTGAGAACGAGATGAACACGTTCAGAATTAAAGGTTCAAAAAGTTAAAGTTTTCCTTTTTCGGGAAATTGAATCACTGGAACCTCGGCGGCCTTCAACAATTCTTCGGAAAGAGAATCGGCATATCCATCCCGATAGAATATTTCCTTTATCCCTGCGTTGATCAGCATCTTGGAGCAGATGATGCACGGCAGATTGGTGCAATACAAGGTCGCCCCTTCAATGGATACGCCGTGATAGGCAGCCTGGATGATCACATTCTGTTCAGCATGAATCCCCCGGCAAAGTTCATGCCGTTCCCCCGAAGGTATCCCCTCCTGTTCCCTCAAACACCCCACATCTAAGCAATGGGGGATACCTGAAGGCGCCCCATTATACCCGGTGGCCAGTATCCGTTTGTCTTTTACGGCCAAGGCCCCGACCTGGCGTCTTCGGCAAGTGGAACGACGGGCCACCAGATGGGCAATATCCATAAAATAAACCGGCCAAGGCGGACGCTGGGGACTTGTCATTAATCTATCCGATAATGGGAAATAAAGGGAATCCCTGACAAAATTCTCGGACCTCTTTCTGGATGCTTTTCAAGAGGCCCTTGTTTCCGATTTGATCTAAAACCCGGGAGATAAACTCGGCTATCTGAACCATCTCAGGTTCTTTCATGCCCCGGGTCGTGATGGCCGGCGTCCCAAGGCGGATCCCGCTGGTAATCTGGGGACCTTTGGTCTCAAAAGGAATACTGTTTTTATTGACCGTAATTCCGGCGGAATCCAAGGCCTTTTCAGCTTCCAGCCCAGTCAATCCGCTGTGCCCCATGTCCATCAGGATCATATGATTATCGGTCCCATTGGAAACCAGCTTAAACCCTTTTTTCATCAATTCCTCAGCCAGCTTGGCGGCATTGGCCCTCACCTGCACCTGATAGACTCTAAAGGCCGGTGTCAAAGCCTCTTTAAAGGCCACGGCCTTGGCGGCAATGGTATGCATCATCGGTCCGCCTTGGATCCCGGGAAAAACCTGATTGTTCAGCATCTTGCTGTATACGGCCTTTCCCAGGATCAACCCGCCACGGGGTCCTCTCAAGGTCTTATGGGTCGTGGAAGTGATAAAATCGGCATAGGGCACCGGTGAAGGATGCACATCGGCAGCAACCAATCCGGCGATATGGGCCATATCCACCATGAGGTAGGCCCCCGCTTCTTTGGCGATCTTTGAGAAGGCCTCGAAATCAAGGGTCCGGGTATAGGCGCTGGCCCCGGCTATAATCAATTTGGGTCGATATCGACCGGCCAACTCGGCCACCGCCTGATAATTGATCTGCTGGGTTTCGCGATCCACCCCGTAACAATAGATCTTATAAAATCTTCCGGAAAAACTGGCCGGACTCCCATGGGTCAGATGGCCTCCATGGGCCAAATCCATACTGAGAATCGTTTGACCGGGCTTAAGGGCCGTAAATAAAATAGCCATATTGGCCTGAGAACCGGAGTGGGGCTGGACATTGACAAATTCGGCCTTAAAGATCCGGCGGGCCCGTTCTACGGCCAAATTCTCTACCTGATCGACGTATTCACATCCGCCATAATAGCGCTTTCCAGGATACCCCTCGGCATACTTATTAGTCATGATACTGGCCTGGGCTTCCAAAACGGCCCGGCTGACAAAATTCTCCGAGGCAATGAGTTCTAATTTCTTGGTTTGCCGCTTGAGTTCTAATTGCAGGGCCTTGGCGACCTCGGGATCGACGGCCCGTAAGGAACTTCTGCTTTTTTCCGTTCTCTTGATCACGAACAATCACCTTCCAGTTTTTTAATCCTTCGCAGATGCCTACCCTTCTCAAAAGGGGTTCCCAAAAAAGTCTCAACGATGGCCAGGGCCAATCCCGATCCCACCACCCGGCTCCCCATTGTCAGGATATTGGCGTTGTTGTGGGCCCTGGCCATCCGGGCCGTAAACAAATCATTACAAAGAGCGGCCCGAACCCCGGGTACCCGGTTGGCCGCAATGGACATGCCGATCCCCGTTCCGCATATCAAGAGGCCTAAAGAGGCCCGGCCGGAAGAAACGCCTTGGGCCACTTTAAAGGCGAAGTCCGGGTAATCGACCGATTCGGCACCAAAAGTCCCTATGTCTTCCCAGCGGACCCCTTTGGCTGAAAGGAAGCTAAGGATCAACTCTTTCAATTCGAAACCGGCGTGATCGACACCAATCATCAGGTCAATCTTTTTGCGGGGCTTAGGCATATTTTTTAAAGACCAAAACAGCGTTGGTTCCTCCAAAGCCGAAAGAATTCGTCATGACTCCGGCCACGTCGGTCTTCCGGGCCTGATTGGGCACAAAGTCCAGGTCGCATTGGGGATCCGGCGTGTCTAAATTGATGGTCGGCGGGATAATCCCTTCCCTGATGGTCAGGATGGAAAAAACCGATTCCACCCCCCCGGCTCCTCCCAACAAATGCCCAGTCATAGACTTGGTGGAACTGACAGCCACTTTGGCGCTGTGGTCCTTAAAAACGGCCTTGATGGCCAAGGTCTCGGCCACATCGTTTAAGTCCGTCGAGGTCCCATGGGCATTGATATATTGAATCTCCTCGGGTTTTAACCCGGCATCATCCAAGGCCATCTGCATACAGCGGATGGCCCCGTCCCCGTCCGGGGCCGGGGTGGTCATGTGATAGGCATCCCCGGTCAATCCATAGCCCACTATTTCAGCCAGAATCGGAGCACCCCGCTCCAAGGCAAACTCCAAATCTTCCAGAATTATAATGCCGCTGCCCTCGGCAATAACAAACCCATCCCGGTCTTTGTCAAAAGGGCGGGAGGCCTTTTCGGGTTCATCATTTCGGGTGGAAAGGGCCCGCATGGCATTAAATCCGCCCACGGCCAGCGGGGTAACCACGGCTTCCACCCCGCCACAGATCATGGCCTTGGCCGTCCCTCTTTGAATCATTTTAAAGGAATCGCCTATGGCATGGTTTCCGGCGGCGCAGGCGGTCTCGACGGATAGGTTCGGTCCCTTGGCCCCATGATCCATGGCGATCTGGCCCGGGGCCATATTGGCGATCAACATGGGGATAAAAAAAGGGCTGATCCGATCAGGGCCGCGGGAAAGCAAAAGACTATGAGTGTCTTCCAGGGTCCGAAGTCCCCCCAATCCGCAACCGGTCATGACTCCGACCAACGGGGCCA
The DNA here is from genome assembly GCA_963838485.1 of uncultured delta proteobacterium. Taxonomy (GTDB): domain Bacteria; phylum Desulfobacterota; class RBG-13-43-22; order RBG-13-43-22; family RBG-13-43-22; genus RBG-13-43-22. Next base: position 34,700 of record CAWIRY010000015.1, on the reverse strand, counting down.
GTTCCGGAGTAATCTTAAGACCCGATTGTTCCATGGCCATCCGGGCCGCGGCCAGGGCATAATGAACAAAAACATCTAATCGTTTGACCAACTTCTGGGGCATAAACTCCTCGGCCTTGAACCCCTTAACTTCACCGGCGAACCGAGTGCGGAATTTGCCGGCATCGAAGTGGGTAATCGGGCCGATCCCCGACTTGCCCTGGCATAGCTTTTCCCAGTTCTCCTTAACCCCGATCCCGAGCGGGGTCACCAAACCGAGGCCGGTAGCAACAACTCTTTTCTTCAAAATCTCGCCTCCTAATTAAGAAGGAATTCACCCTTTTTATTGGGTGTGGGATTGGATATAATCTATAGCATCCTGGACGGTTTTGATCTTTTCGGCATCCTCATCGGCTATAGAAATATTAAAGGCCTCCTCCATGGCCATAATCATCTCCACCAAATCCAAGGAATCGGCTCCAAGGTCATCTACAAAAGACGCCTGGGAAACGACATCTTCTGCGGCAACACTTAATTGGTCACAAATAATGGCCTTTACTCTTTCTTCAATGTTCATGGGTGATTACCCTCCTTTCCTTATTTCCTCTTCCTGAAAATTCCGCTGTCAGCCCGAGGGCCTCCATTGTTTTTTTTGTCCCGGTCAATCTCCTTCAGGCAATCATAAATAGACTGCAATTAACGATCTGTCCAGCAAATTCAAACAGCAGGACTCAAGGGGTCCAGGATTCGAGGGTTCTATCGGCTGTTTTATTGAGTTCTGTCAGCCTTTCGCTTGAACCCTTGACCCCTTGAATCCTTGAATCCTTTTTTCTATTACATATACATCCCGCCGTTAATATGAATGACCTGGCCGGTGATATAGTTGGAGGCCTTGGAAACCAGGAAAGCCACCAATTCGGCCACCTCTTCGGGTTGTCCGCTCCGCCCCATAGGGATGCTTTTCAAAAAATCCTGCCGGACCTGTTCCGAAAGGTTAGCGGTCATTTCGGTATCGATAAACCCCGGCGCGATGGCGTTGACCTGGATACCCCGGGCGGCCACTTCTTTGGCCACGGACTTGGTAAAGCCCATGATCCCGGCCTTGGAGGCGGCATAATTGGACTGCCCGGCATTACCCATGGCCCCGACCACGGAAGCGACATTGACGATTTTTCCGGATTTATTTTTGATCATGGACCGGATCACCGCCTGAGTACAATTAAAGACTCCCTTCAGATTGATGGCTAAGACCAGATCCCAATCCTCTTCTTTCATCCTCATCAGCAGGGTATCTCGTGTAACCCCGGCGTTGTTGATCAGGGCATCGATACGGTCCCATTCTTTAAAGAGGCCGTCGATATGGGATTGCACTTCCTGAAATTTGGCCACATTAAAATAACAAATTTTTCCCCTGGCCCCCTTGGCCTGCACATCGTTCAGGGTCTGTTCGGCCATACCGGGATCGGGATCATAGTGGTTCAAGAGTAAGACAACGCCCGGCTGGGCCAGGTGCAAAGCGATTGCCCGGCCGATGCCTCTGGAAGCGCCGGTGATTAAGATAACGGACTGGTTTTCATTCATGATAGGTTCCTTTGCTTAAAGATATCGGTCTTTTCAGTTTTCGCCCATCCTGGCCTTCAAATGCCGGATCATCTCCGGCACAACTTCAAAGAGATCACCCACAATACCATAGGAGGCCACATCAAAAATAGGGGCATGGGGATCCGTATTGATGGCTACGATCGTCTCCGAAGACTGCATGCCCACCAGATGCTGGACCGCACCGGAGACCCCGACGGCGATATATAATTTGGGGGCTACGGTCTTTCCGGTCTGCCCCACCTGGTGGGCATAGGAAATCCAGCCGGCGTCCACGACCCCTCGGGAAGCCCCTACGGCAGCATTCAGCAAATCAGCCAATTCCCGGATCAGGGCGAAATTCTTTTCTTCCTGCAACCCCCTGCCGCCGGACACAATCACATCGGCCTCGGCCAACCTCACCTTTTCGGAAATTTCTTCGACGATTTCAAGCAAAGTGGTTTTTGAATTTATCTGAGACCAATCCAGGGCCACAGAAACAATCTCTCCCGAACGTCCGGGCCGGGAAGACCCTTTCTTCATGACCTTGGGCCTTACCGTGGCCATCTGCGGCCGCTTTTGCGGGCAAATAATGGTCGCCATTATATTCCCGCCGAAAGCCGGACGGGTCTGAAGCAAGAGCCGTTTTTCAGTATCAATAGACAAATCCGTACAATCGGCGGTCAAACCGGTCCCGATTTGGGTAGCCACCTTGGGGATAAAAGACCGGCCGATGGGAGTGGCACCGGCCAGAAGAATTTCCGGCCGATAGGTCCGGATGATCCGGGTCAAAACTTCTGCGTAAAGTTCATCGGTAAATCCTTCTAAAGAAGGATGATCGACGACATACACCCGGTCAGCTCCGGATTCAATCAGCCTGCAGGATGAAGCGGAAAGGTCTTTCCCGATCAAGGTCGCCGAAAGGGGTACTTTCAGAATATCGGCCAATTCCCTGCCCTTGTGCAACAACTCATAGGCCACTTCAGCCACTTTGCCAAGCCGTTGTTCGACATAGATCATGACCCCGCAATAGTCTCCCGGGCCTTGAACCCCTTCCAGCGAGGGGACGACAATGGCCCCTTCCGGACACTCCTCCGCACAGGCCCCGCACAAGGTACATTGGTCGTTGACCCGGGCCTTTCCTTCCTTTATTTCCAGGGCATTGAAAGGACAGACCGACACACAAACTTCACAGCCGTTACATTTTTCTATATCAATTTTGGTTTGATTCATCTTGATTTTGTGTTTGAAGGTTCGAGTTTATTAATAACGCCGATGGGCTCGAAAAAAATTCGAAAGATCCCAATTTCGTCATTCGTGGAAGCTTGTCCTTGAATGTTTTAATCGGGGACAGGAAACCAGGCCAAAAGTTACTTATCAAAACATTGGATTCCCGTTTCCACGGGAATGACGGATTTTTCGAACTTGTCAACGTTTGCTATTATCAATTCCCTGGAATCAATTTGGCCTTGCCTAACTTTTCCAGCAATTGCCCTACCTGCTCCTTCACCGTGCCCTGGATCCATTCTCTTTCTTTAAGTCTGGGTGGAGGAAAGACCCGAACCACTTGAGTCGCTGACCCCTGCAAACCCACTCTCTCCGGATCGGCCTCAATCTCTTTAGCCCCGTAGATGCCGATCTTCTGGGTCTTGGCCCGCATTTTTCCCTTCAAGGAAGGCACCCGGGGTTCGTTAATTTCCTTAACCACGGTCAGCAAGGCCGGCAAGGGCAGTTCCAGCCGGTCATAGCCGTCGTCCATCAGACGCTGGACCCGTATTCGGCCGTCCTGAATTTCTTCGATCCTGCGCACCCAGGTTACATAGGGAAGTGCCAACCGTTCGGCAATCCCCGGCCCCACTTGGGCCGTATCGCCGTCAACAGCCTGTTTTCCGCAAAGGATCAAATCAAAGGGACCGATCTTTTCAATCCCCTTGGCCAGGGTATAGGAAGTAGCCCAGGTATCGGCCCCGGCAAAAGCCCGATCGGAAAATAATACCGCCTCATCGGCCCCATAAGAAATGGCTTCCCGCAAAGAAGATTCGGTCTGCGGTGGCCCCATGGAACAGACCGTGACCTTCCCCCCGAATTGGTCCTTTAGGCGCAGCCCTGCTTCCAGGGCGTACATATCGTAGGGATTAATGATGCTTTCCACGCCTTCTCGAATTAACGTGTGGGTCTTTTCGTCGAGGCGAACCTGCTTGGTATCCGGAACCTGTTTTATACAGACGATGATGTGCATTCTTTTTAAGGATTCAAGGAGTCCAGGATTCCAGAGACCGCTAAATTTGATGAACTCGTAAAAAGTCTCTCAGGTCGTCACCCCGGCGAAGCTTGTCCTCGAAGGCTTTAATCGGGAAACCGGGGTCCAGGAGCAGTTAAATTCCCTGGATTCCGGCTTTCGCCGGAATGACAGGAAGGCCCATATTTTGATTTCTTAAGAGTTCATCAAATTTAACTCTAACCGACCTTTTAACCTTGAACCTTGGACCTTTAACCCTTTTTTCTTCCCCCTTCTTTATTGAGTTCCTGGCCGATAATGTTCCTTTGGACCTGATTGGTGCCTTCATAGATCTGAAGGATCTTGGCATCGCGCATCATTTTTTCAACCGGATAATCCCTCATATAACCGGTCCCCCCAAAGACCTGGACCGCATCGGTCGTAACCTTCATGGCCACATCGCTGGCAAAGACCTTGGCCATAGCCGAGGCCTTGGAGACGTCTTTGGCCCCGCTGTCCACAAATCGGGCAGCGGAATAAACCAAAGCCCGGGCCGCCTCGGTTAAGGTGGCCATGTCGGCCAGCATATGTTGGACGGCCTGAAAGGTTATGATCGGCTTCCCGAATTGAATCCGGGTCCGGGCGAATTGGACGGCCTCTTCCAAGGCCCCCTGGGCCAGGCCCACCCCCTGGGCACCGACTCCCGGACGGGACAGATCAAAAGTCTTCATGGCCACAATAAATCCCATGCCTTCCCGGGCAATAATCCGTTCTTTGGGAATACGGCACTGGCTGAAAATAAGCTCGCCGGTGGCCGAGGCCCGGATACCCATCTTGCTTTCCTTCTTTCCGAAGCCGAAACCCGGATCCCCTTTTTCAACAATAAAGGCACTGGCCCCGCGAGGACCTTTACTGCGATCGGTGATGGCGATCACCGAATAAAGGTCCGCCTCTCCGGCATTGGTAATCCATTGTTTGGTCCCATTAAGGACATACTCGTTGCCTTTCAATTCGGCCGTAGTCATGATCCCGCCGGCATCGCTGCCGGCTGTTGATTCGGTCAGGGCAAAGGCGGCCAGCTTCCGACCGCTGGCGATCTCCGGAAGGTATTTTTTCTTCTGCTCCTCGCTTCCATAAAGTAGGATCGGATAGGCACCCAGGCCGCTGGCCGCAAAACTGGTAGAGACCCCCAGACATCCCCGGCTCAATTCTTCGACGGCCAGACAGTTTTCAAAAGAACCTCCTCCAAAACCGCCGTACTCCTGGGGAATACAGACCCCGAAGAGATCCGACTGGGCGATGACCTTCAATAAATCCCTGGGGAATTTTTCCTTTTCATCCAATTCGGCCCGCACCGGTTTGATCTTCTCCTCGGCAATCTTTCGGGCAATCTCCTTGATCATCTGCTGTTCTTCAGTAAAAAAATAATTCATATCCAGCCCTCTCCCTGTAGTTATGTTTTGCCATTCTAAAGGTCTCTGACTTTTAGCTATCAGCTTTTAGCTTAACTATGTTGGTCTGGCAATAAGTCGTCATTCCCTCGCACTCGGGAATCCAGGCTATGCGTAACCAATTAAAAACACAGGATTCCCGTTTCCACGGGAATGACTAAAATGGGTGTTTGCGGACTTTTTACCAGTTCCCTCAATTAGTACGAAAATAGATTTTAAACTATCCCCAACCCCCGTAGAAGCGCTGTAGGGGCGGGTTTAAAACCCGCCCTTACGGAGAATTTTCATGCTTCGTGACGCCCCCGTGGACATGAGGGCTTAACACAATAATACGTATTACGTACTGATCTTCTTTTTAAGGGTATTCCAAAATCTAAGGGGTTTCATCTTGCGATAATAAGATTCGTACTGCTCCAGCCCCTCCAGGACATGTTCATTGATCCGATTTTGAACCGCTTGCACAGCCACCCGAATGGCATTCATGATGGCCCTCGGGTTCGAGGCCCCGTGGCCGATCACCACCACCCCATTGACCCCTAAAAGTGGGACCCCGCCGATTTCGGCATAGTCCACCTTTTTTGAAAAACGCTCAAAGGCCGGTTTCAGTAAAAGATACCCCATCTTGGAGCCCAGGCCGGAACGAATCTCTTCTTTTAACATGGCCCCCATGGTTTCAGCCAGGCCCTCACTCAACTTCAGGCAGATATTGCCCACAAATCCATCACAGACAATGACATCCACCTTACCGCTGAAAATATCCCTTCCTTCTACGTTGCCGACGAAATTCAAAGGAGTTTTTCTGAGAATTTCTGCGGTCTGACGAACCAAGTCGTTTCCTTTGGACTCTTCCTCCCCAATGCTCAGAATCCCCACCCTCGGATTGGGACGTTTCATAATATACTTAGCCAGGGGGGCGGCCATGATGGCAAATTGGACCAGTTGAAAGGCCGTACAATCCACATTGGCCCCCACATCAATCAGCAAAGTCGGGGAGTAATGGGAGGGAAGAACCGCGCCCAGGGCCGGCCGTTCCACCCCGGGAAGCTTCCCTAAAATGACCACACCCAAGGCCATGGTCGCCCCTGAATTCCCGGCGCTCACCACCCCCTGGACCTGCCCTTTTTTCACCAGTTCCAAAGCCACCCGTATGGAGGCATCCTTTTTTCTCCGGATGACATTGATAGGAGATTCACCCATCTCTGCCACTTCGGTGCAGTGATGGACCGTAATCAGGTCCGGATTATAAGTCAACCGGGCCAGTTCCCTGGCAATAAAATCTTGGTTTCCTACCAAGGCTAAGGGTATCCCCAATTCCTTGGTGGCCAGGACCGCCCCTTTGACCACCGCTGTCGGGGCCTGGTCTCCACCCATAGCATCGACGGCTATCTTAAAGGGTTCCAAGTTTTCCTATTCGCAAATTAATTTCTTAAATTTCAGTGTTAGGATTTTTCTTCCCCAAGGCTCGAAACCTGGCGACCCCGGTAAGTCCCGCAGGAGGGACAGGCAAAATGAGGCAGCTTGGGTTCATGACATTGAGGACACCGGGACACCGAAGGACCGGTCAGGGCATCGTGGGCCCTTCTCTTCCCCTTACGGGACCTGGAATGCCTTCTTTTTGGTAAAGCCATTGTATTTTCCTCCAAATTTTAAGGATGATCCATCAATCCGGAAATCCTGGATTTCCGGATAGCTTTCAGCAGTCAGCGGTCAGCATTTAGTCCAACCCCCCCAACGATAAAGGGTTTTGCTGAAAGCTAAAGGCTGACGGCTTAATGCTCCATCCGGAAGATGGTCGTTTCCGGATTGGTGCTTGCAGACTTTTTACAAGCCCCTCAAACTTTCAAGTCTTTCAAGACCGAAAAAGGGCTGGGCCCATCTTTAGCCTTGCAATTGCAAGGATTTATATTTTTGTTCTCCCCGCAGATCGGGCAGAGTCCGAGGCAATTTTCCCGGCACAAGGGCTGGATAGGAATGGTCAGGATCACCTCTTCCAAAATCCTTTCCGCCAGGTCCAAAACCCCCTCTTTGATCAGGCCGGTTTCCAGGTCTTCGACTTGAAAGGTCATCTCTTTTCCCGCCGATTTTGAAGAGGCGGATATTAACCGCCATTCCGACCTGACCGGTATTTCCAAGATCTTCAGGAATGATCCCAGACACCGGCCGCAGTGGAGCCGAATCATTCCTTTGACCATACCTCGAAATAAAATGCCCTGGCCGGTTCTGGTCAATTCCCCTTGGACTTCCAAAGCTCCTGAGGGAATAAATCCCAGAGGTCTTTCTGCGGATATTTCCCTTAACCAGGCAGATTCTAAAAGAAAATCGATTAAAAGCCCCTCGGACGGGATGCTATCTACTTTAATCTGTTTCATTTTTCAAGGAATAAGGTAAGGGTTCCTTACCATTGACAAAATAAACAGTTAACTATAGTAAAATTTTTATTTTTGTCAAGAAAATTCGCCTTTGGGTTGCCTTTGGAGAAGAATTATGGTAAACACCGGCCATGGTAAAAATACGAACCCGCTTCCCCCCCAGCCCGACCGGATACCTTCATATCGGAGGGGCCAGGACCGCTTTATTTAATTGGTTATTTGCCCGGCAGCAAGGCGGGGCCTTTATCCTCCGAATCGAAGACACAGACCAAGCCCGCTCCACCGACGAAGCCACCCAAGCCATCCTGGAAGGCCTGGAATGGTTGGGCCTCGATTGGGATGAGGGGCCTTTTTTTCAATCTAAACGCATTGATCTCTATCGTCAATTTATTTCGGACCTCCTGGCCCAGGGCAAAGCCTATTACTGCGACTGCTCTCCCGAACTCTTGGAACGGAAAAGGGAAACCGCCAAAGCCGAAGGCCGGAAACCCAAATACGACGGGACCTGTCGGGAAAAGGGGTTAGGGCCCGGTCCTCAAACCGTAGTCCGTTTAAAGGCCCCACGGACCGGGACGACCTCTTTTAGGGACCTTATCCGAGGACCAATCGTCTTTCCCAATGAAGAATTGGACGATCTCATCCTGGCCCGCGGAGACGGCACCCCCACTTACCATTTGGCCGTGGTCGTGGATGACATCTCCATGGAGATCACCCATATCATCCGGGGAGATGACCATATCAACAACACCCCCAGACAGATTCAGATTTATCAGGCCCTGGAACACCCCTTACCCCTATTTGCCCATGTCCCCATGATCCTCGGGCCGGATAAAACCCGTCTCAGCAAAAGACATGGGGCCACATCGGTATTGGCCTATAAAAAAATGGGCTATCTCCCCCAAGCCCTGATTAACTACCTGGTCCGGCTGGGATGGGCCCATGGGGATGAGGAGATTTTCAGCCGGGAAGAGATGATCGCCAAATTTTCCCTCGAACAGGTCGGGAAATCCGCCGGAGTCTTCAACCAGGAAAAACTGCTATGGCTCAACAGCCATTATATCAAAGAATCCACCGACCGGGAACTGGCCAGGCTGTTAGCCCCTTTTCTCCAAGAAAAAGGCTTTCAGAACCTGGATATGAGCTATTTGGATCGGATCGCCGCCACGCTGAAGAAGCGGTCCAAAACCCTGGTGGAGATGGCCGAAGCCGCCGAATTTTATCTCCAGGAAAAGGTGACCTATCAGCCCGAGGCGGTCAAGAAATTTTTTTCCCCTGAAGTCCTTCCCTTGTTGGAGGCCTTAACCGCCCGTTTGTCCAACCTTGGCGAATGGAACGAGGCCGCCCTGGAGGCCATCTTTAGCCAGGTAATCGCTGAAACCGGGGCCTCCATGAAACAGATGGCCCAACCCATTCGTCTGGCCTTGACCGGAAAGACGGCCAGCCCGGGGCTATTTGAGGTCATGGTAGCCATGGGACAAGAAAGGACCTTGAAGCGGCTGGACCACGCCCTGAATTATATAAAAAATTCCGGCGACTATCTTTCATTGCCCCCAAGAAACTGACCATAAAAACCGGCCAAGGGGTTTCGCGACTCCCAGCCCTTATGTCCGCCTGATGCGGGCGCCGACGAAGCATGAAAATAAAACTTAGAATCAACGGATTAAGCGTTTCTTATTCTGAATTCTGACTCCTGAATTTTGGATTCTTGGTGGTATTTTCTTGTTAATTGTCACAAAGGTCTTGATTTTTTTTAAACCCTATTTTATCGTAATATCAATTCCGGCGAGTACCATAAGGCACGAAATGGGCTTCGACGAACGACGGACGATTTACGCCGAAGGAGTTTTTGCCTTAACAACTGGGGGATCGTCTAACGGCAAGACTGTAGACTCTGGATCTACCTATCGGGGTTCGAATCCCTGTCCCCCAGCCATTTTTTTGTAACTCAACGGAGCAGGCTTGTAACGGATCAATGAATCGAGGTTCCGCAGCGTCATTCGGAGCCTCCGCAAAAAACAGATAACTCCTGTTACTCCTGTCTGATTAAAGCAATCTTTTCAAAAAATTTTATTCTGAATTCTGACTCCTGGATTCTGAATTCTTTCTTTTATGGTCCCATCGTCTAGTGGCCTAGGACACCGGCCTCTCACGCCGGTAACACGGGTTCGAATCCCCGTTGGGACCACCAAAAAATAAAATTAATTAACACCTTACTTAACCACTCCTACAAGTTTTAACTGAAGATTAATAAAGGGCCTTAGCAAACTCCTTGAAATCCTCGACTGACCTCTCTAAAGAAAACTCGAGAGTCCAAACAAAAATTAACAAAAATAATTTAAGATTTGAGAACTTTTTGCCGACAAGAGAATAGGAAATCATGGAGAGATTAACGATGTTTTCTTGTAGGCAACCTTTTAATTAAGGGAAAGCCGTAATAGGGGGCTGCAAAAGACCAGAAAACTGGAATGTTTCAAAGAAGTCATTAAATTAACTTGATTGACGGGAAGGAGTTAAGGCCAATGGAAAAAGAAACCCCTGCTGATTATTATAAAATTCTCCAGGTCGATCCAAGGGCAGACCTGGATATAATAGGGCGGGCCTACCGATTGCTGGCAAAACGGTACCACCCAGATAATTTAGAAACGGGAGACGAAAGGAAATTTGAAAACCTTATTACCGCCTATCGTATCCTTTCTGACCCAAAGGAGCGAAGTGCTTATGATGATAATCATCAGGTAGAGAATGATTATCAAAATAATATCTTTTCCTACGCCCCACGATCTGAGACCGCCGAGGAGGAGACAAGATTATACCAGGCCATACTCTTAATGCTCTATTTTGCACGCCGGCGGGATTCCAACAAACCCGGAATTGGACTCTATGAAATAGGAAGGCTGATTGACCTTCCAGATAAAGAGGCAGCGTTTCATATTTGGTACCTCAAGGAAAAGGGTTGGATTCAGCGAGTCGAAACAGGAGAGTTCGCTATCACTGTCGAGGGGGTAGACGAAGTGATTAAAAATGATCTATTAACAAGAAAAAATAATCTATTGCCATATTTTAATGAGTCATCCTTGGAAAAGTCGAATGCCGTCAAGACACCGCGTGAGTAACCTCCTCCGGGCCTCATTCTCTCAAGAACAAACGACCGATCTCCCGGGAGAATCCCGGATAATCTGCCGATCCAAGGACAACCGGCAAGAAAAAGTATTTGATTCCTTAGATTGTCTGGCGGCCGTGACCTCCCATATCCCTGACAATAAATCTTAATTCAACCATTCCTTCAAACATCGGGCGATATGCGGAAAATCCTCTTTCTGCAGGGTGCGCACATCCAGAAGGAAATGTTCTTTTTCAATACGGCCGATGATGGGCGGCGAAAAGGACCGAAAGCGCCTCTCCAGTTCGGAAGATGAATCCCGGGCAGAAGTCAAAGCCAGGGCATAAGAATTCAGATACGATAAAGGTAAGGCCCCGCCGCCGACTTGAGAGGTGGTGGGCCTTATTTCCAGGGTCAGACCGGGGACCGAAATTTTTTTAAGAAGACGGTGGAGGGTTTTGGCGCGCTCAAGGAGTCTGGGCAAGGGAAGGGCCAATTGGGCCAGGGTCGGGATGTCTCTTAAGGCCTGTTCTTCGTTTCGATACAACTTCAAAGTGGCCTCCAGAGCGGCCAAGGTCAGCTTGTCGATCCGCAAGGCCCGGTTTAAGGGATTGCTCCGCAAGGTCTGAATCGTTTTCGCCCGGCCCACGATGATCCCAGCCTGGGGGCCTCCCAGGAGCTTGTCTCCGCTGAAAGTCACCACATCGGCACCGGCCCGGACCGCTTCGCCCACGGTCGGTTCTTTATCCAGACCGAACAAGGAGACATCGATAAGGCTCCCGCTCCCCAAGTCTTCCATGACCGGCAGATTATGACGCTGACCCAAGGTCACCAGGTCTTCCAAGAGGACCTCGCTGGTAAAACCCACGATCCGGTAGTTGCTGGTGTGGACCTTGAGCAGCATAGCCGTCTGATCCGTCAAGGCCTCTTCATAATCCCGCAGGTGGGTCTTATTGGTCGTCCCTACTTCTTTCAAGACGGCCCCGCTGCGGGTCATGACCTCCGGGATACGGAAAGACCCGCCGATCTCCACCAACTGGCCCCGGGAAACAATGACCTCTTTCCCTTTGGCCAGGGTGTCCAGGGCCAGCAATACGGCCGCGGCGTTGTTGTTGACCACCAAGGCGGCCTCGGCCCCGGTAAGTTCTATGAGCAGGTCGGCTACATGGCTGTATCGGCTCCCCCGTTCTCCGATTTCGAGGTCGAATTCCAGATTGGAATAATAGCGGGCCACTTTTTGAATCTGTTCCAGGGCCTGTGAGGCCAGCAAAGACCTTCCCAGATTGGTATGGACAATAACCCCGGTGCCGTTGATCACTTGACGGAGATGATCAGCGGCCTTAGCCGACAGCTTCATTTCGATTTCTTTCCAGAGGAAGGGCAGGTCCAGGGAAGGGTCCTTGCCGGAAAGGATCTCTTTTCTTTTTTCGGTCAATATCTCCCGAATGATGTTGATGAGATGCTTGCGGGAAGTCCGGGCCAGATATTTCTCGAACTCGGGCTGATCCAGCAGCAGGGTCACTGAAGGTATTTTTTTTAACAAATCGAGATGAGGGGAATTCATGGCTTTTTATTTTTGATGAAATCGTATTAGCACGAAAATACACTTTTTCGTCATTCGTGGAAACGGGAATCCAGTGTTTTTAAACTGTTGCGCATCATCTGGATTCCCACTTGCGCGGGAATGACGAGATTTTTCGAATTTATCATTTTTAAAATGATGAAAATTATACTGTATTTAAGCATGCTTGACAACGGAAAAAGATTTGGCCTTGAACCTTCACCGATGCTGGAGTAAGGTTAAGGTCATGGAATGGAACATTTTATCTTTTGAGCCGGAGAGGGCTGAAGCTTTGGCCAGGGAACTGGGACTCCCTCTCCTGGTGGCCCAAATGATGATTAACCGCGGCCTTGACCGGACCGACCAGGCCCTGGATTTTTTTTCTCCAACCTTGCTTCAACTGCCCCCTCCCCATCTGATGAAAGATATGGATAAGGCCGTTAATCGAATACTAAAGGCCCTTCAACAGGGAGAAGGCCTGGCCGTCTTCGGGGATTATGATGCCGACGGGATAACGGCCACGGCTCTCCTGGTCCATTTTTTAAAACCTTTTTTCCCGGAGATCCTTTTTTATATCCCCCACCGGGTCCGGGAGGGATACGGACTTTCCATCCCTGGGATAACCTTTTTGAAAGAAAAAGGGGTTTCACTGGTAATTACCGTGGACTGCGGGATTTCCAACCATCAGGAACTGGAATTCGCCCGTCATCTCGGAATGGAAGTCATCGTCACCGATCACCATCAGGTTTCTCGGAAAGGAGCCCCTTCGGCGGCGGCAGTTCTAAATCCTAAACAAGAGGACTGTCCCTTTCCTTTTAAAGAATTAGCCGGAGTCGGGGTGGCCTTTTATCTGATTATCGCCCTTCGCCAGGCCTTGGACCTTAAGGGATTTTTCCCGAATGGAAAGCCGAACTTAAAGGCCTATCTGGACCTGGTGGCCTTAGGGACCGTGGCTGATGTGGTCCCCCTCCTCGGGGTCAACCGCATCCTGGTCCGGGAAGGACTGGGAGTGATGACCCACTCACCTCATATCGGCTTGGCGGCGTTGAAAGAGATCTGCGGAATTCCATCCGAGAAAGCGGTTTCTTCCGATGATGTGGCCTTTCGCCTAGCCCCCCGAATCAATGCCCTGGGACGAATGCAGGAGGCCAGCGGCGGGGTCCATCTGCTGATCACGGATGATGCCAAAGAGGCCAGGAATCTGGCTCAAATAATGAACCAGGAAAACAGCCAGCGGCAAGCCTTGGAACAGTTTATGCTCAAGGAAATCGGAGATCAACTACAAAGCGATCTTAAAATAGAAGAAAAGAAAAGCCTGGTTTTAGGGTCGGAAACCTGGCACCGGGGTATCCTGGGATTGGTGGCCTCCAGGCTGGTCGAGAAATGGGCCAGACCGGTCTTTTTATTTACTATCGAAGGGGAGACGGCCCACGGCTCGGGGCGCAGCATCGAAGGATTCAACCTTTTTAAAGGCCTGGAGACTTTAGAGACCTATCTCTTAGCCTTTGGGGGCCATGCGGCTGCCGCCGGGGCGACCCTCAAGGTCTTGGACCTTCCGGCTTTTGAGAAGGCCTTTGAAGCCCTGGTAAAAAATTTGGTTCCGGAAACGGCTCTGGTCCCTTCCTTGACCATTGAAGGAGAGGTCGATTTTGCCTGCCTGGGAAAGGATATCGCCCCCTATCTCCCTCGGTTGGCCCCTTTCGGATCAAAAAATCCGGAACCGCTGTTGGCCACTAAGCAGGCCCAGGTTAAATCCGTCCGGCAGGTGGGAAACGGTCATCTCCGCTTACGCCTGGAACAACAAGGGATCATCATGGAGGGCATTGGCTTCGGTCTTGGAAATCTGACTCTTCATCCTGGTGACCTCCTCGACCTGGCCTATACCCCTTTTATCTCGGAATACGGATCAACCCCCAGACTGGAATTGCGGATTAAGGACCTCCATGAATAGCAATCCATAAATAACGCTTGACATTAAATACAACCTATGGTTTAAATTAAGTTTATCTTAAATTTGAGGGGATGTGGCAGTTATGAAGAGAACATTTCAACCCAGCAACCTGAAACGATCCAGAACTCATGGATTTTTGGTCAGAATGAGCTCCCCCGGCGGGCGGAAGGTTATCAGCCGAAGACGGGCCAAGGGAAGAAAAAGGATTTCGGTCTAATAGCCGGGGCTTTCATTTTTCGTAATGGATGAAATCTTATTGTTTATCCAAAGAGGAAAGAATCCTGAAACGAAAGGATTTTATCCGGAGATCTCAAGTCGACCAGAGGAGGGTCTTCCCCCATTTTTTGGTGATCATGAAACCCAATAATTTGGGTATAACCCGGCTGGGCTTAACCGTGGGGAAAAACAGAGGGGGAGCAGTCCAGAGGAACCGGATTAAGCGCCTTTTAAGAGAATTTTTTAGAAAATCCAAAGCAAAGCTTCCTCCTTCCAAGGATATCATTATAGTTGCCTTAAAAGGATCAGACCCATTAACGTATTGTCAAGTTTTCGAAGAGTTAACCCCCCTGCTGGTTTGATGGGGTTCTTGACCCATTGTCTTCAGGGATTTTTTTTATTGGGAATACGGGGATATCAAAAAGTCATTTCGCCCCTTTTTCCGTCTTCCTGCCGGTTCTATCCCACCTGTTCTGAATATTCTTTCCGGGCTATTCAAACATATGGGTTAACCAGGGGATTATATCTGTCCTTGAAAAGGATAGGTAAGTGTCATCCTTTTTGCTCAGGCGGATTGGATCCCTTACCATAAGGACATTTCCCTTAACTTTTTGGAGTAACTATGGAAAAGAATGCAATTCTGGCTTTTGTGTTGTCCATGGCGGTCTTTGCCGCCTATTTCATTTTCTTCAGCCCCCCGGAACATAAGGGACTTCCTAAGGATAAGACGGCCCAGACGGTTCCTGGCCAAAAGGAATCTCCACCGGCCCCGGCATCCTCCGGTCCGGTCGCCCCAGTCCCAACCATGGAAAAAACCGCTGCTCAAGGTGAAACAGCCAAAGACATTGTGGTCAAGACCAAGGTCTTTGAGGGCCTTTTCTCGGAGTCGGGTGCGGCGTTGAAAAGCATTAAATTGACCGCCTACAAAGAACACCTTGGCAGCAAGGACCTTAAGGAAATAATCGAGGTCGATCAGCCATCGGCTTATCCCTTGCAATTGGAGTGGATAAAAAAATCCCAGCCGGAACTTGACACGGCTCTATTTAAAGCCGACAAAAATTCTCTGACTTTGACGCCCGACCAACCCAAGGGAACCCTGTCTTTCCGTTGGACCTCCAGTCAGGGGTTGACCATCGTCAAGACTTATACCCTGTCCTATGATTCTTATCGGATCGATTTGGATATCCAGATAATCAACGGCACGGCCCAAAATCTGGATGACAATTTGGGTCTGTTATTAGAAAACCGCTTCCTGATTTCCCACGACAATTCCGCCTCCTTTCAAGGGGCCTTAACCTTAGTAAACGGGCAGTTCAAGACCGTGGCTGAAAAAAAGGTCGATAAAGAAGAATTAATGACCGGAAAGATCCAATGGGCTGCCTTGGCCGACACCTATTTTATGGAAACCGTAATCCCCCTGGAAGAGCAGTCGGCGGTCAGTCTCAAGATATCCAAACCGGCCCCGGATTATTTAAAAATAGCCCTTGTATCTTCTCCCTTGACCCTGGCCCCCAGGGGAGAAAAACGGATTCGTTATGCCCTGTATTTCGGGCCCAGAGACACCCAGGTCCTGCAACCTTTGGGATTGGATTTGGAAAAAGCGGTCCATTTCGGCTTTTTTGATGTCATCGCCAAACCCCTGTTATGGGTCCTTCGATTTTTCAACGGTTTTCTCCATAATTACGGCTGGTCGATTATCCTCTTGACGATATTGATTAAAATCCTCTTCTCGCCTTTGACTCACAAGAGTTATAAATCCATGAAGGATATGCAAAAGCTCCAACCCAAGATCGCTAAGATCAGGGAAAAACATAAAGACAACCGCGAGAAATTGAATCAGGAGACCATGGCCCTGTATAAAACCTACAAAGTCAATCCTATGGGCGGATGTCTTCCGATGATCATCCAGATCCCGGTCTTTTTTGCCCTTTATAGTCTATTGGGGTATGCCATTGAGCTCCGTCATGCCCCGTTTTTGCTCTGGATTAATGACCTTTCGGCACCGGACCGCTTATCGATCGGCATTCAACTCCCCTATGTGGGTAATGGAATTCCGGTATTAACGTTGCTTATGGGGGGTTCCATGTTTATCCAGCAAAAAATGACCCCCACAACCGGCGATCCGACCCAGGCCAAGATGATGCTCTTTTTGCCGGTTGTTTTTACTTTTATGTTTATTAATTTTGCCGCCGGCCTGGTTTTATATTGGCTGGTCAACAATATCCTTTCCATAGGCCAACAATATTATATTATTAAATATGCCAACTGAATCGATGCGGAGGTGATGACCCATGGCATCCCTTGAAGTAGAAGGAAAATCCGTTGAAGAGGCCGTTGAGGCGGCCTGCAGCCAATTAAATGTTCCCAAGGAAAGATTAGAGATCGAGGTCCTGACTACCGGTTCCACAGGAATATTCGGTATCGTCGGTTCCAAAAAGGCCAAGATACGGGCCACGGTTAAAGAAGAGCTGGTTGATCTCGGGCCGGAACCGGAAACTCAGGCCCACCTTGAACCTGAGACAGTGACCGTTCCCTTGTCCGATGATGAGTTGATCGCAGAAGCTAAAACCCTGACCCAGGATATCCTGGCCCTGATGGGATTAGAGGCGACCATATCGATTCAGAAAGAAAAAGAAACGCTCCATATCAAAATCGAAGGGGAAAAGAGCGGGTTGTTGATCGGGCGAAGGGGACAAACCCTGGACGCCCTACAGTATATTTCCACCCGCATCTTGAATCGAAAGGGATTGGATAAAATCAAGGTGGTCATGGATAGTGGAGACTACCGAATTCGCCGGAAACAATATCTGGAGGAATTGGCCTTGAAGATGGCGGAAAAATCCAAGCTCACCGGAAAACCCGTGGTCATAAGCCCTTTAAATGCCCATGATCGCCGTATCGTCCATCTGACCCTGGAAAAAGATAAAACCCTCAAGACCGTCAGTCGGGGGGAAGGCCAGCTAAAAAAAATGGTCATTTCGACGGTCAAAAGAGACCGTCCCGCAGTACCCCCTGCCGAATCGGATACATAAATGAAAGGTGCAAGGTACAGGGTATAAGGTTCAAGGTAAAACCTTAGGCCCTACCTTATATCTTACACCTTGAACCTTACACCTTGAACCTTTCGCCTTGTCTTATGCCCGACCATGATACCATTGCCGCCATATCCACTCCCGTCGGGATGGGAGGGATCGGCATTATCCGGATCAGCGGTCCTCAAGCCGCGGCCATTGTCCAACCCCTGTTCCCCTCGGCCCCTCTGCTAAAAAACCGCCAGTCCCATCACCTGACCCTGGAGAATATCGTCGATCCTGTTCGGAGAACGGTTATTGATCAGGTTCTGTTGACCATTATGAAAGGCCCAAACACGTATACCCGGGAAGATGTGATTGAAATCAACTGTCACAGCGGGCCTCTAGTATTAAAAAAAATCCTGGAATTCGTTTTGGCAGGAGGCGCCAGGTTGGCTGAACCAGGGGAGTTTACCCTGAGGGCCTTTTTAAACGGAAGGATCGATCTGACTCAGGCGGAAGGAATTATCGAACTGATTCAAGCCCAATCCGACCAGGCCCTGATCCAGGCCAACAAACTTCTCCAAGGGGCCTTACGACAACGACTGCAAGTCATCCAGGAGATCCTTCTGACTTTGCTGGCCCAATTAGAGGCGGCCATCGATTTCCCGGAAGAAGAATTGGAGATCTTAGACCGCCAAGAATGGAATCGAATTCTTCTGGATCAGGCCTTAACGCCTTTATCGGAATTAATCCGGGCTTATGAACAAGGTCTGCCTTTTCGAGAAGGCATTTCTCTGGTCCTGGTAGGTAAACCGAATGTCGGAAAATCAAGCTTGCTGAACCAGTTGTTGAACGAAGACCGGGCCATTGTCACTTCCGTCCCCGGAACGACCCGGGATACCATCGAAGAAAATATTTTTCTCAAGGGTCTGCTCTTTCGGCTGGTAGATACAGCCGGAATCCGCCGGGCCAGGGATGAAGTGGAAGAGGCCGGAATCCTCAGAACCCGTGGAAAAATAGAAGAAGCCCAGATGGTTCTCTTTATGATCGATACCTCCCGTCCGCTGGAAGAGGAAGACCGGCGCATCTTTGAAGAAATCGGGAAGAAGCCGACGATCGTCTTGCTCAATAAAGTGGACCTTCCCTCGGTTGTTGCTGATGAAGAGGTCCGGAAAAATTTTCCCGGAGAGGTTGCCCTTCCCATTTCCGCCCGCTATGGACAGGGGATAGAAACGCTTAAAGAAAACCTCTATGAACTTTTTATGGCTAATTCTTTCCCCGAGATATTGCCCGATCTTATTCCCACCCTGAGGCAAAAGAAGATATTCGAACAGATGGTAGAATCCTTAGCCCGGGCTTTTCAACTGAACGAGCAGAAGGTATCTCCTGAATTTATGGCTTTAGATCTTCAGAAAGCCCTTGAAGAAATCGGCTCTTTGATCGGGACCACCACAACCGAAGATGTCCTGGACCAGATCTTCAGCCGGTTTTGCATCGGGAAATAATGGCTTTATAACGGATACTTGATTCTGTATCCTTGATACCGGCCAAAAAATAATGGTGATGAATTCTCAAAAGGTCGTCATTCCCGCGCAGAGCCTGTCCTCGACCCGATCGGGGACGGGGATCCAGGCCACACATAACCAATTAAAGACGATGGATTCCCGTTTTCACGAATGACGAAAAAGTGTGCTTTCAGGTTTTTTATGATTTCATCAATTTTAACATTTGGATTTCTGTTCTGAGCCTCCCTTGAGAGACAGGCCCAACATCATACAAGACATAGACCCTGTGGAAGGGAAAAGGTTTCTTGATCAAGGGGCCAAGGCCTTAGGGATATCCCTGTCAGCCCATCAACTGGAACAGTTTATGGATTATCTCGCCCTGTTGAGAAAATGGAACCGGGTGTTTAACCTGACCAGTCTCAGTTCCAGTAAAGAGGTTATGGTCAAGCACTTTTTAGATTCCCTCACCTTGTTACCCTATCTGCCGGAGGAGGCCAGGATTTTGGACCTGGGTTCCGGGGCCGGGTTTCCAGGACTGCCGATCAAGATTGTGCGACCGGATCAAGCCATAACCTTGGTCGATGCAGCGGCTAAAAAAATCAGTTTTTTAAAAGAAGTGGTCCGTCGTTTAAACCTGGGCGACACGCAAGTGCTTCAGGGCTTCGTGAGCAAAAGAGCGCCGGCTTTTTTGGGCACCGACCGATTTGAGATCATCGTTGCCCGGGCCGTGGGAAAACTGATAGACCTGGTAAATGGAGTATATCCCTATCTGGCGAAGGGAGGGAAACTGCTATTGATGAAGGGTCGAGAAGGGCCTCAGGAGATTTCCCTTCTGAAAGGTAAGATCCAGAAAAGGGGATTTCGAATAGAGGCCCCGATCGACTTGCCTTTGCCTTTTTTAGAACAGGAAAGGATTTTGATTTTTTTGACTAAAATCTAAATAAACATGAAAAAGAATTTCAGGGATTCAAGGGAAAGACAGGTTTATCTTTCGTGAGGTTTTGATCCCAGGCTCTTTCTTTTAAAATGGTGTCTTTCAAAATAGGCCTCCAATTTCCCTCTGAACAGGTAGGCTATCAAGACTCCCAGTAATGATAGTACGATGACCACCCCTAAGACGAAATAATTTTTATCCCGCACTAAGGACCCTTGGAGGGTCAGCATCATCGTGCCCAATAACCGCCCGGTAGTAGAGATGACCAGGAAGGTCTTCAGCTTCATGTGACCTAATCCCAGAATATAACAGAGGTAATCTTTGGGAAATCCGGGGACCAGAAAAAGCAGAAAGGCGATCCAGGTCCCCTGGTGGGCCATGACAAAGTCAAAGCGCTGGATGGTTTTGTAACTTACGATCCTTTCCACCAAAGGTTGCCCGGCAAGGCGGGCGAAGAGAAAAGCCAGCCAGGAACCTATCCCTAAGCCGATGGTGGAATATAGGATGCCGAAAAAATTCCCGTAGAGAAATCCGCCTAAAAACCCGGTTACCTCGCCGGGGATAGGGGCAAAGAGGACCTGGAAGATCTGGAGACCAATAAAGATAAGAGGCGAAAGGCTGCCGAAGGATTTAACAAATTCGGATAATTGTTTCCGGTCTAAAAAGGCGAGATAAACGTCGCTGTGGTAAACGAGGAAGTATAGGACCAGGCAAAAAAAAACTAAAAGTGCGGCACTGACCCCGATTGTTTTTTTCATAAGGTTATACTCCCTTCGGAGTATAACCTTACCTTTTCTTTGGAGAAGATGTCAAGGAATTTGCCTTAGTTACCTTGAGGATCAAACCCCGATTTTTATAAAATCAGTGGGCGGTAATTTCCTGAGGAACCGGGGGTTCTTCATGATAGAAGGGCAATGCACCATCTTCCGACTTTTCTATGAATAAGCCTTCCGGATCTTCCATCACCAAAGCCGCCCTCAATACTTCGTCCATATGTTCCACAGGGAGAATTTCCAGGGCCTTTAAGATCCGGACCGGGATCTCTTTTAAATCTTTTTCATTTTCTTTAGGGATGATCACCGTTTTGACCTTGCCTCGATGGGCGGCGATGATCTTCTCTTTAAGCCCTCCGATGGGCAAAACCCGGCCACGGAGGGTAATCTCGCCGGTCATGGCCACTTTCCTTTTGACCGGTTTTCGGAGCAAGGCGGAAACAATAGAGGTGGCAATGGTGATGCCGGCTGAAGGTCCGTCCTTGGGAATGGCCCCTTCAGGAATATGGATATGAATATCCATTTTCTGGTAAAAATTGATCGGCAGGCCCATTCGCTCAGCCCGGGAGCGCACATAACTTAAGGCCGCCTAAGCCGATTCCTGCATCACATCACCCAATTTTCCGGTGATGATCAACTTGCCTTTTCCCGGCATGAGGACCACTTCCGTGAGGAGCAACTCCCCGCCTACCTCGGTCCACGCCAGGCCGGTGGCGATGCCCACTTCATCTTTTTCTTCGGTCTCGCCATGGCGGAATTTAGGCACCCCTAAATATTTTTGGACCGCATTGGTATTAATTTCGATATGGGTCTCTTTGCCTTTCTTTACGACCTCCTTGGCCACTTTGCGGCATAAGGTGGCAATTTCCCGCTCCAGGTTACGGACCCCGGATTCACGGGTATAGCGACGGATGATGGTCAATAGGGCGTTGTCAGTAAAATGGATATTCTCCGGGATAAGTCCGTTGGCTTCCTGCTGTTTTTTAATCAGGAACTGCCGGGCGATCTGGAGTTTTTCAGGTTCGGTATACCCTGGAAGTCGAAGGATCTCCATGCGGTCCTGCAAGGGCAAAGGAATGGAATAAAGGGTATTGGCCGTAGTAATAAAAAAGACTTCCGATAGATCGTAATCCACATCCAAGTAATGGTCGTTAAAGGCAAAATTCTGCTCGGGATCAAGGACCTCCAGCAAGGCCGCCGAGGGGTCTCCCCGGAAATCGGTACTCATCTTGTCGACTTCATCCAGACAGAAGACCGGATTATTGGATTTGGCCTTTCTCAAGGACTGGATAATCTTGCCTGGCAAGGCCCCGATGTAGGTCCGGCGATGCCCACGGATCTCGGCTTCATCCCGGACCCCCCCAAGGGAAACCCGGATAAAATTGCGACCCGTGGCCCGGGCAATCGATTTGGCCAGGGAGGTCTTACCCACACCCGGAGGACCGACAAGACAAAGGATCGGCCCTTTTAATTTTTTGACCAGGCTCTGGACGGCCAGATATTCCAAGATCCGCTCCTTGGGCTTTTCCAGGCCATAATGGTCTTCATTGAGGATCTTTTCCGCGGCATCGATGTCCAACTTGTCTTTGGTTCGATTATACCAGGGGAGGACGATGAGCCAATCGATATAGTTTCGGACTACCGTGGCTTCAGCGGACATGGGGGACATCATTTTCAATTTTTTTAACTCCGCCCGAATTTTGGTGGTGGCCTCTTTGGACATCCGTTTCTGTTTGATCTTTTTTTCTAATTCTTGGATCTCGCTTTTGAAATCGTCCTGCTCACCCATCTCCTTTTGAATGGCCCGGATCTGTTCATTGAGGTAATAATCCCTCTGGGTCTTTTCCATCTGCTTTTTGACCCGGCCTTTGATGCGCTGTTCAATCTCCAGAATTTCCATCTCCCCGCGCATGAATTCATAGAGCTTTTCCAGCCTCCGATTCACCAAGGTAAGCTCCAAAAGCTCCTGCTTCTGCTCGATCTTGGTGCCCAAATGAGGGGCGATGGAATCCACTAAACGGACGGGGTCATCCAAGGAAGTGATGGTGTGGACCAATTCCTGGGGAATCTTTTTGTTCAGTTTCTGATAGCCCTCAAAGGTCTGCTTGACCGTTCGAACCAAGGCTTCCTGTTCGGATTTGCTGGGGTTGATGTCCTCGATCTTCTCCACTTCGACCAGGAAAAAAGTCCGGTTGGGAAGGTGCCGATGGACCCTGGCTCGATATCGGCCTTCGATCAAGACCTTGACGGTGCCGTCCGGCAGTCGGAGCATCTGCAGGATACTGCCGGCGGTTCCCACTTGGTAGAGGTCCCGCTCCGTTGGCTCATCCACCTTGGCTAGCCGTTGGGTTAATAAAAGGACATCCTTTTCCAAGGACATCGCGTATTCGAGGGCTTGAATGGATTTTTCCCGTCCCACAAATAAAGGGGCTACCATCCCCGGGAAAACAACAATATCTCTCAGCGGGAGTATAGGGACGATTTGTTTCAGGCCCCCGTCTTCCCCACGTTCGTCGTAATTTGAATATACAGCCATTTCTTTAACTTCCTTTTTATAGTGATGTTCTCAAAAAGACTCTACCTCTTGCCATCTTCTTTAGAAAACGGAGGGGGATTTGTCCTCTTTCTATTTTCGGTTTTATTCGTCGATTCTTTAACAAAAAGATTCGCTTCTGACAGCGCGACGATAGATACTGGATCCTTGTTACTGGATACTCGATGAAATGTTTTATCCAGCATCCGGTATTCAGTCTCCTGGTTCAGGCCGATTCGGCCTGATTCTCAAAAAGAAGAATGGGGCTTTCATTATTAAGAATAACCTCTTCACTAACCACACATTCCCGAACGTTTTTCATGGAAGGGATCTCAAACATGATGTCCAACATGGCCTTTTCCAAAATGGAACGAAGCCCCCGGGCGCCGGATTTTCTCTTCAGGGCCTCACAAGCTACGGCCTTTATGGCCCCATCGGTAAATTTCAGTTCCACCCCCTGCATTTCAAACAGTTTCTGATATTGGCGGACGATGGCATTTTTCGGCTCAGTCAGGATGCGAACCATGGCCACTTCGCTTAATTCATCCAAGGTGGCAATGACCGGCAGACGTCCGATAAATTCAGGGATCAACCCAAAACGCAGGAGGTCTTGAGGCTGGACATCGTCTAAGATTTCTCCCAGCCGTTTCTTTTCCGACTGCTTCCTGATATCAGCCCCAAAACCCATGACCTTGGTCCCGCTCCTGGTCTGAACGATTTTATCCAGTCCGTTAAAGGCCCCACCACAAATAAAGAGGATATTGGTCGTATCCACCTTGACAAATTCCTGTTGGGGGTGTTTGCGGCCCCCCTTGGGAGGGACACTGGCCATGGTCCCTTCAATGATTTTCAGCAAGGCCTGTTGGACCCCTTCTCCGGAGACGTCCCGGGTGATGGAAGGGTTTTCCGACTTCCGGGCGATCTTATCTATTTCATCGATATAAACGATCCCCCGGCAGGCCCGTTCCACATCATAATCGGACGCCTGGAGCAGATTGAGGATGATATTTTCCACGTCCTCGCCTACGTACCCGGCCTCGGTTAAGGTCGTGGCATCGGCGATGGTAAAGGGGACTTTCAAGATTTTGGCCAGCGTTTGGGCCAACAGGGTTTTCCCCGACCCCGTAGGGCCGATCAAGAGGATATTGCTTTTCTGCAATTCCACCCCCTGCATATCGATCTTATTATCTAACCGCTTGAAGTGGTTATGAACGGCCACGGAAAGGATTTTTTTGGCCTTTTCCTGTTCGATCACATACTCATCCAAAGTGGCCTTGATATCGGCCGGCTTAGGGCTCTTCTCCCCGAGATGGGACTCCTCTTTTTCATATTCTTCGGCGATAATCTCGTTGCATAATCCAATGCATTCGTCACATATATAGACCGACGGCCCAGCAATCAATTTTTTGACTTCATCCTGACTTTTCCCGCAAAAGGAACATAATAAGTCGCTTCCCTTCCCTTTGCCGTCTCCTCTTTTATTCATCTGTTACTTCCTTCTGTTAAGGGTTTATTTAGCTTGACCGGCAATTTCTTCTCTCTTGGAAATCACCTTATCTACAATCCCATAGTCTTTGGCTTGCTGACCGGTCATAAAAAAATCCCGGTCCGTGTCCTTCTCGACCTTTTCAAAAGGCTGTCCGCTATGATCAACCAGAACCTGATTCAATTCTTCCTTGATCCGCAAGATTTCCCGGGCCTGGATCCCCACGTCGGTGGCCTGTCCTTGAACGCCCCCTAAGGGTTGATGGATGAGGATCCGGGAGTGGGGCAGGGCGTAGCGCATCCCTTTGGTTCCGGCTGCTAAAAGCAGGGCGGCCATGCTGGAGGCCTGACCCAGACAGAGAGTGGAGATGTTGGGTTTTATATACTCCATGGTGTCATAAATGGCCATCCCGGAGGTAACGACCCCGCCAGGAGAATTGATGTACATGTGGATATCTTTATCCGGATCATCGGCTTCCAGAAAAAGGAGCTGGGCGATCATCAGGTTGGCCACATAATCGTCGATAGGGGCCCCCAAAAATATGATCCGGTCTTTCAACAAGCGGGAATAGATATCATAGGCCCGTTCGCCGCGGCTGTCTTGTTCGACAACGATAGGTATTAAGGTCATATTGGTCTTCCTTTTGTTTATGATAATTGTATGGTAGCATGCTCCTTAAGGAAATTCAATGTCTTTTCCTCCAGAAGCTGCTGGCTTATTTCAGGCATCAAATTGTTATTATTGTAAATTTCTCGAACAAGGGTTATCGACTGGTTGACATTGCGGGCAATCCTTCCGAGTTCCTGGTCGATTTCTTCGGGGCCTATGGTTAGGGATTCCAGTTCGGCGATCTTTTCCAGGATCAATTTCTTGCGGGCCAATTTTTCGGCCGGCCCACGGAATCTCTCCATGAGCCGGGCAGGCTCCAGGCCGGCCTTTTCAAAAGTAAGCCCTTGACGGCTCAAGTCCTGTTCGATACGCAACATCATCTGCTGCATCTCCCTTTTGATCAGGGCCTCGGGGAGCTCAAATTCCGCTTTGGAAATCAGACTATCAACCAGGTCTTCCTTCAATTTCAAATCCACCTTTCGGGTTTCCTCCGCTTCCAGATCTTCCCTGATTTTATTTCTCACTTCCTCCAGGGAAGAAAATTCTTTCCCCAGGCTTTGGGCAAAAGAATCATCGAGCTCGGGGAGGTGCCTCTCCTTGATCTCTTTTAAGGTAACCAGATAGTGGACCTTCTTCCCGGCCAGGGCGGTGTTTCCATAACCCTCCGGGAAGTCGATGTCAAATTCTTTGTTTTCCCCTTTTTGCATCCCGGGCAATTCTTTTTCAAACTCGGCGTTGAAAAACCCGGCCCCCACTTCCAAATCAAAGTTTTGGGCCGAACCGCCCGTCACCTCCGCCCCATCCATGAAGGATTGATAATCAATGACCGCAAAATCTCCGTTTTTTAAAGGACGCTCCGTCGAAAGGGTAACCAGCTCACCGTGGCTCATTTGGATGGCCGACAACCTTTTTTCAACATCCTCCTCGGTAATGGTAACCGCGGTTTTTTTCAGTTCCAGGCCCTTGTATTCGGAAATAGGGATTTCAGGTTTTTGCTCCACCGTGGCCCGATAGATAAAAGGGGCTTCTTTATCCAAGGCGGGATAATCCAATTCCGGCAAGTCCACCGGCCTGACCCCCGTCTCTTTCAGGGCTTCCGGGTAGGTCCGATTGATTATCCTGGAAACCGCATCCTCCTCAATTTGAGGACCATAAAACTTGGTAAGGACCGTAACCGGGATCTTCCCGGTCCTGAATCCTTTGAGCTTCGCTTTTTTGTTAAAGGTTTTAGCGACCGATTCCCATTCATTCCGGGCCTGCTCCGCTTCCACTTCAATAATCAGCTTTTTCTTTATGGGAGAGAGTTCTTCCACTTGTACTTTCATGGTCATTTGTCCTTATCCTTTTTTTGGTGCGAGAGGGGGGATTTGAACCCCCACCCTGTTTCCAGGGCTGGATCCTAAGTCCAGTGCGTCTACCAATTCCGCCACTCTCGCCTTTCCCTGAGGCGTGAGATGGATTTTCTTAACATTAAAACATACTTATTATTTTTATCAAAGTCAAGAGAGCCCGTCTTTTTGTTTTAGAAAGAGGGGCAACTCTTTCCATTCCCCAAGGATTCCATCGGGGCGGCCTTCCTGGATTTTTTGAAGACCATCCTGCCCGCCGGCAAGGATGATCACCGGGACCCCGGCCCTTTGAGCGGCGCGGATATCATCCATACTGTCTCCCAAAAAACAAACCTCATCCCGATGACAACCCAATCTATCACAGGCCAACTCAATTCCTTTGGGGTGGGGTTTCAACCAGCGGGCCTCATTTCGGCTGATGACGACCTCAAGATAATCATTCAATCCTAATCGCCACAGAGCGTCCTTTAAACTTTTCTCCCCTACATTGCTGACCAAGGCGATTTTAAAACCCATGGCCCTGATTAAAGGCAGGATTTCCAGGACCCCCGGCCGAACCTCCCACCTCATCAGGGCGTCCGCATCGTAACGATCATAAATAGCGGATAAGGCCAAGACCGCCTGGCCCGAGCCGGTTCCTTCCGAGTGTTGAAGGGCCATATTCATGGCCTCGGCATAATGGACCTCGGTCGCCTTATTCCCGGTTACTCCTAACTCGGCCAGGAGTTTGCCGGCCTCAGCTTCGGCTTCGGCAAGCCGCCATTGAAAATCGACCAGCGTTCCTTCAAAATCAAATATCAGGGCCTTCAGCTTTGGAATCATTTTGCAAAGGGATTGTCTATGAATAAGGTCGCTTCCCGGTCCGGTCCCACGGATATAATCCCGATGGGAACCTTGACCAGTTCTTCGATACGGTTTAGATAATTCTGGGCGCCCCTGGGGAGATCTTCCCTTTTTCGGATCCCGTCAAGGGATTCCGACCAGCCTTCCCATTCCTCATAGATGGGGCGACAGGCCTGGAGGACCTTTAATTGGGCTGGAACGCTTTTAAGGGTCTGGTCTTTCCAGGCGTATCCGGTGCAGATCTTGATGGTTTTTTGTCCGGTCAACACATCCAATTTGGTGACGGCCAAATAGGACAGGCCATTGAGCCGGGCTGAATCTCTTAAAACCACGGCATCCAGCCAGCCACAGCGCCTGGGTCTGCCGGTGGTTGATCCAAATTCTCCTCCTTTTTCCCTGAGACATAAGCCGATCTCATTGGTTAATTCCGAGGGGAAAGGGCCTCCGCCCACCCGGGTGGTATAAGCCTTGACGATTCCCACGACCGATTGAATCTTTGAGGGTCCCACCCCGGCCCCGGCACAAACACTGCCGGCCACAGGGTTGGAGGAAGTAACATAGGGATAGGTCCCATGATCGATGTCCAGATGTGTCCCTTGAGCTCCTTCAAATAAAATGCTCTTCCGGCCGGTCAAGGCCTGATCAATTCGGATGGATACATCGGTCACATAGGGCCGGATAAATTCGGCCAAGGGCGAATAGGTTTTAATGACCTCTGCGGGATCTAATGGGGCGACTTTGAGAAACTGCTCAAAAATAAAATTTTTTTCCTTGAGGTTGGCTGCTACTTTTTCGGCAAAGGTCTCCGGATCCAGCAAGTCAATGACCCGAATCCCGACTCGGGCCACCTTGTCTTCATAACAAGGGCCGATCCCCCTTCCGGTCGTGCCGATGGAGGCCTGGCCTTTTTGAGCCTCCCGGGCCAGATCCAGGTGTTTATGATAAGGCAGGATCAAATGGGCCTTTTCACTCAGGCCTAAGTTATGAGGGCCGATGGAAACCCCTCGATCTCCCAAGGTAAGGATCTCTTTTTGTAAGACCTCCAGGTCCACCACCACCCCATTGCCGATCAGACATTGTTTTTCTGAATGGAGGATTCCTGAAGGAATCAAATGAAGGATAAATTTGTCCCCGCCCACGACCAGGGTGTGTCCGGCATTATTCCCCCCTTGAAAACGGACGACTACGTTGGCGTACTGGGTCAGGAGGTCTACTACCTTCCCTTTCCCTTCATCGCCCCACTGGGTGCCTACAACCACGACGCAAGACATAGTTTGCTCCTTTACGGCTATTAGTATATAGGGGGTTTTTATGCCACTGGACAAAAAAAGTCAACCTATTTGCCGGAGGCGTTTTCTGCCACTGTCCTTTGGTATGAAAATACGAATGTTGAATATCGAACATCGAATGATGAAGTTATTTTTTCCCCTTCCTTCGACATTCAGCATTCATTATTCGACATTCGACATTTTCATGCCAGGTGGTGCCACCGCGGGCATAGGGATTTAATACCTCATCGAACGGAGCCGGGCAATGCGTTCCTCGATGGGTGGGTGGGTGGAAAACAGGTTGAGCAGGCTTCGACCCGACAGAGGATTGACGATAAACATGTGGGCCGTGGCCGGGTTAGCGTTTTCCAGGGGAATGCGCCGGGAAGCAATCTGTAATTTTTCCAAGGCCCCGGCCAGTTCCAGGGGGTTTCCCGAAAAATGGGCACCAGAGGCGTCGGCCAAATATTCCCGGGAACGGGAGATAGCCATCTGAATCAGCATAGCGGCGATGGGGGCTACGATGGTCATGACCAGAAGGCCGATGATCCCTCCTCCCCCTTCCCCTTCTTCCGAATTCCGACTCCCGCCAAAGATAGCCGCCCATCGGGCCATATTGGCCAAAATCATGATAGCCCCGGCCATGGTGGCGGCAATGGAGCTGATTAAAATATCCCGATTTTTGACATGGGCCAATTCATGGGCTAGGACCCCTTTGAGTTCCTGACGGGAAAGGATGCGAAGGATACCGGAAGTAACGGCCACAACCGCATGCTGGGGGTTCCTTCCCGTGGCAAAGGCATTGGGAGAATCATCGTCAATCAAAAAAATTTTTGGCTTGGGAATACCGGCATGCTGGGCCAGTTCCATCACGACCTGGTGGATCTCCGGATGGTCCTGTGGGGCGATTTCCTTGGCCCGGTACATGGCCAGGACGATCTTATCGGAAAACCAATAACTCCCCAGGTTCATGATCCCGGCCAGGAAGAAGGCTATAACCATTCCATGCTGACCCCCCACGGCACCACCGATGAGAATGATCAGGACGGTCATCAGTCCTAATAACAGTGTGGTCTTTATAGTGTTAGAAAACATTGATATAAACTCCTTATTTTTTCATATACGAATACGTCATTTTAGACTCGTTAAAAGCATCAGAGGTTAAATACGATAAACTCGTAAAAAGTCATTGAAAGCCCATTTTCGTCATTCCCTTGAAACGGGAATCCAGTGTTTTTAATTGGTTATGCATGGCCTAGATTCCCGTCCCCGATCGGGTCGAGGACAGGCTCTGCGCGGGATTGACAAGTTTTTACAATATCATCAAATATGGTACCAACCTTTTTGTCCTTGTCAAGAAAAACCGGGTAGTTTTTAAACTGACCAACTACCAAAAACCGCGGTTATCCTTTCTTGAAAAAGATCTCTCCTTTAGGAGTGGCGTCGACGATGATTTTTTCACCCTCAATAAATTCCCCTTCTAAGAGTTTCAAAGCCAGGGCATCCTGGATACGGTGCTGCATGACCCGTTTGAGCGGTCTGGCCCCGTATACCGGATCAAACCCTTCCTGTGCGATTTGTTCCCGGGTCCTGTCGGTCAACTCGATGTCTAATTTCTTTTCGGCCAGCCTTTTTTGCAGCAGCCTGACCTGGATATCCACGATGGCCTTGATCCGATCCCTATTCAGGGCCTGGAAGATGATGATATCGTCGACCCGGTTTAAGAATTCAGGCTTGAAATGGGCCCGCAAGGCCTCCATGACCCGCCGGTTCATCTCCTCCCGGTCTCCTTTAACCAGGTCCTGGATAAACTGGCTGGCGATGTTGGAAGTCATGATGACCAGGGTATTTTTAAAATCCACGGTCCTTCCCTGTCCGTCGGTCATCCGGCCGTCATCCAGGATCTGGAGCAGG
The DNA here is from genome assembly GCA_963838485.1 of uncultured delta proteobacterium. Lineage (GTDB taxonomy): Bacteria > Desulfobacterota > RBG-13-43-22 > RBG-13-43-22 > RBG-13-43-22 > RBG-13-43-22. The sequence goes on along the minus strand of CAWIRY010000015.1, from coordinate 4,049 downwards.
GCATTAAAGACCTCGGGATGAGCCTTCTCGATTTCGTCAAAGAGCACGACCGAATAGGGCTTGCGGCGGACGGCCTCGGTCAGATACCCCCCTTCTTCATAGCCCACATAACCCGGCGGGGCGCCGATCAACCGGGAAACCGAATGCTTCTCCATGTATTCGGACATATCGACCCGAACCATGGCCTGTTCATTGTCAAAGAGAAACTCGGCCAAGGCCTTGGCCAGTTCGGTCTTGCCCACTCCCGTGGGGCCCATAAAGATAAAGGAACCGATGGGACGGTTGGGGTCCTGCAGCCCGGAGCGGGCCCGACGGACGGCATTGGCCACGGCCCGGATGGCCTCTTCCTGGCCGATGACCCTTTCCTTGATCCGCTCTTCCATGCGGATCAATTTTTGTTTCTCTCCTTCCATCATCCGGGAAACCGGGATGCCGGTCCATTTGGCCACTACTTCGGCGATGTCCTCATCATCCACTTCCTCCTTCAACATCTTCTGTTTTTTCTGGAGGGACTCTAATTGTTTATTTTCTTCTTCGAGTTGTTTATTCATGTTCAGGAGCACCCCGTAGCGGATTTCGGCAGCCCGGGTCAGGTCCCCCTGTCTTTCGGCATTCAGGGCCTCGGTCTTCTTTTGTTCTATCTCCTCCTTGATTTGTCTGATCTTTTGGATGGCCTCCTTTTCCTTCTGCCAATGGGCCTTCATTTCTCCGCTTTGTGCCTTAAGCTCCGATAATTCTTTTTTGATCTTCTCCAGCCTTTCTTTGGAAGCCGGGTCCACCTCTTTCTTGAGGGCCTCTTTTTCGATCTCCATTTGCAGGATCTTCCGTTCCAGTTCATCGATCTCCTGGGGCAGGCTGTCAATCTCGATCCGGAGTTTGGATGCGGACTCATCGATCAGGTCAATGGCCTTGTCCGGTAAAAAACGGTCAGTAATATAACGATGGGACAAGGTGGCCGCAGCCACAATGGCCGAATCTTTGATCCTCACCCCATGATGGACTTCGTACTTCTCCTTCAAACCCCTCAGGATGGCGATGGTATCTTCTACGGTCGGTTCATTGACCAGTACCGGTTGAAACCGCCGTTCCAGGGCGGCGTCTTTTTCCACGTATTTTCGGTATTCATTGATGGTGGTGGCCCCGACGCAACGCAATTCCCCCCGGGCTAAAGCCGGTTTGAGCATGTTGCCGGCATCCACGGCCCCTTCGGCCTTGCCGGCCCCCACCAGAGTATGAAGCTCGTCGATAAACAGGATGATTCGGCCCTGGGCCTCGGTCACCTCTTTGAGCACCGCCTTGAGGCGATCCTCAAATTCCCCGCGGTACTTGGCCCCGGCGATCAAGGCCCCCATGTCCAGGGCCACGACCCGTTTGTTTTTCAACCCCTCGGGCACATCGCCGTGGACGATCCGCTGGGCCAGCCCTTCGACAATGGCCGTCTTCCCCACCCCGGGTTCTCCGATTAAAACCGGGTTGTTTTTGGTCCGCCTTGATAAGACCTGAATAATTCGCCGCACTTCATCGTCCCGGCCGATGACGGGGTCCAATTTTTCCTGCCGGGCCAATTCGGTCAGGTCCCGGCAAATTTCTCAAGGGGGCGATATTTTTCTTCCGGATTCTGATCGGTGACCCTTTGGCTTCCCCGAATATCCACCAGGGCCTTGAGCAGGTTTTCCCGAGTCAGGCCAAGGGCGATGAAACCCTGGGCCAGGGGATCCCCCTTTTGTTCGACCATGGCGATCAGGACATGCTCCATACTCACGTAATCGTCCTTCATCTGAGAGGCTATTTTAAAAGATTCATCCAGAGCGGTCTTTAGCCTGGATGACATATAGGCCTGCCCCTTGCCGGCCCCTTCTACCCTGGGCGTCTTGTCTAATTGTGCTTTCAGGTTATTCTTAACCTGATTAGGATTAATGCCCATTTTTTGAAGTATCGGTAAAATAATATTGTCCGGCTGATTCAACAGGGCGGTCATTAAGTGTTCCGGTTCGATCTGTTGATGGCCCATGGCCTCGGCCATGGATTGGGCCGATTGCAAGCCCTCCTGAACCTTGATGGTAAATTTATCAAAACGCATTGATTCCTCCTGACCGAGGAAGCCTTAACCGGCCGTTAAGGCTTTCCGGCCTTCTATTTATAAAGTTTCGTAAGTTCTTTTTATGGTTAATTGTTCCAAAAAATTAACCATTTCACCCTTGCTTGTCAAGGAGCGAAGCGGTTAATTCACCTCTTAATAATGGAGTTCCCCAAATGTTGGTAATTCATCTTCTATAAATCCTCATGGTGTTTCCGACCACGGTCAAACTGCTGGCAAACATGGCCAGGGCGGCAATCAAAGGATTTAACAGCCCCGTCATAGCCAGAGGAATTCCCAGGATATTATAGCAAAAGGCAAACAGGAGGTTTTGGCGAATAATGCTAAAGGCCTGGCCGGAGAGATCAATGACTTCCTGGATCTTCGAAGGGTCATCGCTCAACAGGGTGATATCCGAGGCCTCCGTTAGTATCCCGGCCCGGGTCCCCAGGGCAAAACCCACATCGGCCTGGGCCAAGGCGGCTGCATCGTTTACTCCGTCTCCGATCATGCCCACCCGGTGTCCTTGCCGCTGGAGATCTTTAATGATATGGACCTTGTCCTCGGGCCGGGCTTGTCCGAAAAAGGGCCCAATTCTCAATTCCCTGGCGATTGATCCGGTGGTCTCTTTCGAGTCCCCGGAAACCATAAAGGTCTGAATGCCCTTTTGTTGGAGGCCTGAAAGGGCCTTAGGGGCCATTTCCTTCAGGCAATCCCCAAAAGACAGAAATCCTTGAATCCGTCCCTCCCAACTGAAAAAGATGATGGTCAAACCCTTAGACTCCAGGGATTCGGTCTGACGATCGAGGACCTTTTCAATTTCCAGCCCCAGGGCATTCATCATCCTCCTATTACCGATGGCCACTTCACTGCCGGCCAGCACCCCTTTGACGCCCATTCCCGCGATCGTTTTGAAGTTTTTTACATCCCCTAAGCATAACGATAACTCCCTGGCCTTGGCTTGGATTTCCCTGGCCAGAAAATGATCGGAAAGGGTTTCAACGGAGGCAATCTTTTGCCAAGCCTCTTCCTTGGTGCCTCCAAAGAAGACCATTTCCCTTAAACAGTAGCGGCCTTCGGTCAAGGTCCCGGTCTTATCAAAGATCAGCACGTCGAGCGTTCTTATTTTTTCCAGGGCCGCCGGATCACGGATCAGGATGCCCTTTGCCCGACCTTTTCCGATGGTAGCCACCTTGGCCAAAGGAGTGGCGATACCCAGGGCGCAGGGGCAGGAGATGACCAGGATCGTTACGGCCCGAAGCAAACTTTCTTGTAATGAATGACCATGAAAGAAAAGAACCCAGGCAGTCCCGGCAGCCAGGCACAACAGTGACGGTACGACCCAGCGGGTCAGTCGATCGGCAAAAACTTCGACGGCCGTTTTCCCGGACAGACCTTCCTGCATCAGGTTAATGATCTGCCCGATCGAGCTCTCAGCCCCTACCCGGGTGGCCCTGACTGTAAGATCATTTTCAAGGAGTAATGAACCGGCCCGAACTTCATCATTCGGCCTTTTTTTTATCGGCCGGGATTCTCCGCTCAAATAAGATTCGTCCAGAGCAGCCTGCCCGGAAAGGATAACGCCGTCTACGGGCAGTCTTTCTCCGGCCAGGACCTGAAATACGTCTCCCGGCTGAACCTTATCGGCAGCCAGCCAGGATTCCCCTTCTTTTGTCAACAGACGCACCTTCTGATTGGCCAGGTGATAGAGTTCGACAAGACCTCGCGAGATCTTTTCCCTGGCCCCGGCCTCCAGATATTTTCCCAGGAGGACCAGGACGATCAACATGGCGGCCGTATCGAAATAAAGATGAAGACTGCCATGCCTTATCTGAATGAGGCTGTAAAAATAGGCCGACAAGGCGCCGATGGAAATAAGGGCCTCCATGGTTGGATTCCCATAGCGCAGTCCGATCAAGGCCTTTTTAAAAATGGGAAGTCCCCCATAGAAGAGGACCGGCGTACTCAGGAT
>CAWIRY010000014.1:0-6104 GCA_963838485.1 uncultured delta proteobacterium | reverse complement strand
CCTTTGTTGATTATCAACATTCAATATTTAGTTCGAAAATAGATTTTAAAGACCTTGTTTAACCACCCGTTCCCTTCGGTCACTTGACAAGGGCTGGACAACTGCCGGGACGGTTATTTTTCCCGGCACGACCTTGTGCCGGGCAAGACTCCGTTTGCCCTTGGGGAAAGTCGCCCAAGGGCAAAAAAGAAAGTCCGTCTTTATCCAGGTAATCAAGGCAGCCTTAAGCTGCCGGGCGGTTCAAAAAGCATTTTCATCCTTCGTGGCGCCCCAAAGGGCGCATGTGGGTTTAATAAAAAGCTCAGGGATTCAAGGGGTACAGGGTTCAAGGTGCGAGGTTCAAGGAAAACCGTACACCGTGCACCTTAACCCATTAATCCCCTGGATTCCTGGAATCCTCAATTCCTTTTTTCAAACTAATCTCTCCTGCCCGCCTGAAGCGGGGAAACGAATTATGAAAAAATTTGAATCCCCCTCACCTCAACCCTCTCCCGCCAGGGGAAAGGGAACTTAGTTACTTCCTCCCCCTTGATGGGGGAGGACAGAGGTGGGGGTGACATCCGAAACATGAAAATGGGTTTTCCCGAACATTGAACCTTGTACCCTGAACCTTATACCGTTTATTCGTCCTAAATTCCCCCCTCATTTCTTCGGCGGCAGAAATTCCTGCAGACTGGGGAAGGGGTAATGCATGTGGGGTATCCACATGGAGTGGGCAAACATCTTTTCGAATTTCGGAGAAAGGGTCAATTCGATGTATTCCACCTTCCGGGCATATTTATCGGCCTCCAAACGTTTGTCCACATTGAGCAGGGCCATCCGCGCCCCATCACCGGCGGCATTGCCCACGGAATAGACATTTTTGGGATCGCAATCCGGGAACATACCCAGCACGGCCACCGACAGCTTGTCGATATAACTTCCGAAGGCCCCGGCCAAGATGACCTTGTCCACCTTGTCGATACCCAGGGTTTCCATCAGGACCCGGCTGCCGGCATACATGGCCGACTTGCCTAACTGGATGGCCCGAATGTCGTCCTGACAGACGACCACGTCCTGGCCGATGGAGGTCTCATGGGCCCAGGCGATGACATATTCGTATTGATCCACGTTATATCTGACAAGCAGGGATGTTCCAGATTTTTATTAAACTTCTCCGGATTTATCGATAATCCCGGCCAGGAAGAGCTGGGGCAGGGCGTCGAATGATCCCTGATCCACAGATGCCCTTGGCCTTGATCTCCTCTGGCTTCATCTCCTATTCCAGCGGGATTCGTCAATGACCTTAAAACGCACTTCCTTGGTTTCTTTATCGATCAGCTATCTTTTCAATGGCCCCCGGTGCGGCCCGCATGCCGAAACGCAGTTGCGCCCCCTCAAAGGCCGGTCCGGTGGCGCAGGAAGCAGAGGAGATCAAGCGGTCTCTATACCCAGGATGATTTCTCCCATTGGTGCCAATATCGATAATCAGCTCCAGGGAGTCCTGATTATAAGGGGCTTCGGCGATCAGCACGCCCACATTATCGGCGCCCACAAAGCCGGCCTCAATGGGCAGGCAGTGGACATAGGCACCGGGGGCGATCTTGATCCCCAGCCCCGGGCCTCTTTTTCTTCGGAGGCCTCCTTCTGGGCATAAACGGCGCAATGAAGGCAGCGGATCGATTCTGGAATCACCTGGGCCTCTTCAAAGCCCATCTCCACCTCGTCAAATCCTTTGCGCTTATCTATGGCCAGTACGGGAGCCATCTGTCGGGCTTCTTTTCTTACCCCTTCTTTGGGAATTTCTTCTACGGCCTTGAGTGGTTTAGGTCGGTCTTCCTTCATGTCCTTCCCGGCCAGATAAAGCTCGATGGAGATGGCCGCTTCCTTCCCGGCCCGCACGGCCTTGATGACATTGGCCGGCCCGCTGGCCCCGTCGCCGCCGGCAAAGACGCCGGGGACACTGGTCTCGAAGGTCTTTTCGTCCACCTGGATCAGCCCCGAAGGGGTGCGGGCCAAATCTGGAAAGAGGCTTTCTTCGGCCCTCTGACCTATGGCCACCAGGACGGTTTCCACGGCAATGGTGGCGCCGGTTCTTTGGAAAACTGCGGCGCGAACCGCCCCTGGTCATCATAAACCGATACACAACCTATGGTTTCCACGGCCCTGACCCGGCCATTGCCGGTTACGATGGCGCCGACACCCAGGGAGGGATGAACGATCACGCCCTCTTCCCGGGCCTGTTCGATTTCCAAATCCTGGGCTGGCATCCGGTCTTTGCAGGTCAGGTCATCGGACTCCAGGCAGATCAGATGCACTTCCTGTGCCCCCAACCGTTTGGCCATCCGGGCGGCATCAACGGCCACGCTGCCGCCTCCAACCACGACCACTTTTCCCGTTAATTCAACCTTCTCCCCTGAATTGACCTTTCGGAGGAGGTCAAGGGCAACCAGGACCCCAGGGCTTTCCTCACCGGGGACGTTTAACTTCTGACTTTTCCAGGTCCCGGTGGCCAGGAAGACGGCCTTATAATCCTGATCGAAAAGATCCTTCAGGGCCTTTACATGGGTCTTGGTCTTGATCGCCACACCCAGCTCTTCAATATAGCGGATTTCATCATCTAAGATATGTTTGGGCAACCGGTATTCCGGAATGCCGTAGCGCATCATCCCGCCGGCCTGGTCCTGGGCTTCAAAAACCGTTACCGGATGGCCTCGGTTGATCAGGTCATAGGCACAGGCCAGACCGGCCGGTCCTGAACCGACCACGGCGATGGAGTCCTTTTTTTTCAATTCCACCGGTGCGGCCTTTTCCCTTCCCGAAGTCAGCTCATGATCGGCCAGGAAGCGATGGGCCACCCTGATGGAGATGGGTTCATCCACCTTACCCCGTTCACAAATTTGTTCACAGGGATGGGTGCAGACCCGTCCGCAGACGCCGGAAAAGGGATAAGACAGGCGGACCAATTCCAGGGCATCCTTAAATTTGCGTTGGGCGATGAGGTATAAAAAGTCGTCCACATTGACCCCGGCCGGACATTCCACTCGGCAAGGGGCATACTTCCCTTTCTCTTCCCGCTCTTTTTCCTGGGGGATCTTGAAGCCGAAATCACGGGCCTTGACGTCTAAGGAATGATGCAAACTGGGAGGAAAGGGAGAACGACCGATATAGCGGGGATTGATGTTCAGATAAATGTGATGCATGCAGGTATTGCCCACCAGGGACATATCTAAGATATCCTGGCGTTTGATGCCGGCGCTTTCGGCCACCTCGGCGACGATATTGTTCAGGCCGTCGATAATGGCCTGGTTTAAGATCTCCAGACCTTCGGGATTGGTCATGGTGTAGCTGATCCGGGACATGACGTCTTCCCCGTAGACGATCTGGGGATTCATCATGGAGGCCGTGGCCACCACCGTGCCATCACTCAGGTCACATAAATATCCGGCCACCGTGGAGGTGCCCACGTCGACCGCCAGGCCGTAGCCTTTTTCATTAAACCCCGGCTCAACCCGGATGACCTCTTTGCCGTGCCAGATTGAAACGGTAATCTTCCATTCCCCCTGGCGGACCAGGTCCTGCAGAACCATGAGGACTTCATAATCGATGGTCAGCCCCTTTAGACCGTATCGGGCTTCCAGGACCGCGGTCAACCGTTCCCAGTCTCCGACATTATCCTCCAGGGTGGCCTTGATCAACTCGACTGTATATTTTCGGACCGCGGGGTTGACGGCAATGGGCCGCGTAGTAGGGGCCTTGCGGACCACCTGCTTACCCATCCGGCTTTCTTCCGGGACGAAAATAACCACGTCTCCCAGAATCTGGGCCTGACAGGCTAAGCGATAGCCTTCATCGACCTGGCGTAAATTAAAAAATTTTCTCTCCGAGGGTCCCATAGCCGAAAGGCTCTCCCGGCCGGAACGGATCCCGTACTTCTCAAATTCCCCTTCTTCAATCCGGACCTTGCAGGTCCCGCAAATGGCTTGTTCACCGCAGACCCCCTCGATGTCCACGCCCAGGGCCACGGAGGCCTGTTTAAGGGTCTTTCCTCTCTCGACATATCCTCGACATCCTGAGGGCTGAAAAATGACTAAGCATTTTTCATTTTCACCACTCGCCATAAAGACTGCTCCTTCCTATTTGGTCTGTTCCTCGGTCCTCAACATTTTGATCAATTTGATGGCCTCATCAACAGCCGTCCCCGCATCCCTGGCGTACCCGTCGGCGCCGTATTTTTCCACGGTTTCAGGCGTTATGGGGGCCCCGCCCAACATAACCCGGACCTTGGGATTTTTCTCTTTCAGCTTTTTGACGATTTCCGGCATGCTGATCATGCTGGTGGTCATCAAGGCCGAAAGACCGACGATATCCGAATCGGTCCGAAGTTGTTCTTCCACGAATTTTTCCAAGGGAACATCCTTTCCCAGGTCATAGACGGTCCAGCCGGCCACATCGAACATCATCTTGATCAGATTCTTGCCGATATCGTGGACATCGCCTTCCACCACGCCCAGCACAATGGAGCCCTTGGCCTCGCTCGTTCTTCCCGTGGCGATGATGGCCGGTTTGAGCAGTCCCAGTCCGGCGTAAAGGGCATCGGCGCACAAAAGCAGCTCCGAAACAAAGTATTCTTTTTTATTATAAAGATCTCCGACCTGGATCATGCCTTCGGCCAGACCTTCCATGGTCGCCCGAAAAGGGTCCACCCCTTCATCAATGGCGGCCTGGGCCAATTCCCTGGTCTTGTCTTCGTCAAATTCAACCACCGCCGCCTGAAGACCTTTCAAGATCTCCTGGGTTCTTTCTTCTGAAGCCATGACTGTTCCTCCTTTAATGAGTAATAATTAATACGAAAAAGGGTTCAAGGATTCCAGGATTCTGGGGTTCAAGGACTTTAACTTCCATGCCTTTCACTTGAATCCTTGACCCCTTGGCCCCTTGAACCCTGTTTTTCATGATTCGTGGCGCCCCTATGGGGCATGATGGTTTAATACGAAAATAGATTTCAAACCGCCCTTAATCTTTGTCGAGGCTTTGTAGGGGCGGGTTTAAAACCCGCCTCTACGGTTATTTTCATTCTTCGTGGCGCCCGCATCAGCGGGCATGAGAGCTTAGTATGAAAATAGGGTTCGAGGATTCCAGGATTCAGGTAGCATTGACGGTTTAAGGTACACGGTATACGGTTTTCCTTGAACCTTGAATCCTTGACCCCTTGGCCCCTTGAATCCTTCTCGATGCCGGTCTATCTAAAAAAGTCGTCCCTGGCCTTTTTAATTTGAACGATGTTTTCGAGCGGAGAGCGCGGGGCGATACCGCAACCCGGGCAAAGGAAATCCGTCCCGTTTTCCAGGGCCTTTATCGACTCCTTATACACTTCCTCCGGTGTGCCGCTAAACAGGGTGGTGGCCGTAGCCACATTGCCGAAGACCTTGACCCCGTAGCGGTGGGCGATTTCCACGGCCCTCTTCAAATCCGCCTTTTCCTCGATACTGATCCCGGCGGCTCCGCTCTGGCACATGAAGTCGATGATCGGATCGGTATCGGCACAGATGTGCAGGACCACCGGGCCCTTGACCTGGCTGACGATCTCTCTTTCCACGGGCATGACCAGCTTCTCATATAGCCGCGGATTTAACAGGGCCGGTCCGGAAGTCGGCTCGGCAAAGACGAAAAAATCCACCCCGTTATCAAAGGCAAAGTTGGCCGCGGCGATGGCCGCCTGCTTGGTGACTTCCAGGGTCTTGGCCAGCAGGTCGGGCTTTTTTATGGCCCACTTGATGAATTGTTCGGGGCCGACTAAATTGGCGGCGCAGGTAAAGGTCCCCTCGGTTTCACCGAATACGGCCATCCGATCTCCTGCCCATTCTTTAAGGAGTTTTATGTTTTCCTTAAAAGCCGGAAAGCGGCCCCGCGACAGGAAGTCGGAAGGAAACTCCAGATTATCCACCCCGTTGGCATAAGGGAATTTATTGATGTAAAACTGTCTATCGATCTTTGGTGTCCCCAGTTCGCAGCCCAGGGCCTCGCTCAAGGCCACGATGTCCCAACCCATGGCCTTGACCCATTCGAAGCCCCCGTAGGTGTACCCGGCCATGGCCAGTTCGGTCATGGCAGCAATATGGTGA
>CAWIRY010000013.1:0-10703 GCA_963838485.1 uncultured delta proteobacterium | reverse complement strand
TCTTTTTAAATTCATCAAAGGTGATATTGCTGGGCTTAAGCCAGAAATCCAGCATCTTCTTCATCATCTACATCTTCAAAAAAATACTTCCCCCAGCCCCAATCGTTTAGCCAACTCATTAAACATCTTCATGTCCGGCCAGGCCTCTCCAGGTGGGTCGATAAACTTGGGGTCACACTTTACATACCCGCCCCATGCCGGCCAATAAGCTATCGTGGCATGTTCTCCAGGGAGGGCCGCAGGCAGCACCATGTCGGCTATAGCTGTTGTCGGAGTATGAAAAATATCAGCCACGACCATGAAATTCAGCTTCATAAAGGCCTCATAGGTTCTAACCGCATCCGGATAGGTACAAAGGGGATTGGTGACGGAAAGAAACCCGGCCTTAATAGGGTAGGGCTTTTCATCAAGAATGGCATTGACCAGGGTCTGGGTGGGAACGTAGGCCGAACCGACGGCCAAGATATAATCCTTGGCAATCGAGTTCCCCTTAATTCTTTTAAACCCTTTGGGGAAATAAAAGGTCCCTGGTCTGACAAACTTATCCTGCTTCCTTATGATTAGGCCCCCTGGAAGACCCACGCTTCCGGTGAGACCGCTTAAAATCATAACGGCCCGGGAAGTTTGGAGCGCTGAAACCGTTCCCTCAAGGGCGTTTCCGAAACCGAGAATACCCGGACTATTTCGTCCAAACAGCCTGGCTGCCTCGACAATCTGAGCACGGGAACCCAGGTTTCCCTTTCCACATCTTCAAGAGAGAAGGTGGAAATATGTTCCTTGAGTTTCTCAAAACCCGAACTAAAGCGGTCCAAGTAATTTTTATCATAAAGCTCTTCTTCAATGATCACCTTGATCATGCCTAGGGCTAAGGCACCGTCTAAACCGGGTTTTGGCTTGATCCAGATGTCCGCCTTGGAAGCATAATCAATCTTCCCCGGATCCACAACGATCAGTTTGCATCCGTTTTTGAGGCGGGCATCGATTCTACCGGAAACATGCTATTAAACGTACCCCCGATGTGCCTCGGATTGTTTCCCCAGATCATCATGCACTTGGTTTTTTCTACATCACTATCGGCACTGACCATCATGGGATCCATAGGTGAATTGGGACTTGGCCGCCCCCGTTTGGACTCCGCAGTAGCAACCAGGCGTTATGACGTTCGGCGTCCGAATATGGTCCCCAACCTCTGGCCGAAAGCAAACTCCAGACCTTTCGGTTCCCCCAGGACCAGGGCAATGCTTTCAGGTCCAAACTCCCGGCGATAGGTCTGGAATTTTTCTGCAATGGTATCCAGGGCTTCATCCCAGGTTATCCGCTGCCATTCACTTCCCTTTTCGCCCTTTCGTTTGAGCGGATACCGCAGACGGTCAGGATGGCTGTAAGTACCGGGAATCGTTACCGGACCTTTGGCATCAGGGCATATTTCCGATAAGATACCGCTCTTACTGTCCTTGGTGACTTTAATCACCTTACCGTTTTGAACGTGGGCAATAAGACTGCAGTGTTTCGCGCAAAAAAAACAAAAGAATCCGTGTTCGGTGATCTCCATTTTTTCCTCCGATGAGTCACTTTGGTCACTCAGTTTATGATTTTTTTTCCCTATCTCTCAATCCGAATCGCTGAATCTTTCCAGTAATGGTTCGGGGCATCTCATGCTCGCTGATGAATTCGACTTCCCGCGGATATTTATACATTTCTATCTTTTCCTTGACAAAGGTTTTTATTTCCTCGGCCAAGGCGGCTGAACCGTCATATCCTGGTTTCAGAACAATAAAGGGCGCTATTTTCACTTTGGTTTCCTTTCTCTTTTAATTGGGCCACCAGGACCGGAACAATCTCGATGTTTCTTCCCACGTGCATATGGAAGTGGACACCGTCAATAAACAGGTACTCGACCGACTCCTGTGATAAATCCCGCCGCCGCCACGCCTCAACCGCTTTGTTGAGATCTGTGTTCACGCTGCTGATCCCCGCCGGAGAAATCCTACGACCGATCAGCCTCTCAGAAATCATAGACAAGGTCTTGGTGCTGACTTCGGCTAAAAACAAAATGCTGAAATCCCGGGCGATCGGTGGTAGATTACACTGATGATGGGGAACCATTTGAAACCCCTTTTTCTTTAAACCCCCATATAGGCTTTCTTGGTATGTTCGTTTCTTAAGAGCTCATCCCCTTTTCCTTCTAAGACCACCTGCCCATTTTCAATGACATACCCGTAATGGCAAATTTTCAGAGAGCTCACAATGTTTTGTTCTACCAAGATGATGGAAAGTCCTTGACCGTTCAGCTTCTGGATCGTAGAAAAAATCTCCTTGACAATTAATGGAGCGAGTCCCAAGGAAGGTTCGTCGAGCATGAGCAACTTGGGGCAGGCCATAAGCCCTCTGGCAATAGCCAGCATCTGCTGCTCGCCTCCGGAAAGGGCCCCAGCTAACTGGGACCTTCGTTCAGAGAGGATGGGAAATAGCTCGTACATGGCCTTCAACTTCTGCGGGCGTTCGGATTTGGCTCTGGAATTGCTCCCCCCGATGAGAAGATTTTCTCTGACCGTCATGCGATAAAAAAGCTTTCTTCCCTCAGGAACCTGAACGATGCCACTGGTTGTTATCTCATTGGCGGTCATCTTGATCAAATTTTTTCCTTGCCAGAGAATCTGGCCGGAGGAGGGGTTGAGGATCCCGGAAATGGTGTTTAGGAGAGTCGTCTTGCCAGCGCCGTTTGCTCCAACGATGGCAATGGCATGCCCTTCCGGCACGGAAACCGAGACCCCCTTGAGGGCCAAGGCTCCTGAATAGGAGACTTTAATGCTCTGGATTTCAAGCAAGGAGCTCTTCCTCTCCCAGATAGGACTCAATGACATCCTTATTTTTGAGAATTTCTTGGGGAGTGCCCTCGGCGAGTTTTTCTCCGTGATTTAAGACGATGACTCGATCTGAGAGAGTCATGATCGCGTGCATAATGTGCTCCACAAGAAAAAAACTTACCTTTTGCCGCTTCATAATTCGTTGGAAGAAGGTGATGGCCTCCTGAACCTCCGTGGGTGTCAAGCCTGCCATATATTCATCCACAAGAATAAGCTTGGGCTGAGTGGCTAAAGCTCGAGCTAGCTCGACTGACTTCCTTTCGGCGTAAGTCAAACTCTTCACCGGGAGATTGGCTTTGTCAGAGAGATGGAGAGCTTCCAGTATCTCCATGGATCTTGACCGCGCCAGGTCAGGATTATCCGTCTTGGCAAAGGCACCCACCATTACGTTTTCCAGAACGGTCATTTTGGAGAATATTTGGATCAATTGAAACGTGCGGGTGATTCCAAGATGGCAGATTTCATCGGGCTTCTTTCCATGAATTTTCTGGCCCTGGAAGCGAATCTCACCGCTATTCGGACGAACGAATCCGGAAATCAAATTGAAAAAAGTAGTTTTCCCTGCTCCATTGGGCCCGATCATGCCAATGGTCTCTCCCTCCTCCATAGTGCAGGAAACATTATGGATGGCGTTGAGCCCGCCAAAATTTTTATATATTCCGTTCAACTTCAAGAAATCCATGGTGGTCCTCTACGTCGCTTTCGTTCGAAATAATTGTTTTAACAAGCCTACTATACCGTCTGGCATGAAGCGGATGGAGAAGATCAGAATGAAACCATAGGCCACGAGGTATATCCCTTGGAACGTTCCCCCCATTTTTGAACGCAGGATTTCGGAAACAGGAATGAGCATGGCAGCCCCGGCAAGTGGCCCGAGAATGGTTCTCATCCCGCCGACGATTGGATAGATCATGATCTCGATGGAGAAGTGGACACCCAGAATCATGGAGGGATCGAAGAAAAGGATATATTGGGCGTAGAAGGTTCCTCCCAAAGCCGAAAGGAAAGCGCTTAGGCATATGGCCAAGAGTTTATAGCGCATCAGGTTGATGCCGGTGGCTTGGGCCCCATCCTGGTTTTCTCGAATGGCCCGGAAGTAAAACCCCACCTTCCGCCGTAAGATGAACCTTAACAGCCCGAGGACCAACCCCAGCATGGCCAGCATAACATAGTAGTAGTAGATTTTTTCTGAAAACTGAAAGAGGTGGGGGGCATTTTCTTGCAGGGGTACGCTTAAACCACTCGATCCACCTAACCAGCGAACCTTCATGACGATTACCTTCGCAATCTCGGCAAAGGCGAAAGTAGCCAGAAGGAAGAAAGGGCCTTTCAGGCCAAAGCGGAAACATAGATAACCGATTAAAAGCCCAAAGGCCACAGCCAAGAGCCCACCGGCGAAAATGCCCAGCCAGGGGGTGAGGCCCAAATGGATGAATAGAAGAGTGGAGACGTAGGCCCCGCAACCTACGAAGAGGGCGTGTCCCACGGAATGCAGTCCCATAAACCCGCCAAGGATATTCCAGCAAGTGCCAAGATAACCAAAGAACAGGATCATGATCAAAATGTGTAAAAAATAATTTGAGCGGATGACCAAAGGCAATAGGACGAAGGCCGAGGTGGCCAAAAACACATATTTCCAGGAAAGGATTCTCTTCATGACGCCTTCACTCCGAAGAGACCCTCAGGCTTAAAAAGCAGTAGCAGGATGAAAACGCTAAATGTAATCACGGGCGACAGTGCGTCGGGGATGAAGGCTGCCCCAATCGATTCAACCATCCCGATGATGATGCCACCCACAAGAGCACCCATGAAACTCCCCATCCCCCCCAACACAACAACCACAAAAGCAGTCAGGAGGAACGACATACCGATCGATGGATAGGTATAATAAATGGGAACCAGAAGAGGTCCGGCGATCCCCAGAATACCGATCCCAAGTCCGAAAGAAAAGAGATAGACCCGACGCACATTTACGCCCATGAGCAAAGCTGCTTCTTGATTTTCCGTTACCGCGCGGATAAAAAGCCCCCAATCCGTCGAGCGGATAAACCAGTATAAAAACAGGATGACGGCGACCGTGCACACTAAGACAATCAACTGCGAAAAGGAGATTACCGCTTTGCCAAGATAAAAGGTGACATCCGCGTATTTCAGAGTAACGGTTCGGTAGTCAGCCGAAAATAGACCAAGCATTCCATTCTCAAAGACGAGAGAAAGACCGATGGTCATCAACACCTGGTTCATCATAGGTTCTTCAATATCCGGGTTATCAAGGATGGGCTTAAGAAAAATTCGAAAGATCAACATGCCGAAGGCGAAAGATAACGGGAATACGATCAGAATGGATAAGACAGGGATCCACCCCAAACAGAGAGTACAAGAAGTAACAGGCATACATGGCCAGCATCAGGAAATCGCCATGGGCTACGTTGATGATGTTCATTACTCCGAAGATGAGAGTGAGGCCACAGGCAATGAGGGCATAAATAGATCCGATAATTAGGCCATTGACAACCGCTTGCAAAATTACAAATGACGTCATTATTCTTAACTCCTATTTTCCACGACCTCAGAATGCAAGGGGGCCCCTTAGCCCCCTATTCCTCCTTATCCAAAAATTTCAAGTTTCAAGGCTATTTTATTTCCACCATTCGGGGTTAATGCGGATCTTCGTCCTGGCAAACTTCTCCGGCCATACCGTACGCATTTCTCCGTCCTGTACCTGACACATGATGAAGCTTCCATAGGTGTTCAAGCCAGCCTTGTTGAACTGCTGCCGAGGATGGGGGAGGATCAGGTTGGGTCCAGGCGGAATGTTGATCTCCGAAAGCGTTTTTCGCACCTCATTGCGGATTTCAGGGAGGGACTTTTGAAGAAGCCCTGGGTCCTTCTTCCCAGCTTCTTCAAACACTGCCGCCAGGGTGAGGATAGCCTGGTAGACAATCGCCGCATGGCTGGTGAAGTCCTTTTGGTAACGGGCCTTGAACTTGTTGTTCAACTCCATTGCTCCGGGAAGATCTTTGTTCCACATATTCATGATAAAATCGTACTCCCCCAAAGGTCCCACCGCGTTTAAATAAGCCAGTGTGGCTTTTCCCGTGCAGTCGATAAAGGGAACATTAAGCCCCAGACGCTTGGATGTCTTAGTCATCAGGATTGAATCGGCAAGGTAGGAAGCCTGGATTACAGCATCGAGGTTAGCCGCTTTGAGCTTAGCTACCTGCGGAGTCAAATCCAGCCCTTTGGCCGGGTATGCGATATCGGCCACGATCGTATAACCTTTATCTTTTAGGTGAATACGGAGGCCTTTGGCTAGGGATTGTCCGTAGTCAGTATCCTCATAGATAATCCCAACTTTGGATAATTTACGACCTACAGTTTTACTCAAGAATTCAAGGAAAGCGACATCATAGGAGGAGACATAATAGGCTGTGGGCATCTGTTGGAAGGTATACTTGAAGCCGCGCGAAGTGAGGATATCGGCGAAGGAGAGGGAGACGAAGAAGGGTGTCTTGAGACGCTCGGCGATTGGCGAGGCGGCCACCGATGTTAAGCTCGGTGGAAAATCAACCACAGCCAGGACATTTTCTCTCTCTATGAGACGCTCTGTTTCCGAGACAGCTACATCTGGCTTCATCCGGTGATCTCCCCAGATGATCTCGATTTTTGCACCTTTCAGAGACTTGATTCCTCCTTTGGAATTGATTTCGTCCACGGCCATTTGCACCCCATTTTTACAATCAACTCCATACCCAGCCATGGGTCCAGTCATGGGGAAAAGAGTACCAATTTTTATCGTTTGGCTCCATGCTTGAGGAATCATCAGTCCTACGATCAAAAATAAAACTACAACATACAAAATTTTTTTGCGATCCATGGTCCCCTCCTTTTTAAGTTAATGAGTATTAAGATCACAATGTGGAGCTTTAAAAAATACCATTACTTCTCCATTCCCGGGGTAGCAGGAATGACGAAGTGCCGAATTTCGGGAGCAATTAAAACCTCTCAATATAATCTTTTACATTATCGCCGCGTATGAGATGGTGAATGTTCCTAATATTTTAAATTTTTGAATTGCTCTCTCAATTTTGCCTTTTGAATTTTTCCAGCTGGCGATTTTGGAAGGGCCTTTACAAAGAAGACCTTCTTAGGTTTTTTGTAACTAGCGATCTTGCCCTCGCAGAACTCGATGATTTCCTTTTTACCGGCTTTTTGGTCCTTCTTTAAGATCACGCAGGCCGTTACCACTTCCCCCCATCTTTCGTCGGGAGTACCGGTGACTGCTACTTCGGCGATCTTGGGGTGAGCCGAGAGCACATTTTCCACCTCCACGCTGTACACATTTTCGCTGCCGGAGATGATCATATCCTTCTTTCGGTCCAGGATATAAAGGTAGCCTTCCTCGTCCAGGTAGCCCAGGTCTCCACTCAGGTACCATCCATCCTTCCAGGTGACTTCCTTGGTAGCTTGGGGATTTTTCCAGTAACCCTTCATCTGCTGGGGTTCCTTCACGGCAATCTCCCCTACCACTTCTGGACTAACTTCCTTAAGCTTATCATCCAAAATCTTCATCTGCGCGCCGACAACTGGCTTACCGGCCGTGGCCCCCTTTCGATCCAACTCTTCCTGCGTGGCTTCAGTAATTAAAAGAGCTTCGGTGATTCCATAGAGATTGGCCTGTTTTGTATGGTTGGGGAAGTAGGTTTTAAGCTTTTTCATGGTCTCCACCGGCCAGGGGGCTGTGCCTGTCAGGTATCCCTGGAAAGTGGAAAGGTCATACTTGCCCGGATTCGCTTCCAACTCCTGTAAGACCGCATAGGACATCGTGGGAACAATGAGGGAGTGAGTGATTTTTTCTTCCCCGATGATACTCAAGACCCTGGCGGCATCGAATGATTTTTGCAGTAAGACGGTCCCCCCCACAACAACCACGGCCAGGGCCAAGTCCTCCAGACCTGCCCGGTGAAAAAGGGGCACACATTCCATGAAGCGCATACCGGGGTAAAATTGATTCTGTAGGGCAAAAATTACGCCGGACCAAATGGCCGAATAATGAGTGATGACCGCACCCTTTGGGGGGCCAGTTGTCCCGGACGTGTAGAGAATGCCCGATGGATCTTGTTCTCGCACCTTCCAACGGAGCCTGGGGTCAGATTTCGGATAGCGAAGAAATAGTTCATCAAAACTCTGGGAACCCTCTACGGCATCCACTCCCTCCGCGCAGAGGAAGTTTTTAATTTTGGGTACGTCCTTCTTCATGCTTTGGGCTAAAGCGCTAAAGGAATGGTCAAAGAGGAAAGTTCGGCTTTCGGAGTGATTCAATTGATAGAGAATCTCGTCCTTCACCAGGCGATAATTGAGAGAAACCACCACGGCCCCCAGCCGGGTAATGGCGAAATAAGAAACCAAAGTTTCCCATTGATTATAAAAAAGAAAGGCCACCCGGTCGCCTTTCTTAATTCCCATGTCCAGAAGGGCATGGCAGAGCTGATTTACTTTTTCGTTGAACTCCTGGTAGGAGAACCGGACCTTCTCCGTAATTAAAGCTTCTTTTTGGGGGTAGCGGATTCCATTCTGTTTTAGAAACAAGCCAATGTTTAGGTTTCCGTAATTCATCCTATGCTTTTCTCCTGCTTCTGATGGATTAGCATATATCTTCTCTAGATAAAGGATAAATTAAATCCCGCTCTCCCAGGATAATACCACATATATAGTATTATTTAAGCTGTGACAAATATTTGTCTATGTCAAGTAGGAAAGTAAGGTTGTGAAAAGTATCTTTTGTAGGGTGTAGATCCGTTAAGGGTGAGTTCAGCTTGAGGCGAAGTCCTGCAGGAGCTTAAGTCCTACGATTATCATTAGAAATCTGGTATTTTGGTAAAAACCTCAAAATAGGTCAATAAGGGAATATAGGTAAGAGAGTATTTTGAGGAAAAAAATACTGTATTTATAGGGGGGGTTATTCCATAAAATTTGGAATTTGTTATTCCAACAAAAGGATAGTATTCTTTAATTTTGCTTACATAGACCTGACTTATCCATACCAAAGTTCCCGACGGGACAAGCTTCCATAATTACACGGGCCAAACGGCCCTGATAACCGTCCCTTGTCCCTTGGCGGATTCGATGGAAAAAGAACCATCTGAGAATTCAACCCGTTCTTTCATACTGGAGAGCCCCAAGCCTTTTTTCGAAATCTCCCTGGAGAACAGACTTTCCGGATCAAATCCTTCCCCATTATCTTCAATAGACAGTTCTATGGTGCCGTTGACTTTTCGCAACCCGAGGCGCACCAGGTCGGCTTTGGCATGTTTGCCGATATTATTCATGGCCTCCTGAGTAATTCTAAAAAGTGAAACTTTCAGATATTCCGGTACTGCCTCTTCCCTAATGGTAACCGCTCGTTCAACCTTGATGCCATTGTAAATGGTTCCAAATCTCCGGCAGAACCAGGAAAGGGTGGGTACGATACCCAGGTCATCTAAAATAGGAGGCCGCAAATCGGACTGTATTCTTCTGGACTCTTCAATCGTATCCTGGATAAGGGGGATAAGGGCCTCCAGGGGTTTGGAAATATTCAAGTTCCCGTCCTTGGGAAGATGAAGTAAGGCCTCTTCCGCCTTGAATTTGATGGCACTCAAGGACGACCCCAGGACATCGTGAACCGCCAGGGCGATCCGTTTCCTTTTCATTCTCCTGGGCGGAGAGGATCTGTGAGGCCAGGATTCGCAGTTGTTCTTTTGATTGAGCCAACTCCGCGGTTCGTTCACGAACCCGGACTTCCAATTCTTCCTTGGATTTGCGAAGCTCTTCCTCCATCCGCTTACGGTCGGTGATGTCGTGAGCAACTACGAATGCACCTTCGGGTTTTCCATCTTTGTATGTGAAGGTCATGTTCAGTACGCCGTAAACCTCCCGTCCGTCTTTTCTTGCTACTTTGTATTCCAGGGCACCAGGGATGGCTTCCCCGGCAAGAAACCGGCTAATCCTCTCCCGAAAGACTGCCTTCCCTTCATCGTCCAGGAGGTCAAGAGGGCTCATAGCCAGGAGTTCTTCCCTCGTGTACCCGAGAACCTGACACATGGCATCATTTACGCTTATGAACGCGGGACGATAAAAATCGACCTCATAGAGCATACTTGGGGCGTATTTTATGAGAAGCCGGGATTTCTCCTCGGACTGCTTGAGTTGCTCTTCCATTCGCTTGCGCTCGGTGATGTCCTCGAAGTATACGGACATACCTCCTCCCTCCCGAGGGAAACACCGGTTGTGGAACCAGCGGCCCCAGGGCTCATAAAAATTCTCAAAGGCGCGGATTTCTCCGGCTGCGGCCCGGCGGTATTCGCTTTCCAACTGGGTACCCAGCGCGAGGGGAAAAACTTCCCAGTGGCTCTTACCAAGGATCTCTTCACGGCGGATATCTAATATACGCTCGGCCTGAGCATTAACATAAATAAACCGCCAGTCCCCGTCGCAAGCAAAAAATCCGTCTCCAATACTCTCCAGCGTGGTCCGTAGTGATCTCTCGGCTTTTCGGCGTTCCCCAACCTCCCTTCGACTTGGCTATTGCTTTGAGTCAGTTCAGCGGTCCGCTGATCGACCCGGGCTTCAAGATGATCTTGCGACTCCCGCAAGGCCTCCTCCGTCCACTTTCTTTCGGCCACCTCTCCTTGGAGCCTTTCACTGACCTCTTCCAGCCTTACATAAGGGTTCTTGACCGATGCCTTGAAAATCCCGTAATAGATCAGTGAAAAGGCAGCGATTTTATAAACGTGTCCCAGGACATTATAGGTGTCGAACATCCGGGTATAGAAGGCAAAGACCAGTTCGCTGAAG
>CAWIRY010000012.1:0-13668 GCA_963838485.1 uncultured delta proteobacterium | reverse complement strand
TCTGATGGCTTTGCCAATAATTTCTGCCTCGGTAGGCCCAGCTTTTAGCTGCTTTTTTAGACTTGCTTCCTGGGCAGGTTCAATATAAACCTGTTTATGATGCATCTGACCCATATTCAAGCCTCCTTTTAGTCCTTAAAATATACATTACAACATACATCGCATCCTTTAAAATGTCAAGTTATCTTGTTAACCGCGAGGATTTTTTTTGGGGGGAGCTCATGAGCTGCGATGAACTTAAGGGAAGCGAAGAGATTCCCAAGAAAAGAATCAACTGCCTGGCGACTCAGCGAATAAAAAATATTTTACAACCCCACTCCGACACCAGAAAAACCATTGATCGGCATCCTGGAACCAGCCCCTGAGCTCAAACCGGCCAGGGTGGCCAATTGTTCGATAGTCTCTTTAGTGAATTTTTTGGAGTTCTCCGTGTGAAGGACTTTGAATCTCAATGACCGTATTGAGAGCATCAATCCTTACCATTAGGTCCTGATTGGCTTTCAGGTGCATTTCTATCCGGCTGTAATTTTCATTATAGAAGGCCAGATGGTCGAAGCAGGAAGGATTCAAAATCCACTTTCAATTCCTTATTGACTACCCTCAAAATATTTTTATTAAATTCAGCGGTGACCCCCGGGCATAATTATAAGCGGCTTCTCGAGAAATCGTAAGGGTTTGACCATATCGAAACCGATCAGCACAATATCCTTTGGGTTCATGGCCGACACTATGTTCCGAGGAAACTCCCTTCAACCTCATCAAAATTACCGATGGTGCTACCAAGAAGAAGAACATGGTCGGTCTGTCTGCTGGAAGCGCTTGATCCGGGAAGTGAAATCGGCCACGATCCCCATCACTTTTAACTCCGGGTAACGGGTTTTCAAGTTTAACGAGGAATTCGTGATCGCCGAATCGCTGATGTCCAACTGGTATATAGCGCAGCGTCGATCGTGTCTCCCGGCCTGCCGCTTCGAGCAGGATGCTTATCTTCCGATCCGCTCCGAGCTGAGTTCGACCGAGACCCTCGCGTTTCAAATTTTCAGCCAGTCCGGGGACAATCTCTTTGGAGCAAGGCCATTTCCGTTCGGGTAGGATAGTATTCCGGAAAGGTACAGATGGCCTGAAAAAGCCTCGACCCCCGGGCGTCATAAAATATTTGCAAGGGATATCTCTGCCAGGGCGGGCCGACTGGCCGCAAGGTCCGGGGGTGGCCTTAGTCCCGTTTTAAACCCTTTGTATAATTCATTCCGGTTGATGAGTCTTGCGAAAATCGTAATCCTGTCCGAGGTTGGACTACTCACAGTGTAATCTCCCTTTCCGATTTGGTCCTACCTGCAAAACAAAGCGGACGACTTCATTGGTTTCACGAATGACCTGATCGATAGCCCTGATGGTCTGATTGATCTCTTCCTCCGTATTTCCGAGGCGAGGGGCGGAACCGCCAATGGCCTCTTCTATTGCTAAGTCCCATGGCCGTCAGGGGCCTGCGTACTTTTTTTTTTTTTTTTTTTTTTTTTTTTTTTTTTTTTTTTTTTTTTTTTTTTTTTTTTTTTTTTTTTTTTTTTTTTTTTTTTTTTTTTTTTTTTTTTTTTTTTTTTTTTTTTTTTTTTTTTTTTTTTTTTTTTTTTTTTTTTTTTTCCCCCCCCTTTTTTTTTTTTTTTTTTTTTTTTTTCATGGCTGCTGCTGGAAAACATCATGGGAATCGTCGGGCTGGGCAAGGCGGCTGAAATGGCTATGGACCATATCCCGAAAATGAACTTTGTGCGGGAGCTACGGGACAGAATTCATCAAGGCATTTTGGAAAGGGTCCCCAAGGCGAGACTTAACGGCCATTGTCTTGACCGGCTGCCCAATACCCTTAACCTGACCCTGCCCGGCATCAGGGGCGAATCAATGGTCCTGGCCCTTGATCGCAAAGGAATCGCTGTTTCCTCAGGATCCGCCTGCCAGTCCGGTTTTCCTGAGCCCTCGCAGGCCCTGACGGCCATGGGACTTAGCGATGAAGAGGCCCATTGCGCGGTCCGCTTCTCTCTCGGCCTCGGAAATACGGAGGAAGAGATCGATCAGACCATCAGGGCTATCGATCAGGTCATTCGTGAAACCAATGAAGTCGTCCGCTTTGTTTCTTGCAGGTAGGACCGAATCGGAAAGGGAGATTACACTGTGAGTCATCCAACCTCGGACAGGATTTACGATTTTTCGCAAGACTCATCAACCGGAATGAATTATCCGAAGGGACTAAACGGGACTAAGGCCGCCCCGGACCTTGCGGCCGGTCTGACGGCCGGGCAGAGATATATCCCTTGCAAATATTTTATGACGCCCGGGGGTCGAGGCTTTTTGAGGCCATCTGTAGGCTTCCGGAATACTATCCTACCCGAACGGAAATGGCCCTGCTCAAAGAGATTGTCCCCGGACTGGCTGAAAATTTGAAACACAAGGATCTGGTCGAACTCGGCTCCGGAGCGGATCGGAAGATAAGCATCCTGCTCGAAGCGGCAGGCCGGGAGACACGATCGACGCTGCGCTATATACCGGTGGACATCAGCGATTCGGCGATCACGAATTCCTCGTTAAACTTGAAAACCCGTTACCCGGAGTTAAAAGTGATGGGGATCGTGGCCGATTTCACTTCCCGGATAGAAGCGCTTCCAGCAGACAGACCGACCATGTTCTTCTTTCTTGGTAGCACCATCGGTAATTTTGATGAGGTTGAAGGGAGCGCTTTCCTGCGGAACATAGTGTCGGCCATGAACCCAAAGGATACCCTGCTGATCGGTTTCGATATGGTCAAACCCCTTACGATTCTCGAAGCCGCTTATAATGATGCCCAGGGGGTCACCGCTGAATTTAATAAAAATATTTTGAGGGTAGTCAATAAGGAATTGAAAGTCGATTTCAATCCTTCCTGCTTCGACCATCTGGCCTTCTATAATGAAAATTACAGCCGGATAGAAATGCACCTGAAAGCCAATCAGGACCTAATGGTAAGGATTGATGCTCTCAATACGGTCATTGATATTGAGAAAGGCGAAACCCTTCACACGGAGAACTCCAAAAAATTCACTAAAGAGACTATCGAACAATTGGCCGCCCTGGCCGGTTTGACCATTCGGGGCTGGTTCCAGGATGCCGATCAATGGTTTTCTCTGGTGTCGATGGGGTTGTAAAATATTTTTTATTCGCTGAGTCGCCAGGCAGATTGATTCTTTTCTTGGGAATCTCTTCGCTTCCCTTAAGTTCATCGCAGCTCATGGACTCCCCCCCCAAAAAAAATACCTCGCGGTTAACAAGATAACTTGACATTTTAAAGGATGCGATGTATGTTGTAATGTATATTTTAAGGACTAAAAGGAGGCTTGAATATGGGTCAGATGGTCCGTAAACAGGTTTATATTGAACCTGCCCAGGAAGCAAGTCTAAAAAAGCAGGCTAAAAAGCTGGGCATTACCGAGGCAGAAATTATTCGCAGAGCCATAGACAGGCAGATGGTCCTACTGATTCCCGCTCTTCGGGATTTGTCGGCTTGGGAACGAGAAAAGGAATTTATCGCCGAAAGAATGGCCGGAAAACCTCTTCCCGGGGGCCGCAAATTTAAGCGCGAAGAGGCCTATGAGGAAAGATTAAAACGCTATGGCCGATAAAATTTTGGTCGATACCGATATCCTTCTATACGCCTATGATAAAGGGGAACCGGTAAAGCAACCTCTGGCTGTTTCCGTTTTAGACCGTTTGACCACATTACGCCTGGGAGTGCTGACACCACAGATATTAGGGGAATTCTTCGTTAATGCGACGGGCAAATTGAAAGCGCCCTTAACCATAGAACAGGCTTACGAACGAATTCAGAACTATCTCTTATCGTGGGAGGTGCTGGATTTGTCCGGATGGATCGTGTTGGAGGCGGTGAGGGGCGTTCGCACCTACAGTATGGCCTATTGGGATGCCCAAATTTGGGCTTCGGCCAGATTACACCAGATACCGCTTATCTTCACGGAGGACTTTAACACCGGGGCCGTGATAGAAGGGGTGCGCTTCGTAAGTCCCTTCGAAGAAGGGTTTGACTGGGGGATGATTCCTTAGAAATTAATGGCTGGCCCAGTCCTTGAGTTGAACTGGGGAGTTCCGTAATAAAAGTCCTTGACTTCCTGGGCGAAGTAATTACTATGAAACTAAAGTGATTACTTGGGGGATCCTGTTATGGGTACAATAACGGCAAAGCAATTAAAGCAGAACACAGGAGAAATAATCAAAAGGGTCAAGTCGGGGGAGCACCTGACCTTGACCTATCGGGGAAAGCCCGTCGGGGTTATTGCCCCGCCGAAAACTGAAGATTCAACCCCAATGGAAGAAATCCGGCCCTTTGATGAGGCCTGGGAGGACATTGAAAAGACCCTTGGAAAAACAAAGCCGCCATTTAAGGGATGGAAGGAGGCCGTTGATTGGGTTCGAAATCGGACTTAGTTCTGATCGATACGAATATTTTCGTGATTGACCTGAGGTATAAAAGAGAGGTCAAATTCAATAGCAATCGGGTCTTTCTCAATCACATAGCCAAAAAGAGAAACGGCTTTACGACCGTAGTCAATTTATTGGAACTCTGCGGCATTCTCTCCTTTAATCTCAATGAAAAACAGTTGACCGAATTATGGTCCTATTTCCAACAAAAATACCAAGTGGCTGTGCTTCCTTTCCCCAGCCTGGATGTGAAATTCCCCGAAGTTAAAATTAGAGAGATATTTGATATGCTCAAAACCCGGACATCGCTTGGCGATGCCTTGATGATTTCGGTTGCCAAGAGACATACGCCCTTTTGTCGGACAATGATTTCCTGGGACAATTTGCATTTTGAAACTATTTTTCAGGGTCCGGTTTTAACTCCCGAGAGGTTTATGCGATCTTCCGCCGAGAAATAAGAATACCCTAAGGAGGGAAAAAGTCATGAAGAATGATCAGGTCCTTCGACAAGAACTGCTGGCCCTTTTAAGAGGGGGAAACGCTCACATGAGTTTCGAGGATGCCGTAGAAGGATTTCCTATGGCGGACATCAATAAGAAATTGCCCAATGCCAGTTACACCACCTGGCACCTGCTGGAGCATATGCGCATCGCGCAGTGGGACATTGTTGATTTTGTGATAGATCCGAATCACCAGTCACCGGAATTCCCCGGGGATACTGGCCCGGGATTGATGAAAAGGCCACACCGGCCCAATGGAAAAAGACCATCAAGGGATTTCTGTCCGACCGGAAGGCCTTCGAAAAATTGGTCAATGATCCCAAAACCGATTTTTTCGGTCCCATTCCCCATGCCAAGGACTATACGGTTTTTCGGGAGATCCTCCTGACGGCCGACCACAACGCCTATCATGCAGGGGAGTTGGTTTGCATCAGACGGGTTCTTGATATGAAGCCCATCAAAGAATATTGAAAGGTTCAAGGTTCAGGGTCTAAGGTTTAAGGTTTAAAGCTTAAAAACCGTATACCCTATACCTTGGACCTTAAACCAAGAACTCCCTTGAACCCTCGAATCCTTAAATCCTTGGCCCCTGTCGTTTGTAATTACCCTCTTGGACCTCCCGTCAGGATCATGACCCCGCCGGTGACGACAATATTCAGCAGGGCCGCCGGGATGAGCGCCTTCCAACCGAGGTCCATAAGTTGATCATACCGCAAACGCGGCAAAGTAGTTCTCATCCAGATCATGATAAAAGCAATTGCCAGGGACTTGATCAGAAACCAGACAACCGGCGGCAGCAGGGGACCCCGCCAGCCGCCAAGAAAAAAAACGGCCATCAAACCGCCGAAGACGATCATGGTGACGTACTCGCCCAGGAAGTAAAGGCCGAAACGCATCCCGCTGTATTCCAGGTGATAACCGGCCACCAGTTCGGCCTCGGCCTCCGGCAGGTCAAAGGGGATCCGTTTGCTTTCGGCCACGGCACTGATGAAAAAAATCACCAGGGCCACCGGCTGCACCAGGAAGAAAGGATAGCGGGCCTGGGCCTCGACGATATCCACCAAACTGAACGAACCGGCCAGCATGACCACCGGGACCAATGAAAGCCCTAATGAAAGTTCGTAGCTGATCATCTGGGCCACGGAACGCACCCCGCCCATAAGGCTATATTTGGAGTTGGAGGCCCACCCTCCCAGGGCGACCCCGTAAACATTGATCGAAGAAAGGGCCATGACAAAGAGGAGCCCCACATTAAGGTCAGTAATCACCAGAGGGACAGGCCGGCCCATGATAGTCCATGCCTTTCCGAAGGGAATGACGGCAAAGATAAGCAGGGCCGTGGCCGCCACCACTGCCGGGGCGAGAAGAAAAATGAGACGGTCTGCTCCCTGAGGTACGGTGTCTTCCTTGGTTAGCATCTTGATGACGTCGGCCAAGGGCTGGAGAAGTCCGAACTTTCCGGCCCGGTTGGGACCGTAACGGACCTGCATCCGCCCTAAAAGCTTTCGCTCCGCCAGGGTCAGATAAGCGGCGATGGTCAGCAGGCCCACCAGCACCAATCCCAGCTTGATCAAAAGAAAGAGTACACCCAACATCCAGATCATGTCGGCACCCTGCCTTTTTGAATTCGATCCAAGGACAACCGTACTCGCGAGGTGGCTATTTTTTGCCAGGGAATTTGATCATGACGGGGCAGAATCATGACCCCCGGGGCCATTTGATCCTTTAACTCCACCGCCACTTCCAATACACCCTTATCGAGAGTTAAGAGTACTTGATCTCCGTTTTGAATGCCTATCCGCCTCCCTATCTCGGTCGCCATAGTCAGACAGGGCCTTCCCGCTGCTTGCCGGGCCGGGCGGGAATAGGCGGAGAGTTCTTCGGTGCCGAAGGTCCTGTCGACCAACAGGAGTTCGACGGAATTAGGCTTGTTTTTTTCTTTCATTGTATCCACAGGTTCATTCAAAGAAAAGAAATCTTCATCTTTTTGATCGGTGCTGATCCGCATTCCCTCGAACCGATCCTTCGCCCCATGAATGGTGGAGAAAGCCGGATATTCCAGGGCCAGTTCCGCCCAGAAGGTCTGAACGGAAAAATCTTTGTCCGGAGACAGAAGGCGGCCCATGTCCATTAAAATGTGACCAGCAGGCCGGGGCTCTCCTCCGGGGATATCCCGGCGGAACAAACGCGGCGGATGTCCCACGGCACTGATTTGTTCAATGGAAATGCCGCCGCCATAAACCGGCGGCGCCCATTGGGCCCTGCCTTCCTGGTTGATATAAATCCCGCCGGCTTCAAAAAGGGTTTGGGTGGGTAAAAAAATATCGGCCCGTTTGGCAACCGGAGAGGGCAGATAGTCCAGGACTATCAACAGGTCGAGCTTATTTATGGCTTCATCCAGTCGTGGGCGATCCGGGAAAAACCGGAACGGGTCGCTTTCAACGAGCACCAATGCGGCCAAGTCGCCTTTTTCAATGCCCTCCAGGGTCTTCAAAAAAGAATTTTCATCAGAGGATAAAAGAGCCGTACCAAAGGCGTTGGCTTCTTTAAGCACATAGAAAAGGCCGGCCTGTTGTCCCATGGCCTGAAGGAAAAAAACCAGGTCAGCGGCCAGGGCAGGGGTGGTCTCTTTGACGACTTCGGTGCCGCAAACAATGATCGGCCGGAGGGTTTGCTTCAGACTCCGGGTTATCTCGGCTAAACGATGGTTAGTTTCCGAATCAGGACTATAGGTTTCCGGCAACGTCTCATAAACTCTTCGGGCCTCGGCCCCCATGATCTCCACGGCTATGGGGGTTACAGCGCCTTTAATCAAAACAGCCAAGCTGGGATCTAAGCTGTCGGGAGTAATGGGCAGATGTTCAAAGTCCATTGGCAAAAAGACCGGCCGGGGGTCGATCACGGCAATGGAGGCCCCTTTTAGAAAGGCTTGTCTCATGGCCATGGCCAACATAGGGGCTTCATTAACCGGATCACACCCCACCACCAAAACATAATCGGCTTGCTCCACTTCCCGCAGGGAAACCGCTGCCCGCCCATCTAATCTGGATACGGCTTTTTTGGCAATCCTTTCTTGGATAGGATCGCTCCAATATCCCGGTTCCCGCCAGCCCTGCATCCGGCTGAAAATTTTTAACATCCCCAAGGTCTCCAGGCTGCTCCGTCCTGACCCGTGACAGGCTACGGCCTCTTTTCCGAATTGCCGGGTTATCCGGGAGAGCCTTGACGCGGCTTCCTGGATGGCCTGATCCATGGGGACCTCCATCTTCCCGATTCTGGCCATCCGGGGTCTCTCGGGGTGGTTGACATAGTCAAAACCGTAGCGTCCCCGGTCACAGATAAAATAGCCGTTGACGCTGTTGCTGAAAGCGGATTCCAGGCGCACTACTTCCCGATAGCGGGAGCTGGCGATGACCCGGCAACCGAGGGAGCAATGGATACACAGGGAAGGACTTCGCTCATAATCCCAACGCCTTCCTTTATAGCGCGATGGTTTATCGGTCAATACCCCGGTAGGGCAGAGATCGATGATGTTGCCGGAAAAGGGGCTTTCCAGAGGCCCGTCTTCAACCCGGCCGAAATACATACGGCTTCCGATCTGCATGGCCCCGTAATCCCGGTAACCGGCGAAGTCCTGATAAAAGCGGCGGCAGCGGTAGCAGTGGATGCAGCGGTTCATTTCATGCTGGATAAAAATCCCCAGGTCCTGATCGACATAGGTCCGTTTCAGACCGGGATAGCGCCGGATCCCATGGCCTCCGGCCACGGTCAGGTCCTGGAGGAGACAATGGCCCCCTTCATCGCACACGGGGCAGTCATGAGGATGATTCATCATCAACCACTCGATGACCGAACGGCGAAAATCAACGGCTTCGGGAGCGGTGGTAGAAACCACCATGCCCTCTTTAACCTCTTCCATGCAGCTCATCTCTATCCCTTTGATCGGCCCTTCCAGGAACATGACCGCGCACATGCGGCAGGCTCCGAGGGATCCGAGCCCGGGATGGTAGCAGAAGCGGGGGATGATGATCCCCAGCTTTTCCGCCGCCTCGATGACCTTGGTCCCTTTGGGAACTTCTATTTCTAGGTTGTCGATAATCAGCTTGGGCATGGTGGTTAAAAATGAGTCCCTGTTTCAGTATGTTGATCTGTTGTGATAAACTTATGGAAATGGGTATTTAAACTTATGTCTTTACCTTATACCTTGTACCTTACACCTTGAACCTTGTGCCATGAACCTCACGCCTTATGATTTAAAAGGACACTTCTTCTGAGAAATGTGCTCCTGGATTTCTTCTGCAAAATCTTCCACCAAACCCAGCACCGGTGTCGCCGCCCCCGGGGCGAAGGCGCAGTAGGCATTGGACATATGACCGCTCATGCTTTTCAACAGGGGGATATATTCTTCTTTTCCTTCCCCCTCTTCAATGCGTTGGAGCAGGTCCCTCAAATAAGGTAACCCTTCCCGGCAAGGGGTGCAAAACCCGCAGGACTCCCGGGCAAAAAATTGCATCAAATTCAGCGTGGCCCCCACTAAGCAGGTTTTATGGTCGAAGACCATGACGGCTCCTGTGCCGAAGCGATGGCCATGGCCTAATTTTTCAAAGGATACAAAATCCATCCCGATGTCATAATATTTTTTGGACAGATAACGGGTCGAGGCCCCGCCCGGCAGACAAGTCTTATATTCATATCCCGGCCCCATGCCTCCGGCATGTTCCTCGATGATTTCACACAAGGGCGTGCCGAAAGACAATTCGTAGACACCTGGATTGTTCACCCTTCCGCTGACGCTATAAATTTTGTTTCCAGGGGCATCCGGCCTTTTCCCCAGGTTCCGAAACCAATCGGCACCGTTTCTCAGAATATGGGGTACGTAAGCCAGGGTTTCGGCATTGTTGACGATGGTTGGCCGGTCCCAAAGTCCTTGGCTGGTCAGGTGGCCCTCGATGTTGGGGTGGGGCCTTTTCCCTTCCAGGGCATGGACTAGGCCTTTGGCCTCCCCGCAAATATACCGGCCGGCGCTGCGATGGACGACCAAATCCAGGGAATAGCCGCTGCCCAGGATATTCTTGCCCAGAAAGCCGGCGCCCCTGGCCTCTTCCAGGGCTTTTTCCAGGCGATAGGCACTGCTTTCATAAGCCGGACGGATAAAAATAAATCCCTTTTCGGCAGAGGCCGTATAACCGGCAATAATCAACCCTTCAATCACGGTATGGGGGTTGGCATAGACCAGGACCCGGTCTTTAAAGGTTCCCGGTTCCATTTCATCGGTATTGGCGATGACGTACCGGGGAAAGGGGGCATCATTCCGGAGAAAGACCCACTTTCGCCCGGTTGGAAAACCAGCCCCTCCCAGACCCCGCAGGCCTGAATTTCGGACCACCTGGGTTACATCCTGGGGTGAATAATCTTTCAGGACTTTGGACAGGGCCTGATATCCCTCCAATCGCAAATATTCCTCGAGGGAGACGACTTCATCTATCGAACGATTTTGGAGGATCAACTGCGGCTGATGCGCTGTCATCGTCCCTCCTCCACGGGACGGCCTTCTTCCTTTAAATCCTGGAGGATCCGGTCGATTTCTTGCGGCGTCAGCGGGCCATACAATTTTCCGTTGATCAGCATGGCCGGGGCGTGGTCGCAGTAGCCGATACAGCAGACCGGAAGTAAAGTAAACAGACCGTCTTTTGTTGTGCCTTCGGGGGTAATGCCCAGTTTTTGGACGATATAATCCAGAACCGATTGGTGGCCGAGCATCCAGCAGATGGTGCTGTCGCAGACGTGGATGACGTATCTCCCTACGGGTTGGCGGTAGATGAAATCGTAAAAGGTGGCTAATTCTTCCAGTTCCAGGGGGGTCATGCCCAGCAGCACGGCCCCTTCCCGCAGGGCCTCATCATTCAGGTAGCCGTAATGTTTCTGCAAGGCAAACATAACCTCCACGGCCAATTCACGGGGGTGATCGGCAACTTTTATTTTTTGTTTGAGATTTTCCAAGTTCTCTTCGGGCAGCATTTAATGGTTTTCTCCAAACTCTAAGCCAATCTTAAAGTCTGGGTTTTAGGTTTGAGGGGTAAGGTTTCAAGGCAAACCTTGTACCAACCTTACACCGTATACCGTGCACCTTATACCTTTACTCCCCTACCGATCGACGTCCGGCATGATGTAATCAATGGAACCGATGATGGAAAGGAGGTCGGACAAAAGTCCGCCCCTGGCTATCAAGGGCAGGGCTTGCAGGTTGGCAAATCCGGGGGTGCGGATGCGCATCCGGTAGGCCGCGTTCAGGCCGTCGCTGACCACATAATATCCCTGTTCTCCCCGGGGGGCTTCCACCGCGGCATAGGCCTCGCCTTTAGGGATTTTCGGCCCCCGGGTGGTGTTTATAAAATGGTGAATCAGGCTTTCGATGTCCTTCAAGGTATCGCTTTTTTTGGGCACCGCGTAACGATAGTCATCGGTGATATAAGGTCCGTCAGGCATCCTGTCGGCGGTCTGTTCGATGATCCGCAGGCTCTGGCGCATTTCTTCCACCCGCACCAGGTAGCGGGCAAAGCAGTCCCCTTCCGCTTGGTAAGGGATATCAAAATCAAATTGTTCATAAGAAGAATAGGAAAATTTTTTTCGTAAATCCCATTCGAGTCCACAGGCCCGCAGGTTGGGACCGGTGACGCCCCACTCCATGGCCTGTTCCAGGGAAAGAATGCCGATGCCCCGGGTGCGGGCCTCAAAGACTGGATTTCTAGTGGCCAGGGCCTCATAGTCTTTGATACGGGAGGGGAAAATTTTTATGAAATCCTTTATCGGTTCTTTCCAGCCTTCAGGCAGGTCGTCGGCCACCCCGCCGATCCTAAACCAGGAGGGATGGAGCCGGCCACCGGTGATGTGCTCGACAATATCCATGATTTTTTCCCGGTCCCGGAAGGTGTAAAAGACCGGGCCGATAGCCCCCACATCCTGGAGGAAGGTGCCAAACCAGACCAGGTGATTGCTAAGCCTGAAAAATTCACCGAGCAGGACCCGGATGAATTGGGCCCGTTCTGGGACCTTTATGTCGGTCAACGTTTCCACTGAATTCAGGTAAGCCAGGTTATTATAAACCCCGGAGAGATAATCTACCCGATCGGTGTAGGGGATGAATTGATGCCAGGACTGGTGCTCGCCGATCTTCTCCACCGAACGATGGTGAAAGCCGATATCCATGGCGATTTCAGAGATCCTTTCGCCGTCTAAAGAAAGGACAAAGCGCATCAGGCCGTAAGCGCCCGGGTGATGGGGACCTAAATTGACTATCATGGGTTGTCTACCGGCCCCGGTCTTTTCGAATCATCATCCCGGCGTCAAGGGGCTGATATTTCTCCGCCTCGGCTCGAGTATATCGGAGCAGTCTCCGTCGCCCGTCCCGGATAAGACTTTCGCAACGGATGGCCTTCCCAGTCGTAGGGCAGAAGGATCCGGCGCAAATCGGGATGTCCATCAAAGCGGATCCCAAAGAGATCAAAGACCTCCCGCTCGTACCAGTCGGCCGAAGGCCAGAGGTCGGTGATGGTCCGGGTAACCGGGTCTTTTCCATACAAGGGGACCTTGAGACGCAGACGGCCGGCCGGCTCAAAGGAGAGCAAATGATAGACCATGGTGTAGTCGGGAAAGGCCTGTTGATTCTGGTTCCGAGCGGAAGCCCTGCCGATCTCTTTTCCCACCGTGCCGTTGTAAATATCGAAATCTCCCCGTTCACGGCGGGCCGATTCATCTATGGCCGTCAGGTCATCTAAGCGCAGAAACCTGGGGTTCGATTCGGTTTTCAGAAACCGCAGCACCTCTTTGACCTTGGCTTCGGCAACCTCAAAGGTCGCCATGTCCGAAGGGGCCGGGATTTGCCGGAGGGTTTCGCCGAACCGGTCTTTCATTACGGCGGTCAGATTGCCGTCCCTTTCCGTCAGCTCGACCCGATGGGCCGGCGGGGTCCACAAGAGGTCGGAGCGGCTGTCCCAAAATTGTGGCGGGGTGACCGAATCCCCCCGGACGGGAATACCCTGATAGCCGGGGCCCCTTGTGTCCCTGGTTTTGGTCCGGCCGTCGACCAGGATCGGTTTTTGAGAACCCTGGGTGCCACCGGAAAGATGGAAAATGGAACGGCTGGGTCTTTCCGATTCGATTTTTTTCTGCAGCAGGATCAGGGCTTCCAATACGGCCTCAGGCCGGGGCGGACAGCCCGGGATGTAAACGTCAACCGGCAGGATCTGGTCGATGCCCTGGACCACGCTATAGCCGTCGTACGTTCCGCCGCAGTTGCTGCAGGAGCCCATGGAGATGACCCACTTGGGTTCGGGCATCTGCTCGTAAAACCGGAGGATGGCCGGGGCCACTTTTTTAAAGATGGTCCCTGAGGTGATCAGGAGGTCGGACTGGCGGGGTGAGCCCCGCAAGACCTCAGCCCCGAAACGGGCCATGTCATAGCGGGGGGTCAGGGCCGTGGACTCTTCGATAAAACAACAGGAAAGTCCAAAGAAGGCGGGCCAGAGGCTGTATTTCCGGCCCCGATTGACAATCACGTCCAGCCGGTTCAGGGTCCTATCTTTGAGCTGATCGAATCTTTTCAGACCTTGTACCCACTCCAGACCTTGCTTTTTCCAGAGATAAAAGAGGCCGGCCAACAAAAGAAGGATAAAAAAAGAGATCTGCAGCCAACCGGCCCGTCCGAGGTCCC
>CAWIRY010000011.1:0-4407 GCA_963838485.1 uncultured delta proteobacterium | reverse complement strand
TTGACGAGGTCAACGTGGGCAAGGCGGCCTTACCCCTGTCTATCGCCTTGAAACTGCCCTTTGTCCCCGTCACCCGGGTGGAAAATTTTTGTGCCACGGCCACGGAGGCTTTGAGGGCTGCGTCCTATGCCGTGGCCTCAGGGGCCTATGACATTGTTCTGGCCCTCGGTGTAGAAAAGCTGAAAGACACGGGTTACGGCGGGCTGCCCGGGGGGGCCGGCAGGGGCGTCAATTCCCGAATGGAGGGGGCCAATATGACCGCTCCGGGGATGTTCGCCCAATTGGCCACGGCTTATAGCGACAAATGGGGTATTTCTATGGAGAATATCAAAGATGCGATTACTCATGTGTCGGTGAAGAGCCATGCCAACGGGGCTATCAATCCCAAGGCCCATTTAAGGAATGTGATCACTGAAGAACAGGCCAAGAAGGCCCCGATGATCGCCTATCCCTTAGGCCTTTTTGATTGCTGTGGGGTAAGCGACGGCTCGGCCGCCGCCATAGTGACGACTCCGGAGATCGCCAAAAGTTTGAAGAGGAATCAGGACCTGGTCTTTATAAAGGCCATTCAGGTGGTCTGTAGTTCCGGAGAGGAAGAGATGTTCACCCAGTGGGATGGGGCCCATTTTGCCACTACCCGGCGGGCGGCCACCATGGCTTATAACGAGGCGGGGGTCAAGGATCCCCGGCAGGAAATCAGCATGATGGAGGTCCACGATTGTTTCTCCATCACCGAAATGGTTACCATGGAAGACCTGCACATCTCCCCCAAGGGAGGGGCCTATGAGGACATTATGAGTGGCTTTTTCGATTTGAAAGGCCAGGTGCCTTGCCAGGTGGACGGGGGGCTGAAGTGCTTCGGCCATCCCATCGGGGCCTCAGGCCTACGAATGGTCTATGCCATGTATGAACAATTGCTGGATCGGGTTCCTGAAGAGCGCAGGGTTAAAAATGCCCGATTGGGGCTGACCCACAATTTGGGCGGCTTTCCTTGGAAAAACGTGGCGGCCATTTCGATCATCGGAAGGGATTAAGGAATGGAAAAAGGGCTGCACCTTGGGGAGCAGATGCCCCTGAGAGAAAAGGGGGAATTGGTCTTAACCCTTCGTGGAAGACCAACGTCAGGGAAGGACTTGTTAAGAACATGGAGATCATTCGATTAATTCAGACGGATTCAACTTATGCCGATTTCTCCACCAGCCTGTCCCCGGCCATTGAGCTGGCTTTGGAACAAAGGCAAGCTCCCAGTACGGTGGTGCTGGATATTTTCCGGGCCGGGAGTTTTACCGTCGGGGTCCTGGAAGATCCGGGAAAATCCCTGGACCTGGATTATTGCCGCCGGAAAAATATTGTCGTCCGACGGCGGCAGAATCCAGGGGGAGCTATCTGGGGTCCGGCCGGGAGTGCTTTGATAGTTTATTATCTGGACACCCATGATCCGCAGGTTCCGCTGAGATCAATCGGGGAGGCCTTCCAAAAAGGCCTGACGGATTTGGCCGAAGTGATCACCCGGATGTTTGATATCCCGGCTATTTATCGTCCCTTGAATGATATAGAGGTGGAAGGGAGAAAACTCGTGCCCACCTCGGCCAGATTAGAGAAGGGCATTTTGACCTTGCGTTTATTGATCAACCTGGTTCCCACCGATCGGAATATCATGAACAAGGCCATCAAGGTGGCCCCGGAAAAAATTCAGGACAAGAAAATCAAGGAAGTGGGGGCCCGGTTTACCTGTTTGGAAACTGAAATTGGAAGAAAGATAACCGGTGCTGAGATCCAGGAGCTCCTGGAAGGGGTCGTTCAAAAAACCTTCGGCCGAACCACAAAATTGGAGCCCGGTGTTTTAACCGATCTCGAAAAACGATATGAGGCGGAATACCAAAAAAAATATACCTCGGAGGGGTGGTTTTATGCCAACTCGGGAAAAATGCGCTTTCGGGATAAACCCCCCGGAGCCATAATAACCGAAGGACGCCATAAGGCTCCGGCCGGATTGATTCGGGTGACATTGCTGATGGACCGGAATAAAATGATTAACCTCATCATTAACGGAGATTTTCATCCTTCACCCCTGCAGGTGATCAAGGACATGGAACAGGCCCTGAGAGGAAAACCCGGAGATCTGAACAGGATCCGTGAAGAATTAACCGCCGTCTTTGATCGTCCCGGAGTCGAAATTCCGGGGACCACGGTAGAAGATTTTTTATCGGCTTTCAGAATGGCCTTAAGTTGGGAGCATTGAAAAAGGTGCACGGTTTTTGGACCATGGGGCTCTCGCCGCGGGCATGAGTGTTTGGAAAGAAAATGGTTGACCTTATGAAGAAGATTTGGCGCCTTCTTGACTTATTCACCGATTCCTACGCCGAATCGACCATGGCCCTGGCTCCGGCCCTGGCCAAGGCCCGAAAGGAAAATCTGGTTGGGGACACGGCGGCCATTTTCTCCTTCCGCCGGCCCGGGCTGGTGATGGGCTATTACATCAGCCCTGACTTTGATGTGGACCTTGACTTTTGCAAAGGTCATGATATCGTCATTAAACGGATTCCCACCCAGGGTCTTATCTTCGGACATGAGGGTTATATTTTAACCGGACTTTATATTCATCGAAGCTTACTTCCTGAAGATATGACCGAAGGCTATCGAAAGCTCAATGAGGGTGTTGCCCGGGAGATTGAGAGACGATGGGGGCTCCGGGCCCGCCACCGTCCCTTGAATGACCTGGAAGTCGAGATAAGTGGAAAATGGAAAAAGATCGGTCCTCAAGCCTTGACCTTTGACGGGGATATCGCTATCCAGAGGCTCGGTTTGACGATCAGCCCCC
This sequence comes from uncultured delta proteobacterium, assembly GCA_963838485.1. Lineage (GTDB taxonomy): Bacteria > Desulfobacterota > RBG-13-43-22 > RBG-13-43-22 > RBG-13-43-22 > RBG-13-43-22. Next base: position 1,586 of record CAWIRY010000011.1, on the reverse strand, counting down.
TTCCCATTGACTTGGTTGAAAAAGCCATCACGCCCCCTCCGGAAAAATTCGCCGACAAGGAAGCCAAATCCGTGGCCGAGCGGGTGGGTTCCCTGGAAGAAGCTTTAGGCCGGCCGGTTTCCGTCAATGAAGCCAAAGAGATGATGATCAGGGCTTTGGAAGAAACTTTTGACATTTCCTTTAACCCTGGTAAGATCACCGATAGAGAGGAGGCGTTTCGGAAGTCCTTTACGGAGCAGTATGATAACGAGCATTGGTTCTTTGCCAAGTCCACACAAAGGCGTTTTGTCAACCTTCCCCCGGGGGCCAAGGTTTCTCAATTTGTTTATAAGGTCTCGGGAGGACCGCTTATTCGGGTCGATCTTTGTATCCATGATGGCCGAATCTACGAGATTCTGTTTACCGGGAACATGCAGCCTTCCCGAAGGGAAATGCCGGAGCAGATGGAAGATGTCCTGCGCGCCGCCCCGGCCCGGGCGGCTGAGATCGAACAGGTCCTCCGGAAGGTGTGGCAGGAGAAAGAAATGGTCATCGGCGGGGCCAAGGTCGAGGATTTCGTGGCCACCGTTTCAGGGGCATTGAAGAGGATTGAATAACTGAAGCCTTTTTTTACTCCGGTACGAAGCACTGGGTTAACAATTAACCAAGGAGGTTTTATTATGCGTAAGTTTTTTGGGATGTCCGGGATTTTTCTTCTCTGTCTTATGCTCTCTTTTATTTCTTCTATTCCCATTGTAGCGGCCAAGGACCTGGTTATCGGAATCAACACCCCCCTTTCCGGGCCGGCCGCGCCCACCGGGTTGGGGCTCTTGCGGGCCATAGAGCTGGCGGCCGATGATATCAATGCCCACGGGGGTATTAAGGCCGGTAAAGAAACCTACATGGTGAAGCTCATCACTTACGACAGCAAATACGATGTTAAAGAGGCCCTGGCCGCGGTCAATAAGCTTATTTACAGCGACAAAGTGCAATATATCGTTACCATGGGAGGGACCTGTGTCATCGCCGTCAACCCCCTGGTCAACGAAAATAAGATCCTCCACATCGGGTATGCCTATGGCGGTAAAAAGGCAACAAATCCCAATTTCCCCTACACCTTCCGGTCCATCTTTGAACCGATTCATGGCCACACCGTGCTCCTCCCCTGGATCGCCAAAAAATACAATCTGAAGACGATCGCCCTGACCTCCACCGATGATGAAACCGGATTGATTCAGGCCGATGATGCCGAGACCGTGGCCAAAAAAATCGGGCTGACCATCACCGACAAGGTCTTTGCGCCCCGGGGAACGGCGGATTTTACGCCCATGCTGACAAAAATACTCTCCAAAAATCCGCAGGCCATCGATTTTGGATCCTGGTCCGGGTCGGACGGTCCTTTAATTTGCAAGCAGGCCAAGGAACTCGGTTATAAGGGGGTGATGATCGACAGTTACGCCCAGTCTATTCCCACCTTTGAGAAGGTAGCCGGGAACTATATGGACGGAGTCCTTTTTTACGGTATTTTTTGCCACGGATCCCACCCCTTTAGCCACCCAGGTGGCCAAACGGTATGTAGAAAAATATAAACAGAAATTCGATCCATT
>CAWIRY010000010.1:0-10581 GCA_963838485.1 uncultured delta proteobacterium | reverse complement strand
TAGGCGTTCCTAAATCCGTCAAGGAGGTTGCCATGGCCTTAAAATATAAAAAAATTTTGTATTGTACCGATTTTTCCGAGGATGCCAATTATGCCTTCCTCATCGCCTTGGACATGGCCAGAAAATATCGGGCCCAGCTCTATATTTTCCATGTGGCCCATTCTCCTTACAAAGACATTCGCCAAGTTGTCGATGACCAGGTGAGGAAAGGGGAGGAGGCCTCTGTCTCCCCTGAAATCATAGAAAAAGGGATGAAAGAGTTAAAAGAACGGTATGAACCTAAAACGGGCGCCTTTACCAATTATGAATTTCACTTGACCCGGGGGGTCCCTTTTGTCGAAATCGTCCGTTTTGCCCTGGCCCAAGGAGTGGATTGCATCGTCTTGGGGGCCGTCGGGATTTCCGACCTGGACCGGACCACCCTTGGCAGTACCGCCGAAAATGTGGCCCGGCGGGCCCATTGCACCGTTATGCCCATTCGCTATCCTGGTAAAAACTTTCAATTGGATCCATTGGGGAAATAAGACACCTCAACAGCTAAGCTGTTTGAGAGGACGGGTGAAAGAATTAAACAGATGACCATAGGGAAATTTCATTATTATCAGGGACAGGGAGAAAGGGCATGAAAAAGAAAATTTTAGTGGTGGACGACGAGATGGATATTCGCATTTTCATCTCCACCCTGGTTGAGACTAACGGGTATAAATCTCTGGTGGCCAAGGATGGGGAAGAAGGTCTCAAGATGGTCAAAGAGCACAAGCCCGACCTGATCATCCTGGATGTGGTGATGCCTAAGAAAAGCGGCCTCAATTTGTACCGGGAAATCAAAACCGATGACGATACAAAACACATCCCGGTAATCATGATTTCGGCAGTCTCAAAAAAAACCTTCCTTCATTCCTACAGGGAACTAAACCGCTATCACGGGGTCTCTATTGCCGAACCGGAAGTCTACATCGAAAAGCCCTTCGAACCGGAAGAGCTTATCAGTTATATCAGCAAATTCTGCCCCATTTAATAAGCCATCGTCCCCAATGGCACTACCCTGGAAGATCGTCGACCGTTTCACCAACGCAAGGAACGATACGCTGGAACTGCACCGGCGTGGAGAAGGGGACTTTCTCCTCTTCCTGGACGGCCGGGTACTCATGAACAGCAGGGCCCAACGTTCGGAGATCGCCCTGGGCCGGCTCGGTTGCCGGCCATGGCAGAATCACCCTGCCCCCAGGGTCTTGGTTGGCGGCCTGGGGATGGGCTTTACCCTGAGGGCAGTCCTCGATTCCCTGCCCGCGACCGCAGAGGTAGTGGTGGCCGAACTTAACCGGGGAATTGTCGACTGGTGCCGGGGGCCGTTGGCCGGACTCACCGATAACGCCCTTTCCGACCGTCGAGTCACTATAGAGATTGGTGACGTGGCCGATCTTATCCGCCGCTACACCCGGCTCAAAGAAAAAGGGGGTTTTAATGCCATTATCCTCGATCTCTACCGAGGCCCCCATGCCTATACCGACAAAAAAGAGGACCTCCTATACGGCAGCCGGGCCATCGAAAGGTTTCGCGCTGCCCTCCAACCCGGCGGGACCTTGGCCGTTTGGGGTGAAAACTACGACGAGGGATTTTTCGGGCGGCTGAGCAAGGGTGGGTTCACGGTGACCTGCGAGCGACCGGGCAAAGGAGGTTATCGCCACGTAGTCTTTCTGTCTACAAAAAACCCAGAAACCTGATTGGTGGAGCGAGATCGGTGATTATCCCCTACGAAAAACTGAGCCCAGCGGCACTGCAAGGGCTGATTGAAGAATTTGTAACCCGAGACGGCACTGATTCCGGATATACCCAAAAATCGCTTGAAGAAAATATGGAAATGGTAATGAACCAATTGCGAAGCGGAGATGCCTTTATATTTTACGATGAGGCCACCCAGACCACAAATATCGTGCCAAAAAACATCTTGAATAAAAAGCCGGCTCATTCATAAAAACTCCGAAGCAGTTCCCTGAGCCCGGAGGCCCGGCAGGATCGAACTGTCGAAATCCAGGTTTATTATCTTCCGCCGAAGCCACGTCTGACTATGGCCTCTTTTACCAACAGCGTATTTTCCTTGAACTGGGTTTTGTTAAACATGGAGATGGCCCTCCGGGCCTCCCACTGAGTGGCCATCTCCACGAAGGCAAAACCCTTTCCTTGACCGGTGTGCCTGTCCCCGACGATCTTGACAGAGGAAACCTCTCCCGCTTGGGAGAAAAGGGCTTCTGATTTCAGGTTCACGGGTTTGGAAGGATAGATTACTGATGTAAATTGTTTTGTTCATTATGCCTCCTGGTAGAGTAATCCTTACGGCCTGAATACCATGGCGTCATACACCCCCGCACTTCTGTAAAGGAAAGAATAATAAAAACCCGCAAAGAAGTTGTTTAGAGTTCTTTGCGGGCCTATGGTTCAATTTTTTAAAAGACTCTTAGCAACTAATTTATTTCACTATACGCCTGATTAAACCTAAATACAAGAAAATCGGTCCTGAAGACAAAAAATTGTCAGAGGGCCGGACCATGCGAATGGATCGAGACTTCATAACTGATAACATTTATCATCATGCAGACCGGACCGAAACAAGCCTGATGGATGGGATTTAGAAATCCTGGGGAACCACAAAACGGCATACGGTAAGGTAAAAGACCGGGGCCGCTTTGGTCAGAATGTTTGCTATTTCTGAGAAAACTTATTGAGTAGGACAAGATAATTTTCGTTTTGGAGTATCCCTTAAAACATCGGCGTGGGGACACGCCCCCAACCGGTCTCCGGTGGCAGAACCCGGATCTTCAATAAGATCAAGCTGTGGATTTCCACATCGGCCACGAAGAGGGGAATCCTCTGGACGTTCATGCCGAACAGGTCGAATGAGCCCGAGGGCTTCTTCCCCGTTTCAATCTGCAGAAAGATCATCCTCATGACCATCCCATTCTCGTAGCCAGGGTTTCCCATACCAGGCATCAGTCCATGATGGCCCGCCATCGGTCCGCCTTCCAGATGGCGGAAGGGGTGAAATATCCAGTCGCTGATCATGGTCAGGGTATGATGATGCTTGTAAAGCTGCCACTGCCCTCCGGTGTCGGCGATCATCCCTTGCATGATGTAATCCGGGGGCATACAGTAAACCAGGAAAGGCCCGGGCCTTTCCTGTAAACGATTTTTGATCTCCGGGATTTCCAGGACCTGGGCCATCCGGTGCCGGAGTTTAAACCAGTCATCGGGCAGGATGGCCAGGGCCGTGACCGGCCCATTAGACCATAAGGGTAGATGATGGATGGTGTAAGTCCTTAGGGCAAAGGCCCCGCCCAAGGTAAAAAAGCTTAAAAGCACAAAGGCCAGGACCGTTCTAAGCCAGGGAGTCCGCGGGATCGCCTGCCGGTGAAAGATCTCTTCGAGACCCTTGGGAAGGAACATGCCGGTCTTATCCCTATATTGCTGGTATTCTGCTCCGAACTGGCGGAGCATACGCCGCTCCTCGTCCCGGGAAAGAAAATAATAGAGGGACACCATAACCAGCCAGAGAGCGATCACCAGAAACCGAGGCCAGAGGATGGAAAGCCCGAGACCGGTCAATTCAAGTCCCAGGTATTGAGGGTGCCTGATATAGGAATAGAGGCCTCTCAGGGCGACCCCTTTTTTGAAAAATTTATGGCCATACACCTGCCCGGCACAAACCAAAAAGATAACACCACCCATAACAAAAAGTACCGAACCGGCGACCCTGACCATTTTTAAAAACACACCGGGCGGCAGGACCATGTGGGGCAGGAAGAAGGCGGTCAGCCAATGGGTCAAACGATATTGGGCCAGGAAGAGTAAAAAGGGGTTGAAGGCCGCGTAAAAAAAGCGGCGAAGGGGCTGATCATGATCAATATTTCAAAACCGATGATGAAATAGAGGATCGTCGCCCCGCTAAGAATGACTTTTGATTTGTTCATTACGAATGCTCCATTTTCATGGCCGGCCGGCAAGGATGCCGGACTCATTCTCTCCCCTTCATATCATGAACCCCGAGACCGCCCGAAGCAAACTGCTCGACGATAATTTGGTAAAACTTCCTCTTTTGTGCCGGGGCGAGCAATTCCTTTTCTTCGAGGATATGCTCGATCACCTCTCGTTCCAGTTCCGACTGGTAGTCGAGAATCCGCTTGGCCACCTCAAAGATTTCTTCCCTGACCGTAGGCTCGGAAAAAAGACGCCTGGCCAGCTCGGCCCGCTCGCGTCGCAGATTCTCCCTAATCCCATGAACTCTGGGCAGAAAGGTCTGCCGAATCTCCTGGACCTTTTCCCGCTGCTTCTGTGAAAGGTCGGGAATTAGGTCCAGATACCCCTGAATTTTCGGAGAATTGACCCTGGTTCGCCTGGAGTAGCGAAAGAGGCCGAACAGCACCAATGCCGCCAGGAACAAGGCCATTAAGAATCCGGCAAGAAAGGCATACCATACGTTCATATCAACACCCTTGTTTTCGGTTGTTCAATAAGCCTTAAATAAATAAAACCCATTGAAAGTGGCGGAGAGTCGCTGAACTCCTCCAGGGTTAGAATATTTAGAAGGAACCCAGGGTAGAAGAGGCCGAATATTTCTTCCGAAAGTCGCACCAAGGCAAATCTTAAACGGGATGAGAACGGGATAGGCTTCTCATCGATAAGAGCGGAAGTCCCTATGGCAGCCTTGACAACGCGCCCGGAGAAATCCGGAGCGAAATTAATACTCGGCAGCCCGTGAACCGTGTCATCGATTTTCCGGAATTCATAAAAATATGCCCGGCATCGGGGGCAACCTTCAAGATGATCTTTTATGAACCGGGATGTGGGTCCATCCAGTTCATTATCCATAAAGGCAGAAAGTTTTTTCTTGATTTGAGAGCAGTTCATCTGGTCCTTTCATTTCTTGTCAAGATATCGTTTGAGACTTGTCCGAGCCCTGAAGAGCAAGGACTCCACACTTTGAACACTTATTCCGAGAACAGCCCCGATCTCCCGGTAGGATAGTCCTTCTTTGGTGCGTAAAAGCAAGGCTGCTCGTTGATTGTCGGGAAGTCGGCCCAGGGCCGAGACGATCTCTTCCTTAAGCTCGAAATGGTCAGCCGGTCCGGAGAGAGGACCTTCGATGGTTTCTTCCCTGTTTTGGTAGAGGAGCTCTTTCTGATTTCGCTGTCGCTTGCGGCGGCCGATCTCAGTCAGGGCTTGATTATAAGCAATCTGGAAAATCCAGGTTGAGACCTTGGCCCTGGCCAGAAACTGCGGGGCCGCTCGGTAGATTCTAAGAAATACCTCCTGAGTAACATCCTCAGCAACGCCCCGATCTTGGAACCCGAACCTGGCGATGAAATTCAACAAAGGACCCTGGTAACGTTTGACTAACATTTCAAATGCTTCCTGGTCGCCACGGGCTGTTGCCTCGACCAATGCCAGATCAGGGTCAACCATGGGATTCGTTCTTTGCGCACCACAGGAATGCGTATCGCCCGGGAATCAAATTTTTATCCACTTTTTCCTCAACGCGTTGTCCAGAATAACCCCCAACCAGAAAAGCCGCGCCCATGTTCCCTATGGTAAAGGCGACGACGACGAGCATCATCTAAAAATTGGTTTTTTTAACGCGATATCTTTAACCACAACGCAAAACAATTAGTTCGTCTCCCTTGCCTTGACTGCTAAAACCGCTGTTTTGGTGTGGCCGATAACCCTTTCTGTTACGGTTCCCGGCAGGAGTCGCTCCAGTCCTCTCTTTCCTTGACTTCCAAGGAAAATTACATCGGCCTGCCTTTGTTGGGCCGTCTTTATAATTTGTATTAACGACCGATACCACGATGAGCCGGCTTGAAAATTTCCTGGCCAGGTTTAGGGACACATTGACCGCCCATTCACTAAATTTAGAGCCGTCAGTAGCTACAAGCAGCCTATCTATCTTTAGCTGGGAAGAAAACACTTTTCTCTATCCTTCAAAATCTTTATTGACTATTACAATAAAAATGCCCCTAAAATTCCTGCGCCAATAATTATAAAAGAAGGATCCGTCTTTGTAAAAGCAATCAAGATAAAACCAATTACAGCAATTCCGAAGGTGATTGGGTCTACAAGCGCTGTGTTGCCCAAGGAGATGGCCACTGCGGCTAATAATCCGATAACGGCAGCTTTTATCCCCTTGAAACTTGAATTAACGATTACAGACTCTTTGTATTCATAATAATATCTTGCTACTATCGTAACGATAATAATGCAGGGAAGATAGGAGCTGACCATAGCCATTATGGCCCCGATCAAGCCGTAGATTTTCTGACCGATTACAGCATTCATAACTGTCAAAGGCCCGGGGGTAAGCTGACCGATGGCAACGGAATCTAAAAATTCCTGGTTGGTTAGCCAATGGTTTTTTTCAACAAATTCCTTTTGGAGCATGGGGAGCATAACATAGCCTCCTCCTATGGTGAGGGCATTGGCGATCATCAATATCCAACAGAACTTAAATAAAATCATCGGGGCGTCCTCCTGAATAAGATCAATCCTAATACCCCGGAAGCCAAAATAATACCGATAGGATTGAGCTTGAATACAGCTAGGGCAATAAAAGCGGCCGCCGCAAAAAAGGCGGCCTTGAAGTCCTTGACAGTCGTCTTGGTCATTTTGAAGATAATTGAAAGCAAGAGTCCCACCACAGCCGCCCCCACACCTTTCATGGTCGAAAGCAATAGGGCATTACCCTTGGTTTCCATATAGAAAATGGCCAGCAAGATGGCCAGAACCGTACCGGTAAATGCCTGCCCAACGGTAGTGGCCAAAGCCCCTTTTATCTTTTTAAGTTTATATCCAATGCAGATACCCGTGTTGACGATAGGCGGGCCCGGGGTCATCTGTCCAATGGCTACACTTTCGACGAATTCCTCATGGGTAAGCCACTCTTTTTTTTCCACGAGTTCCCTTTCAAAAAAAGCGAGCATGGAATATACCCCGCCAAAGGAGAAGGATCCCATTTTGAGAAATTGCAAAAATATATTTTTCAGGGATGGATTAACGGCCATTCTTACCTCCGCGCCTTAGGATTTCATTTAAGGGTCCTACTAAAGTTTAAACCCTCGGAACCCCACGGATCACAGCCTCGAGGTCTGCCTCAAACGATCTGCGATCGGATAAGGTTTGGAAGGAAAATCCTTTTGGATTTTTCCCCTTTAACAGGTTAAACCACCGGAGATGGAAAAACTTGTGGTCAACCAAGAAAATTTTGTCTTTTTTATTGTCATCCGGATGATAGTCTTTCTTGGGAGTGCAGGTGAAGGGGTGGAAGTAGCCATGAAAACAAACAGATAGAAATAATACCACCGATTAGGACGATGTAAAAGAGATCTATTTTTTTAATCTGGGCTATTAAAGCTGCAAGGCAAAATAGGATTCGAAAGATATCCCAGGAAACGGCCAAGGCAAATTTATTCAGGACATAGAGAAGCAACCCCACAAAGGAGGCCAGTATGCCCCGGGTCGCCATTAAAAAAGGAATGGGGATTGGCCTTAGTTTTGAGTTCCGCCGTCTACTTTTGTGCTATTCCTGCGAGCAGTTCTGGTCAGCAATAAAAGCACCAGGGCCGGCGAAGGGCTAAGCGGACAATCCACCATGAAACCTATCCGCCAGACTTTCTATCTTTTTCACAAAATGAAGATCGACACGCCCGCCCCGACCAGCACCACCCACAAGATGTCGATCTTGAACCAGAGCGCTGCGAAGGCCGCCAGGACCAGGATGATCGCAGGGGACGTCCAGGAGACCGCGACGGCGAACTGGACGGTCACCGCCAGCAGCAAACCGACGAACGAGGCCAGGATGCCCCGCAGCGCCCGCCGAAAAAGCAGGGAATGTTGCAGCCGGTCAAAATAGGGGACCGTGGCCAGCACCATCAGGAAGGAGGGCGAAAAAATTGCCACCGTTCCGACTAAGGCCCCCACCAGGCCTGCGACCTGATAGCCCACAAAGGTGGCGGTGATAACGATGGGCCCGGGCGTGATCTGCCCCAGGGCGATGCCGTCCATGAAGGTTCTGCTGTCCATCCAGTGCCGAGCGTCTACCACCTGGTGCAACATCACCGGCACCGAGGCAAAGCCTCCACCGAAGGCGAACACATCCACCTTGACCATGAGTGAGGCCAAGTCGAACAGTCGGCGGTCGGCCACAAAGAGAACGGCCAGTGCCGCTCCGCCCACGAGCATGGCCCCTATTACCGGCCAGATCGCACGTCGCCCTCCGGGCTGGGAATCGGCGTGGAGGGACCTGATCGGCAGATTTACCCCGTAATAAAGAATCATCCCCACTCCTGCGGACGCCAGGATGGCGACGATCGGGCTGCCCCTCCAGAACAAGAACGCACCGGCGCCACAAGCCAGAATCGCGTCGCGCCAGTTCTTGATCGTATTGCGGCCGAAGGTCATGACGGCATTTGCCACCAACGCCACTACAATCACATGCAGACCTCGAAAGGCTGAGGCCACCGGCTGAAGATCGCGACTGACCGTGTAGAGGACCGATAAGATCGCCATCAGGAGGAACGCGGGCAGCCCGAATCCCATGAAGGCCGCCAACGCGCCCAGGGCGCCTCGGGCGCGCAACCCGACGTAAGCGGCCGCCTGCATGGCCGTGGCCCCCGGAATCGTCTGACACAAGGCCGTGCCGTCGGCAAAGGAATCCGGCGAGACCCAGCGGTTCTTCCGGACGGCCAGGTCACGGATGTAGGCCACCATCGCCGGCCCGCCGAAGGCCGTGACCCCCAGCCTAAGGAAGGAGCCGAACAATTTCGGAAGAGTCGGAAGAGAAGGACTCTCCGAAACATTCCGGCTATCAACCGTCTCAATCATGCTAACTTTCTCCGATCTTTTCAACCTTCGCCTGCTTATTCCAGTAGAACCAACATCGGTTTAAAAGGAACGTAAACGACAGCAAATTCCTGCCAGCACCGAAAAAATCCGCCTGCACTTGATGTGGCGCCAGCCCCAAGCATGGTGAGGAAAGGGGGGATCAGGCCGCCGAGGAAAATCCTCAGCCGGCCCATTCTTTTTTTAGTTTTCTTTTTTTTTCTCCCCTTCACAAGGATGCGTTTCAACCTCACCATGACATTCCTTGATCTTTTCAGGACGGCATTCCTCGGGTTTCCCTTTCAACTTTTCCGGATATTGACAACACGACTGGCACATCTTTTTCACCTCCCTTCCATAAACGCCTTTGGATTTAACTTGAATGTCGGTGCAAGGGCCACCCGAGAGGAGAACTTGTTTGGTCATCAGGCGTAGTTCAGCGATAAGCCCCTGTAAGCCCTGTCTATCAACGCTGTAGTGAACCCAGTAGCCGCGCTTTTCTCCTTTAACCAGCCCGGCCTTCTGCAATGTCCTGAGATGTTGCGACACCGCAGCCTCTGAAATACCAAGACGTTGGGCCAGGGCCTTGCCGCAGAGGTCATGGGTCAGTAATAAATGAAACAGCCCCAGGCGTGTCTCGTCTGCCAGAAGCCCTTATGGTTTGAAGAAATTTCTGCATAAAAGTAAATTTTAATTAAGCATGAACTTAATTAAAAATAAACGGGTTGTCAAGAATAAAACGCCGGAAAAAATTAGCTTGGATTTACCGACTGTCAGACGTCAGCCGTCGCTTTCTTGCGGTGACGGGATCGATTCTTCTACCGCGGCTTTTGAGTGGCCGCGAAGTCTGGAGACCGCTGCCTTCAGCCAGACGACCGCATCTTCAAAAAGGGTATAGAATATGGGCACATAGAGCAGAGTTAGAAAGGTCGAACCCATGAGACCTCCTATGGCTGTTACGGCCAAGGGTGAAAGGCGCTCCAAGCCGATGGCCCGTTCCAGGGCGATGGGGAGCATTCCCACCGCCGTACCAAAGGCGGTCATGAGGATAGGTCTGGTGCGCACCCTGACGCTCTCGCGCAAGGCCTCAGACGTAGACAGACCCCGCCCTTTAGCCGCCTCAATGAAGTCGATGAGGAGAATGGAATTCTTAACGACGATGCCGGCCAGCAGGAAAAGCCCCATATTGGCGGAAATAGACTGCGTCTTGCCGGTGACCAGCAGCGCCCAGATAGCCCCGATGGTGGCCAGGGGTATGGCGGTCATGATGGTAAGGGGATGAATAAAGGAATAGAAGGCCGGTACGAGAGAGAAATAAAGAAGGGCCATGGCGATAAGGAGGGCCGAATTAAAGGCGGCCATGTTTTCGCTGCCCTGTTTGGCGTCTCCTTCCTGGCTGATCCGGTATCCTGGGGGGAGCTTGAGTCCCTTCAAAGCCTTTTGGACGTTGGTCATAACCTGGGAGAGGGCCGCCTTCTCCCGGTAACCGAATACATCTATGCTGTTTTGCATATCCTGCCTGGTGAGAAGGGACGGCACATAATTGGCGCTGACGTCCCCCAATAGTGAGAGAGGAAAGTCTCCTGAGGGGGTGTGAACCCGGAAGGATTCAAGGCCCACTACGTTATTGCGATAGGCCTCGCCCAGCCTGATGCGCACGGGAAAGCCGTCTTCACCGGCGACACGGAAGGTGGAGGATACACCGCCCTGCACCGC
>CAWIRY010000009.1:0-5057 GCA_963838485.1 uncultured delta proteobacterium | reverse complement strand
GATTTTATCGATTCCGAAGAATTGGAAAAACAAGGGGCCGATCTCCGCCTGGCCCAAGCCGACGGCATTCTTATACCGGGGGGCTTTGGTTATCGAGGGGTAGAGGGGAAAATTTTGGCTGTTCAATTCGCCCGGGAGAAAAAGGTCCCCTTCTTCGGGATTTGTCTGGGCATGCAATTGGCGGTTATTGAGTTTTCCCGAAACGTAGTCGGGTTGTCTTCGGCCCACAGCACGGAATTTTTGCTTGACACCCCTTATCCGGTTATTTATCTGATGAGAGATTGGTATGACTATCGGACGGGTGAGGTTCGTCACCGGGATGAAACTTCGGAAAAGGGAGGGACCATGCGCCTGGGGGCCTATCCCTGCCGACTTATCCCCGATACCCGGGCCTATGAGAGCTATCAGCAAGAGGAAATCTTCGAACGCCATAGACATCGGTATGAATTTAATCTGGATTTCAAACAAAGCCTGACGGAAAAGGGACTTATTTTGAGCGGACTCTCACCGGATGGTTCTCTTGTGGAGATTGTCGAGTTACACGAACACCCTTGGTTTTTGGGGTGTCAGTTTCACCCGGAATTCAAATCCCGTCCCATGAGTCCCCATCCCTTATTCAGAGAATTTATTCGGAACTCGTTGAAATATTCTCAAAGTCATTGTCATTAAGCGAGCATAATCCTATTGAAAGAAATATGTATTGGGAAATGGAAAGTTGGTGAGACCGCCCCGCTCCTGGTAATTGCCGGCCCTTGTGTTATCGAAGACGAATCTACTACCGTAGCCATCGCCAGCGAACTTAAAGAGATTCAGAAACGGCTGAATATCCCCCTTGTTTTTAAGGCTTCTTTTGATAAAGCCAATCGAACCTCGCTCCACAGTTATCGTGGTCCCGGACTTACCGCGGGATTGGATCTGTTAGACTTTATCCGGGCTCGTTTCGGACTTCCTGTTTTAGCCGATGTCCATCGAGTCAGTGAAATAGAAAAGGCCGTCCAGGTCCTGGATGTGATCCAGATACCGGCCTTTTTATGCCGCCAGACCGATCTATTGACGGCCGCGGGCCGAACAGGACGGCCGGTCAATGTTAAAAAAGGCCAGTTTCTTTCTCCCTGGGACATGCGCTTTGTTGTCGAAAAAATTACCGGGACCGGCAATGAGCAGATACTGCTTACCGAAAGGGGGACCAGTTTCGGGTATAACAATCTGGTGGTGGACATGAGGTCCCTGCCCATCCTTTCCGGTTTTGGTTATCCGGTTATCTTCGATGCCACCCACAGCGTTCAATTACCCGGGGGGGGTGAAGGGGTATCCGGCGGAGAAAGGAAATTCATCCCTTTTCTGGCCAGGGCGGCCGTAGCGGCCGGTGTTCAAGGGGTCTTCCTGGAGGTCCACCCGGAGCCGGAAAAGGCCTTGTGCGATGGGGCCAATTCCTGGCCCTTGGACCGATTAGAAACCCTTCTGCGCGGCTTGATGGCTATTCACGGCCTTGTCCGGGAAGAAAAGAGAGAAGGGTCCGAGGTTCAAGGTTTAAGGTAAAAACATAAAATCGGTTCAATCCTATAACCCAATTATTGTGCAGAAGCATTGAGATCTTAATACTCTGAACCGTAAACCATGAATTCCAGACCTTATATCAACGACAAACCCATGGAGGTCATACTTCAGAAGGCGCGAAAAATTCGGTTGCTTCTGCTCGACGTGGATGGGGTTTTAACGGATGGCCGGATCCTTTATGACGAAAACGGCCGGGAGATAAAAATCTTTCACGTTCAAGACGGACAGGGGATCCGTTGGCTCCAGAAGGAGGGGATCGAAGTGGGTTTTCTGTCCGGTCGATCCTCCCGATCGGTGGAAATGAGGGCCAAAGAACTGGGTATTTCCTTTCTTTTTCAAGGGATAAAGGATAAAGTAAAAATATATGAAAGAATCCTCCAAAAAACAAGGCTCGATTCAGAGCAGGTTGGTTATATGGGGGATGATTTTATCGACCTGGCCTTGCTAAAAAAAGTTGGACTGTCGATCAGTGTTATTAACGGTCATCCCCTGATTCAAAAAGAAGTGGATTATGTTACCAAGGCGGCCGGGGGGTATGGGGCCGTCGGGAGGTCTCTGAATTTATTATCAAAGCCCAAGACAAATGGGACCCCATTCTCAAAAAATATGGGCTATAAAGAATAATTTTAGATAAAGTGAAGAAGCTAAAGAATATACTGGCGATTGGTATCCTTTGTGTCGTTGCTTTTTGGATCGGCTTATATGCTTTTAGGATCCGGAGACCGTCGCCGCCCCCGCCGAAGATCCAGTCAGAAAAAGGGACTCCCGGTCAAATAGGGATGAAGGAGATCAACTTCGTTCAAGTCAAGGGCGGGGTCAAATTGTGGGAACTGAAGGCCGAGGCGGTAAACTATCAGCAGGTTCAAAATCAGATTTCTTTCAAAAAGGTAACCCTGATTTATTTCCCCAAAGATGGGGAAGGTCCCATTACCTTGATCGGGAACTTGGGGAAACTGGATACGAAAAAGAAGAATGTCTTTATTGAAGGGGAAGTGGTTATTTCCACCTCGGATGGATATGAGCTGAAGGCCCCTTCTCTTCAGTATGAGGATGACAAAAGGGAGGTTTCTTCGGAAGGAAAATTCTCTTTTAAAGGCCCTCATATTTTCCTGGATGGTCAGGGGGTGTCCATGAACCTTGATTCCCAGAAGGTTTGGGTCAAAAAAAATGCCCGGATGACTTTTTACCAGGAGTTTTTTAAATCCTGATAATTTCTCAGGGTCGAAAGGATTTTAGAGAAAAATTTTTATAAAATACCCGATCAAAGATCGGGGCACCCCGAACAGGAAAAGTACCAAAAAGGAGGGGGATATGGGAAGATTTGGAAAAGCACTCCTATCCTATGGAATCATAGGATTCATTTTACAGGGAGTTATCTTGCCCGGTTTAGTGGCGGGAAAAGAAAAAGGCCCCATGGAAAGCAGCCGCCCCATTGTGGTCACCGCGGATAGGCTGGAGGCCGATAATAAAAACAAAATGGCCACCTTTTCAGGAAACGTGGTGGCTAAGCAGGAACAGCAGGGGAAAGATCCCATTATCATTTATTGTGATACGATGGTCATCTATTATACCGAGGACAACGAAAAAAAACCTTCTTCCGCTCAGCCGAATCGAAGCGATAAAAAAGGTCTGACTCAGCAAAACCGAGTGGACAAGATCGTGGCCACCGGCCAGGTCAAAATTATCCAAGGTAAGGATGTGGCCACTGGCGAAACAGCTACTTTTTACAATGCCGACCAGCGTATTGTCTTGTCCGGCAATCCCAAGGTTTGGCAGGGCAAAAACCTGGTAAAGGGAGAGGAGGTCACTGTCTGGATTAAGGAGAACCGAAGTCTGGTCACCAGCAAGGGCTCTAACCGGGTACAGGCCGTTATCCATCAAGAAGAAAAGTGAGGCCTCACGACTTGTCTCTGAACATTTTTGAACAGCCCGGGAAAGAGTGCCTGACATTATGAAGCAGTTGGCCGTTCGGGATTTGGTAAAAATGTACCATCGAAAGGCGGTGGTCAACAAAGTCAGCCTCCATTTGGCCGAGGGAGAAATCGTCGGTTTATTAGGGCCGAACGGTGCGGGTAAGACGACGACTTTTTATATGATTGTCGGCTTAACCCGTCCCAACCAAGGGACTATTTTGTTAAACGATGAAAATATCAGTGAACTCCCCATGTACCTTCGGGCCAGGAAAGGCATCAATTATCTGCCTCAAGAACCTTCGATCTTTACCCGCCTGACCGTGGACGAAAATATAATGGCTATTTTGGAGACCCTGGATATTTCATCAATGGAGCGGAAAACGCGTTTGACCGAGCTTCTGCAAGAACTCAAACTGACCCATCTGGCCCACCACAAGGCTTATTCCCTGTCCGGCGGGGAACGAAGGCGCGTGGAGATCACCCGGGCTTTAGTCACTTCACCGTCTTTTATCTTGCTTGATGAACCTTTTGCGGGAATCGATCCCCTGGCCGTAAATGATATTCAGAACATCATAGAGGCCCTGAAGGCTAAGAATATCGGGATCCTGATTTCCGATCACAATGTCCGGGAAACGCTTTCGGTGTGTGATCGGGCTTATATTATTAATCAAGGAACAGTCCTGGAAGAAGGGACCCCCCAGGAGTTGGCCGACAGCGAGACGGCCCGAAGAATTTACCTGGGAGAAAAGTTTCAATTATCCTAATGGCCTTAGAGATCAAACAACAACTTAGACTCAGCCAACAGTTGATCATGACCCCTCAGTTACAGCAGGCGATCAAGCTGCTGCAGCTTTCCCGGCTTGAACTCCAGGAAAACCTTCATCAGGAATTGGAAGCCAATCCGGTTTTGGAAGAGGGCGGGACCGAGGAACTGGAGCCCTCCCAGACCGAAAAATCCGCCGAAGGTTCGGAAGTCGAGGCGGAAGACCGACGGGCCGAAGTGACTATCGGAGAACGGGCCTTTGAGGACATGGATTGGGACAATTATCTCAATGATTATTATACCCCCAAGAGTGAGGACATTTCCGAAGACCGGGACATCCCTTCCTATGAAAATTTGGTGTCCCAAAAGACCTCTTTGACGGACCATCTTATGTGGCAGCTCTCTCTTTCCAATTTAACCCCGTCCGAGGAAAAGGTGGGTTCGGAGATCATAGGCAATTTGGACGTCAATGGTTATTTAATGTCTTCTCTGGAGGAGATTGCCCAAAGTACCGTTCAGGAGATCGCCCTGGTGGAAAAGGTTTTGCTACGCATCCAAGAATTTGATCCCCTGGGGGTGGCCTCTCGGGACCTCAAGGAATGTCTGCTCATCCAGGCCCGGCATTTAACCCTTCCTAATCCCTGGGTAGAGCTGATCATCAAAGACCATCTGGGTTCCCTGGAAACCAAAAATTACCCGGCCATCGGCCGGGCCCTTCAGGCCCCCATGGAAGAGATTATTCCGGCCATAGAGATTATTTTGCAGATGGATCCCAAACCCGGCCGGCTCTACAGCGATGAAGAATCCCAATATATCAGTCCCGA
>CAWIRY010000008.1:0-6350 GCA_963838485.1 uncultured delta proteobacterium | reverse complement strand
CAAACAATTGGAGTTGATCGAGACGTTGTTCTTCCTTTTCCTGGTTCTTTATATATTGTCGGGTTTCATCTTCATCCTTACCTACGGTCGAAACGAAATATCCTCGGGCCCAAAAATTTTGACCGGTGAAATTCTTTCTTCGCCCCAGATAGGCTCGGGCTATATAAATGGCGCTCTTGCCCTTGAGAAACCCAACTACTTGTGATACGGCGTACTTCGGAGGTATCGAGATCAAAATGTGGACATGGTCCGGTTGTAAATGCCCTTCGATAATCGTACACTCCTTCTGGGATGCTAACTCCCTGAATAGTGATCCCAAAAATTTCCGTATCTGTCCATATAGTTTCTTTTTCCGATATTTCGGAATCCAAACAATATGGTATTTACATTCCCACTTGGTATGGGTTAGACTTTGTAAGTGTTCCATTGAAAGCCTCCTATTCTGTAAACTTTGAGCGGTTCACAGGTTGGAGGCTTTCTCATTCTCCCGGATTTGTCAAACTCTGGGAGTCCCCCGGCAAAGCCGGGGGTTTACCTAAAAGAAATTAATTCCTTTCTATTTTATACCCGAAGGGGGTGGAGAAGCCATATACATTGATGAAAATTTCCGGACGTCGGGGATCGTTGCTGAAAACTCTGAAATACCGCTTGAATTTGCCGTCAAGCCTATTCGTTTCCAGAGCGATGACTATTTCTCCCCGCCCGCCGGGCTGGATGTACGGATCATACCGTACTACTTTCATACTTCAAGTGTATTTTATTTTGGTAATGGAGAGGAGGGAATCTCCGGTATTGAAAACCTGGAACACTTTCTGGACGATGGCCGGGGCTCTGGTCAAATCCCCGGCATCATAATCATCCGGTGAAATGGAAATCGAGGGGCCGGACAAAGAATAACCTGGTTCCCCCAGCCATCCGAAGGAAAAAACCAGAACTCAGTCCGACTGCCAATAAGAACAGGATTTTTTTCATTATTAAATATTTTCGGACTTCCCCGCCCGTCTGTCAAGGAAATAATCCCTTCTCCCAAAATTTTGTCCATCCTGTCATCAAAAGAGGGAGGGGGAAGATCCCCAACGAATCAGGGCGGCGGCATAGGTGAAGCCGATCCCGCCGGCAACCATGGCTACGAGGGAGCCTTCTTTGACGGCCTTGCTTTTTATTCCCAGTTCCAGGGAGAGAAGGCAATCATTAGTCCCATGGCAGCCCCATTGATCCAGGGCCGGAGACTGCTCCGGTCTTACACTTAGTCGGCCCAGCACGACATCACGCTGGGACGGAGAAAGGTGCCGTAGGGCCAGATAATCGGGTGAATGACCGGAAAGGACTTTTTGGGCCGTCTCGGCCAGGACCTGGGGCCAGCGCCGGTCGAGATAGTTTTTCACCTTCTCGGGCCGGGGTGCCTGGAAGAACATGATTTTCGAATTGAGATTATCTTCCTTGAAAGGGATCTCGGTCCCGCCCCCCGGTACAAAAATCTCATCGGCCATCTCGCAGTCCACGGTTAGTTCTATATCTCCCAAGATATTGCAGTCATGGCCCCGGCGGAGCAAAACGGCCCCGCCGCTGGCTGAAAAAGGCAGCATAAAGCAGGTGTCGGGGTTGGTGTAATCCACCAGGTCCACGTTGCGGGTTCCGCCGGCCAGAAGGACCGTATTGATGATCTTATCGCCGATCATCATATCCCGGGCGATGCGCAGGCCGAGGACGGTCGTCACCCCCTGGTCAACCAGGTCGAAGGCCCAGGCGTTGCAACAGCCGGCCTCCTCTTGAACCCGGATAGAGGCCGTCTGGGCGATGTAGTCTTTGTACTCCTCACCGGTCCAGAGGACCAGGTCCACCTCTTCGGGTTTTATCCCCCCGGCCCGCTCAAAGGCCAGCTTGGCGGCCTTGACGGCCATGGGGATGGGCTGGTCTTCCTGGGTCGGCCGACACTTGCGCTCGACGCCCAGCGCTCTTACCTCATCAGGGGTCAGCCCTGACTTGGCGGCAACTTCTTCGGCGGTCTCAAATCCTGCCGGAGTGTAGAGGCCGTAGCTTACGATTCCTATTTGGGTGTTCTCTTTATTCATGTTTTTTGCGGTTGTTTGGATTTTAATGGTCTTGTAATAATTGTCACCCCGGTGAAAACCGGGGTCCAACAGCGTTCCGGCGAAAAGCAAGGGATCAGACAAAAAAACCTGGATTCCGGCTTTCGCCGGAATGACTCACTCACGTCACCCCTCTCCTGCCTGGGGGAAAGAAAGCCGTTATTGGGAGTTTTACGATACGGATCATCACCGAGACTCCCAAGAGACTAATTATTATCCGGTTTCCCGTGCTTTCTTTGAGCACGAATTTGCGCACCTTTTCCGAGGCCACGGTCCTGGGAAGGGCCTCCACGATGACCAGGTATTTAGGGATTTTATATTTGGCCATTTTGTCGGCCAAAAATTCCTGAAGTTCTTCCAGGGTGAGGCCTTCTCCAGGTTTGAGCTCCACGCAGGCCTTGCCCACTTCCCCCCACTTTTCATTCCTCGGCCACCCCGATGACCGCCACGGCAGCCACGGCCGGGTGGGTCTCGATTATCCGCTCCACTTCGGCTGGATAGATATTGATCCCCCCGGAGATGAGCATGTCTTTTTTGCGGCCCACTATGGAAAGATGGCCGTCTTCATCCACCTTGGCCAGGTCGCCGGTATAAAACCAGCCGTCCTTGATGGCCTCATCCGTGGCCTGGGTCTTATTCCAGTAGCCGGCGCACAGGTGATCGCCTCGGAAAAGGAGCTCCCCTTCCTGTCCCGATGGGGCCTCTTGGCCCTGCCCGTCGATCAACCTGATGTCCACATGAGGCATGGGATGGCCCACGGTCTTTAGTTTTCCGTTGGCCTGAAAACAGTTCGGCCCCACTTCGGTCAGTCCGTAGCCCTCCCGGAGATGGATCCCTTTCTCTTTTTTAAAGGTCGCGAAAATTTTTTCCGTCAGAGGGGCGCCGCCGGATACCAGGAACCAGATGCTTGAAAAATCAGTGGTCTTGAATTTGGGCGATTCGATCATCATCTGGTACATGGTGGGAACGGCGAAAAAAATGGTGACCTTCTCCCGCTCAATCAAATCGAGGACCAGGTCCGCTTCGAACCGCCGGATAAGGATATTAGTCCCCAGGGAGTGAAACAGAGGTAGGGTGAAAACATTCCAGCCGGCCGTATAGAACAGGGCCGGGTGCAGGATGGTCCGTTCCCCCCGGTTAAGGCCCCAGCCGATGTTGGTATTGATCGAGTTCCAGGTGATCATGCCGTAGGTCATGATTACCCCTTTGGGCAGGCCCGTGGTACCCGAGGTATAGATGATCAACTGGGGATCATGGGGGCTCAATTCCACTTCGGCCAAAGGGGCCGTCGGTAATTGGCCCCAGAAGGCGGCCAGGCTTTGACCGACGTTCTCATCTTCATCTAAACAGACATAATGGTCCACCTTTACCCTGGACTTGAGTTCCCCGGCGATCGGAGCGTGTTCCTGATCGAAGAAAAAGGCCTTGGGGGCGGCATCCTGAAAATAATAGATGAATTCGTCGATGGCCAGACGAAAATTGAGGGGCACTAATATAGCCCCTATTCGGCTGGTAGCCAGAAAGAGGGTGATATAGTCGGCCCGGTTGAAGGCCAGCACCGCCACCCGGTCGCCCTTTTTTATCCCGAGTTCACCCGATAAAAAATGGGTCAGGCGATTAATATCAAGGCTCAGTTGCCCATAAGTGTACCGCCGGTTCCTGGGGATATCCACAATGGCCTCGGCGTCTGGAAAACTATTCCCCCACCGTCCTATCCAGTCTCCGTAAAGCATTTATTCTTTCTCCTAAACCGAATGAGTCGGAACTCAAGGATAATGGATCGTAACTCGTCGAGAGCACCGACGTAAGTCGGAATCCAGGTAATCCGGTAAATCTGGTCTAATTTCCTAAATTTTTTTAGTACTCGAACCCCAGCGCATGAGCAGCACATCCCAGGCATAGCCGATGCCGGCCGAGATCATCAGCACCAGGTCACCGTCCTTAAGACGGCCCTCTTCGATGGCCAAATCTAGGGAGAGAATCTGATCGTTCTGGCCCTGGTGTCCGAATTCTTGAAAATACCGGGTCTGTTCCGGTTTCAAGCCCAATTGGTTCATCAGATAATCGTGGGCGCTTCGCTTGACCAGCAGAGTGGCTAAGTAATCCACGTCGGCCCGGGTATAGCCGCTTTTTTTCAAGGCCTGGTCGATGCTGAAAAGCCAGTTGCTCAGGCTAAGCCTTTCCAGCCGCTCCTTCATGCCCCCCGGGTCCAACACATCCAGATATTGTTTCCCTTGCCGTAGACCTTGGGCGGTCATGGGTGCGACCGATCCCCCCTCAGGCACGTAGACGTCCCAGGTAAAAGAACCGTCGGTCATGAAGTGGCCTTCCAGGATCTCGTTGCGCGGGCAATCCCTCTGAACCACGCAGGCGGCCCCGCCGGCCGCCAAAAAATACATCCAGCGCACCCTGGGGTTGGGATAGTGGATCAGGTCGGAGTTGCGGTAACCGGAAGCGATCAGGATATTGTTGATCCGGTCGTCGGCCCGGATCATGTCCCGGGCCAGCTTTAAGGCTACCATGGTGGTGCCGCAACGCTGCTGGATGTCGAAGGACCAGGCCTTTTTCAGACCCAATTCCTTCTGGATCTTAGGACCCACCGGCCAGTTGCGAAACTCCTTGACCTCTTCGCCGCTCCAGATCGACCAGGTCGATGTCCGAGGGATTTAAACCCGAAAGATAAAAGGCCTTCCGGCCGGCCTTGAGGCCCATGGCCACCGTACCGTCCCCGGGGCCGGGGACATTTTTCTGATACCAGCCGAGTTTGGTCCGGATGACCTCGGCCGGGGTCTCGGATTGGGAGGCGATATAATCGGCACTATGATAGGCCCGGGGGATATAGGTGGCCAGGCTTAAGATGCCGGCTTTGGCCTTAGTATCAGACACGACCGCCCTCCTTTCTGGCGGCTGCCTTCCGGCGGTTGATCATTTCTTTAGCCGTTCCGACAAAACCTTTTGGAAAGAAAAAGACGACCAGGATAAAAAGGATCCCGAAGTAGAGAATCCATCGTTCGGCCAAGCGAGTGGCGATTTCAACGTTGGGCAACAAACTCTTAGCCACTTTCTGCAGGTCGGGCAGCCAGGTTTCGGCGATTTTGATAAAGGCGGCCCCGAAGATACTCCCGTAAAGCGTACCCAAACCGCCGATGATGACCATAAGCAAGACATTGAGCATGAGCGCTGTGGAGAGGACCGATTCGGGATTGACGTAACTTAGCCACATGGCAAAAAGGATCCCGGACAAGGAGGCGATGGCCGAACCGAAGACGATGGCAAAGACCTGGTAGCGGAAGGTCTTGTAACCCAGGGCCGTGGCCCGTGGTTCGTTGTCGCGGATGGCCTTGAGGGCCTGCCCCACCGGGGAGCGGACAAAACGGAGCATGAGAATAAAGAGGATCACCGAGACGATGAGGATAAAATAATAGGTCACCAGCCGGCCGTTGACCTCCATCCCCAGAAAGTTCGGCGCCGACCAGTTCACGTTTAAAATCCCCGGAAGTTTGAAGGAAACCCCGTCTTCACCCTTGGTCAGATCATACCATTGCATAGCCAGGATAAAGGCGAACTCCGCTAAGGCCAGGGTCATCATGGCAAAAAAGATGGCTTTGACCCGCAGGGAAAAGAAGGCGAACGACCAAAGCATCCGGCGAGTAACTCGAATCGATCTGCATGTTCATCACAAGCCTCCCTGCATCGCCGCGACCGGGCTCGGAAAACGGGCCGAGGCTTGCAGACGCCCCACCGACTCAAGGTGCAGGCGCTCAGCCAGTTGTGTGTCCACCGGGCCAAGCCGATTGAGATGGTCACTCATCAGCGCGATTTCCTTCAGAAAGGCCTTGATGCATACTGTGCAGATGGCGGTCAGGCGAATACGCTCGATGCCCAACCCGCCCGCGCTCATCCGCGAAGTGAGTTGATCGATGCGGGCCGCCAGTCTGTTCATACGCGCCGTGATACGGGCAATCCGAACCACAGGCCGCGATCAGAATCCCGTCGATTCCCTTTGCATAGGATTTGAAATAAAAATCTTCGGGAAAAAAAGAACGGGCGAAAGTACCCGCAGGATATAAACGTTCAGAGGGATACTCCATGTGTGCCTTGCCAACCGCATCGGCTCCGGGATAGGCGCACTTTTCCGTAGCTAAAACCAGTATCTTTGGAACGAACGTTTCACTCATACCGCACCTCGCATTGCCTGCGCTCTGACTGCCAAGGCAATGGAATTCGCGCCTGCACGGTTAAGCCGGCGTTCTGTTGCAC
>CAWIRY010000007.1:0-8052 GCA_963838485.1 uncultured delta proteobacterium | reverse complement strand
GTCGCCCAAGGATTACTGGTTATCGGATTGGAGAAAATACCACTAACCGGACTGAAGGAAATTAATAAGGGGTTGAAAAAATTGGTTTCGATTCTGGGCGCGGACGGTACTCTCCCCCATCTTATCCTGTCTCAAGAGGTAAGCCTCCCTCTCAAATTTAAAAAAGTGGTCAAGCCATCGGCGAGATGGCTGAAAAAGTTTGGATGATTATGGGAAAGAAAGGAAGTGTTGATATTTCAAAGTTTCCTCAAATTCTAAAAGAGAAAGGGGAAGTCGTATACCAGGCATTGGGATGGTCGGCCAGAGAAGATAAAATAAAATTCCATAAAAAAGAGGGGAGAACTTTTGTATCATTGAACCACAAGGAACAAGAACTATTTAAGAAATTTATTAAATCTCTATCTAAATGAATCCGCTTAATTTCTTCAAAAGACCCCGTTGGTCGCCTTGCCGTCCCCCACTTTTTATCTTCTTGATCCTGTCTTTCCCTTGCTTTATACTCTTCCCATCAAAATGAAATTTCTTATCAAAAACCGTAAATAATATTCTCAGCCGGGCAACAACCTTATCAAAACCAACAGCCTAATTTTCAGGATGAACGAAGCTCCGGGTGCAGAGAATAGCGTTAACGAGTAAAATACTTCAGACGTTAGGAAACCAAACCATATCTCTCGGAGTTGAGAAAATGTCTGTAATAACTATCAGAGGTCAGTTGGGAAGTGGCGCTCCTAAAATTGGTAAACTCGTGGCTGCGAAACTTAATTATGACTATGTTGACCGGGAGATAATAGCTGACGTGGCCTCGCGGTTGAAATGGCCGGAGAACGGGATAATAGAAAAAGAGAAGCCGCCAGGAACTCTGTTGGGGCGTATCGCTGAATCACTGGCTCATGTTTATTCGATTGGCATAGATGGTTATTTTGGGGCTTATATGCCAACCTGGGAAATGGTGCTGGATAACTTTCAATATTTAAAAGGATTAAAGTCGGTAATAAAGGAGCTGGCTACAAGTAATTCCATTGTCATCAGAGGAAGAGGAAGCCAGTTTATCCTGAAAAATTATCCGGGGGCCTTTCATATCCTCGTAGTTGCACCCGTGGATATACGGATAAAACGTGTCATGGCTGACCTGAAGGTTGATGAGGATATCGCCAGGAAAGAGATAGAGCGGTTTGACGACAGCCGGCACGAATTTTCTAAAAGGTATTTTAATGCTGAACTTGAAGACCCTTTGCACTACGATTTGGTGCTAAATACTGTCCACCTTAACTTTGAGAACTCCGTATCTTTAATCGTTAATGCAGTGGCAAAAAATGACTAATATTGAGAGCGAACTATAGCTGCTCTCCTACTGAAACACTCTTTAAACCTTCATTTTGAATAATACGGAGGAGTTCAAAGCGGTAATCGTAATTGCGGCAGGATATTTAAATCATTGGCAAATCAACCAGCACCCCTCGTTCAAACCAAAAGCCCTTAATTACGGATTATCGACCAACCCGCTCGGCCTCCAAATCTTAGATCTCTATATACTTTTCAAACCTCTCCAAATGGGACTGCAGAGATTGCACTTCCTGATAGAGTATCTTGGCATCCTGAGCCAAAGCCGGATTCTTGGTCAATCTCGCTACTCGTCGGGAGATTGTTCCGATGATTGTAATTCGGTTCCGAAACGCATCCGCTGTTTGTTTAACAATGGCTTCCTTCTTTCGGTAAGATTCAATCAATTGCTCTGATAGCTCGGCCTTACCGACAGCAGCTCCAATCAACTCCCCAATCACCTTCAGATAATTAAAATCTTCGGTTGAAACAGGAACCCCCTCTTTACCTGAATCGACGATCAGGGCTCCCACCCTTATTTCCTTTTGAGTAAGTGAATCCACGTACAGGAGCGGAATAATGGCCTTGACCTTAACTGCCTCTGCAAGGGTATGTCGGTAACCTTCGATCTCTTTGGCATCAGTCAGGTTCAAAGGTTCCCCTTTTTCAACAATCCTCCACACAATGCTTTCCTTGTGAACAGGAACTTGTTCAATCGGGCACCCGTATTTACCCACCCAACAGTGGAGCTTCAGCTCGTCGCCTTCCATGAGGGCGTATCGAACTCGCATTCCTAATCTTTGGCTAATGTGTTCAAGACAGGTCTTGATAAGATAATCCCGGTTTGTACACCAGCTTACCAATCTGGCAATTTCCAGAAGATCTCGGTAACGCTTGGCCAGATCCTCTTCTTTAATTTTTAGCTTTTTAGCTCTTATCACAGTTTTCCGCCTTTCCTCGGGAATAAACGTGGGTTGATCTGAAACGAAACCAAGCGTCGGTCCGAAGAACTATTTCCTAGATTCCCAGATAGGCCTTTTTGACCTTTTCGTCATTTAGCAGGTCCCGGCTCTTTTTTTACCAGCAAGATCGAGCAGGGGATACTACGAACAAGGTCCTCATTGCTTCGGCCGAACAAAAAGTGTTCCAGATGCCCCTCCTCATGGGCGAGCATAACAATCAGATCGATGTTTTTTTCTTTGACTACATCGACAATCGCCTGAGTAGGCTCTTCTTTTCTAAGAAGCACCTCTATCGCTAGTCCTTCACTTTGTTCGTTTTTTATAATCTTATCCAGACGTTTCTTCTCTTTCTGGATGTTGGCCTGGTATTCTTTTTCCAGGGAAATGATGGGCAGATTCCAACCCTTATAGGAAAAAGGATTGTGGATGGCGTGGAGAACAAACAATTGGGCGCTGTATTTTTTAGCCAGAGAAACGCCCTGATAAACGGCCTTCTGACAATATTGAGTCATGCGGGTTACCACCAGAATGCGTTTAAAATCATCCATAAAACCTCCTTTATGTAATTTGTTTGATATTGGGAAATACTACCCGTCTTTGGTCCCCAGAGAGTCAAATTTTCACGTGGTCATATTCTTTGGAGCCTTCGCTATTGGGCTTTTGCCAAGCATCTTTCTCAGTTCATCACCCTGGACAATTTCCTCTTTAGAAACCAGATTGGCCAGTTTTTCTAATACCTCTCGCTGGGTGGCCAGGATGTCCCGTACCCTTTGGTGGGTTTCCTCAACAACCCGAGCTACCTCTTCGTCGATTTGAGCGGCTTTTTCTTCACTGTAGGTTTTACCAGGAGAATAATTTTCTGGAAGAAAACGGGCCTGCCGAGGTTGTTCATAGGTTACCAGCCCTAACCGATCGCTCATGCCATATTCGGCGACCATGGAACGGGCGATCTCCGTGGCCCGTTGTAAGTCATTTTGGGCCCCGGTGGAGATTTCCTTAAAAACCAGTTCCTCCGCCACCCGGCCGCCTAATAGAACGGCCAGTCGGTCCAACAGCTCGGGACGGGTCATTAAATAACGGTCCTCCGTAGGTTGTTGCTGGGTATATCCGAGAGCCGCAATCCCCCGGGGAATGATGGAGATTTTGTGGACCGGGTTGGCATGCTCTACCGATTCAGCCACAATGGCATGTCCGGATTCATGAAAGGCAACGATTTCTTTCTCCTGGGGATTCATCACCCGGCTCTTTTTTTGCAGTCCCCCAACTACCCGGTCGATGGCCTCGTCCAGATCGGAGGATTCCACCACCTCTTTATTTTTCCTGGCTGCCAAGAGGGCCGCTTCGTTGATCAGGTTGGCCAAGTCTGCCCCCACAAAACCCGGGGTGCGGCCGGCGACCTGGCGGAGGTCCACATCGGGGCCCAAAAGGACATTCTTGGAATGGATTTTCAGGATGGCTTCCCGGCCGTTGATATCGGGGCGGTCCACCAGGACCTGTCGATCAAACCGTCCCGGACGCAACAAGGCCGTGTCCAGGATTTCCGGCCGGTTGGTGGCGGCCATGATGATGACCCCTTTATTCGTTTCGAATCCATCCATCTCCACCAGAAGCTGGTTGAGCGTTTGCTCTTGTTCATCGTGCCCGCCCATGACATTGATTCCCCGGGCCTTTCCCAGGGCGTCCAGTTCATCGATAAAGATTATGCAGGGGGCTTGTTGCGTGGCCTGGAAAAACAGATCGCGAACGCGCGCGGCCCCCACGCCGACGAACATCTCCACAAACTCAGACCCGCTGATGCTGAAGAAGGGGACCTTGGCTTCACCGGCCACGGCCTTGGCCAAAAGCGTCTTGCCGGTTCCGGGGGGTCCGACCAGGAGAACCCCCTTGGGAATTTTTCCGCCTAATTTCTGAAACTTATCAGGTTTGCTCAAAAATTCAACGACTTCTTGAAGCTCTTCTTTGGCTTCGTCAATGCCGGCTACATCCGTGAAGGTCACTTTGGTTTCATTTTGGGCAAAAAGCTTGGCCTTGCTTTTGCTGAAGGACAGGACTCCCATTCCCGGCCCCATTTTTTTCATGGCAAACCGCCAGATGATGAAAAAAATGGCCAGAGGGATGACCCAGGACAGGACATTACTTAGAAATTTACTTTCATATTTCCCTGAATAATTGACCTTGTGGTCATCCAGGTCTTTCACCAAATCGGGATCATTGACCCGGATAGTAATGAACTGTTGCCCCTGTTTTTTGTCTTTGCCTTTCAAGGTGCCCATAACATTTTCGGGTTCAATAGTTATCTTATCCACCTGTCCTGCGGCCAGGTACTGTTTAAATTGGCTGTACGGTATCGTCTCCACCTTGCGGGATAGAAAGTATTGTTGTAAAAGACTAATTAAAAGGAAGACGATTAGAAAATACCAGATACTAAAGTGGGCCTTGGGAGGTAAGGCGTTCTGCTTTTTTTGCGGATCCTGAGGGTTAAAGAGGGACCGGAATTTCTCTTTTAAATTGTCGGTGAGATCTTTCTTTTCTTCGGGAGCCATAGGTTCCTCCGGTTTTGATGGATCGGCAAAATGCCCTTTAGGCTATTATTTTTTACAGAAAAAAATTGTCATATCATAAAAGCTTAGCGGGTTGAATATGATCAGCGAGCCCGCACTCTGCATCAGCTGCGGGGGGCTTTAATAGGATTTTTAACGCAAAACCTAAAAGAAATACAGGGAAAATTATTTTACCTCAATTCGGGGAGAATCGGTATTAAAAAGCGAGAGGTTTTCTGCCTATGACTGTCTCCCTTTCTCTTGGGAGACCATCTTTCGAGAAAAATTGCCTAATCCCGATAGTATATTGATTTAAATTTTTCTTGACCCGAACAAAAAGACCTATGTAAAATATAATATAAAAACGCCCTTGAGGGTGCAATTTTAAAAGAATATTGCAAATCAGGATCGGCAATCAAGAGGAGGCCACCGCAGCTCCTTTGGTCCTGAAAGTGGGCCCTTTCATGGGCCAGAAGGATTATGCCAACGACCTTTGATCAAATCTCCGGTGACGTAGCGCAGCAACAGAGCGCTGAAGAACTTTGTACCACCCTGTCTACTTCAAGGGAAGGACTCTCCAGTAATGAGGTGAAGAACCGTTTAGCCCGATTCGGTCTGAATGCCCTGGAAGAAAAAAAGGTCAATCCCCTCCTAAAATTCCTGGGGTATTTCTGGGGACCCATCCCCTGGATGATCGAAATAGCGGCTATCCTCTCGGCCGTTGTTCGCCACTGGGACGATTTAATCATTATTTTGGTCTTGCTGCTGTTTAACGCCCTGGTAGGTTTCTGGCAGGAATACAAGGCGGCCAATGCCCTGGAGGCCTTAAAAAAGCAATTGGCCCTGAAGGCACGGGCCCTTCGGGACGGTAAGTGGCAGGAAATTCCTGCCAACCAACTGGTCCCGGGAGACGTTATCCGCATCCGTCTGGGGGATATCATTCCGGCGGATGTGAAGCTTTTTGAGGGTGACTTTCTCAGTGTCGACCAGTCTGCTTTGACCGGGGAATCCTTGCCCGTGAGTAAAAAATCCGAGGACATTGCCTATTCCGGATCCGTGGCCAAACAGGGGGAGATGGTCGCTCTGGTCACGGGTACCGGGGCTAATACCTTCTTCGGCCGTACCGCCAAGCTGGTCCAGAGCGCCGGGGCCGCTTCCCATTTCCAAAAGGCGGTTCTGCAAATCGGGGACTACCTGATCTACTTGAGTTTAGGGTTGGTGGCCGTGCTCATCCTGGTGCAATTAGAGCGTGGCGACCGCCTTCTGACCCTGATCCAGTTCGCCTTGATTCTGACGGTAGCTTCCATCCCCGTGGCCCTGCCCGCGGTGCTTTCGGTGACGATGGCGGTGGGGGCTCTGGCCTTGTCGAAGATGAAAGCCATTGTGACCCACCTCGAATCCATAGAGGAGATGGCCGGCATTGACATTCTGTGTTCCGATAAAACCGGCACCCTCACCCAGAACAAGCTCACTTTGGGGGACCCGGTACCCTTTACCGCCAGGACTCCTGAAGAAGTGGTGCTCTACGGGGCCCTGGCTTCCAAAGAGGAGGATCAGGACCCCATCGATCTGGCCGTATTGGCCGGGATAAAGGATAAGGAAGCCTTTCAAAGATACAGCCAAGTTCAATTTGTCCCTTTTGATCCGGTCCACAAAAAGACGGAGAGCACCATCCAAGATGCAGAGCATCAAACCTTTAAGGTCACCAAGGGGGCCCCCCAGGTCATTATGGCGCTGTGCCGCCTGGAACAGGAGACTTTGGCCAAAGCCCAGGAAGCGGTGGATACATTAGCGGCCAAAGGGTATCGCACCTTGGGGGTGGCCCGTTCCAGGATCAACGGTTCCTGGGAATTTCTAGGGATTTTGCCGCTCTTTGATCCCCCGCGGGAAGACTCGGCGGCCACCATCGCCGAGGCCGGGAAACACGGAATCGCCATCAAAATGGTGACGGGGGACGATGTGGCCATCGGCCGAGAGATCTCCCGGAAGCTGGGGCTGAGTGAGGACATCCAGCCGGCCACCCAAATCTTCAAGAAAGACATGGATATCGACCACTTGGGCACGGAGGCCATCGATCAAATCGAAAAGGCCGCGGGTTACGCGCGGGTTTTTCCTGAACATAAGTATGGCATAGTCCGGGCTTTGCAGTCCAGAGGCCATATTGTCGGTATGACCGGAGACGGCGTCAACGATTCTCCGGCCATCAAGCAGGCCGATGTGGGCATCGCCGTGAGTGGGGCCACCGATGCGGCCAGGGCCGCCGCGGACCTGGTTCTAACAGCCCCGGGCCTTTCGGTGATCGTCAAAGCAGTGGAGGAAGCCCGCAAGATCTTCGAGCGAATGAACAGCTATGCCATCTACCGCATCGTAGAGACCATCCGTATCATGTTTTTTGTGGTCCTGGCCATGGTATTCTTCAACTTCTATCCGATCACGGCCATCATGATCATCCTCCTGGCCCTATTCAATGACGTTCCCATTATGGCCATTGCCTTTGATAATACCCGCGTCGATCCCAACCCGGTTAGGTGGGACATGCGCAGGGTGCTGACGATTTCCACGGTATTGGGCATCACCGGGGTGATGGGAAGTTTCCTGATGTTGATCATCGCCAAGAATTGGCTCAAACTGGACATCCCCCAGATACAGACATTTGTCTTTCTAAAGATGGCTGTGGCCGGACACCTGACGCTTTTCGTGACCCGAACCTCCCGCATGTTTTTAAAAAAGCCTTACCCGGCGTCGATTCTTCTCTGGTCGGCCATTATCACCAAGCTATTGGCCACTCTTTTTGTAGTGTATCCCTTTGGACTTATTACCCCCATCCATTGGCGGGCCGTGGGGGTCATCTGGACCTACTGTATCGTCTGGCTTTTCATGGGAGATCTGGCCAAATTGGCGGTTATCCGGCATTTAGCAATGAGCAGCCCGAGACACATCAACTTTCTACAGGTGGTGAAAAAGTGGGTCAACCCTTGAGGGTAAAAGAGCAGTCCACCGAAACCCGTGACTTCCTTTTTTATGTATGGGAAAAAGGATGAGCCGCAAATGTTGGTACCAGTCGGGTTCAATCGGACCCTCAATGTCAGACCCAAAAGGCCTTAAGGCCATTGTTCGGAAGGTTTTGGGCCTAGAGGGAGAAAAGATGTAAAGGGAGCCAAAACCACTTTTCCGGGTAAATTTTTGTGAATCAGTTTCAAGGACACTACAGGAAGGCTTGTTTGGGATGA
>CAWIRY010000006.1:0-4421 GCA_963838485.1 uncultured delta proteobacterium | reverse complement strand
GATACTAAAACTTATTCGGCGGAAGATAGCCGATGAGAGGCTGGTAACGCTGATTGCAAGAGCGTTAAAAGCCGGTATCGTCATGGATGGAGAATATCAGGAAACCCCCAAGGGATGTCCCCAAGGATCTCCTCTATCACCGATGCTATCGAACATTGTTCTAAACGAGTTGGACTGGGAATTGGAAAGGCGAGGGCACCGGTACTGTCGATGGGCTGATGACTTTCTGATTTTACTTAAATCCGAAAGGGCGGCCAAGCGGATCATGGAGGGGATAACGGAGTACCTGGAAGGGAAGCTGAGACTTCCGGTGAACCGGGAAAAGAGCCAAGTAGCGCTGATTAAAGATATTCCTTTCCTGGGGTTTCAAATACTCAGGGGGAAAATCCGAGTCAGCAATAAGGCGAGGGTTAAATTCAAGAACAGGATACGAGAATTAACC
This sequence comes from uncultured delta proteobacterium, assembly GCA_963838485.1. Lineage (GTDB taxonomy): Bacteria > Desulfobacterota > RBG-13-43-22 > RBG-13-43-22 > RBG-13-43-22 > RBG-13-43-22. Next base: position 3,979 of record CAWIRY010000006.1, on the reverse strand, counting down.
CGGAGGAACAATCCCCTATCTATGAACCAGGTGATCCAGGAACTCAATGAATACTTACGAGGGTGGATGGCCTACTTTCGGGTCCAGGAGTTTAGCAGACTATTTGCGGAACTCGATGGCTGGATTCGGAGTAGGCTCAGATCCATGCAATTAAAGAAATGGAAAAACCCTCGCAAGTTTCAGAGGATGCTAAACCGGTCCGACTATAAAGGCCGGGAAGCGAACCAAGTCTGGGTTAAGATGAACAAGTGGCAATCGGTCAATCGGCGGGAGGTTCGTTGTATCATGAATCTCCAATGGTTCAGAAGGCAAAGGTTGACCTTTCTAAGTGACTTCATCCAGAGGCAACTACCTCTTGAACTGAAGTTCAGTCGCTAATCGAAGAGCGGCTTACCTGGCCGGTACGAGCCGTTCTGTTGGGAGGGGGTGGCCTTCGGGTCGCCTCCTACCAGATTAAATTTTTATGATCTCGTAGGAAGTCAAAATTTGGATTTTCCGTCATTCCTTGGCGTAAGCCGGAATCCATGAAATTCAACTCCTCCTGGACCCCGGCTTTCGCCAGGGAGACGACCAGAGAGATTTTTTACGAGTCCATCAATTTTGACCATCTACAAAAGAATTGGGGGGATAGAAGGATTCAAGGATTTACGTGAAGATATTAAAACCATAGCCGGCAGGAGTCTGTCGAACCAATGAGGCTGTGGACACTTCATCCCGGCTATCTCGACGCCCAGAAGTAGGTGGCCTTAGATCCCCCTAATCGATTAGAATGGCCGGCAGCACTTCCGGTTCCTGAGAGGGCCGGGCAGGACTTCGGAAGGCGATCAGATAGACAGTCTGAATCCCGGTATTTTTTACGGCATGAATGATCCCGGGCGGAGTGATCGCAAAGGAATGGTTATTTGTGACCAGGCTTTTTTGAATCGTTTCCGAATCCGGATCTTGCCAGGCCAAGAGAATGGGGCCGCCGCAGAAAAATAACCATTCCGTAACCTGGGGATGGAAGTGGTTTCCACGGATGGTCCCAGGTTCCATGGACACGATATGGAAAGTGGTCCAGTCTATATTGATCTGAGGAATCAGCTCAGGAATTTTAAAGGGGGCAAAGGTCCAACCCCGGGGGTCGTAATGGGAATTTTCAGGCAGGGAATAGAGCTTCAATGACGGCATATCAATATCCTCTTATGAAAAAAAATATTGTCTGACAGGATGAACAGGATTACATGATTCGATGAACTTGTCAAAACCGATTCTGATCATCCACCAGGGAGCCCTGGGAGACCTGATTATGTCTCTGCCGGCCCTTTATTCCCTGCGTTTATTCCATGGGCTTACGCCCTGGACCATGGCCGGGAACCCGGAAACTCTGTCCCTTCTCCTTCACCGCTTCTATGCCCAGGAAGTCGTTTCCATCCATCAAAAGGAATGGGCCTTGCTTTTTCAGGAAGAAATCCCGATCCCCGATCGATTCCGGCGCACTCTGTCTTCTTTTCAAAAAGCCTATCTGTTCTCCCCCGGCAAGCCCGAGATCCTGACCCAGGGATTGATCCGAGCCGGGCTTAAAAGGGTCTTATGGATTCCTTCCTTCCCGGATGTGCGGAAGGATATTTCTCTACATAGCCTTCAAAAAGAGATATTAAAATCTGAGAACATTCCCTGGGTTGAATCTGGGAAAATCATTTTTCCGGCCCCGGAAGATCTATGGAAGGCCGAGGAATATTTGAGTCGAGATCTCAAATCAAGAGGGGAGTTGCCCCTCTGGACCATTCATCCGGGCAGCGGAAGTCCTCATAAAAACTGGCCGCTGGAGCGGTTTTTAGATGTGGCGCAGGAACTCCTGGCCGGCAAAAAGGCCCAACCCATTTTTATTTTGGGACCGGTCGAGCAGGAGACCTCACCAGGGATGGTCAAGATGATCGAAACCCGGGGGTTTCCAATCTTAAGAAATATGACCTTGCCTATTTTGGCCGGGGTACTGAGTTGTTGTGCCGGGTATATCGGCAATGATTCCGGCGTTTCTCACCTGGCCGCGGCCTTGGGCTTGCCGGGCGTGGTTCTTTTCGGGCCCACCGACCCGGCGCTTTGGAGTCCGCCAGGAAAGGAGGTCAGGATCCTTTCATCTTTTCTCCCTTGTGCCCCCTGTATCCGGGAAACCAGGCAGCTCTGTCCAATAAAAGAATGTCTGACCTCTTTGACCGTCGCCCAAGTCCTGGAGGCCCTTAGCTCCATAGAAACAAAATCCGGCTAAGATTATCGGTTTAGCTTTTTAATAGGATATTTTTTCTTATCTAATAAAAGAACAAACTCCCCGTTATCTTCTTCGACAATGGTTTCGGCCAACTGATAATAAGCGGGGCGGAGGAATCGGGCCGGGAATCGACGGTTTTTGACCTGACAATAAAGGACACTTTCTTTATTAATCCCTACGGTCTCCGGGTCGAGTATTTCCTGAGTTTCGTCGTTCAGGGTAAGACGGATCTGGTCCTTTTCCTCAGGGCCCTCCCGGACCAAGTTCACCTGCCGGACCACTAAGGGGGTATCTTCCACCTCGAGAAAACATTTTTCGTTGTTAAGATTGACGATAAAGAGGCCGTCTTCCGTTTTTTCCAGGCTTTGGATCAGCCAGAGGAATATGGGCCGATGGATGATCTCGGCCCCTTGATGATACCATTTCCCTTCTTTGCTGACGAAGATGAGGCAGGGTGGGATTGGTTTATTGTATTCAGTCATGATGCTCCAACCAAATTTTTTTTGAGACAGGATTAACCGGATAGAGGGATCAAAAGTTCTTTTTGCTGTCCAACAGTAAAGTCACCGGACCGTCATTGACCAGTGAGACCTCCATCATCTCTTGAAATCGGCCGTCGGCTACGGCAACCCCTTTCGCTCCGGCCTTATCCATAAAGAGGTTATATAAGGGTTCGGCTATAGAAGGGGAGGCCAACTCCGAAAAAGAAGGACGCCCCGGCCTTTTCGACAATCACCCCACAAGGTAAATTGAGAGACCACCAACAAAGCCCCGCCCGTTTCGATTAAAGAAAGATTAAATTTTCCCTGGGCATCCGAGAAAATCCGGAGATTAATGACCTTTTCCACCAGATAATCTACGTCGGCTTCAGTATCTTCTTTGCCCACCCCCAAAAAGACAAGAAGACCCCTTCCAATCTCCCCGATGATTTCCTCATTAATTTTGACTCGGGCCTCTTTGACTCTCTGCACAACCAACCGCATGGCTTCTTCCCTCTATATTGGGATCTTTTGAATGCCATTTATTTAGCATAATGATTTCGGGCTGTCAAAATTTCTGAGGACATATGGATTTATCGGGTTGAGTGCATTATTATGATCTTATGCCCATCAATACCAATACCTGGAACCGGATCCGTTTTACCCTTTATGAGCCTTTTTATGACCTGGTGGCCCGATGGTTTACCAAGCAGAGACGACGGTCTATTGCCTTGTTGGCTCTTAAACCTTCGGAAAGGGTGCTGATCGTCGGGGCCGGGACTGGTTTGGATCTTGAATTCCTCCCCAAGGATCTGTTCATTGCGGCTAACGACATTACTCCGGCCATGGTTCATCAATTGGCCCGCCGGGCCAAACGGCTTGGCCTGGAAGTGGAAGCCCGGGTGATGGACGGACAAAGCCTCCAGTATGGTCAGGAGACTTTTGACGTCGCGATCCTTCACCTTATCCTGGCCATCATTCCTGATCCTGTACGCTGTATTCAGGAAGTGGAACGGGTGTTGAAAAAAGGGGGACGGGCGGTCATTTTAGATAAATTTCTTCCCGACGATCGAACCCCTTCCTGGGGACGGAAGTTTTTGAACCTCTTTGCCAGTGTAATCGCGACCAACATCACCCGCCAGTTAGGCCCTATTCTCAGGCCCACTTCCCTAAAGATTGTCCATGAAGAACCTGCCGGTTTCGGGGGTCTTTTTAAGATCGTCTTGGTTAAAAAGGAAGTTTAGTCGGTAGC
>CAWIRY010000005.1:0-12022 GCA_963838485.1 uncultured delta proteobacterium | reverse complement strand
ATGAACTCGTAGCAGTACCAGCGGTCCAACTCCGGAATGAAGTCCGGGCGGGGAATAAAATTCGATCCGAAGGAGAGCGGTGGCGGCGCAGGCGTTCGTATGACGGAGGGCACGACCCTGCCGGTGGGGTAAATGTGATCGCCGAACGTGCCGCCCTGCTCGGGATGGTAGACATAAATATTGAGCGGCCCGGGGAGGGGACTGTCGCCCCGCTCGGTCTCGAAGCCGACCAGGAACTTGTTGCTTCCGTCGGCGGGAATTCCGGGGGTGAGCTCGCCCGCCGGGGTAATCGTGAGCGGCGATGACTCCGCCGTTGTGGGACGAGCCGCGGGGATGGTCATAGCCCTTCTCGAACTTCGCATAGAAGCGCAGGAAGACAACGTCCTGTTCCTATTGCCCAATCTGCCGGCGGAGCTGGATGGAAAGCCCTTCCCGTTGCAGGGGCATCGCGACCTCGAGCGCTCGCTTGCCCTCGTTTAAAACCATCAGCAAATCGTCCCTGGTGAAGTCCTTGAAGACCTCCGATTCGAAGAGTTTTTCAATGCCAAGCTGCTCAAAAAGGACGAAACGCTGATCCCGCGTGTTGACTAATGAATTACCCATAACACCCTTCCTTCCTGGTTGTTGATATACCAAATGGTCTAAAGGCCCGGTTTCTTCCGGGATGGTATTCCTTTCCCCTTCCGGGGTCTTTCAACGGAATTACTGTAACGGCTCGGCGTCCGGATGTCAAGAAAAGAATGAATGTTCATTCATTCTTTTGCAGGGATTGACGAAAGATTCCGAATCGGAAAAAGGAGGAAGGGTATGGGAGCCGAGAAACAGGAACATTTCTTATAGGGGCGGGTTTTAAACCCGCCCCTATAAAATTTCTCCCGCCCTCCCTTTGACAAAGGGGGAATGAGAGGAATTTGGCTTGCGGTTTTTTTCTTAAGGGAGTTTGTAATCCTGGAAATCCTTCCGCAGCTTGGTCTTGAGGAGTTTGCCCGTGGCCGTATGGGGGAGCTCATTTACAAAGACCACGTCGTCAGGGACCTGCCATTTGGCGACTTTGCTGCGCATAAAATCGAGGAGTTCTTCTTTGGAAACCTCGGCACCCTTTTGTTTAACCACGATCAGCAAAGGCCGTTCGTCCCACTTGGGATGGAAGACGCCGATCACCGCGGCCTCGGCCACGGCCGGGTGGGCCAAGGCGTCGTTTTCCAGTTCGATGGAGCTGATCCATTCGCCGCCCGACTTGATGACATCCTTGGAGCGGTCGGTGATCTGCATGTACCCGTCCGGGTCGAGGGTGGACACGTCCCCGGTGTCGAACCAGCCTTCCTGGTCGATGACTTGGCCGCCTTCTCCTTTTAGATAGCCGCTGGCGATCCAGGGACCCCGAACCATAAGGTGCCCGAAGGCCTTGCCGTCTCTGGGGAGTTCTTGTCCTTCTCTGTCGACGATTTTAAGGTCCACGCCATAGATGGCCCGGCCTTGTTTCGCCTTAATTTCCAGCTTCTCCGCGTACGAAAGACCGGCATGTTTGGGTTTCAGATTGCCGGTCGTCCCCAGAGGGCTCGTCTCGGTCATGCCCCAGGCATGGACTACCTGGACATCATAATCTTTCTCAAAGGTTTGGATCATGCTCTTGGGGGCGGCCGACCCGCCGATCACCACCCGCTTCAGGTAGGGCAGCTTTTTACCGGTTTCCTGTAGGTGATTGAGCAGCATTAGCCAGACCGTGGGGACGGCCAGGGTGAGGGAGACCTTTTCGCTGTCGAGCAGTTCGTAGATGGACACCCCGTCCATCTTGGCCCCGGGGAAGACCATTTTCGCCCCGCACATGGCCGCAGCATAGGGCGTGCCCCAGGCGTTGGCGTGGAACATGGGCACAACGGGTAAGATTATCTCACCGCTAGAAATACCTAAACCATCAATGGTACAGACGCAGAAGCTATGAAGGACCGTGGATCGATGGGCATATAAGACCCCTTTGGGATTGCCGGTGGTCCCGGAAGTGTAACAGAGGCTGGAGGCCGTGTTTTCTTCGAATCTCGGCCAGAAATAATCATCGCTTTGTTTTCCGATCAGGGTTTCATAACATAAGGTGTTGAGGAGCTTGGTTTGGGGCATATGGGTTTCGTCGGTCATGATGATGAAACCCTTGACGGTCGAGAGTTTATCGGCAATAGATTCGAGGAGGGGAACAAAGGTCAGGTCCACAAAGAGATATCGGTCTTCCCCGTGATTGGCGATATAAACGATTTGTTCGGGAAAGAGTCTCGGATTGATGGTATGCAAAATGGCGCCCATGCCCGAGATGCCGAAATAGAGTTCCAGGTGACGATACCCGTTCCAGGCCAGGGTGCCTACTCGGTCCCCAGGTTTTACTCCCAGGGAGAGGAGAGCGTTGGCCACCTGTTTCGAACGTTTATGGGCCTCATGGTAATTATACCGGTGGACCGGGCCTTCAACGGTTCGTGATACCAACTCCACTTCGCCGTGATACAAATCGGCGAAGGAGATTAGTGAAGAGATTAAAAGTGGCGAATCCTGCATTAATCCTTTCATCATCGTCCCTCCTTTTATGAACGCAGCCCAGAGCTGCGGTTATCGGTTTGGATGAGGTTCATCCCAGGCACTCGGAATTGCTGGTATTCCCAGCCACAGAACACACTTCTCGAAATTCTAATTTTGTTTTATAGGGTATTTTTCGCTAAGTCAAGCAGAATTCAGACGGTTCCTTTAAGAATCCCTTTCCCGATAATAGCGGTAGCGAACCAGGGCGCCCATGGCCCGGGCGGCCCTGCCGGGAGAGGGAAGCACCGGGAAACTTTTCTGCTGCAGGATCCCGATGAGCTTGTCCACCTGGGAGCGGTAGGAAAATCCGATGACCGGTTTTGTCTGGGCCTCACTTAGCTTGATCATATACCCGACCGATTTTTCCACGAATTGGTCGATCTGTGCCTGTATTTGATCTTCGTTCAGGCCCATGGAGCGCATAACCCGGCGGATGGGATGATCAGGCATCATCAGGTAGATCAACAGCCCGTCGGCTTTGGGTTCGGCGAGCAGCGTCTTGGGGATCGACCAAAAATAGTCATCCATATTCCTGGCATAGGTGAGGTCCACGGGGTTGTTCACACTCCCGGTGTGGGGGATGAAGGGGGCCAGGGTTTTCAGGGTTTCCGGGGAGAAATCGGGTAAATCCAGGCCGGCCCGGCCGCAGGCGTCGGCGGCCACGGCTCCGGGACCTCCGGAGTGGGTTTGAATGATCATTCGGTTTCCCAGGGGCAAGGGGGACATGCCCAAGACCCAGCAAAAGTCAAAAAGCTCGGTCATGGTTGCGGCTCGGATAACGCCGGATTGACCGAATACCCCGTCATACAGCCTGTCCGGTCCGGCCAAGGCCCCGGTATGGGATAGGCCGGCCCGCTTGCCGGTTTCGGAACCGCCCACGTAATAGGCTACGATCGGCTTGTGGGGTACGATCCTTCGGGCGGCTTCGATAAAGGCCCGGCCCCGGCGGATGGTTTCTATGTACAACCCGATCACCTTGGTATGGGGGCAAAGGGCCAAGTATTCCAGACAGTCCACCAAGTCCAGGTCGGCCTCATTGCCGACACTGAGACCTGTGGAAAAGCCCAACCCTAACATGGCTAAATAATCAAACATCTGGGTGATAAAGCTACCGCTTTGAGAGGCAAGGCCGATAAATCCGGCCTTGCCGGTAAAGGGGAGGAAGGTCATATTCAATTTATGGTAGGGATTGACCACGCCCAGACAGTTGGGGCCCAGGAAGCGGATGCCGTATCGCCCGGCGATTTCCTTTAATTTTTTTTCCAGCCCCGGACCCTGGCCGCCCACCTCTTTAAAACCGCCGGAGACGATCACGGCCCGCTTGATTCCCTTTTGGCCGCATTTTTCCAGGGTTTCCGGAACGATGGTTGTGGGCAGGACCATCACCGCCAGGTCTGGGACCTCGGGCAGGTCCATCACATCGGCGTAGGCCTTGAGACCGAGAACCCGGTCCTCTTTGAGATGGATTGGATAGATGGTTCCTTCAAAGCCCAGCGACAGCACGGAATGAAGCTGGTTGGTGCCCATGGATGAAAAACGGTTGGAGGCCCCGAAGAAGGCGATGCTTTTGGGATTGATTATGGGAAATAAAGGGTATTGTTGAAGTAGACCTTTCGCCATCTTAAGACCTTTGCAGGACCACCAGGGCATCCACGGCCTTGACCCGCCCGGCAGGATCGATGATCATCGGGTTGACGTCGATCTCGGCCACGGCCTCGTTTTTCAGCCCGATTTGTCCGAGGGCCATCAAAGATCGGCCGATGACTTCCCGGTCAGCGGCGGCCTGTCCCCGAAAAGGATCCAGAATGGCCTTGGACTTCAGCTCCTGCATCATCTCCTGAGCATCGATCATTTCCAGGGGGGCCACCCGAAAAACCGTGTCATTGATGACCTCGGTCAGCACTCCCCCCAACCCGAACATCACACAGGGGCCGAATTGGGCATCACGGCTCAACCCTAAAACCAGCTCCCGGTTGCCCCGGATCATCTCCTGGACCAGAATGCCTTCCAGACGCAGGGCGGTCGCGCCGACCAGCCGCGGGTAAGCCGCCCGCACTTCGGCTTCATTCTTGAGGCCAATTTCCACGGCCCCGGATTCGCTTTTGTGCATCAACTCCGGGGAACAGGCTTTCATGACCACCGGATACCCCAGGCGGGCCGCTATGGCAGCGGCTTCGTCGGCGCTTTGGGCCAACTCTTCCCGGGTACCGGGATACCGTAAGCCTTTAATAATTGTTTCGATTGAAATTCCGATAAGGCCTTTTGTCCTCGGTCGAGGGCGATTTTAATCAGGTCCATTTTTTCTTCCACTCCTAACCCGAACAAGTCGGAAAATTTAATTTTGACAGGATTTACAGGATAGGCCGATCAAGAGGCTTTTTCAGGCTTTCTTCCGGAAAGGCTGAAAAAATCTCTCCTGACATCTGTTCGTCCTGTCTAAAGGGTTTAATTGGCTAATTGATAGCGGGTTTTTTGGGCCTCGTTAATTTGAACAATCTTTTTTTCGTTGCAAAGGTATTTTAAGTGCGAAATGGCTTCTCCGGTGGCAAACCACTTTTGGGCCACAGGAAACTGGTCCCAGGACTCACATTTCAAGTCCCAGGTCATCTTTGAGGCGATCTGAAAGGCATTCTGCGGGCCGGCCTTAAGGATATTCAGGGCTTCATTCAATCGATTCCGGTGGTGCTCTTTTAGTTCCTTGATCCGGGCCCGATGATTTTTGATGCAGCCGCCGGTGTCCCGGCAGGACCAAGTCTACCTCCAGGGCCGAGACCTTGTCGAGACTGATCAAATAATGTTTCAGGGGGTCCTGGTTGTCCTTCCAGCATTGGATGTTGGGGGTGATATCGCCGAGGATATGGTCTCCGGCAATGAGAAATTTTTTGTCGGCCTCATAAAGGCAGGTGTGTCCCATGGTATGACCGGGCGTGGTCACACATTGAAAATGATAGGCGCCACATTGGATTTCATCCCGGTCATCCAGGAGGCTTAATTCAGGCATCCACTTGGAGCCGTATTTATTGCCCGGGTGTTTATCCATGGCGGCTTGCAGTTGATCTTTCGGGAATCCGTTATGTTCGGCGTAGACGATCATGGCATCGAAACCTTCAAAGGATTCGATGAGTTCCTTTTCCGGCCGGCTGAAGTAAACCTGACGGGATTTGTCCGCCAGTTTGGTAACCAGTCCGAAGTGGTCGGCATGCAAGTGGGTAATAAAGATATCGGTTTTTTTAAGATCGACGTCCAATTTGGCCAGTCCGTCCTGCATGGCCTCCAGGCATTCTTTCCGGTTGAGACCCGTATCGATCAGCAAATTTTTGTCCGGGCCTTTGATGATATAGGAATTGAGAAACTTGAGCGGACTTTCCGGCAGAGGAATTTTAAGCCGGTAGAGACCGGGAAATATTTCTTCAGGCATGGTTAAAAGACCTTTCATTATTTCGATATTAAGCAGAACCCTGTTTGGTTATCCCTGCCATGGTCAGCCGTAGATCCACTCGGGCAGCCATAAGTATTCCAGAACGTAAACAGAAATCCGGCTTCTTTTTCAAAGTTAATCAAAAATTTAATCACTTCAAAAAGAGTAGAAGTTTTAAATCATTCCGGGGAAAATGTCAAGGAAGGATTTTTTTGTGAAAAATCCTGATGGGCACTTACTGGATCGACTCTAAGTCGGGCTCGCCGCAGTGACGCAGGATCTGCATTCGGGCCGTATCCCGGAGCTTAATGGCTGCAGACCAGTCCGTTCCCGAGGGTGGAATCGGCGGCATGATGATGAGACGTATGACCCCACGGCGAAAAAACCATTGGTCGGCCCGCAGGATCGAGCGGGTGCCGCGAATCGCCAGGGGGACCACCGGTACGCCGGTTTGTGAGGCCGCTATAAAGGCCCCCAGGTGAAACGGACGCAGCCCCGGTTGGCGTCCGAAGGTGCCTTCGGGGAAAAATACCACCGACCGCCTCCGGCTGACTGTCTTAATAATGCGCTCCGTATCCTCCAGACCCCGTTGGGCCTCAAAGCGCTCGACGAACTCGACCCCGAGACGCTCCATGGGGACACGGGAGAAAAATTTTCCCGCCAACTCCTTTTTAGCCACGTAAGCGAAATCCCCTGGTAAGATCGCCATTAAAACCAGGGGGTCCATATAGCTGGCGTGATTGACTACCAACACGCAGGGTTGGCAATGCCGGAGGTGCTCCAATCCCTGGACGGTCACGGGTATGCCGGTCAGCCGACGCGCCGCCCGGATCAGCCTTTGGACCGCTACCTGCCGCCAGGACCGGTTGGGCAACAAGGCGACGTTGATCCAGGCCGTGGGGGCGAGGACGCCAACCAGCAGCCAGACGTAAGCGGTATAGAGGATGTCAGCCATAGATCGACTGACACGGCGTATCCGGACCGGAAGGCCGGCGGCGGTTAAACGAACGATTTGCAGCCACGGCGCCACCGGCCGGAAATTGATCCGGCCCCGTTCGAATAACTCCCGGGTGGCGGCTCGTCGGATCTTGCCGCTGGAGGTTTTGGGAACGGTATGGGGCGGGACCAGGACAATATCGTCGGGTGGATCGCCAAGCAAATCGATGCCCAGGGTCTCAATTTGGCGGCGCAGGGTCTCCTGTAAGGCGGGTTCGGTTTCCCGGGTTTCGGCGAGGACCACCAGACGTTCCGTACCGGAGACAGGGTCAGGGCTGCCGAAGACCACGACACACCCTTTGCGGATGCCTGGAAGATTACCGATGACTTCTTCCAGTTCTTGGGGGTGCAGATTACGCCCGGCGCGGATGATAATGTCCTTAGCCCGGCCGGTCAGATAGACCTCACCTTCTGCGATATAGGCCAAGTCACCGGAGTCCAGCCACTCTCCATGAAATAACCGACGCGTTTCTTCAGGGTTGTGAAGGTAGCCGCTGGTGGCCGAAGGTCCGCGAAATTCCAGTCGGCCCTGCTGTCGTTCGGCGACCTCATAGCCCAATGTATCGACGATGCGTATCTCCTGGCCGGGTAAAGGCGGTCCGCAGGAGACGAAGGATAGGGCCTGGGGTTCATCGTCCTCGGCGACAAGGGCCTGACCGGACCGTTGAAAGGGTTTCCGTCTGATGCGGTCCACACGCGGTCCCCGGGCCGGAGGGGGGAAGGCCAGTCCGAGGGTATTTTCAGCCAACCCATAGACCGGGGTCAACGCCTCAGGACGAAACCCATAGGGGGCGAAACGCTCGGCAAAGTGCTTAAGGGTATCGGGACTGACCGGCTCGGCGCCATTAAAGGCCAGGCGCCAAGTGCTCAGGTCCAGCCCTTCCAAGTCCTTATCGGCAATTTTTTTAGCACAGATCTCATAGGCGAAGTTCGGTCCGCCGGATTGAGTCCCGCGATGCTCATGGATGGCTCTTAACCAACGGCCCGGGCGGGTCAGGAAAATCAGGGGGGACATAAGAATCAGGACACAGGCCGAATATAAGCTGCCCAGCCAGGCGCCGATGAGTCCCATATCGTGGTACAAAGGCAGCCAGCTTACAAATACATCGGCTGAGGTGGTCTGGGTCACCCGGTGCATGGCGCTGATATTGGCCAGGAGATTGGCATGGGTGAGGATGACCCCCTTGGGCAAGCCGGTACTTCCGGAGGTGTATTGCACCAGGGCAATATCTTGTTCCCGAACCGGGTGACCGGTATAGAGATTATCTCCATGGGAAAGTTCTTGTACCGTAATGATCGTGTGCAGTTCCGTCACCAGAGAGCGCAGCAAAAGGGCCAGCGGACGGGCCTCGGGGACGGTGATAAGCATAACAGTGCGGGCATTGGCTAAGATGCCCGCCTGGCGCCGCAAGTGTTCCTCGAGTTGAGAACGGCGCATGGGGGGATAGATGGGCACCGGAATGCCCCCCGCCAGAAGAATCCCGTAAAACCCTTCAAAGAAGTCCCGGCCGGTGGGCAGCATTAACCCCACCGTCTGTCCGGGCTGCAATCCGTTTTGCTGCAATCCGGCGGCGGCCGCCGCCGCTCCATGATAAAGGGACTCGTAGGAAATGATATCTTCTTTCCCGGCCTCACCCAAGAGATGGATGTGCGGGCGCTCAGGGTGGGCTTGTACGTGCCAGTGAAGCACATCGATAAGGGTCCGGGCGGCTGCCGGTATGGGGCCTACCTGTTCAAGGGGGCGGGAAAGGGGGGCTGGTGCAGGCCCGGGGGTTCCGGCCGGGACGGCCCCCTGTACCACCCTGAGGAGGTCGCGAAGGGTTTCGGCCGTGGCCAGGAGGCCTTCAACCAATGGCCGGTCGAAGGCCTGCTCAAGTCGCAAAAGCAACTCTACCCGGCCCAGGCTGTCCAAACCGAGGTCTCGCTCCAGCGAGCTGTCCAGGGACACGGACCTCACCTGGGTCTTGTAGGGATGCAGCTCGTGTGCTAATTGCCCGGCCACGTCGAGCAGGGCGGTAACCGTGGTGTCCGTTTCGGCCATGCACCTTCCCTCTGATTCTCGGAAAGATTTTTTTGGATAGAAGAATTACCTTCAACTTTTCGAGCAAATGCACCTTGGGGGCCCGTTCAAAACTGTAACAGGATAACCATGACGATTTGATGATCTCTTGTTTAAGCAGGGGCAGTGAAGGCCGGAAGCTGAAAGCAAAAGGTTTTAGGGTTTTCCTTAAGCCTCAAACCTTGCACCTTGTACCTTTTATTTACGGGTAGATCCCTCGAAGTTGGACGGCCTTGGACACCCGCCCCACCCCTAAAATATAAGCGGCCGTACGCATGTGTACCTTCTCCTTGACTGAAATCTCCAGGGTTTCCCTAAAGGCTTTGCCCAGGATCCTTTGAAGCCGATCCGATACCTCCTCCTCACTCCAGAGCAGTTCCTGGAGATTCTGGACCCATTCGAAATAAGAAACCGTGACCCCGCCGGCATTGGCCAAGATGTCCGGGACCAGAAAGATTCCCCGATCATAGAGGACGGCATCGGCCTCCGGGGTGGTCGGGCCGTTGGCTCCTTCGACGATCATCCGGCAGCGGAGCCCGGAGGCATTCTCTGTGGTGATTTGATTGCCTAAGGCCGAGGGAATCAAAATATCGCATTCCAGTTCCAATAATTCCTGGTTGGTTATCGATTCGGCCTTCACCTCTTCGGTCAGGAAACATTGATAACGCTGCTTGCAGGCTAAGGCCTGATGGATATCCAGCCCCTGGGGATTATAAAGGCCTCCCTTGGAATCGCTGATGGCCACAACCTTGGCCCCGGCCGAATGAAAATATTGGGCGGCTATGCCCCCGACATTACCGGCCCCCTGGATAACCACCCGGACCCCATCCATGGATAACCCAATGTGATGGGCCGCTTCCGTGGCCGTAATAAAGACCCCTTTCCCCGTGGCCTCAAAACGGCCGAGGGAACCTCCTAACTCAATCGGTTTACCGGTGACCACCCCGGGGACTGAGTATCCCTTGAGAATACTGTAGGTATCCATGATCCAGGCCATCACCTGGGGATTGGTATACACATCGGGGGCCGGGATATCACTCTCCGGCCCGATAAAGGGGGCGATCTCCCAGGTGAACCGCCGGGTCATATTCTCCAGTTCTTTTATGGACATTTCTTTGACGTCGCATTGGACTCCCCCTTTGGCTCCCCCGAAAGGGATATTCACCACCGCCGTCTTCCAGGTCATCCACATGGCCAGGGCGCGGACTTCATCTAAATTCACATCCGGATGATAACGAATCCCGCCCTTGGCCGGTCCCCGGGCAGGGGAATGGACCACCCGGTATCCGGTAAAGACCCGCATTTTTTCATTGTCCATTTTAACGGGAAAGTGGACGATCACCTCCCGTTTGGTCTGTTTAAGCATCTCCACCACACCTTCTTCCACCTGGAGATAGCTACTGGCTATTTCCACCTGCTCCTGAGCGATTTTGAAAGAATTTAGCGATTCCATAAGAAATGCTCCTTAGTTGTTGGGGAAAAAAGATTCAAGGTTTAAGGTCCAAGGTGCAAGGGTTACGGTTTTTCCTAAACCTTAAACCCTGAACCTTGAACCCATATTCATGGTTCGGGGCGTCTCAACGTCCCGTCCCTGACCCCAAATAGGGCCGTGCCCACCCGGATGATGGTGGCCCCTTCTTCAATGGCTACTTCGAAGTCATGGGACATGCCCATGGAAAGATGGGCCAGATCGAGCAAAGGAAATTGTTCCTGCCACTTTTTTTGCCACTGACGAAGGGAATGATACCAGGGACGGGATTTTTCCGGGTCAGGATCGTAGGGCGGCACGGTCATGAGTCCCCGGAGGCGCAAGGATGCCCAGTCAGGAATTTCTGACAGCAGAGAAGGGGACCCGGTCGGGGCTTAATCCGGATTTGGTTGTTTCTCCGGCCTCATTGACCTGGATCAGAATTTCAAGGGTTTTTCCGGCCTGTAAAGCCAGGCGATTGAGCTCTTGGGCCAAGGCAGGGCTATCCACGGTTTCGATCATGGAGAAGAGCCTGACGGCCACCTTGGCCTTGTTCTTTTGCAAATGGCCGATAAAATGCCAGGTCCCCTGTTTAAGGGCTTCAATTTTTCTTTGGGCTTCCTGGATATAATTTTCTCCGAAATGGGTCAGTCCTTCCCGTATGGCCTGTTGAATGCGTTCTTCCGGAATGGTTTTGGTTACGGCGATGAGCAGAACGTCTTCCGGTTTTCGGCCGGCCCGAAGACAGGCCTGATTGATTCGTTCTCGAACTTGTTGGATGGAAGAAGTTAATGCACCCATCTTTTCCTCTTGCTATTTTTTATTTTTCCTTTGAGCCTTGACCTTTAAGCCTTTCTTTCGCCTCATGCCTCACGCTTCTTTTACTCTGAACTCCGAACTCACTGCTTCGAACTTATTTCTCTCTGAGCCTTGAGCTTTCCGCTCCCGAGCCGAAACCCCGCATATTTTTCCAGGGCCTCTAAAACCTCCATCACCGGCAGGCCCACCACATTGGTGTACGATCCCTGGATCTTTTGAACACAAAAGGCCCCTTTACCCTGGATGGCATAGGCCCCGGCCTTGTCCAGTGGTTCTTGGGTTTGGATATACCAGTCGATCTCTTGGATGGACAAGGTTCTGAAGGTTACCCGGGTGGAAACACTTCGAGTGATCGTCTTTTTCAAGGTCCGATTTTTCAGACAAAAGCTGGTGATCACCCGGTGGGTCTTTCCGCTTAAGGCCTGGAGGAATTTCTTGGCTTCCCGGGAATTTTCGGGTTTGCCGAAGAGGGTTCTTTCCAAAACCACCACGGTGTCGGCCCCTAAGACCCAATGTTGAAAATTAAGGGCGGATACAAGCTCCGTTTTTCCGAAGGCCATGCGCCTGGAAAAGGAAAGCGGTGATTCACCCGGCTTGGGAACTTCCGGAATCTCGGTTGGAACGATTTTTAACGGAAGGCCCAAATCGGCCAGCAAGGCCTTCCGCCGGGGTGAGCCGGAAGCCAGGACGAGGAAATTGG
>CAWIRY010000004.1:0-16312 GCA_963838485.1 uncultured delta proteobacterium | reverse complement strand
CTCAGAAATAGAAGGTTTCTGGAAAGAACTGGAGAAAATATAAAAGCAAAGGAGTCGCTTATGACCAAGAAAAAGAATAAGGTCCTTCCTGCCTGTGCCTCCTGTGAATTTGAAATACCTAAAAAAATTTGCTTCACCCCTGAAGGTTTCGGCCCCAAAGGCTGCCCGACCCTGGTGGGAAAGGAAACGCTGGCCGAGGCCCAAAAGGAATATGATGACCCGCAGATCCGGGAATTCGCCCGCCAGGCATCCATTCAGGGAGGGGCATGCTATGCCAACCGGCACCAAAGGCCCTATGTCTTCCAGCCTTCCAAGACCCGCATCGTGGAAATCGGCGAGTTCGCCCAAAGGATGGGCTACAAACGTTTAGGCCTGGCCTTCTGCATCGGTCTGGCCAAAGAGGCCAAGATCGTCGAAGGGATCTTCAAGGCCTACGGGTTCGAAGTGGTTTCCGTAATGTGCAAGGCCGGTCGAACATCCAAGGCAAAGATCGGGATCAAAGAGGAGGAGAAGGTTTTTCAGGGTACCGATGAGTCCATGTGCAATCCCATTGTCCAGGCCAAGACCCTGAACCGTGCCGGAGCGGAGTTCAATGTTCTGCTAGGTCTGTGCGTCGGCCATGATTCCCTGTTTTTAAAATACGCGAAGGCACCCACAACCGTGTTGGCGGTCAAAGACCGAGTGACCGGGCATAATCCCCTGGCCGCCATTTATCTTTCAGAGAGCTAAGACTGTAAGATTTCCCATCCCGCCATAACCAAAGGGCGATTGGATGGGAACAGATTAATGCCTTAGCTGCCAAAGAGTTTTGAAATTGGTGTTTGGAGATCTTGTTTTTTAAGTGGTCCACTCATAAGTCCCGAGCTTCTTTGCCGGGCCAAGGTATGAAATTAAGTTTAAAGCAGGCAGACACGGAAACCCATAATCAGATTGGGTGTAAGCCCAGCTTCCAATTGATTTTAAAAACGTGGGCCGGGGTGGGTTGAGGGTTACTTTTGGGGCCACTTTTATTAAAAAATTCAGACTTGGGAAGATCTTGTATTCCTTGTGGACAACCAATTCCCTTAAAAAGGTTAGAGGCTCTGCATAATGTTCAAAGATGTATATCATGCCAATCTAAGCTTGAAGCAGATAAGATAATGAAGATGAGCCTGGGTCGGACCCCCGGACTGTTTTGGGCCAGCAGATCTACCGCCTCTTTTAAGAAATGGGCCGCTATATAATCAAAGGGTTTCAATAGAACCTTTCCGTTGAACCTTAACCATTGGAGTGATTACAGGTCCCTGTTTTGGGTCCCCAGACGCAAACCAGGCTCCGGATTTGACCTTAACTCTCAAGCCCAGGCATCCTGGGGGTTTTGCACACAAAATTTTCCACCGCTGATTTCCAGACAGACGCCGGTGATAAAGGAGGCCTTTTCCGAGGCCAGAAACAGCAGGGCATCGGCCACTTCCTCGGCCCGGCCGATCCGTTGCAGGGCGCTTTGTCCGGCCAAGATGGCCCCCTTATTCCTGATCCACGCTTCGGTCATGGGGGTCTCAATAACCCCGGGGATAAAACCGACCACCCGGACATAGAAGGGGGCCAGTTCGGCGGCCAGGGACTTGGTCAGGCTGGCGATGGCCGCCTTCGAGGCAGCGTAGGCGCCGCTGCCCACCGAGGGCATCAAGGAGGCAAAAGAGACGGCGTTGATCAGGACCCCTCCACCCCGCTTTTTCAGTTGGTCGGCGGCAATTAGCCCTCCGAAATAAACGGATTTCAAATTGATATCCATCACCGACTCCCACTCTGCTTCGGAGGTATCGATAATTTTCTTTTGCAGGTAAATGCCGGCATTGCTGACCCAGATATCGATGCCGCCGAATTTTTTTTCCACCCTGTCGGCAAAGGAAAAAAGGGCAGACCGGTCCGAAACATCGACCGCCTCGCCGTAGGCCGTTATCCCCTGGTCTTTCAGATCGTCCACGGTCTTGGTTACGTTTGAGGCCTTGCGGCTGCAGAGGGCTATGGCCGCGCCTTCCCGACCGAAGCATTCGGCCACGGCCAACCCGATGCCGGCCGTCCCGCCGGTAATAACAGCCACCTTATTGTTCAAATTGATAACCATTTTCCAGCCTCCGTTTATCCATTAAGTCAGTTGATTATGGCCTCAACTTTTGAACGTTAATCATTTTTTATTTCAGGGCCTCGGCAACCACCTCGGTGATATCGACGATCTTCACCCGGTTCCTCTCCGCCTTGGGCAGGAGCCGGGCCCCTTTCTTCAGGTTATTTTTACAGGCCGCACAGGCGCAGACCAAGAGTTCGGCCCCTACAGCCAGGGCGTCCCTGACCCGCCGGGCTGCAATCTGGTGGGCCGTCTCCGGGTTATCGGCCTGCAGTCCCCCGCCCCCGCCGCAGCAGCGGGCCTGAAGCCGGTTCCGGGTCATCTCCACCAAGCTAAAGCCGGGAATGTTTTTCAGAATGTTCCTGGGTTCCTCAAAAATCCACAAGGACCGGCCGAGATCGCAGGGATCCTGATAGGTGACGGTCTTGGCCCTTTGGCCCTTAAAGCGAATCCGCCCCCCACGGATCAACCGTTCCAGGTACTGCACCGAGTGATAAAGTTCCAGGTCAAGATCCCCGATCTTGGGATAAAGCTCCTTAAAGGTCTTATAGCATCCGGCACAGGGGGTTACCAGCGCACGGGCCCCCGTGGCCTTGATCTGTTGGATGATCCCGGCCCCATGGGCCTCGAATTCCCCGGCGCCCATCAGGTACAGGGGAAAGCCGCAGCAGACCTCTTCCATGGCCAGGGTGGTGTAATCCACGTTCCCCGCCTCCAGGGTTTGGATCAGGCTGGGGACGATCTTCAAATCCCCGAAACTGGGGACACAGCCCATAAAGAGCAGGGTTTCGGCCTTGGCCTTGAGCTCCCCCTTTTGCGCCTTTTCCTTAAGCAGGGCGGGATAAAGCGCTATCCTTTCCTTCCGAGCGGAGGCGTAGACATTACCGGTTTGAAGAATATTATCCCGCATGCCCAGCAAGGGGGCCGGTGTACAACCGGCCTGGTATAATTTTTTGCGGGTCCCTTCCACCACCTGGGCCACCTTGATTTGGGCCGGGCAGGAATAGGTGCAGGCCTGGCAGGTGGTACAGTTGTAAAAGGGATCGGCCAGTTCCTTGAAGGGAGGGATGGTCCCCTCCATCACCTCTTTTAAAAGCAGCATCCGGCCCCGGGCACTATGGGCCGGCCGGAAGGTGGTTTCATAGACCGGACAGACGGCCTGACAAAATCCGCAACGGATGCACTGCCCGATTTCCTTCTCCAATCCTTGGGTGAAATCCTGGTCGGTTTTCATGGCTATTTTTAAATTACCATTCTGAGAATTTATCTCTGACTTTTGTCTTTAATCAGACCTTCAATCCCATCTTTCCGGGGTTCAGTATTTGGTCTGGATCCAGCAGCTTTTTCAACCCGTTCATGAGACGCATCTCTCCGGCGTCATGTTCCAGTTCCATAAAGCAGGCTTTCCCGATACCGATGCCGTGTTCGCCGGTCAGCGTACCGCCTAACCGGATTGCCAGCCCACTGAGTTCGGCCTCCACTTTTTTGACCAGTTCTTTCTGGGCCGGATCATCACCGTCATAGGTCAGGTAGGGATGCAGATTGCCGTCCCCGATGTGCCCAAGGACGGGAATCACCACCTGATAGCGCTCCCGGATGCCCTGGATGCCGTCCAGCATAGCCACCACCTTGCTGATGGGTACCGTGACGTCTTCCACGATAATATGGGGATACAGATGGGCCACCGCCCCGTAAATCGCCCGTCGGGCGGCCCAGAGCTGTTCGGCCTTCTCAGGCGAATCGGCCTGGACAATCTCCTTGGCCTGATGATGCCTGAAGGCCTCGATCACCTTGGACATCTGGTAATCGACCTCTTCCCGGGTATAACCGTCGGTCTCCGCCACCAGAATGGCCGCGGCCGGGGTCAGATGGAGATTCAGTGCCCGGTTCAGACATAAGATACATTGATCATCCAGGATTTCCAGGGCGCTGGGGATGATGCCCGATTGCATGATTTCCGCCACGGCCTGACCGGCTTCTTTCAGGTCATCAAAGGAGGCCGTACAGGTGGAGACCGCCCTGGGCCTGGGATTGATTTTAAGGGTAATCTCCGTCACCACCCCTAAGGTGCCCTCCGAGCCCACAAAGAGCCGGACCAGATCATACCCGGAAGAACACTTCATCACGCCCACCCCTGGCCTGAGGATGGTTCCATCGGCCAAAACCACTTCCAGTCCCAGGACATAATCCCTGGTGGTTCCGTATTTGGCCCCCTTGACCCCGCCGGCATTGGTGGCCACATTCCCACCCAGGGTGGCTACCTTACTGGAGGCCGGATCCGGGGGATAAAAGAAACCATAGGGTTTCAGGGCTTCGTCCAGGGCGGCATAAACCACACCGGGTTGAACCACGGCCAACCGGTCTCCAATGCTGATCTTAAGGATCCGGTTCATCTTGCTCAGGTCCAACACCATCCCCCCTAAAAGGGGAACGGTCACCCCGGACAGACCGGTTCCGGCCCCGCGTGGGGTCACCGGAATTTTGTGGGCCCCAGCCAGTTTGAGGATAGCCGAGACCTGTTGGGTCGTCTCCGCCCAGACCGCCACCTCCGGCCGATGATGGTATTCAGAGGCGTCATAGCTATAGGTGACCAGGTTCGATCAAGGCATCGCTGACGTTTTGATCACCGACAATGGCCTGCAAGGCCTGCTTAATTTCAGGATTCATACCAAGTCCTCATGCCCTAGGGGGCCACGAAACAAACAACAGGATTCAAGGGGTCGAGGAGCCGAGGATTCAAGTGAAAGGCATGGAAAGTAACCCCCTCGTACACTTGAATCCTTGAACCCCATTTTAGGTTAAACCGCCTGATAGCCCATTTCCAGGGCCTCTAAATTGAGTTTGACCTTTTTAGCCGGCAGACTGTTTTCAATCTCCGTTTTAATCTCTTCCAGACTGATGGGAATCGTCTCGGTCTTGGCCAGGGCGCCCAGCATAATGATATTGGCGGCAATGGGGGTCTTTAACTTCATGGCCAGCTCCATAGCGTTCAGAGACCAGGACTTTTGAGAGAGTTTTTTGATCGCTTCTTTCAGCTTGTCCAAGTCAGGGTATTTGACCCTTTTGGAAAGAACCCCCACCGGAAATACCGGCTGTGTGTTGAAGATAGTGGCCACACCGGGATTGCCATAAAGGGTCAGCATTCTCAGGGCCTCCAGGGGCTCCAGGCTCAGAGTAACCTGCGCCCCTCCTTCGGGGATGAGAGGTCCCCGATTCTTCTTCCTGGAAATGCGCAGGCTGCTGTAGACCGAGCCGCCCCGCTGGGCCGCCCCAAAGGTTTCCCCGATGTCCACCAGATAGCCCTTACCGATAAATATCCTGCCGATCATTCTGGCCAGCAGGATATTCCCCTGTCCGCCTACTCCGCAGATAATCATATTAAACGGATCTTTTCGAAGCCTCATGATGCTTTTTCCTCTCCCCTGGTCAATGACCCATTAGCGCCGCCCCAAGAGACGGCCGACATAAAACTCTCGGAACCCATCCTTACTCGGCTGCTCCTATGGCCTTGAAAGGACAAATCTGCAGGCACACGCCGCAGCCGCTGCAGATATCTTCTTTAAGCCTGGCCTTTCCGGTCTTTTCATCCTGATACAGGGCCGGGCAGCGGAACTGGCTGGAACAGAGGGCGCATTCCTCCCCTTTGCAAAGGGTCTCCTCTATTCGGACCGTCATGGGTTTGCGGCTTTCCTTCTTCATCCGGACGATTTCACAGTCCCTCCGCAGGATAAGGACCCGTACTCCTTCCTCCCTTAGGAGACGGCGCATGGTTTTAATCGTTCCCCGAAGGTCAAAGGGGTCCCCGATCGTCACCTGACATCCCAGGGCGACACAGAGCTTCTCCGTATCGATACGCCGGGTCGGCTGACCAACGGCATTAAACCCCGTCCCCGGATGGGCCTGAAATCCAGTCATGGCCGTGGCCGAATTGTCCAGCAGGACAAGGATCATGTTGGATTGATTGTAGACGGCATTGATCAGGGCCGGGATGGCGGCATGAAAAAAGGTGGAATCCCCGCAGATATTGACCACCGGTTGGGTATAGCCGAAGGGGGCCAATTGACCGAAACCGGAGGCCAGTCCGGTGCCAGAACCCATGGCATGGAGCAGATGCATCCGTTCCTTGCCTTCGGGAAAAACGTCCAGGGTCGAACAGCCGATATCTCCGGTGACATAGCCATCCCGGCCGTCCGCCTTGAGGGACCGCTCAACAGCCCAGAAACTGGCCCGGTGGGGACAGCCCGGACACCAGGTCAACCCCCGGCTGATGATCAGTTCCTCGGATATCCGGGAAAGCTGTCTTTCATAGACCTGGCCCCTAGACCGGTAATCCAGATTGAGGATGGCACATAAGGCCTTGATGATCTTGTCTGGCGTGATCTCCCCAAAGGCGGGAATGTGTCCCGAACCTTTTCCTAAAACCCGGAGTTTGGCCACCGGACGATCAGCCAAAAGGACCTTCAGGTGGGTCTCCAAAAAGGGATCGACCTCTTCGGCCAGTAAGAGGGTTTTGGTCCGGCTCACTGTCTTGCGGACAAAAGACCTTGGAAAGGGCCAGAGGGTGCCTATTTTTAAGACCCCCACGCGCTCCTGGAGCTTCAGAGCCTCCAGGGCTTCCTCGGCGCACCGTTTTCCGCTGCCCCCGCAGACAATGATCATCTCCGGGTTATCCGGCCCTTCATAGCCGTTAAAGGGGGAAAGCTCAAACCGCTCCCTGATTTTCTCTAATTTCTCCAGTACCGCCGCATGATGGGGCAACCCCAGATAAGGATTGATGGCCCTGGAGGTGTCCGACCAGGCCTTCCGGTCGAATGCCGGCAGGAGATCCATCTGAATGGTGCTGCTGGCATGGCAAAGGCGGGTATAGCCCCTGAGCATGACAAAACACTTGAATTCCTCCGATAGGTCAAAGGCCCAGCGAGTGATATCCTTGGCTTCCTGGATGCTGCCGGCCTCTACCAGGGGGGCCGAGGCAAAGGGTGCCAGCCACCGGGAGTCGGTTTCATCACCGCTGGAGTGGGCATTCGGGTCATCACAAACAACGGTCACCATGGCACCGCCTCGGTCTCCCAAGCCGGTGTAGCTCAGGTGGGTCAAAAAATCCAGGGCCACGCTCAGCCCGGCATTCTTCATGGCCGATAGGGACCGGAGACCGGCAAAGGTGGCCGCAGCCGCCCCTTCGCAGGCCACCTTTTCGTTGGTGGACCATTCGGCATGAATCGGCATGGTCCTGGCCGCTTCCGAAAGGGTCTGGATGATTTCAGAGGAAGGGGTGCCCGGATATCCGGTGACAAATTGGACCCCGGCCTCCAGGGCCCCCCGGGCGATGGCCTCGTTGCCCATCACAAATCGGCCGGTATCCTGTGGTTTTTTATCAAATAGGCTCATTGGTTACTCCCAAAAATTATGGTTCATCCGGCAAATGCCGGGGTACAAGATAAAGTTAAAGATAAAGATATGTTGAAAAAGTCGTCGTCAAGCAGATATAAACTTCCAATTAATTTAGCCGATCAAAAAAGAGGAATATCTTTATGGCGACGAATAATATTAGTTATCTTTTATCGTACCTTGGGCTTGATGCGCTACCATAAAAAATGGGCATTCTGCAAACAACAGCCGCTGGACACCCTCCATCCACTGTGGGTGGACCCCTTCGTCGGCAATAAATGCCAGCGCCACAGAAAAACGTTATAGGGCCCGGTCTGTGACCGAGCCCCGTCGCAGGGTGCTATCCCTGATCGCACCCGCAAGGATTTACATATTACAGCCAGCGCTGGTCTTTTGGGTCCATGGGCACGGTCCAGTCTATATTGTCCCACACCGCCTTCTGCACTTTGATCGGAGGCTGCAGAGGGAAGATTCCGGCAGGGGAGATGGGTTGCGTACAAAATGCCAGCATGGATCCCAGCATGGGGCAAACCATCCTCCCGATCTTCGAATGGAGGCCGTGGCTCATCATGATGAAAGGAATCTTCAGTACTTTTTTGATCTCAATCGTTGCGCGCATCGTGTCGAGGAGATCCTCAAAGTTGAAATCAGCGCTCACGACCTTGGCAATATCCACTCCACGAGCCTCCATCTCCTTTGCCAACGAGACTGCTGTTTCCACAGAAAGGTGAACGCGTGTGTGTGCCGACATCAGGACTTCTCCTTCGTACTTATGGATCTTCTTGATCACGGCCTTCTGCCGTTCGATGGCCTTCGCATTGGTTGTCCAGTCCCTCGGTTTTGACTTCCGGTTCAGCGTGTACTGCCTCGCCTCTTCCGTCCATTCCAGGGGACCCGGGCTTGGATCAAAAGAATCGGCTTCAAGATCGATTCCGCTCGCCCCCCATTTCACCATACTGATCAGGAGCTGGATCCGCTCTTCTTCATTTATATCGAGATGCTTCTCGTAATCCCACCGATAATGGCACACCAGGATCGGTCTGGCCGTTGCCTTGAAAATGCCGCCCATGTCTTTCTCGTTCCAATACTTCTTATCAATCTTCATGAGATTGATCTCGTAGGCGTCCGTTCCGTCAAAGTCGGAGAGGGTCATGGTGCGGACGATTTCCGTAGGAGTAGGATCCGAGATAATGGTACAAATCAAGGGCTGTCTGAGTTGGGTGAATTTGATCTTCTGCATAAGACATTCCTCCTTATCTGATATTTTTTCAAGCGATCGAGCATTCCCATTATTTTTTCTTAGATTTTACGCTCTCAACGACTTTCTTAAATTCGGCCTCAGTGAGCTTCCGTTTCAGATCATGGAATTTCAGGTTGACCTCCTGAAGGACTGTTCATCCCTTTCTCGTCGAGTCTTTCAAAGATGATCTTTTCCCGAAAAAATCTTCTAACCGTACTTTCGAATCCGGCAATTTAATTTGATGCTAAATCGACGTCAAATAAATTTTTTCATAACGAAAAAATCTTCACACCTGGCACCATAACCTGCAAATCCTCAGCGGAAATTGTTATTAGTGAAGAAAGTTGTTTTATTTAACAGACTTCCTTTTTTCTACGCTACAAATTCCCTTTCCAACATCTTCTTTTGTCAGTATTTTATCTTGTTCTGTAATTTCTCCTATGTATTTATAATGCTCTGCCTTATTCTCGGCTATCTTCGGATTTGAATAGGCACCGCAAATTTCTACCTCCCCGTTTTCATCAGGTTCTAATACACGATACCAGTGAACATGATTTTTCGGAATGAACACGGCAACTCCGCGTGATATTTCAACATCCGTTACAATCCCATCAGGATTCTGAATTCCGATTACGCCCCGCCCTCTTACTCCATAGACAATTTCTTCAGTATCAATATGAATATGTTTATGGTGAGCCGAAAAACCCTGCGGAAAAACGGTTCGATAAAGTGATAACTCTGTCGCGCCAACGGTCTCGTCAGTAAGAAGAAACCTGATATCCATACTTCCAAATCCCTTTTCCTCTGTTGCCGTTACATGTTTTTTAATTTCGTCTTCACTAACTCTATACTTGCTCATAGCAATCCTCATTCATTTAACTTAATAAATTTTTCACAATAGTTAGATCATGATTATCTCACTTCCAGACCGATCTCATTTTTAACAACGCCCACTCGTCTTCTCCCTACTCCAAAAATTTCTCATCAAATGGGAACAGCGTAAAAAGCACTGGCCCTTTGTCCGTAATAACCATGTCCTGTTCCAGCCTCACGGCCTGTTCCAGCCCCGGTCTACCACTATAAGTCTCCATAGCCATATACATATTCTGCTTAAACTCTGCTGGGAAATCAAAAGAGAAACCTCTTGAGATCCACATCCCCTCATACAAGGTGAGACCAATGCTATGGGCAAATTGAAACAAACTACATGTATTGTATTTGTCATCATCGTAAACGGGAAAATGCTTAGCAGAATCCCCCGTTGTTTTCCCCGGCCATGCCTCTGATATGGCACCATTAAGGGTATCCATGGTCTCCTTGTAGAGCTTTTTCTCCTCGGGCGTGGGAGCCACATCACCGCATATATGTGTTCTGGTGACATCAACATAATATCCTCCACCAGGACCCCTCCCTCCTATATCGGTAATTACCAGGTCCCCTTTGCGAATGGGTTTGTCTGACCACCATCGCCGGTAGGGATTGGTGTTCCCGCCTGAGGCGACACAGAAAGCCATGCCTTCTTCAAAGCCATGATCGGTAAAATATTTCATAATGAGGCCTGCAAGTTGGCTTTCTGTAAGTCCTGGTTTACTGAGCCATTCATTGCGGATCATATCCAAGCAAGCGTCTCCAATCGCTGCTGAGTACTTGCAACATTCAAGCTCGTCAACGGTTTTTATGAGTCTGGCTTCAGACATTGCCGGCCAAGCATTGACCAATTTCACACCTGCCTCCTCAAAGGCGGCATGCACCCACATATCCATTATATCAACACCTATCTTCTGTCCAAAGACCTTCCGCTCCTTTAAAACATCAACAACGCCAGCGACCATATTTTTTACCTGACGCTCTGTCGCCCCCTCTGACCAAGTCCAGGTGATAGCCGGTTTTATTCTGCCATACAGCCATGGGCAGTTAAGTTTGGCAGCCTCCATGTCCGATCCTACGGTTTCAAACAGTACCGGTTCGCTGTCCCGGCACAAAACAGCATATCTAATGAAGATACTGTATTTCCACATCCCCTGATAAACGCCTGTCACATACCGCACATTAGCTCCGTGATATAACACCATGGCTCCAAGGTCATACTTTTCCATAGCAGCTTTGGCCTGTGCAAGCCGCTCGTTACGCATTCGATCAAAGTTGATTCGCGATTCCCAATCTGCTCCGGACATGCTAAATAACCGCCTTGGAGAGTATTGATGAGGGGTCTTGATATAAGAATGATCAAGACCTGATTTCCTGATTTCCAAATCATCTATTTTACTCATGAGGTATCTTTTCCTTTTCTTGTTATATTATAATTAATAAATTTGCGATAATTTAGGTTAATCTTTTAACCCATTTTTTTATCTTCCTCTTTTATTTCTCCTATATATCTATAGTCTTCTGGTTTATAATCTCCTGCATCTGGGGCGGAATAGACACCGCAGATTTCAACCTCCTCATTTGAATCAGCATTGCGAAACCAATGCACTGAATTCTTAGAGACAAAGACAGCTACTCCTGGAGAAATATCATACTCCTCTACCGCACCATCCGGATGTTGGATACCAACGATTCCTCGGCCCCGGATACCAAACATAACTTCCTCTATATCAACGTGATAGTGCTTCTTGTGGGCCGAAAAACCCGGAGGGAAAATGGTACGGAAGAGAGAAAGCACCTCCGCTCCAGCCGTCTTATCGGTAATCAGAAATCGGATATCCATATTTGCAAAGCCGATGTCAGTCTTTGCCGCCGACGCGGGTTTAACATCATCCACGCTAATTCTATTTTTATACATAACCACTTACCTCCTTGATTCACTTCGGTTACAATTTAACTTATACTCCAAACTCCGAAATCTATAATAACTCTCACCCTTGCTTTGGAAAACTATACAATGGTCTTAATTTTTTATCCCTTATGCCAGTTTGCAAACATTGAGAAGTTGTTTCGTTTCATAACCTTCCGGTAATTTTGGATTTTACAACTCGATTCAGACTTCCCAAAGGGTTATTCCTGCTAACTTGTCTACTAAAGAAAAATCACCGAATTATTATCGCGAATCTAAAAATATCACTAATTTTCCTTGCACTTTTTAACGGGTGGGGAAAATTTATTTTTGAACTATTTGCGCCATTCTTTCGGATAGGACGAACCTGTCCTATCGAATTTGTCCAAAGTTTCTTTAGTGATCAAATAGTGGTCGATCGTTTTATATATTGGCGGTTTGAGTTTCCCATTGATCTCTGAGACCAGCATTCTCACCGCCTCTCGAGCCATTTCGACATGATCACACATTACGGTTGCTTGGAGCAATCCTGCTTTCATATAATCCTCCATAGCTCCGTCAAGATTCTGGCCCACAACAATAATCTTCCCTGCCATCCCTGCAGCCTGCACTGCCTTGATAGCTCCAGTGGTGATTGGGGGCGACCAGGCTGCAACTGCCTTTAGGTCTGGGTTGGCCTGAAGGACGCCTTCGACTGTCGTCATTCCAACATCAGGACTTGAAGGTGTCCATTCCGTAATAACTTTTATGCCAGGAAAATGCTTTACATAATCGACAAACCCTTTGTGCTCATCTTGGCACAGGGTAACGGCTGAGGGGCCTGGTAACATCAGCACCTTACCTGTTCCTTTGAGCTTTTCAACTATGTAAACTGCACGGAGCTGACCAACCAGAATTCCATTCTTCATTATTCTTATTATCGGTTTTTTTGTGTTAGTATCTAAATTGTCCATTACTATCGGTATTTTTTTGTTAATTACTTTATCAACGACAGTCACCGTTCCTTCTGCACTAGTAGCACCTAAAATAATCCCATCAATACCTCTTTGCATCACGTCTTCAATTTGCCCAATCTGTTTATTAACATTCGCATAACCTCCTGCATCATAGAATAACATCTTGACTCCCAATTTCTTGCATTCTGTTTCATAACCATAGCGTTTAGCTGTAAAGAATGGGTCGACACCATTAGGAACCATAACAGCAATTTCGAGCTGTTTTGCGAATACTGAACTATTCCCAATAAACGTAACCCCCCAAGTAAACCAAAACGCCAAAAACCCTACTACAAAAACTGTTTTTTTCATTTGGAAACCTCCTTTTGTTTAATCAGTTTATTTTACTAGGATCTTTTTTTTATTACACTTGCCAAACACGCCAATATAATAACAACTCCTATTATCGCCTCACGTGCAAAAGACGAAAGTCCAGATATAATAAGCCCGTTATCGAAAAAAACTATGGTCATTGCTCCTAGAAATGCTTGCCAGATCCCACCTTTGCCCCCCAGGATAGAAGTTCCCCCAAGCACTGCACCACCAATCGCAAGAACAAGCCAAGCCTCCCCCAGTTGTGGGAATCCTATAGTGAGCCGAGCAGTTAAAAAGAAACCAGACAGGGAAGCCAAAAGAGCGCTTAGAGTATAAACAATTACTATCACTTTCTTGGTTCCAACCCCAGCCATAAAACTGGCATTAGCATTAGTTCCATACATATAGATTTGTCGCCCAACTTTCGTAAATCTAAGTAGGTAGTAGAGAAGAAAACCGATGACCAAGGCAAAGACAACAGGCACGGGTACAGGCCCTATCATCCCGCCACCAAACCAAAATAGCCTTACTTGGTCAATTTCGGTCAGATTTGTCAAGGTAACTCCTCCCGTATAAACCAGTCCTGCACCTAATACCACGAACAACATGCCAAGAGTGGCAAGAATCGGGGGGATACTAAGGTAAGCGATCAAAATTCCATTAATAAGGCCACACATCCCACCAATTAATACACCGACTATGGAACCAAGGTAAGCCCCAAAAGCATAAATAGAGCTTATAACTGCTACACTTACCAAACTCATCACCGAACCCTGAGAAAGATCAATGCCGCGCGCAATCAGGACTAACGTTTGCCCTGAGACAATCAGGAAAAGGATAGCACCCTGTCGCGTGGTTTGAATCATGTTTCCCTTGCTGAAAAATAAGGGATTGATCAAAGTGAAAATAATCATCATGATCATAAAAGCCAATGGAAGCCCAAATATTTCCCAATTTATCTTAATCTTCTGAAGCACTTTCATAATCACTTTAAAAATCCCCTGTTTTTATCAGTTTTGGTCTCTTTGTCTTCCTCTTACTTATTTCTTATTGCTGGTCACCCCTAAATAACAAAAAAGGAGAACTATAACGCCTATTACCACCTGTTGTATAAATGAGGAAATACCCATCAGATCCAAGGCATTGTTTAAGAAATGAAGAATCATAAGTCCAATTACGGTCCTGCCGACATTTCCCAGTCCACCAAATATGTCATTACCACCTACAACCACCGCGCCTATAGATTCAAGGAGAAAAGTCCCTGCCCCCACTCGTGGTTCCCCGGAGAGCATTCTCGATGTGAGCAATGCACCAGCAATTCCACAGGAAAGCCCACTAAGCGTAAAAATTAGAATCTTCATCTTTGTGAAGCTTATTCCTGCAATCTCAGCTTCTGCCTCGTTTCCGCCGAGGGCATAGATGTGATTTCCAAATCTGGTATAATGCAAAAGAAAATGGGTTAAGACCAAGAAAACGAGGGCAATTATAATAACAAAAGGAACATGAAAAATCTTGCCCTCCGCCAAAAAATGGAAGCTTTGCACTTTCTTTGGATCAATACCGACAACACTTTCTCCGTTTGTGATATAGAGGGCCAGTCCTCCTGCAATATACAGCGTTCCCAGTGTAGTAATAATAGAATTTAGTCTTGCAAAACCAATGATAATGCCGTTCAGCAAACCAAACAAAGCTCCAACGGCTGAGCCAGCAGCCAACCCCAGCCATGGATGTCCGATGGCGGCCAAAACAGCAGTAGTCATACATGAAATACTGACCAATGAGCCTTGGGAAAGATCCATCCCTCCTGAAAGGATGACCAGTGTTTGCCCATAGGTTACGAACAAAACAAAAGCCATTGTCCGAAGCACATTCAGATAATTGGCGATGCTGCAAAAATGCGGCACGAATATAGAGGTCAAAGCCATAAATAATAGGAACACGGCAAGGGTTCCATATCGCTCCCAATAATCACTTAAGCTTATTGAGTAGGTTGAATTCTGTTTGGCTAGAACCCTATCGGTCTTTGGCGTCATAGTGCTACCTCTAAAATTTTTTCCTTGTTTGCTTCTTCTCTCGACAACTCGGCCTTTATCCTGCCGTCTTTCATAACTAAAATGCGGTCGCACATGCCAAGTATTTCTGGAATTTCCGATGAGATCATGATGATCGCTTTACCACTACCGGCCAGCTCAATCATCAGGTCATAGATTTCTTTTTTTGCTCCCACATCAATACCCTTGGTGGGCTCATCAAAGATGAGAACTTCCGGTTTAGTAAACAGCGATTTGGCCAGCATAACCTTCTGCTGGTTACCGCCGCTAAGGGATTCAAGGGGGGTATTTATTGAAGATGTTTGAATGCTGAATTTTTTCCTATATTCTTCTGCGACTTCCTTTTCTGCCTTTAAACTCAAACCCAAAGCTTTTGTTATAAGCTTAAGCCCTGAACTTGTCACATTAGCCGCAACACTCATGATCGAAAACATGCCGTGCCTCGATTTATCTTCTGACAATAGACCTATGCCCAAATGAATCGCGTCTTTTGGTGATTTTATATGTTTAACTTCTTCATTGAAAACCACCTGGCCAGATTCAATGGGAAATGCCCCGAAAACGGCATGAACTAGCTCTGTCCTCTTGGAGCCTACTAGGCCAGTGATCCCCAATATCTCGCCCCTCTTCACAGCAAAAGTAATATCCTTGAAGGCGTTAGATGATGTCAATCCTTTAACTGCCAAAACTTCTTCGCCATGTTGCCTTGGCTTCCAAGGATAAATATTCTCGATGTCATGCCCAATCATCATTTTGATGATTCTTGCTGTATTCATCTCACCGATAGTTCCTGTGTCCACCATCTGTCCGTCTCGAAAAACCGTTACACGATCGCCTATCCGGTTGATTTCTTCGAGCCTATGAGAAATATAAAGAATAGCTACCTTCTGACTCCGCAGTAACAAAATTCTGCTGAAAAGATCATTGACCTCCTCGCAGAAAGCGAGGAAGTTGGCTCATCTAGTATGAGGATGCGAGATTTAACCGAGAGTGCCTTGGCAATTTCAACCATCTGCCGTTGAGCCACTGAAAGCTCCACTATTTTAGCTTTTGGGTTAATATCAACATTAAGTCTCTTTAGTATGGCCTTTGTTTCAAAATAAATCCTGTTCCAGTCTATTATTTTTACAAATCTTCCTTTGAGTGGCTAACGATTTAGAAAAATGTTCTGTCCTACGTCCATCTTCCCAATAAGGTTGAAATTTTGATGAACTATGGAAATCCCTAATTCCGAAGCCTGTTCGGGGGTCTTGATAGACCTTAGCTTTCCATCAAGAAAAATCTCCCCTCCATCCGGTTCATAGACGCCAGCCAAGATTTTCACCAGAGTAGACTTTCCTGCCCCGTTGGCTCCCATAAGTACGTGAACTTCCCCCTCATAAAGCCTTAGGTCTACACCTTTCAATGCCGCAACTCCCGGGAATCGTTTAGCAAATCATT
>CAWIRY010000003.1:0-49495 GCA_963838485.1 uncultured delta proteobacterium | reverse complement strand
CTGAAGACCATCTTACCGCCCTCATTGAGCGTATCGCACCTTCGTCGGTTATAGCTTTAGCTCTCGGAACCACGGGTCCCGACACCTTTGTTGATCGGATACGGACGCTCCAATTGGCCATACACGGCCATCCTCCTGCCGTTATTGATTGTCGGTCAGGCGCCTCAAGAGGGGTTGGCGAAGCTGCACGACCTCTTCACGACACCGGCAGTCAAGGTAATGCACAACCGAAAGCTCGCCCTCAAGTTCCTCTATCAGGCTGGATACGACCTCTCAAGCCCCTATTTCGACACGATGCTTGCCTCGCAACTGCTTAAGGGCGGATTGGAGGCAAGACACGATCTGAAAACCGTAGCAAGAGCGTATCTTGACGAGCACACGCCAGAAACGTGCGGCAGTTTTCGAGCTGGTGCCCTCACCGAGCGGCAACTTCGATGTGCGGGGCAAACGGTCGGCGTGGTCTTGAGCCTCCATGCCGACGTTATCGGAGCGTATCGAGAGTGCAGGTCTCGCCGATGCATGCGCTTCAAGAATGCAACTGCCTTCCCGCGGTTGCGGCAATGGAGCGCAACGGCATGCTCATGGAAATGGGGCAATGGCGGGATGTTGCAGGACACCTATAACGGGTTGGAGGAGGACCTCGCGTACGAGGTGTGTCGTGAGCTGACGACGTCGGGACAGCGTACCCTCGGTGACGTCGCCGCCATCAATCTCGGCAGCCCCCAGCAGGTGAAGCACGCCTTCAGAAGCGCAGGCGTTCCCGTCAGAAACGTGCGAGAGGACGAGTTGCGTAAGTATGAGGAGCTCCATCCCGCAATACCCCGCTATATTCGCTATAAGCACGTCTTAAAGCTCAAAAACGGCTTTTTGGATGCCCTCCCCCGGCACGTCCATCCGTTGACGGGGAGGATACATCCCACCTTTCTTCAGGTCGGCACGGTGAATGGGAGATTCGCGTGCCGCAATCCCGCAACCTGCAGCAAATTCCGAGGGATGATGCGGTGAGGGGGTGCTTCGTTGCGGCACGTGATCATCGCCTCGTGATCGCCGACTACGCGCAATTTGAGCTGCGGGTCGTTGCCGACATCAGCCGTGACGAGACGATGACGCGGGCGTTCCAACGAGGGGAGGACTTGCATCGGTCGACCGCGTCGCTCGTGCTCGATACACCCCTTGACCAGGTGACGAAGGACGAGCGCCTTATCGCAAAGGTGCTGAACATCGGTCTCATCTACGGGATGGGCGCACGGAGCTACGGCGATATGCGAATTACATCTATGGGGTGCACTTTACCCTCGAAGATGCGATCGAGTTTCGCCGGCGTTTCTTTGAGGAAGGGGTAACTGGACCAGGATACCGTGGATCTTGGGATCCTGGTTATATTTATCGATCAGGGCCAATAAGGCCTCTTCGCTGATGTCGGCCGGTTGACTGTCCTGAATGGAAAAGAACCCCAATTCTTTAGAGGTCTTTTGTTTAGCCGTTACATAACTGACCGAGGCCGGATTTTCCCCCACCAGGATGGTTACCAGGCCGGGTACCACCCCCGTCCGGGCCTTTAGTTGTTCCACTTCCTGTTTCAGTTCTTCTCGAATTTGTTTGGCCACTTCCGCGCCGCTGATAATTTTGGCTGCCATGAATTTCTCCTTTCCTCAAAGCAAACTGGATTTATTAAAACAAAGGATACGATTTCCTTAAATTTATTATCAAATTCCCATGCCCCGAGTCAATAAAAATAAAAATTTACTCCCCCGTTTAAATATGCTATTTTATAGTACATGCGATCAATCTTACTGAAATGGCTAATCAATGCCTTGGCCCTTTATGTCACCACTTATCTGGTCAAGGGGATTCAGGTCTCCGGTGCCTTGGCACTGTTATTGGCCGCAGCCCTGTTGGGGATCCTTAATGCCGTTATCCGCCCCATCCTGATTATATTAACGCTGCCCATCAACATATTGACCCTGGGACTCTTTACTTTGGTCATTAACGGGTTGATGCTCTGGATTGTTTCCTTCTTGATAAAAGGGTTTGTGATTCAAGGATTTTGGCCGGCCCTTTTGGGCGCTTTGATGATCAGCATCATAAGCTGGATAGTCAGTTGGCTGATCCATTAGAGAGAGAACGGACATTAGCCGAGAGGCTTGATTTTCCGTCTCCGGACGTAAAGACTGAACGGCAATCGACTGGTATCAAAAGAAACAGACTGTGGCCCGGATAGACGCTTTTTTTAAACTCATGCATGATCAAGGGGCTTCGGACCTTCATCTGGCCTCCGGTTCACAGCCGATTCTCCGGATAAGAGGGGAACTGGAGCGGGTAAAATATAAAACCCTGGAGAATGATGAACTGAAGGCCCTGCTTTATGAAATCACCCCCGAGGAAAAGATTAAACAATTCGAAGAAACCGGAGATTTGGATTTCGCCTACGAAATCCCCGGACTGGCCCGTTATCGAGCCAATTTTTTCCGCCAGCTTTACGGAGTAGGT
This sequence comes from uncultured delta proteobacterium, assembly GCA_963838485.1. Taxonomy (GTDB): domain Bacteria; phylum Desulfobacterota; class RBG-13-43-22; order RBG-13-43-22; family RBG-13-43-22; genus RBG-13-43-22. The sequence continues at coordinate 47,005 of CAWIRY010000003.1, read as the reverse complement.
GCGGTCTTCCGGGAGATCCCCAGCCAAATTTTGACCATTGACGACCTTGGGCTTCCCTTGGTCATTAAACGGTTGGCCTCGATGCCCAAAGGCTTGGTGCTGGTGACCGGGCCAACCGGGAGCGGTAAATCAACCACCTTGGCGGCTATTGTCGACCAGGCCAACCGCTCTCGCAAGGATCATATTTTAACCATCGAAGATCCTATCGAATTTGTGCATCCGAACCTTAATTGCACGGTCAATCACCGGGAAATCGGACGGCATACCCGTTCTTTCGCCACCGCCTTGCGAGGGGCCTTGCGGGAAGACCCGGACATCATCCTGGTGGGAGAAATGAGAGACCTGGAAACGGTTTCTCTGGCCATTGAGGCCGCGGAAACAGGACATTTGGTCTTTGCCACTTTGCATACGATCAGCGCCTCCAAGACGGTGGACCGAATCATAGAGGTCTTTCCCGCCGATCAGCAGGCCCAGATTTGAGCTACCCTGGCTGATGCCCTACGGGCCGTAATCTCCCAGACCCTCTTTAAACGAATCGATCGAAAAGGACGGGCCGCCGCCTTGGAAATCCTGATCGCCACCCATGCCGTTCGCAATCTGGTCCGGGAGGGAAAAACCTATCAAATCCCTTCGGTCATCCAAACCGGCAAAAAATACGGCATGCAATCTTTGGATGATGCGATCATGGAGTACTTAAAAAAAGGGTGGATTTCCGCCGAAGAGGCTTATAATAAATGTGTTGAAAAGGAAAAATTTAAACCCTATTGGGGAGAAATGGTCACCGATTTCACTGAAATCTAATCCCCACGAAGGATCCAAAGTCGCCATGCGACCATCCATTAAAATCAATGCCCATCAAAGACAAGTTCGTCTGCGCAATTGTCTCCAGACTATTCTGGAAGTTCATGAATTTATGGGAGGACAGGCCGTCCAGTTGGACGTCGTTCAGCAACTGGAAAACCTGAGAGATTTGATCACCCATTTTCAACCCGAGCTTTTGAGTGAACAGGACCTCGAAAAAATTGAAGAATCCACCAGTCATCTTCTTCGGGAATTGGGCAAAATTTTCCACCTCAAAAAATTAGGCATGATCCATCCAGGGTATTACCACTAAACGATTGCGGATTTCGGAAAGTGAATTCCTGAGGGGAGTTTGACACCGGCATCAGGCATCGTCCGTCTATCGGGTCTTATAGCCACAGGCCTTATCTACTTCAACCATCAGGGTATTTAAACGTTTTTCCACTTCAAGGCGCAAGTCCTCCAACTCGGCATCGGTACACTCTTTGGGAACATAGAGCGGAGACCCATAGGCGACGACCACCTCACTGAAGGGCCATGGGATCATGGTTTTGTCCCAGGTTTTTTCCAGGGTTATGGCCCGCCTGGCCGACCAGATCCCGGGCAGGAGTGGCACTCCGGTCTCTTTAGCCAGGAGGAGAAGGCCCTTTTTGGCTACATAGCGGGGCCCCTGAGGTCCGTCCAGAACCGTGGAACACATACTGTTCCCCTGTCGTAGATGCCTGATCATTTGTATCAAGGCCCTTTGTCCCCCTCGAGTGGAAGAACCCCTGACCGGAATCATCCCGAATTTCTGGGCCAACCGGGCCAGGTATTCCCCATCCTGGCTTTGACTGAACATGACCATGGGATGAGAAGGACCGTACAGATAGCAGGAAAAGATGGCTGCCCGGTGCCAGATAACCCCGATATAGGATCCGGCCCCGTGCATCACTTCTTGATGGATATCTTCATTGATTATTTTGAGCCGGCAGGTGCCGAACCAGATTTTAAGGAGGCTATGGGCCAGGGTAATCAGGCCGGTAGTTGCCGTTTCCATCAACCTGGGCCGGTTCATAAGGACTTAGTGGTCTCCCCTGGGCAAAGGAATTTTAGGGATTTTATAGAACTCGATTCCTTCTTCTTTCAAGATTTTTTCTTCTTCGGCCGTAGAAGTTCCACGGATATTCCGCTTATCCGCCACCCCGTAGTGCATTTTCAAGGATTCTTTGGTAAATTCGCTTCCGACTTCTTCGAAATTTTCTTCAATATAGGCATAAAATTCCTGTAATTTTTTTAGAGGATCGGGGGCTTCCTCCCCCTCTTGGGCAGCCCGGGAATTGCGTTTTATAGCCACAGCAGATAAGGCCTGACTGATCTGATTATCATCACAAACCGGGCAGCGGATTTCGCCTAATTCCTTTTGCCGGTAAAAGTTTTCCGAATTGGCAAACCAACCCTCAAAGTAATGTTCCTTAGAGCATTTTAAATCTAAAACCATCATAAAATTGCGTAGCTTCCTCGAAACAGTGTAAATAGTTCCTTAAGACAATAAGCACGAAACAAGGTCATCAAGTAATTAAGTCATTGGTCATTGGGTTATTGGGTTATTGGGTCATTGGGGCATTGGGTTAATTACTCAGTCACTTAATTACTCAATGACCCAATGAGGGGTCCTCAAATCTTTCCTTGCACCATTAATTCCCGTAGCACTTGGCGAATATCCAGGCCTCTTTCTTTCAAGGCCTGATGTCCGTAATTCATATTGGCCTCCAGGACCATCCATCCTCGGTCGGGAGTATGACATAAGTCCAATCCCACGTCATCAAAATTGCACTTCTGCGTTAGCTGCTTGGCAAACTCCAGGGCCTGGGAGGGAATATCATTAAATCGGAGGAAAGCCCCTTGGGCCAAATTGTTCCGGAACTCCCCTTCCCGGGCAATTTTCCAGTAGGACAGGATAACCTGGTGGCTGATGAGGATCACCCGCAGATCCTGGTCCAGAGGAAGATATTCTTGGATATAGGCCACCGGCGAGCGGCGCAGATAGCGATTCAATCCCTCTTCGTCGCGAATCAGGAATACGCCCCTCCCCATAGAAGACCCCCGGGGGATCTTGGCGATAAAAGGGAAGGAAAATTCTTTTTGAATGCCTTCTTTTTGTTGACCGAAATAGATCCTTGTCCGGGGATGGGGGACCTTTAAAAATTCAAACAAGGCCGTCTGTTTGATCTTGTCTCCGGAATAGACATAAGTTTCTCGGCTGGGAAAAATGCTTTTGCCCATAGTCATAAACAGGTCAACATAGAGCTGGGTGGGGTAGTAAACCTTTTCGGCGGTTCTGATCCACTCTTTCTCGATTTCAGTATAATCGGAAAAATTCGGCCGGGCCTGAATGACCGTTACACCCGGACATTCTTTAAAACGATGGCTGAAAGTAATGCGAAGGCCTTTCATCGTTATCGAATGACCGATCTGGGACGATAATAACCGGCTTTTACGGTGGCATTCGGTCCGACGATACATTTCGGTCCCAACAAGGATCCGGGATTGGTGACGGAATTGCAACCGGTTTCCGTAGCATCACCCAAAACAGCCCCAAATTTTCTAAGGCCCGTATCGTAGAACTTGTCCGGACCTTTTACTATGATGGTATTTTTGACCATTTTCAGATTGGCCAGTTTGGTCCCTGCTCCCAGATTGCAGTCGTGTCCTAAAATACTGTCCCCGATATAAGCAAAATGACCGGCTTTAGCCCCGTTGAGCATAATGGAATTTTTCATTTCGGTCACATGGCCCACCACACACCGGTCTCCCACCAGACAACCCCCTCGCAAGTAGGCCCCCTGGCGCACTTCCGTTCGCTCTCCGATAAAGGTCGGGCCGTGTATGGTGGCCCCGGTTTCCACCACGGTGCCCGGGCCAAGATAAATATCCTTTCCTACCAAAGTGACCCCGCCAAACAAGACCGTAGCTCCATCCAAACCTGGTCTTCATGAACCACCCTCATTTCCCCTTTGGTGGCGTCACCAGGGATCAGGGAGAAGTCCTTTTCTATAACGTGGCCCTGCCATAATACGACCATCCGGGTTAAAAAAGGACCTTCGGAGCCTATTCCGTCTATGTTGAATGAAATTTTGGATTGCAGGTAGGGTCTTATCCTGGGCAAAATTTCCCAGACCCGGTCAATCCCGCTGAAGAGTTCCCGGTGCTCCCAATCGGCGAAATTAAAAAAATTTTGAGGACGGAACATCTGAATTATTTCCTTCAACTTTTAGGCTTGGGCTTTGGGCTACCAAAGGTACCGGACGGCTATCCCCCGCTCTTGTAAATAGTCTTTTATCTGGCGGATCGTGAAGGTGCCGTAATGGGTCATCGAGGCGATCAAGGCGGCATCGGCCTTGCCCCTGCTCAGGACCTGAAACAGGTGCTCCGGAAGGCCGGCCCCGCCGGAGGCGATTACGGGTATGGTAACGGCTTCGGAAATCAAAGAGGTCAGGTCCATCTCGTAGCCCTTTTGGGTCCCGTCGGCGTCGATGGAATTCAAACAAATTTCTCCGGCACCCAGGCGTTCGGCCTCTTTGGCCCACCACAGGGCGTCCAGGCCGGTATAAGTCCTTCCCCCATAGATGACCATTTCATATCCGGAAGGAATGACCGGGGTGGGTGGAACCTTTTTTACATCCATGCCCAGAACAATACATTGTCCGCCGAAAGATTGGGCCCCTTCCTGAATCAATAAAGGGTTTTTTATGGCCGCTGAATTGATGCTGACCTTTTCTGCGCCGGCTAACAGGACCTGCCGCATATCTTCGAGGCTGGAAATACCCCCCCCGACCGAGAAAGGAATAAAGATTTCTTCGGCCACCCGTCGGACCACCTCGATCATGATGGCCCTTTTCTCCGCCGAGGCGGTTATATCGTAAAAGACCAGTTCATCCGCCCCTTCCTGATAATAAAAACGGGCCATGTCCACCGGATCACCGATATCGATATTATTTTTAAAACGGATGCCTTTGGTGGTTTTTCCGTCCCGCACATCCAGGCAGGGAATAATTCTTTTAGTCAGCATCGGTTCCCTTCCATTCGGAAAAGGCCTTTAAAAGGGCCAATCCCGGAGATCCGCTTTTTTCAGGATGGAATTGGAGGGCCACCAGATTCCTGCAGGCCAGGACCGAGGGAAAAAGAAATCCGTAATCGGTTCGACCTAAAATCCAATTTTCGTCCCAGGGAAATGGATAATAGGAATGGACAAAATAAAAGGTGCTCTGCCGTGGAATCGTTCGGATAAGCGGGTGGTCCCGATTCCATTCCACCCGGTTCCAGCCCATGTGCGGAATTTTTAAAACCCGTCCTTCCTTATCCCGGTGCGGATTGGGGAAGCGAACCACCTTCCCGGGAATAATCCCAAGGCAGGGGGTTTCATTTTCTTCGCTAAAATCCAGGATGACCTGGGTCCCCAGACAAATCCCCAGCAAGGGGCGGCCGGAAAGAAAATAGCCCTTAAGGGCTCCATCCATTCCCTCTTCCCGGAGGGCCTTCATGGCCTCGCCGGCGGCACCAACCCCCGGGAAAATAACTCGGTCCGAATGCAGAACGAAATTCGGATCATGGGTAATCCGACAGGGGATGTTCAGCATCTTCAAGGCCCGTTCCACACTGGTCAAATTACCGGCTTTATAATCTATGATACTGATCATGAGGGATTTTTTGTTTTCACCTTGTTAGAGATAATTTTTTGGAGATGACCTGTTTTTTAACTCAAACATCCGGGGTTGTCAATGTCCTATCAGGAGCCGCTGGGAATAGAATAACAAATTCAGCCCCTTGTCCTGGAGAACTTTTTATCCGGACTCTCCCCCGGCGATCGGAAATAATTTTTTGGACGATGCTCAAACCCAATCCGGTCCCGCAATCTTTAGTGGTAAAGAAAGGCTCAAAAATTTTTGATTGATCCTGCTCCGGAATACCCGGTCCGGTGTCTTTGACCTTGACTTCTATCCAATCTTCCTGGGATTCGCCGCGATAATGCCTGGCCCCGACGAAAATCCAGCCATCGGAAGGGACCGCCTGGCAGGCGTTCATTAAGAGATTCCACAAAATCTGGGAAAACTCCCCGGATGAAATATCGACCAGAAGATGGGGTTCGACATCCTCTTTCCAAGTAAGGGTCTGGGGCACTTCTTTATTTTTCTTAACCAATTCCAACGTTCCGCTTATAAGACCGGAAATATCCAGGGGAGACTCGATTTCCTGAATCGGCTTGGCAAAGGCTAAAAAATCATTGACCAGCGAATCCAATTTTATTACTTCGCGGGAAATAATCTTTAAAAGGCGCTCCCTTGTTTTTTCTTGAATATCATCCCTTAATACCTGAATGGACCCGCTGATGGAAGCCAGCGGGTTCCGGATTTCGTGGGCGATCCCGGCGGCCATGGTCCCCATAACAGCCAAACGATCCACTTTGCGCAAGTGGTCCTCCATGGCCTTGATCTGAGAAATATCTTTAAAGGTTAAAATCTTCCCTATTCCGTGCGATTGATCTTCTTTAACCCTGGTAAAAGAAAACCCCAATGGGAGCACCGACCCTTCTGTATTCAGGTAGGAGATCTCCTGACGCAGACCTGATGAAAGCCCCTTAGGATCCAGAACTTTTTCCATATCGGGAAATAGGGCAATGAGGGGCAGGTTTTTTAATTCCCCCGAAACCCGACCCAGGATTTTCTCCCCGGCCGGATTGATACTCTGGATCCTATCTTCATCGTTTAGAGTAATCAAACCGAATTCCAGATTTTCAATAACAACCCGGTTTAATTCTTCCAATTGGTCGATATTCTTTTTCTGTGTCTCGATTTGGCCCCGTTGCTTTCCGGCTTGTTCGGCGAATAAACTGCTCAAATACCCGATAAAAAAGAACCCCAGGCCATGCATGAGGATTTGATATAAAAAATAATTTTTTGAATAGGGGACCGGTTGAACCGCCCGGCCGTAGTAAAAAGGGATTTTCCCCCACCCCTGGAGGGCCAGCAAAAGCCCATACCATAAAGTCATACCAAGGGCCGTCAATATTCCACCCAATCGGTAAAAAAGGACCCCGCCGGCCAGGATGATTAAAAAATAGAGATAGGGGAAGAAACTTTCTATCCCACCGGTTAGATAGACCACGGCCGTCACAAAGAACCCGTCTAAGAACAATTGAATGACCGCTATCCCTAAGGCGGTTTGCTCCCAGAAAAGAAAAACGATATAGAGGCCGGAAAAAAAATATTGCAGGGCTATTAAAAAATAGAGCCGGGATGATGGAAAGGGGAAAAGAAAAATATCCCCTTTCACCTGAATGATAACCGTCAATAAAAGAAAGCAGGAAATAAAAACCAGCCGCCACGAAATAAGCCATTGGGTTTTCCTTAAAAAGTCTTCCTGGCGGTTAAACCACCCTCCTTTAGAAACTCCTTGGAATCGGCTGCGGCTATCTAACCGAACGGTCTTCTTCAACTTTTTGTGTCCTGATTCGGGCTTTTTCCGCGAAAATAGATTTTATACCATCCTTAATCTTTGTCAGGGCTTCTGTCGGGGCGGGTTTAAAACCCGCCTCTACGGGTTATTTGCATGATTCGTGGCGCCCCCTTGGGGGCACGAGGTTTAGTTCGAAACCAGGGTTCAAGGGTTTTACTTCCTTGCCTTTCACTTGAATCCTTGACCCCCCGGCCCCTTGAACCCTGTTTTTCATGCTTCGTGGCGTCCCAAAGAGCGCATGTGGGCCTAATATAAAACCGCAAATCCGCTTTCCCTGGTCTTCATCCGGTAATGGCTTCACCCATCTTAAAAATGGGCAGATACATGGAAACCACCAGCCCTCCCACGATCCCCCCCAGGACGATCATCATGACCGGTTCCATCATCGAAGTCAGTGTGTTGACGGCGGCATCCACATCATCGTCATAAAAATCGGCTATTTTGTTAAGCATGGTGTCCAACTCCCCGGCGGCCTCCCCTACCCCAATCATCTGAGTCACCATAGGAGGGAATACCTTACTTTCCTCTAAGGGCTCGGAAATCGTTTTCCCTTCAGCAATACTTCCTCGGGCCTTATAAATCGCCCTTTCCACCACTTTGTTCCCGGCGGATTTGGCCACAATGTCCATGGCCTCCAGAATAGGGACCCCGCTACTAACCATGGTCCCAAAGGTCCGGGTAAACTTGGCCACGGCTACTTTCCGAAGCAGCATTCCGAAAATGGGCAGCCTCAACAAGAGATCATCGATCAGGGATTGACCTTTAGCGGTCTTGTAAAATCGTCGGAACAAAAAAATAAAGGCCCCGGCTCCCATGATTATAAAGATTAAGTTGTTGCCCAAAAACCGGCTGAGAGCGATCACAAACTGGGTCGGGACCGGCAGGGCCTGCCCCACTTCCCTAAACAACTTTTCAAAAACCGGGATTACAAACAGTAAAATAATCCCCGTTACAAAGATGGAGACCCCGGTAACAACGGCCGGATAGACCATGGCCCCTTTGACTTTCTTTTTGAGTTTTTCGGTCTTTTCGATGTAATTGGACAGCCGGGTCAAAATAACATCCAGGATACCGCCGGCTTCTCCGGCTTCCACCAGATTGATATAAAGTTCATCAAAAGCCTTAGGGTGTTTTTTCAAGGCTTCAGTCAGTGACTGGCCGCTTTCTACATTCTCCCTGATCTGGTTTACGACCCTGGAAAAAGCGATATTTTCTTGTTGATTGCCCAGGATCGTCAGGCATTGGACCAAGGGGAGTCCGGCATTGATCATGGTGGCGAACTGGCGGGTAAAAACCACAATGGATTTTCGGGAAATTTTTTTTCGAAGGACGAATTTTGAGGTGGACTTTACCTTTTTCTCCTGAATACGGACGGGGCGGATGTCGAGTTTTCGAAGCTGTAACCGGGCAATGGCCATATTGTCGGCCGCCAGTTCCCCTTTTTTTATCTCACCCAGTTTTGTCTTTCCTTGCCAGGTATAGGTCGGCATTATCTAATCCTTATTGGCTACCTTAATGACTTCCTCCAGGGTGGTGACCCCTTCCACTACTTTAGGTCGATAACCGGCAATCCGAACTGCTTGGATAAAAAGTCAATAAGGTTTTTTCATCGACAAACCTCCTTTGAACCAAAAGGGTGCCGATTTTGAGCCTTCCGCCAAGCCACTTTTGTTCTGCCAGGACCTCTTCCAACTGGTGGGACGTGATTTTTCGTTCCCGAAGCAGTAATTCGCCGATCTGTTTATTTTTAAACATAAAAATACTTACTTAAAATTTTTTTAAAAAATTTTCTAAAAAAATGTTGACAAATATTTATTTATATTGTTAATATAAAAAGTTTAAAGAAAGGGGGTGATTGTCATGGTTTGTTCAACCGTAAAAACCGGAACTGATTGCGTTTTCATGAGCGCCAAGGGTTGTTCGTTTAACGGAGGATCCTGTTATCCGGCAGTCGAACAATGTGAAGGTTGTGACCGAAATAAAGAATTCAGCAGTGGAAAATATTGTCTTTCTTATCCCGATCCTTCCCAGAAATGGAAATTGGGAAATTGCAACTTAGCCACTCATATTAAAAAGACTCCGGTCCAAGCAGCCGCCAAAGTCAATCCGCTGAAGGCCTCCAAGCGCAGCGCCCGATAAGGTTCCTTCTTTGAACCTCCAAATCCCCTGGTGCCTGAGCCTTCTTGCTCGGTCAAGAAGGCTCTCACCGGAAGGGAATCTCACCTTAAACAACGGTGACCTGGATAGAGAGCGCAATCCCCGTCAGGCCAACGCCGTGACTGCGTGGGTTAGCCAGCGAACTACAAAAAATAAACTTTTACCCTGTATGGAAGATTCCCTGCACCTTGGGGCAGGGAGCTTCAATTAGTCTATCATTTTCAAACCGAAAACCGGCTCCAAGGAAACCACATTTCCATTAAACCTTGAGCTTTGAGCTTCATGATTTATAGTTTATTGAGGGCCTTTTCCAGTCGATCCATCCCTTTTTCAATCTGCTCCAGGGAAGTGGCATAAGAAAAACGCAAACATTCGTCTTCCCCGAAGGCCGCTCCAGGAACGACGGCGACATGAGCCTTTTCCAAAAGATAATCCGCCAAATCCAGGGAGTTGGTGATGACCCGATCTCCGGCTTTACGACCGTAATAGCTTGAAAAATTAGGAAATATATAAAAGGCTCCCTGGGGGATGGCCACTTTTACGCCCGGGAGGGACTTCAGGCGCTCGGCGATATAGAGCCTCCGCCGATCAAACTCTGAGACCATCTGGCGGATAAAATCTTGAGGGCCTCTTAAAGCCGTTACGCTGGCCTTCTGGGCTATGGAAGTGGGGTTGGAGGTACTGTGGCTTTGGATCTTATTAATCGCCCCAATGACCTCTTTGGGCCCGGCTAAGTAGCCGATCCGCCAACCCGTCATGGCGTAGGTTTTGGACACCCCGTTCACCACCAGGGTCCTTTCTTTAAACCCGGGGCCGAGCATGGCCAGATTGGAAAAAGAAAGACCGTCGAAAAGGATCTTGTCATAAATATCATCGCTGATCACCGTCAGGTCCGAAGCCGTGATCACCTCTCCCAGGGCCATAAGCTCACTCCGGGAATAGACCGATCCGGTCGGATTGGAGGGACTGTTCAATATAATGGCCCTGGTCTGAGGGGTAATGGCTGCCTGTAATTCTCTCGGTGTCAACTTAAAACCTTTCTCTTCCCGGGTGGGGACAACAACCGGAGTTGCCCCGGCCAAAAGGATCATGGGGGGATAGGAGACCCAGAAAGGGGCCGGCACGACAATCTCATCCCCGGGCCCCCATAAGGCCTGGGCAATATTATACAAGACATGTTTTCCCCCGCAACTGACCATGATCTCGTCAAGCCTATAATCGAGACCTAGATCCTCCTTGAACCGAAAAGAAACGGCCTCTTTAAGCTCGTCGATCCCGCTGACCGACGTATATTTGGTAAAGCCCTCCCGAATCGCCTGAATTGCGGCTTCTTTGATATGTTCCGGGGTGTCAAAATCCGGTTCTCCAACCCCAAAACTGACCATATCCAGGCCGGCTTTCTTCATGGCCTTGGCCTTGGTATCCACCGCCAAGGTCAAAGAAGGTTTAATTTGACCTATCCGTTCGGCTAACTTCATCGCCAGAATCCTCCTTTTATTTCTGCAAGTAAATAAAAAATTCCCGGTTCCCTTTGGCCCCTTGAATCGGAGATTCCACGGTCCCTAAAACCGACAACCCCGTTTCTTCAAAAAAACAACTCAAATCATCAATCACTGCCTTTTGATCCTCTTGATTTCGGACCACGCCCCCTCTCCCCACCTTCCCCTTCCCTACTTCAAACTGGGGTTTGATCAAGGCCACGATTTCTCCCTGTTCCTTCAAGATGGGTATCAAGGGCGGAATGATCAATTTCAAGGAAATAAAAGAGGTATCGACCACGATTAAATCCACCGGTTCTCCGATCTCCGGAAGGGAAAGAAATCGGGCGTTTTTTCTCTCCATGACCTTGACCCGGGGGTCCCTTCGGATCTGCCAGGCCAATTGACCATAACCGACATCAAGGGCATAGACCCTTTTTATACCTCCCAGAAGCAGACAATGGCTGAACCCGCCGGTAGAGGCTCCGATATCCAGGGCGACCTTATCCTTAACCCGGACCTGGAAGGCCTTTAAAGCCCCTTCTAATTTAACCCCTCCTCGACTCACATAAGGATGTTCGGCTTCTTTTATTTCAATGGGCGAACCGGGGTCCACCGCCTTGCCCGGTTTTACGGCCGGCACCTGATTAACGCGAACCACACCGGAATAAATCAAGGCCCTAGCTTTTTCGTGAGAAGCGACCAAACCCTTTTCCACCAAAAGCCGGTCCAATCGGACCTTGGGATTTTTAGTCACCATTCAGCTCTTCCGTCAATACCCTGAAAATTCCTTCGGCATCTAAGCCATACAGGTTTCGAATTTTTTTTGAAGGGCCGTGTTCCACAAATCGATCAGGGATGCCCAGGGACCGAACCCGGACCCCTCCGGCATGGAGTTGATGCAATTTCTCCATCACCGCACTGCCGAACCCTCCTTGGGTCATATTTTCTTCTATGGTGACCACCCGGGAAATCTTTGAGCCACATGGGCCAACAGTCTTCCGTCTATAGGTTTTAAAAATCGGGCGTTGATCACCTCGGCCGACTTCCCTTTAAAGGCCAGCCTTTCCGCCGCTTCCATTGCGGGGTAGACCGTATTACCCAAGGCCAGTATCGCCACATCCTTTCCCTCTCTCAAGGTTTCCCCTTGCCCCAAGGGGATGAGTTGGGCTTCTCCACTTAATGATACGCCAATCCCGGCCCCCCGGGGGTAACGGATGGCTACCGGCCGGTTGTAAGTCAAGGCTGAAAAGATCATGTCCCGCAGTTCCCGTTCATCCTTGGGCGCCATGATGATCAGATTGGGCAGGGGCCGGAGAAATGAGAGATCAAAAAGTCCTTGATGGGTGGGCCCGTCTTCACCGACTATCCCGGCCCGGTCCAAGGCCAGGATCACCGGTATATTGGGCAGACAGATATCATGAACCACCTGATCAAAGGCCCTTTGAATAAAGGTGGAATAAATGGCGACAATCGGTTTTAGTCCCTCCAAAGCCAGGCCGGCGGCAAAGGTTACCGCATGCTGTTCGGCTATTCCCACATCAAAAAACCGTTGGGGAAATTGTTGGGCGAAGAGGTCCAACCCCGTCCCTTCCGGCATGGCCGCCGTGACGGCCACAATCCGCATATCCTTTTCCGCCAGGGATACCAGGGTCTTCCCAAAAACATCGGTATAAGTGGGAAGGCCGGAAGATTTCTTGGGGCTGGCCACTTCGGCCTTCAGGTCAAAAGGACCAACGCCATGGAAAAAGGCCGGGTTTTTTTCCGCCGGCCCGTAGCCTTTTCCTTTGGTGGTCAGCACATGAACCAAAACCGGGGCCTGAATATGGCGGATATTTTCAAAGGTGGCGATCAGATCTTCCAGCCGGTGGCCTTTCACCGGCCCCACATAATCAAAATGCAAGGCGGCAAAAAGCATCCCAGGCGTGAAAAAACCGGTAAAAGAATCTTCACTTTTCTTGGCCCACTGAAGCAGATTCTCACCGATGCCGGGAATGGATTTAAAAAGCGATTCGACCTCCCTTTTAAATTGGACAAACCCCCTTCCGGTCAATCGTTTGCTCAGGAAGGAAGACAGGGCCCCCACATTCTGGGAAATGGACATTTCATTATCGTTCAAGACTACGATCAAATCTCGGTTCAGATGTCCGGCCTGGTTCAACCCCTCAAAGGCCTCTCCGGCGGTCATGGAACCGTCGCCAATAACGGCTATTACCTTAGAAGGCTCCTTTTTTAACTCCTTGGCCACGGATATCCCCAGTCCGGCGGAAATGGAGGTTCCGCTATGGCCGGTATCAAACGCATCATGAAGACTTTCCTCGCGCTTCGGGAAACCGCTCAACCCGCCGAAAGTCCTCAAGGTTGGAAATTGATCTTTTCTCCCGGTCAGGATTTTATGGGTGTAGGATTGATGGCCCACATCCCAGATAATCTTGTCTTTAGGGCTGGAAAAAACATAATGAAGGGCCAAGGTTAATTCAACCACCCCCAGGTTGGGAGCCAGATGTCCCCCGTTTTTGGAAACCGTTTCAATGATCAGTCTACGAACCTCTTCGGCCAATTGTCTCAATTGCGGCAGAGACAAGGACTTCAGGTCCTTTGGGTCCATTAGCCCATCCAGAAGGGAGGAGGGTTTTTCGATGATGTTGATCTTTATTTCCTGATCCATATTTAAACCATGCTTATCAAAAAATAGTCCCTGGATTCCAGGATTAGTTTAAGGATTCTAATCCTTTTCACTTGAATCCTTGACCCCTGGACTCCTTGAATCCTTATTTTAGCTTTCAGCCTTGAGCGTTGGGCTTTTATTTGGTTACCGGTCCCGGGAAAAGATATAGTCTCCTAATCGAACCAGGGGGAGGGCCTTTACTCCAAAGATGCCCAGGGCGTCTTCGCTCTCAACCAATAATCTTTGAGCCAAGGTCTTGGATGGTTCCAGACCCAGAAGTCCCGGATAAGTAGCCTTGGCCTTTCTTTCATCCGTCCCTGTTCCTTTTCCCATGACCTCGGCCCGTCCTTCCACATTTAATAAATCATCTTTAAGCTGGAAGAGCAAGCCGATCTTTTCTCCGAATTTTCGTAAAGCCCGAAGTTCTCCGTTAGTTCCTCCTCCAACCAGACCACCGCAGACCAGAGAAGCGGTTATCAGTGTCCCGGTTTTATGCTGGTGGCTGTACTCCAAGTAGGCCAAGGAGACCTTTTTTCTCTCAGCTTCCAGGTCGGTCTCCTGTCCGGCGATCATTCCATGGATGCCGGAGGCCCGAGCCACCTCTTGAATGACCTCAAGCCTGATTGAGTCCGAAATTTTTTTCATGACCCCCCTATGGCTCAATAATGAAAAGGCCTCACTCAGAAGGGCGTCACCGGCCAAAATGGCAATGGCTTCTCCGAATTTTTTATGGCAACTCAAACGCCCCCGGCGATAATCATCGTTGTCCAAGGCCGGAAGATCATCGTGGATCAGTGAATAGGTGTGAATATATTCCAGGGCACAGGCAGCGGTCAAGGCCCTGGTCACCCGTCCCCCGACCGCCCTACAAGCCCACAAACAAAAAATCGGCCTGATCCGTTTCCCTCCGGCCAGGAGGCTGTACTCCATGGCCTTCCGAACCCGATGGGCATAAGCTTCCGGAGGGGGAAAATAGAACTCCAATGCTTCATCGACCAATTTTTGAAATTTCTTGAGTTCTGGAATCAAATGGATCGTCAACTTAGGACTTCTCCTCTTCGAAAGCAAAAGGTTGGGAAAGTAAGCATCCATCCTCGGCTTTGAGCAGGAGTTCGACTCTTTTTTGGACCTCGGCCAGCCTTTGGGAGCAGATGCGGGACAGCCCCATCCCTTCCTCGAACAACTTCAGAGACTCTTCGAGAGAAAGATCTCCGCTTTCCAGTTTATTGACAATCTTTTCCAATTTTTTAAAAGTATCTTCAAACCGTTCCTTGGACAAAAGGCCGTTCCTCCTTTTTTCGTGTCTCTTCAACTAAGCAATCCATCTCCCCGTGAGATAGGCTAACCCGAATCTCTTTGCCGGGCAGGGCGTCTTCCACTTTTTTAACCAGGGCCAATTCCGGCAAGGTCCGGACCAGGGCATATCCCCGATCCAAAATTCCACAGGGACTCAAGGCCAAAAGGATTTTTTGCTGGGCCTTCAGGCCCATCTCCTGCTGTTCGACTTTCTTTTTGATCAGTCCGTTCAATTTTAATTTTTGGATCTCCAGCCGGTTTTGCCCGGCCAGGATCTTATCCCTTGGGTTGATCATCAATAATTTTTCCTGAATTCGGGTCAGGCCTCCCAACTTTTTATCCAAGAGTCCCCGAAGGGCCAATCGAAGACGGACCCCGTAGTCATCCAAACGGAAGGTTAGATCGACCAAACGCCGACGGGGGTCTCCGATCCGTTTTTGAAAATGAAAAAGTTTCTCCTCATAGAACTCCGTCTTCCGTCGAATTTGTTGTGTAAGGCGATCTTGAAGATCTCTGATCTTAGACTCCCATTCCCCCTGCGGCTGAATCAATAACTCGGCGGCGGCCGAAGGGGTCGAGGCCCTTAAGTCGGCCACAAAATCAGCAATGGTAAAATCGACCTCATGGCCGACGGCCGATATGACTGGTATCGAAGAAGCAGCGATGGCTCGGGCCACCCGTTCTTCATTAAAAGGCCAAAGGTCTTCAAGGGAACCTCCCCCCCGAGCCAGAACGATAACTTCAATCCCCCAGGTCGATTGATTCAACCATTTTATGGCCTCTTCGATTTCAAAAGAAGCCGCTTTCCCTTGAACCAGGACCGGGAAGACAAAAACTTGAATGTTTTGGAAACGACGGTACAAGATCCTTAAAAAATCCTGAATCACCGCCCCGGTGGGGGAGGTGACTACGGCCACCCGTCTCGGCAGAAGGGGCAACGGTTTTTTCCGGCCCGAGTCGAATAATCCCTCTTTGAATAAACGTTCTTTCAACTGTTCAAAGGCCAGTTGAAGGGCCCCCCAACCTTTTAATTCCATCCTTTCGATGATGATCTGGTATTCCCCCCGACCGGGATAAACGCTTAGTCTTCCGAGACACAGCACTTGAAGCCCGTTTTCCGGCCGATAGGACAATTCCCGCAGACCGGACTTAAAAAAAACAGCCCGAATCTGACTGGCGGCATCTTTCAGGGTAAAGTAATAATGCCCGCTGGGGGGGACCCGGAAGTTGGAGATTTCCCCTTCTATCCACAGGAAAGGAAATCCGGCTTCCAAGAGGTCTTTGATCTCCTGGGTCAGTTCGGAGATAGTATAAATTTTTTGGGAAAAATCCATCGGCTTCATTTTCAAAAACAGAATTGTTCGTGCATAGCGATCATCTTGATGTTATTGACCTGATTTTTATTTTAATGAATAAACGATTATTTAGCAAGGTTTATTGAACGTGCGTGAGTCGTCATAACCTCCTCATCCTCGCCCACCAGGGGAGAGGGAACCCAAATAACTTCCTCCCCCTTGATGGGGGGAGGATAGAGATGGGGTGGTTACCTGTCAAGACTATTCTGAGACTGTTAATAACTTATAGCCAAGGGGAATAAAAAACTAAAAATAGTCGACCTAACCCACCCATTATTCGAATAAGTGACAATGAACCGAGTGAGTCCGGCTAAAAAGGGTTTGGTCTGGGTAGCGCTCCCGGCACCGAGGCATCCCATTCGGACAACGGGGATGGAAATGACAGCCGGCGGGCGGGTTGACCGGTGAAGGAAGGTCTCCTGGAAGTTTAATCACCTCCCGTTTGGTCCCCCGATCGATTACCGGGACCGCTGACAAAAGGGCCCGGGTATAGGGATGGCGCGGGCCGGCCAAGACTTCATCAACGGTCCCTTGTTCGACGATCCGCCCGAGATACATGACGGCCACTTCCTGGGCCAACGAACGCCACTACGGAGATATTGTGGGTGATAAAGAGGTACGAAAGGCCGAGTTTCTCTTGCAGTTCTTTGAGCAGATTCAGGATTTGGGCCTGGACCGAGATATCCAGGGCGCTGGTGGGCTCGTCGCAGATGATCAGCTTCGGATTCACCGAGAGAGCCCGGGCGATGGCGATGCGCTGCCGCTGCCCTCCGGAAAATTCATGAGGATAGCGATGTTTGATCCCCGCTGACAACCCCACTTCCTCCAGCAGCTTTTCAAGGCGTACTGTCCGATCGGCAGGACCGGAGCCGATACCCAGAGTCGTCATGCCCTCCTCGATGATCTCCTTTATCTGCATGCGGGGATTGAGGGAGCCATAGGGGTCCTGGAAAATGATCTGGAACTCCCGACGTAATGGCCTTAAATCGGCCGGAGCCAACCGGCCGAGGTCCCTTCCCTGAAACCATACGGAGCCGCCGCTCACCGGGATGAGGCGCATAATGCCCTTACCCAGGGTGGTCTTGCCGCAACCCGATTCCCCGACTAAGGCCAGGGTCCGGCCGGAGGGAATCGCCAAGGAGACCCCGTCGACGGCCTTGACAAACCCTTTGATGCGCTTCAGAAGTCCTTTCCGGATCGGGAAATAGACCCTTAACTCTTTCACCTCGAGGATAGACGATCCACTTTTCTGGACTGAGAAAGGAAGGTCAGACAGGGCCTGCTCCAACGAAACCCCCTTATCCTGTCTTTGAACAAGCCCCTCCTTCTTGCCTCTTGATTCTTGCCTCTGGCCTGTTTCATAAAGGTGACAGCGCACCCCCTGCCCCCGGGCGAAGTCATTCCAATCAGGGGCCTTCTGTTGGCAGCGGTCTTGGAGAAAATCGCAGCGCTCAGCGAACCGGCAGCCGGTGAAGGAACGGGTGAGAGGAGGCACGCTGCCCCTGATCACGGCTAAGGTTTTCCCCCGCTTGTTTCGTTCGGGCAGCGCGGCAAACAACTTTTGGGAATAGGGATGGGCGGGACCGGCGAAGAAGCGGTCCCGGTCGGCCTTTTCCACGATCTCCCCGGCATACATCACCGCCACTCGACCGGCCATTTCCGACACCACCCCGAGATCATGGGTAATGAGCAGGATGGACATACGGGTCTGTTTTTGAAACAGGCGCAACAGGTCGAGAATCTGGGCCTGGGTGGTAACATCTAAGGCCGTCGTGGGCTCATCGGCGATCAGGAGGTCCGGGTCACACGCCAAGGCCATGGCGATCATGACCCTTTGTTTCATCCCCCCGGAAAGCTGAAAGGGATATTCGTGGCTGCGGCGGCTCGCTTCGGGGATTCCAACGGCCTCGAGTAGCTCCTTCACCTTTTTGATCGCCGTCTCTCCTTGCCGTCCCGTGTGCAGGCGGAGCACTTCAGCCACCTGAGCCCCGACGGTCATCACCGGATTTAAACTCAGCATCGGTTCCTGGAAAATCATGCCGATCCGTTGTCCCCGGATAGAACGCATCTCCGTTTCCGGCAACTCCAGTAACTCGGTTCCATCGAACCGGATACTACCCTGGGTAATCCCGGCTGACTCGGGCAACAGGCGCATAATGGAAAGGGCCGTCATGGACTTGCCACAGCCCGATTCTCCCAACAGGGCAAAGGTCTCCCCGCGGCCAATGTCCAACGATAAATCATCCACGGCCCGCACAACCCCGCCTTTGCTGCCGATCCAGGTGCTTAAGTGTTCGATTTCCAGTAACGGACCTTTCATAATTCCTTTTTGTTCGCCCCGACCGGCAATCGACGACGGAAGACCGATAGTCGATCCGAGCGGGTTTGAATCCGAGGGTCAAAGGCGTCCCGCACCACATCCGAAAAAAGATTGGCGGATAAAACCAGCAGGAACATAAAACCAAAGGCGGCGGCCAGCGACCACCAGACCATCGGCTCCCGGGCCATTTCCAGACGGGCACTGTTGATCATGGTCCCGAAACTGATCATGGAAGGATCAACGCCAACCCCCACATAGGACAGCACGGCCTCGGCCAGCACCAGACCGGAAAAATCCATGACGACGGAGATCAGGACGATGTGCATCACATTGGGGAGGATATGACGCACAATGATGCGCATGTCGGAAACGCCGAAAGCCTGGGCGGCCTGGATATATTCCATTTCCCTCAGCTTCAATGCCTCTCCGCGCAATAAGCGGCATAAACCCGTCCAACTGGTTATCCCCAGAATAATACAAAGAAACAACAGGCGCAGATCGGCCCGGGCGCTAACGGTTTCAAACAGGTCAGGGTGGGTGTCCATGTAAACCTGAATCATCAGGACCGCCGCCGCAATCAACAGGACGGCCGGAATGGAATTGAGCGTGGTGTAAACATACTGGATCAGGTCATCGATCCAGCCTCGAAAATAGCCGGCCATAATCCCGAGCAAAATGGCGAAAGGCAACATCACCAAGGTAGTCAGGGTGCCGATCACCAGGCCGGTACGGATGCTCTTCAAGGCCAAGTAAAGCACGTCCTGTCCTACCTTATCGGTGCCGAGTACATGATACTTGGCGCTCAGCAGGGCCGCGGGCATGGCCAGGAAAAGGATTCCCAGGAAGGTCAGCAGGCCGGCGTTCCAGGGGATTTCGGTTTTTCCTCGGAAAACCAGGGCCAACCAGGGACCGAAAGCTATTTGGCGGCGACGGGACAAGGGCAGCAGTATCGCCCCGCTTACCAGGACCCACACCAGGAGGGCCAGGATCAGGCCAGCGGCAACCCGCAGGGCGATATCCCTGGGCTTATCCCGATCCGGGTCCTTGAGGTGGGCCCCTCCGTACAACAGGCGGGGAAAAACCCGCACCTGACGACCGTCGGAAAGTTCAATAGTTTCTTTAGAATAAAGATGGGTCGCCAGAGGAGCGGAGTACGTCTTTTCGGCATGCTGTCGTAAGGGCTGGACCGCTATATCCAGTAAGCTCAAGACCTCCACCGCATAGGCCTGTTCGCCGTTGGCCTCGATTCCCAGGGCGGGACGAAAATGCAGGGAGTCAAGCAGGCCGATCACCAGAAAAGCCCCCAAGACGACCATGGACACCATGCCCATCGGGTTTTGGACCACACGCTGCCAGGGAGCGCGCAGGTGTTCCCGGCGGTGCACATAACGGCCGAAAGCCAGACCAACGGCCAGCAGCAAATAGATCAGGGCGTCGGTCCAGAGAATAATCGGTTTAAAGGCCATATACTCAAGGTTCAAGGTTCAGGGTTTAAGGTTCAGGGTTTAAGGTTTAAGGTCAAGACTTAAGTCTAAAAAAAAAGGGGTTTTCGGCTTTCAGCTATCAACTTTGAACTTCTTTCTTTATTCCAGCCTGATCCTCGGATCGACCAGGGTGTAGGCCATGTCGGTCAGGATGAGGCCGACGATGTAAAGCACCGATCCCAGGAAGACCATGGCCCGGACCACTGCAAAATCCTGGGAGTTGATGGCGTCAATGGTATAGCTGCCGAGTCCCGGGATCCCGAAAAAAGACTCGGTGATCAGGCTGCCCATGAAAAGCAGGGGAATGGCCACCACCGCCCCGGTAAGGATCGGGATCAGGGCGTTCTGGAGGACATGTTTAAACAACACCCGCATTTCCGACAAGCCCTTGGCCCGAGCGGTGCGCACATAGTCTTTTCCGATTTCTTCCAGGAAGATGGTCCGATACCAGCGGGCACTGGCCCCGGCCCCGCTCACCACCCCGACCAGCACCGGCAGTATTAAGAATTTAATTGCCGTCAACCCCTCTCCGTAACCGGAAATCGGAACCAGGTTCCATAGCTTACTCAGCAGATACTGGCCGCCGATAATATAAAACAAGCTGGAAACAGACATGAGCCCTACACAGACCATCACTCCCCAGACATCCAAATAGGTGGTCCGAAAAAAAGCCATCACCAAGGCAATGGTGATATAAAAGAGGAGGCCCAGCAGGAAGACGGGCAGGGCGATGGCCAGGCTTGGACCCATGCGGGCCTTGATTTCATAAGCGATGTCGCGGCCGTCGTCGGCGCGGCCGAATTGGAAGGCGAACAATTTGACCGATTTCTCGAAAAAAACAGTCTCAGTCAGCTTACCGGCTCCTCGGGAATCCGAATTAAAAAGGAGGGGCCTGTCATAGCCTCTTTCCTGTTTCCATTTGGCAATGGCCTCGGGGGTTACCCGCTTGACCCCGAGATGGATACGGGCCATGTCATCCGGGGTATTGACGACAAAAAACAGGGTAAAGGTAATGAGGTTGACCCCGATTAAGATCGGAATGGCATAAAGCACCCTGCGGATCATATAATTCAACATCAGATAGCCTTCTTCCTTTCCCGTCGTCTATAAGACAGAATGGCCGGCAGGGTGCCTGCGGCCAGCAGCACCGGGATAAGCACCAGGGGCCAGACCACGGGGCGGTTCCACTCGGCCCGCTTCTTTTCCCGGAGGGCCGGATCGAGGCGTTGGTACTTCAGTCCGTTACGGGCCATCTGGTTCGGCTTCAGATTAAACAGCCAGGAATGGACCAAGGTGTACTCTTTGGGGTGGAACCCCCATAACCAGGGGGCATCGCGACGGCAGATCTCCATCATGTCATCAATGATGGCCTGTCGCTTCGGCCCATTTTCTATGTTTTTCATTTTCTCGAACAACCGGTCATATTCCGGGTTATCGTAATTGGCCGCATTTTCCCCGTCGCTTTTCACCTTCCCCTGAGGCCCGTACAACAGAAACAGGAAATTTTCCGGGTCGGGATAATCGGCGTTCCAGCCCCAATTAAAAATCTGGGCGTTTCCCTTTCGGATCTTGTCCTGAAAACGGTTGTAGTCGGTGGCCCGAACGACCAATTGCAGGTTGAGCTTCTGGAACTGTTTGCGGATCCAGTCGAGCCGCGCCTTGTCATCCGGACCGCGGGCCGTTACGTCGAGGTTGAGCACCAGGGGTTTGCCGGTTTCCGTCTCGACCCCACTGGGATAACCGGCTTCGGCCAACAGTTCTTGGGCCTCTTCAATTGTCTTTCGCTTGGCCCGACCCTCGGACCAGTCGTAAACATAGGGGTTGATCCCTTCCTTCCCGGACCGGCTGCCGAAGATTCCCGGAGGGATCGGCCCCTGGGCCGCCATACCTCGGCCGTTGGCAAAGATGCTGATATACTCTTCATAGTCCACGGCGATGGAGATCGCCCGGCGGAGTTTGCAGGCCCTCTCCGAATTCCCCCCCACTACGGGGTCAAGCATATTAAACCCCATATAGATGTCGCTGGGGGCCACCGAAGTCATCAGTCGGATGCCTTTTCGCCGCATACTCTCAGTGAGGGCGATATCCCCGGTGCTGGTGGTCTGCACGGCCTGGTCAAAATTATCCGAGCTGATTCCGGAGGCGTCGTAATAGCCCTGGAGAAATTTATTCCAGTAAGGGATGCCCTCTTTCTCCAGGCTGAAGACTACCTTGTCGATAAACGGCAGGGGTTTGCCCGCATCCACCAAATATCCGGCCTCCCGGTCTCCGGGTTCTCCTTGGGAGGGATAAGTCTCGCCGTGGAAGTTAGGATTTCGCTCCAGGACCATCTGCCGGTTGGGATTATTTTTGGTTAACATGTAAGGGCCGGTACCAAGGGGATACCAGTCCAGGTTAAGATTTTTTTCCGCCATGCCGGGTTGGGAATAAAATCGGTCCGCCTCTTCCGGGATCGGTGCAAAAAAAGACATGGCCAGCCAATAGATAAACTGCGGGTATTTACCCTTGAGCTTTATTTGGTAGGTGTAGCGGTCCCTGACCCGGGCCCCGTCCAGGGAATAGCGGTTGAGATCCAGATAGGCCTTGCCCTGCCCGGACTGGACCTGCTCTTGATCAGCCTTTCTTAAGGTCTTGGCGAATTCTTTCAGTCCGACGATGTAATCGGCCATCAAGCCGAAGATCGGGCAGTTCAGCCTCGGATGGGCCAGGCGCTTGATCTGGTAAACATAATCCGCGGCGACCAGTTCGCGGGTCCCTTGCTGTTTAAAATCAGACAGGTGGCGGATGTCGGAAAGATCACCCGGTTTGAGATGGCGGTAGAACAAACGGCCCCTGGAGTCTCTGGCTAAAGCGGGATGGGGTTGATAATAAATTCCCGGACGGATTCTGATCTCATAAAGACTGTAGGCCACCTTGGCGTCCGCGGCATCATCGGGCAGGCGCCGGCCGGAGGCATCGAACAATTGGGGCCGGGGGACCTCTTGAGCGGTGGCCGGCACCAGGGTGTAAGGCCGTTTAAAATAATGGTACTGCAAGGGAGGCTTGTAGATTTGGGCGGTAAAAATGGCCTCATTTTCACTGTAGGACTGGGCCGGATCGAGATGTTTGGGACGCTCGGAAAAGGCCGAGTAAAGGATGTTGAGGCCCCGATCCCGCTCCGGATAAGGGCTGTTCCAGACCCCACCGCAGCCCCCGAGCCAGGCTGCAACCAAGAAAAAGGACAAGACCCGGAAGAGGCCTTTTATCCTCGAGCCTAAGCACATAATGGTTTATTGTTTTCCTTCCGATAATATGATAAAGGTTCAAGGTTCAAGGTTCAAGGTTCAAGGTTCAAAAAAGCCATTCCCTTGAGCCTTCACCCTAAGGCCTTAGGCCTTGAGCCAATATGATTCCGGTTATTAAAAATGTCTCCTGACCTTAACTTTGACCATATCACCATTGTCCTTCATCAACCCCGTTTTGCAGAAAACATCGGGGCCACGGCCCGGGCTGCCTGGAATATGGGTTTCCCCCACATCCACTTGGTCAATCCGGAAGATACCGACTGGGAACGCATGACTAAGCTTTCGACTCACGTGGCCCGTGGGGTCCTGGAACAAATGAAAACCTATTCTTCTTTGGCCGAAGCCCTGGCCCCCTTTCAATACATTGTGGGGACAACGGCCCGTCTCGGAGGCCAGCGGAAGGAGATTATCACCCCTTCCCGGGCGGCTTTTAAAGTGCGATCCCTGGGCCGCCAGAACCGGATCGCCCTCTTATTCGGCCCGGAAAACCGCGGGCTCAGCAACGAAGAGCTGCGTTTATGCCACTGTACGGTCAATATCCCCACCGCTGCCGCCAGTTCTCTCAATCTGGCCCAAGGGGTCTTGATCCTTTGTTATGAAATCTTATTAGCCCACCAATCTGATCCAGGTCGGAGTGTTGAGTTCGGAGTTCGGAGCGATCAAACCCGCAACACGGAAATCGCGTCACCCGTCATTCCCAACTCCGAACTCCCAACTCCGAACGCCGAACATTCCTTAGCCACTTCTTTTGAACTGGAGGGCATGTATCGGCACCTGTCGGAAGTCCTTCAATTGATGGATTTTCTGGACCACCAAAACCCCGATCTCTGGATGATGAGCCTCAGGCGATTCTTCTCCCGTATCGGACTTTATTCCCATGAGGTACGCATGATCCGCGGCATCTGTCGCCAGTTTAAATGGCTGGTCACCAGCCAACAAAAATCAAACCGCTGAGACCGGAGGTAAACCCATGCCTGAATTACCGGAGGTTGAAACCATTGTCCGCCGTCTTCGGTCGGAACTGGTCGGGCTGAAGATTTCAAAGGTCCATGTGCTTACCCCGAAAATCCTTCGCTTGCCAAAAGAGGTTTTCATCCAATCGCTGACGGGGGCCATCATACGGGAAATAAGGCGTAAAGGCAAGTTGATCCTCATGGATCTCAGTCTCGGCCGGACCTTGGTCCTCCATCTGAAAATGACCGGGCAGGTCTTGCTTACACCGAAACCAACAACGGCCGACCGCCATACTCATGTCATTTTTGATTTTTCTTCCACGGCTTTTCAGATGCACTACCGGGACATAAGAAAATTCGGCTTCTTCGATTTAACACAGGGAGACCCGGCAGCTCGAATCCTTTCTATCGGTCGGGTTGGTCCGGACCCTTTTGAAATCAGCGCCCCTCAATTCATCCGGCTGGTCCTTTCTAAAAATAAAGCCGTCAAATCCCTTCTCCTGGACCAATCCCTGATCAGCGGTTTAGGGAATATTTATGTGGATGAATCCTTGTTTCAAGCCAAAATCCACCCCCTGACCAAGGCCGGGGCCATATCTGCCGCTCGGATCAAAAACCTCCACCGGGTTATCAGAAGCGTCCTTTCTCGGGCCATTTTAAAAAAAGGATCGACCCTGAAGGATTATCGAAGACCGGATGGGAGCTCCGGAGGATTTCAAAACTACCATCAAGTCTACGGACGGGCCGGACAGGCCTGTCCGTTCTGTCAATCTCCGGTTCAAAAAATAAAGGTCGGCGGCCGGGGCACCCATTTTTGCCCCGGCTGTCAAAAGCTCTGATCCGGAAGATGATAGAATCGGCACACCCAGGCCAAAAGGGCTGCCTGCAAGGCCTTGGTCCCGCTATCTCAGAAAAAATGCATATTTTCGACGATTTTTGTGTTTTTCTCTTGACCCAGCGCATTTTTTCCTTTATATAATACCGAAATTAAAAAAATTTATTCAATCAAAGGAGGATTGGTTATGGCACCAAAGAAACCCCTGACTAAAACGCAACTCGTTTCCTACGTGGCAGAAAAATTTTCGCTGACCAAAAATGCTTCCAAAGAAATCCTGGATGAATTGGCGAAATTGGCCGTTGCCGAGACCAAGAAAACCGGATCGTTCACCATTCCGGGCATCGGTAAGCTCGTCCTTTCCAAAAGAAAAGCTCGGGTAGGCAGAAACCCCCAAACCGGTGATCCGATCAAGATTCCTGCCAAGACCGTAACAAAAATGAGGATTGCCAAGGCTTTCAAAGAGGCCGTAGTTCCTCCCAAAAAATAGGGTTTTACCCTTGCAAACGGTGCTGCCAGGGGGGGAATCCAGGAAGGGCACCCATTAATCGATCCAATCTTTATTAAAAGGGAGTAAGGACCATGGTCATCCGAAAGAAACCGGCAATGCTAAAAACAAAAACCGCTGTCGCCAAAAAAGCCGCAAGACCCCAGAAATCTCCTGAAAAATGGATCCGGACAACCGTCATGATTCGGGAAATGAATCATGGGAAAATCAAGTCCATTACCTACTGGGAAAAAAAGGGCATCAAAGAAGTGGTTGACGAAGCCTTAAAATTATATTTAAAAGGCAAAAAGGTAAAACCCCTTCCCAAGAAAAAATAGAAGGCGCCGGCTGAGCTGAAACCGGGCACCCCAATTTTTTAGAAATGCACGCGTTCCTTATTCTGTCCACGGATATCTTTCCCCTTTGGATAGGATGTCTGTGGACAGATGTCTATATTTTCGGCCTCTGATAAGATGAAAGACACGGCTTCATAGTCGTTTTCCAGTGCTCCTCTTTAGACCAAATCCCCAATCGCCCGATCATAAAAATTCCTTTTCTCTCCCGGCTTTCTTTGATGTCTCTAAGCCCTAAGCTCTGATAATTTGCTTTACCGACCGGTCGGAAAATGCTATAGAAAAATTTGTTTTTTACCGGTAGAGAGGAGAAAACAGTTTCATGGCATCCATCGCCCCTTTTCAGGGGTTCATTTATAATTCTCAAATCGTCAAAAATTACGCCCAGGTGGTAACCCCGCCTTATGATGTGATCAAGCCCCAGGAGCAGGAACGGTTTTATCAGCAGCACCCCTACAATATCATCCGGCTGGATTTTGGCAAAAATTTTCCCAGTGATACCCCTGAGGACAACCGATACACACGGGCCGTCCGAATGCTCCAGATATGGAAAAAGGAACAAATTCTGATCCAAGATCCGGAGCCGGCCATCTATCTCTATAAAATCCAATACCAGCTTCCAGGCCAATCATGTCGCACTCGTACCGGGTTTATTTCCTTGCTTGGGCTGGAGCCCTTCGAGGCGGGTAAGGTCCGCCCTCACGAAAAGACCTTTTCCGCGTTCAAACAGGATCGCTATCAGCTTTTCCAGCATTGCCAGATGCAGTTTTGTCCAATTTTTTCTTTTTATCTTGACCCTGAAAACCGAGTCCTTTCGCTCCTCTCCGGACAGGCCCCCAACCAACCCTTTATTGATTTTGTCGATCAGGACACTATCCATCATCAGCTCTGGAAGATTACCGACCGCCCAGCCCTGTCACAAATTCAGAAGACCTTTGACGACAAGGCCGTCTATATCGCCGACGGACATCATCGTTATGAAACCAGTTTGGCTTACCAGGCGGATATGCTCAAAAGACATCCTGATTTGGGGAAGACCGCCCCTTTTAATTATACCTTAATGTTCCTCTGTCCCATGGAAGATCCGGGGTTGACCATCTTTCCGGTCCACCGGGCCTTGAACCGTCTTTTTGATCTCGCCCCCGCTATGTTGGAAAAAAAATTAGGCGAGGATTTTATCGTCGAAAAGATCCCTTTCGATTCGACGAAAAAAACCCAGGTTACCCGGGATTTTTTTTTCCGGCTGGGGGAAAAGGCCAAAGAGGCCCACTGTTTTGGATTATTCCTGGCCCAGACCTCCTGGTTTTATCTGCTGACTCTCAAACCGGAAAGCCTGGATAAGGCTTGGGGAGAAGACCTGCCACCCTTATTGCGGAGGTTGGATGTGATGATTTTAAGCCGTTTGATTTTTCAA
Organism: uncultured delta proteobacterium; assembly: GCA_963838485.1. Lineage (GTDB taxonomy): Bacteria > Desulfobacterota > RBG-13-43-22 > RBG-13-43-22 > RBG-13-43-22 > RBG-13-43-22. Next base: position 19,625 of record CAWIRY010000003.1, on the reverse strand, counting down.
AAAGTGTTAGAGGTGCGCCGGGAAGAGTTGGACCAGGAAAACATCATTGAGTATCGGCATGACCGTCTCGAAGTCCTCAAACTGGTGGAAAAGGGGCAGAGCCAAATGGGTTTTATCTTAAACCCGACCCCGATCGAACAGATCAGGCTGATTGCCGAGGCCTCGCTGGTCATGCCCAGAAAATCAACCTATTTTTATCCCAAAACCCTGACCGGACTGGTAATGAATTCCCTGGCTTTGAATGAATCCATCCTGGCTTGAGACAACGATATCGATTGAAAGCGATGAAACTCTGGATTCATGGGGAAACGGGGCTGTCCGGATCATCCAAAAAAAAACCGGGTATCGTTTTTCCTTAGACGCTATAATTCTTTTTCAATTTGTTCGGATCAAGGATGGACATCGGGTCCTGGATCTGGGAACCGGAAGCGGAATCCTGGCCTTGCTCCTGGCCGGAACCTATCCCCTCTCCCGGATTGTCGCCGTGGAACTCTCTCCCGAGTCAGTCGGCCTGGCCCGTCGCAACATTAGGCTCAATGAACTTCAGGAACGGATTTCCCTGATCCGGGGAGATCTATGTCAACTCCCCTTTTCCTTCAAAAAGGGGGCCTTTGATGCCGTCGTTTCCAACCCTCCCTATCGCCCGCTTCAGACCGGCCGGATCAACCCCGATCCGCAAAAGGCCATGGCCCGCCATGAAACTCGACTCACCTTGCCCGACCTGCTCAAGGCCGTGGCCCAAGGATTAAAAAAAGGGGGGAAATGGTTCGTGGTCTACCCGGCCTGGCGGCTGGTGACCCTCTTAACCCTATCCAGACAACACCGCCTGGAGCCCAAGAAGATCCAACTGGTTCATTCCCTTCCCGGAAAAGAAGCGGAATGGGTCCTGATGGAGGCTGTTTATCATGGCCGGGAAGATTTGAAGGTCCTTCCCCCTTTTACGATTTACCAGAAAATCGGGGTTTACAGTCAACAGGTCCGGAAGATGGGGCAGATTCAAAACATCGGCTCTTTTCCATGGCTGCCCGAACCCGTCGGCGAACTTCAGGATTCTTGATATCGGCACAAAGATCCCGGATCTGTGTTTTTTCTTTTTCTGATAAAGAACGGGGGTTGGACCGGACGGGGCCTGTTTTTCCTGTTTGGCCGGTCGCCGTTTTCGGGGGAGATCCCGGTTTTATTCGGATCCCTTTTACCACCGGTTTCCCCAAAACTTCATTTATCTTTTCTCGGATGGAGTCTTTTAAAAATTGAAATTGTTGTCCGGCTACCGGATTGGAGACCAGCAGGCAAAGGGTTCCTTCCCGAATCCCCTCCAGGGTGATCCCCGGGCGCAACGATTCAGGGACTACCCGGACCCAGGCCTCAATAACAGCCGGGATGAGCGGATCCACCAATGAATCCTTCCCGGCTAATAATTCCCCTATAATGGTTTTAAAAGTCCGGACATCTTTATCCATCGGCTTCTTTTTCTCCGGAAAGGGGGGGCGTCCCCCGAAATTTGGTTGACACTTTCAAAAGACCCTGTATATAGTGAAACTATCAATACTTCCGGCGGATCATAGTGCGTTTGTTCTAATGATTTATTCTCACAAAAAAAGGAACTCAAAGCAATAAAATAAACTGCAACCACAAAAAAAGGAGGAGTCATGGTCCAAAAAAAGATTTTATTAACGGAAGATGAAATGCCCCGCCAGTGGTACAACATCCTGCCGGATATGCCAAACGGAATGCAGCCTCCCCTGCATCCGGGCACGGGCCAACCGGTCGGTCCCGATGATCTGGCCCCAGTCTTTCCCATGAACCTGATCGAACAGGAAGTCAGTCCACAGCGATTTATCGATATCCCGGAACCTGTCCTGGAAAAGTATTTGATCTGGCGGCCTACGCCTCTGGCCAGGGCCTACGGCCTGGAAGCATTTCTACAAACCCCGGCGAAAATTTATTTCAAAAATGAAGGGGTCAGCCCTCCCGGGAGTCACAAACCCAACACCGCCGTGCCTCAGGCCTATTACAACAAAGTCTTTGGAACCAAACGGATCGCCACGGAGACCGGTGCCGGACAATGGGGCAGTGCCTTAAGCTTTGCCTGTTCCCTTTTTGGATTGGAGTTGAAGGTCTATATGGTCCGGATCAGCTTCGATCAAAAACCCTACCGCCGCCTGATGATGAACACCTGGGGGGCCAACTGCGTTGCCAGCCCCAGCCCGGACACCCAGGCCGGAAGAAAAATGTTAGACCAGGACCCCAATTCACCCGGAAGCCTGGGTATTGCCATCAGCGAAGCCGTGGAAGATGCGGTCACGACCCCTAACAGTAAATATGCCCTGGGCAGTGTTTTGAACCATGTACTCCTTCATCAAACCATCATCGGGCTGGAGGCCCAAAAACAGTTCAAAAAATTAGGGGAATATCCGGATATCGTCATTGGCTGTGCAGGCGGGGGAAGCAATTTTGCAGGACTGGCTTTGCCCTTTATCCGGGACAAGATCGCCGGGAAAAAGATCGACGTGATCGCCGTTGAGCCAACCTCCTGTCCGACCATGACCAAAGGACCCTTTGTCTATGATTTCGGGGATACCGTACAAATGACCCCTTTGCTGGCCATGCACAGCCTGGGCCATGCCTTTGTCCCGGCCCCCATTCATGCCGGAGGCCTAAGGTATCATGGGATGGCCCCCATCGTCAGTCAACTGATCCTGGACAAACTGATCGAACCCAGGGCCGTCGGTCAAATGGAAACCTTTGCTGCCGGAATTACCTGGGCCAGGACCGAAGGATATATCCCGGCACCGGAAACCAACCATGCCCTGGCGGAGGTTATCACCGAGGCCAAAAAATGCAAGGAAGAGGGCAAGGCCAAGACCATCCTGGTGAACTGGAGCGGACACGGCCTGGTAGATATGATGGCTTATGGTGCTTATTTTGAGGGTAAACTGAGCGATTATGAACTGCCCGACGAGGAGATCCGAAAATCCTTAAAGGCCCTGGAAAATTTTCCAAAACCGAAACTATAAAACACAGGTGCGCGGTACAAGGTGTAAGGGGAGAATCCTCATCCCTCCATCCTACGCCTTGTACCTTGCACCTCGGACCTTGAACCTTTTATAGCGCCCATGCTTGAGTCCCTTGACCTCTTAGAAATCTACTGTCCCCACCTGGGAATGATGCTGGCCTTTAGTTACTGCCGTCGGGCCCAGTCCTCCTTGCCCTGTCGGAATCTGGTGGGGTGTTGGGAGAAGCGAATACCCGTGGAAGATTTTTTGAAGGAGAATTTTTCCCCTGAGGAATTGGAATCGGCTTTTGGGGGACTCCCGAAAACACGATTAGAGCGGATCCTCGACGGTGTCCATCGGGGCCGGGAACCCGAACCCCCTGAAAAATAACCAAGCAAATAATGATGGTCTTGCAATAAATCACTATCCGCATCTTTCCATCCGGAGAGACATATTGCGAGGGCTATTAATAATGATGATTCCGTAATAACTCGTCATTCCCGCGCAGGCGGGAATCCAGGCCGACGTAACCCAAAAAACCACTTGATTCCCGTTTTCACGGGAATGACGAAAATAAAGTTATGGGGAAGAAAGCGAAACTATCCCCATATTAGGCTTTATCCTTGACTCGATTTCCTCTCTTATTTATACTAATTCTATTCCGACGAAATTCTCAACAAATCCATTAGGACGTTTATAACCGGCCCAAGGTCAAGGAGGTGTCTAAGTGAAAGACGGAAAGTGCCCCAAGTGCGGCTCGGACGACGTTTTCCATGGTACGGATGTCCCGGCCAAAACCGGCCCCTTCGGAAGTAACAGTATCCCCATAACCCTGATTTCCATCGCCGCTCTGGACAATTATGTCTGCGCCAAATGTGGTTATGTGGAAAGTTATGTCGCTTCGGCCTCCAAGCTTCTGGAGATCTCCAGAGTATGGCCGAGGGTCAAAGAAGCCCAGTCCTCCTGAGTGCCAAAGGGATCACAGCGTTGAAAGGATTCAAAAGATTTATCGTCATCGCCCGGGTGATGCTCAAGCATGGCATGGGAAACCTGCTGGAGCGTCTCCTCGGCCGGGAAGAGAAAAAAGAAAAACGGCTCAAAAACAGAGACCTGTTTTTCCAATCCGGATTTCCTTCACCCAAACGCCTTCGTCTGGCCCTGGAAGAACTGGGTCCCAGTTTTATCAAGCTGGGACAGTTGATGAGCACCAGGGCCGATTTGTTCCCGCCTGCCTATATCGACGAACTTAAAAAACTGCAAGATCGCGTCCCGCCGGTCCCTTTTGCGGAGATTAAAGAGGTCATCGAAATAGAACTGAAGCGGCCTCTTACCGAAATTTTTAAGGAATTCGAACCCGATCCGATCGCCGCCGCTTCGGTAGCCCAGGTCCATCGAGCCCGACTGGCTACCGGGGAAGAACTGGCCGTTAAGGTCATCCGTCCGGGTATCGACAGGAAGATCAGCCAGGATATCCGGTTGATGTATTATTTGGCCGACAAGACAGAAAATAACTTCGAGATAGGGCAGATCCTGGGCGGGACCAATTTAGTCAAAGAGTTCGAGCGCACTATTTTTAAGGAACTCGACATGTTTATCGAGGCCGGCAGCATTGAAAAGTTTGCCGCCAACTTCAAGGACGTGGATGAAATCTATATCCACCGGGTGTACTGGGAATACACCTCCCGGTCCGTGCTGGTCATGGAATATATCGACGGCATCAAAATGGATCAGGTAGAGGCCATAAAGGCCCAAGGCCTTGACCCCAAGGAAATAGCCAATATCGGGCTGCGCTCCTTCTCCCGCCAGTTGATGGAGTTCGGTTATTTTCATGCCGATCCGCACCCTGGCAATACCCTGGTCATGGCCGACGGCCGGGTGGCCCTGGTGGATTTCGGGATTACCGGTTATCTGGATGAGCAGATGATGCACCAAATCGCCAATATCTTCCTGGGTTTTGCCGACCATGATTATGATCGGGTCCTGGAGGCCTTGTGGGATGCGGGAATCGTCGACGAAGAGACCATGGACCTGAAGAGCTTCTTAATCGACCTCAAAGACATGAGCGAGCCATTTTACGGCCGTTCGCTTCAGACCATATCGGTCAGAGACGTCTACGACCAAATCATGCAACTGATCTATAAGTATCACATCCGACTTCCCAGAAACATCCTGCTCCTTCTGAAAACCTTTATCCAAACCGAAGCCTTGGGCAAGATCCTGGGCAGCGAAGCCAGTCTTCTGGAAGCGGCCCGGCCCTACGCCCGGAAGTTTCTTAAACGCCACTACAATTTCAAACGATTTTTCCGAAATCTGGAGAGAGAGGTCCGCATCACCGGCGGGTACCTGAAGTCCATGCCCAAGTTTTTCCATGACATCCTCCGTCAAACGGCCCAGGGGAAACAACGCTTCGAACTTTGGCATGGCGGCCTGGAAAGCCTGACCAGCCAGTTTTCCAGGGGCCTCAACCGGTTGACCGTCGGCTTCATTATTTCGGCCTCCCTGATCGCCGCCGCCATGATCCTCAATTCCGGTCACGAGGTTTTCGACGTGACCCTGAATCTATTCGGCCTGAAGACCATCCCGATAACCGACCTCTTCGGTCTCCTCGGTTATATCATCGCCACGGCCTTGGGACTTTGGCTGATCATCTCCATTTTTCGGTCGGGGAAATTATAAAAAAGCCCACTGGATTCCCGTCCCCGATCGGGTCGAGGACAGGCTCTGCGCGGGAATGACGGGTCTTAACGATTTCACACTTTTCAAACGTCTAAAAGGATTGGTCCCTGTTCGTGAGGTTTGGGACCACAAACGAAATGACCGACCCGATCTTTTTGTCCCGCCTTCAATTCGCCTTCACGGCCATGTTTCATATTTTGTGGCCGGTACTGACCATCGGGCTGAGTATTTTCTTGGTGCTGATGGAAGCCACACACCTCAAAACAAAAAATAAAATCTATTATCTTCAGGCCCGGTTCTGGTCCCGGCTGTTTATCCTGAATTTCGCGGTCGGTGTGGTCACCGGCATACCCATGGAATTTCAATTCGGTACCAATTGGAGCCTCTTTTCCCAAGCCGGCGGCGATGTATTCGGCCATATCCTGGGATTTGAAGCCACCATGGCCTTTATGCTGGAGGCGACCTTTCTCAGCATCATGATCTGGGGTTGGAAAAGGGTCCCTCCCGGCCTGCATCTGTTTTCCACCCTCATGGTCGCCCTGGGGGCCTCTTTGTCGGCCTTCTGGATCATGGTGGCCAATTCGTGGATGCACACCCCGGCCGGCGGCGCCTTTGAAAAAGGCCGTTTTGTCTTAACCAGTAATCTGGAGGCCATATTTACTTCCGATATGCCTTGGGCTGTTTCCCACATGTGGGTGGCCTGTCTGGAGGTTTCCGCCTTCGTTATCGGCGGAATCAGTGCCTGGTACCTTTGGAAGAATCGTCATGTTGCGTTCTTCATGAAATCATTTAAATGGGCGGTCCTGGGTGCTTTAGTCATCACACCGCTGCAAATCTTTTTGGGGGACCTCTCGGGATTGGAGGTGGGCCGGTCTCAACCGGCCAAGCTGGCGGCCATGGAAGCCCATTGGCAGACTAATCCGCCGGGGACGGCAGCGGCCTGGAATCTCGTGGCATGGCCGGATAAAGCCAACCAGAAAAACCGCTGGTCCCTTCAGATCCCTTATGTGCTGAGTCTGTTGGACACCCATTCTTTTACCGGGCAGATCAAGGGCCTACGGGAATTTCCCGTAAAGGACCAGCCTCCTATCGCGATCACCTTTTATGCCTTTCGGGTTATGGTTGCTTTGGGCGTTGGTTTTTTCTTGCTTATGGCCTGGACGGTTTATGCTTGGTTTCACGGGAAAATAAAACCCGAAGGGATATCCGGGCAAAAGGGACTTTGGATTGCCTGGATGGCCGCCTTGCCCTTAAGTTATCTGGCCATGGAAGCGGGCTGGGTTACCCGTGAGGTGGGACGGCAACCCTGGATTATTTATGGAGTGCTGCGAACGAAGGATGGGGCCAGCCCTGTGGCTTCCTGGAACGTGGGCCTCTCCCTCTCGCTCTTCGCCGCCCTCTATCTGGTCCTCTTCATAATCTTTCTCCTGCTCGCCCGGCAACTGATCCGCCAAGGCCCGGAAACAGAAAATTAGAGAAAACGATATGGATGGAATTTTACCGGATGTCTGGCTGTTGATTATCGGTTTTCTCCTCTTGTATTACGCCATAACCGACGGCTTTGATTTGGGCGTCGGGATCATCTCCCTCTTACCGGGTCAGGCCAAGGACCGGGGCCTCATGATGGAAAGCCTGGGGGCCATCTGGCACATCAACCAAACCTGGCTGGTGGTGCTGGGTGGGATGTTGTTTGGAGCCTTTCCCCTTTTTTACAGCCTCCTGTTTTCCGCCCTCTATCTTCCTTCCATGGTCATGCTGATCGGATTTGTCTTCCGGGGAATAGCCTTCGACTTTCGGGAACATTCCCACCGAAAGCGCTTCTGGGAGATAAACTTCGGAATTGGAAGCCTCCTGGTCACCCTGGCCCAGGGGTTTGCCCTGGGGGGACTATTAAGCGGGCTGGAAACCAGTAAGGGTCAATTTGTGGGCACCATTTGGGACTGGCTGAATCCTTTTTCGGCCCTGGTAGCCTTGGGTGTGTTTTGGGGGTATATGATGTTGGGTGCCAATTATCTCATCTTAAAGACAGAGGGGGAGCTCCGTCAGCGAAGTTTTCGTCTTTCTAAGATCTCATCGGTCCTGACCCTCATCGTTTCTGTTATGGTCTATATAGGGCTCATTCTGAATTACCCCCATACCGCCAAGAAGTGGTCCACCTTCCCGGACCTTTATTATATGGCCCTCTTTCCCCTTATGGCGACCATAGCCTGCATTTTGTTTTTTCGCAGTTTATGGAAAAGGTACGACCGGGCGCCCCTTTTCTGGAACGCCGCCTTGGTCCTCTTTTCCTTTATCGGCGTTTCAATAAGCCTCTATCCCCAGATTATCCCCAATGTGGTCTCACCGGTTACGGTTGCCGAGGCCGCTGCTTCTCCCAAGACCCTGATCTTTATGCTGGTGGTCATGGCCATTCTCATCCCTCTGATACTTTTTTATACCACCTACACTTACCGGATCTTCAGCGGCAAAATCAAGGGATCCGGGGGGTGTCAGGGCTGACCCCTCCCGCTGGGAAGACCCCTCTTTTCCATCAGAGGCCGCCGCCGTATTATAAGCCAAAATCAGCCCAGTGGCTGGACCCAAACGGCCTGAAATCCTTTCTCGCCTTCCTCCCGGGCGAATTTAACCTCTGTGCCCGGGGCTAATTTCTCAAATTTTCCATTTTTCAAGGCATTGGCGTGAAAGTAAATCTCCGCGCCATCCTGATCTTCAATAAATCCATAGTCCCCACCCGGAAAGAGGCGGATCACCTTACCACGCCGGGCATGTTCTTCATGGGTCTTGACTTCCTGTTGCTGGATACGGGAATGTTCCAGAAGACGGCGGTCCAAGGCATCAAAGGCCTCAACCAGTAAGGGCGGGACAAATTCCCCCTGCCGATTGATGGTAATGGTATCGCCGGTGACGGAGACCACCAGATGAACTTCAAAGGCCCCCAGATGGTGGTGGCGGGTGCCGATGATTTCCACCCGGGCATGCAGGACCGGTCCCATGTAATGTTCTTCCAGACGGGGCCAGTTCTTCTTTAATTTTTTCACGCCATTCCGGTTGGATTTCCAGATTTCGTCCTTCGATATGAATTTCCATGTTTGGATTATTCCTCCCTCAATAGATTTTATAATAATCGGCTTCAGGTTGGTCAATGCGCGGTCTCCCCAGAATCCGCCCCCCTTTCCAAAAGAAGCAATGATTTTCAGTATCATTCAGGAGAGGTTAAAAAGAAATAAGAAAAAGCCGGTAGTTTATGATCAAAAAGGCTGTATTTTCAGTAATCTTCTTTTTAACCCCTCGAGGATTACGCTTTCTTAGTCAACGGCTGGGGCAATAAAACAGGCAGAGAGGATGTTTTGGCCTAAAATACCGTGTTAGTTGTCTAAAAATACAGAGTCCACGCTATTTTTCTCCAAATTATCTTTCGATATGATATAATAAAAGCTAAGGCAAAGGACTTGGCATCACTCTACCCTGCCGCGGCAGGCCTTGCAGGATGTCCGGTGGTGCCTCTGCTTTAAGTCTCCAGACCAAGACCTTGAGGATTTATCGAGTGCTTTATGACATTCACACGCCAATGGACCAGCCGAAAGCTCGTCAGTTTCGTAATTCTTCTCGTCACATGTTTAAGTAGCAGCCTAACGTTCTCCCAAAATCCACCCGTAAGTGCTCCCAAGACCCCCGCCATCATTACCTATTTGACGGAAACCATCAACTGGTATCGGGGAACAGTCGTCGAGCAACAGATTGCCAATGAACCAAGCGACATTACGTTTGCGGATGATAATCGCCGGATTTCCAGCCAGCCAATAGGAGGCCGGCGAACATGAAACCGGATGAGGCGGTGGTCTACGATTTTGTTATGGAACTCTCCACAAAACACCAGGTTTCCGACGAAACATTTGACCGTGCCAAGCAGCTTCTCGGGGAGCAGCAGGTCGTGGACCTGACCGCGGTCACGGGGACCTACGTGACGGTTGCCATGTTGCTGGCCATGGCCGAGGAGGGCGTCCCACCTGGCAAGGAACCGCCATTTAAGGTCGGCGAGCCGTAAGCGGGAGCGAAACAGACATTCCCTTCCGGGTATGTCCGGCACACACCAGTTAACCCGTACTGAGAACAAGAAATAGGATGCAGCATAAAAGCTGTATTTCACCGCGCACTCGTCACACCGAAAGCGTGACTCATTAGAGACGCTGAGTACGTTAAGAAGAATATCTCCTTTGCGATCCCTGGGGCGCTGCGGTGAAAGCAATCTATTATCTGCTCCTCTTAATAAATAAGCAAAGTAAGGAGGCCAAATATGGAAAAGTCTGAACGCTGGGAAAAGGGTGCGGCGAAGTTAAAACAACTCTTCGGTCATGAACCCACACCGGGTGAAATGGATTCGGATTTACAAAAGATCACCGTAGAGAATCTTTTTGGCGATATCTGGAACCGGCCGGGGTTGGAGCTTCGGGAGCGCTCGATGATTACGGTGGCCGCCCTGACCGTCTTGGGCCGGTGGCCTGAGTTGAAGATTCATCTCCGTGGGGCCCTCAATGTCGGCATCAGCCGTGAGATGATCAATGAGATGATGATCCACTTGGCCCACTACGGCGGCTGGCCGGTCGGGATCAGCGGCTGGCGCATTGCCGAAGAAGTGTTCGGGGAAATCGATAACCAGAATAAGAAATAGGATCTGAAAGGTTCCCGGGCCAAAGAGAGTCATTGCCCCCCTTTTTTTGAGCGAACGGGATCTCATTCTGAGCTTTACTACTAAAATGGGAAGAAGATATCATTTGGGGGAGGATTTGGAGGAATAAACATGCAATGTCCTAAGTGCCAGACGGACAATCCAGAGACCAATAAGTTCTGCAGGGAATGTGGGGTCAGTCTGTCAAGGGTATGTCCTCATTGTGGTACCGAAGTTCTGCCCCAAGATAAATTCTGTGGCCAGTGTGGCCAAGTCTTGGGTAGAACGCCCCAACCCTCGCCGACAACCGCCGCCTTCGATAAAGTAGAGCCCAAGTCCTACACCCCAAGACATTTAGCCGATAAAATCCTGAACAGCCGCGGGTCCCTGGAGGGAGAGCGCAAGCTGGTCACGGTGCTGTTCGCCGATGTAGCCGGGTATACCTCCCTGTCCGAGACGCTCGACCCGGAGGACGTGCATAAGATCATGGAAGGGTGCCTGCACATCCTGATGGATGGGATTCACAAATATGAGGGAACGATCAACCAGTTCACCGGCGACGGGGTGATGGCCTTGTTCGGCGCCCCCCTGTCCCATGAGGACCATGCCCAGCGGGCCTGTTACGCGGCCCTGGTTATTCAGAAGGACCTGGCTGAATACGGACGGAAGGTCAAGAAAGATTTCGGTCGGGAATTTCAGATGCGTATCGGACTCAACTCCGGCCCGGTAGTGGTCGGTTCCATCGGGGACGATCTGCACATGGATTATACGGCCATAGGGGACACCATCAACCTGGCCGCCCGGGTCGAGCAGGCAGCCACCCCCGGAGAGGTCTGGTTAAGCCACGAGACCCGGGGCCTCATTCAAGGATATTTCAGCGAAGAGCCGATGGGAGAAGTCCTCCTCAAGGGTAAAGCCGAGCCCCAAAGGCTCTATCGAGTGATCGCCGACCGGCCCGAAGTGCGCACGCGGTTCGAGGCCGGGCTCAGACGGGGAGTGACGGAGCTTGTTGGCCGCCACCCCGAGATGGAGGCCCTTCGGGCCACGTATGAGCGGGCGAAAGAAGGTGAAGCCCTGGTTATGGACGTGGTCGGAGAGGCGGGGGTGGGCAAGAGCCGACTGATCTATGAGTTCCATAAATCATTAGGTCAGGAGGCCCTGTTCCTTTCCGGGGTCTGCCTGCAATACGGGCGAAGCATGAATTTCCTTCCGGTACGGGATGTAGTCAAGGAGGCCTTTGGTTTGCAAGTGGGGATGGATGAGGAAACCGTGAAAGCCAGAATTAAGGAACAGTCAGCGGACAACTTGACCCAGTTCCTTCCCTTCTACCACAACCTGCTATCCCTGAATGTGGACGACCCCAAATTCAACTCCCTGAACCCCGAGGGGCGCAAGTTCGGGACCTTCGAGGCGGTCAAAAGCCTCCTTCTGGCCTTGAGTCAACAGAAGCCCCTGGTGGTCTTTCTGGAAGACGTGCACTGGATGGACAAGATCTCCGAGGATTTTTTTACCTACTTCTCCCGCTGCATCCACGGTCACCCGGTCATGATGCTCTCGGCCTATCGGCCCGAAGTCACACCCCCCTGGGCCCAAGGGGCCCACTACCAGAAACTGGGGCTGGAGACCCTGGGCCTCAACTCCTCTATCCGTCTGGTCATGAACCTTCTGGGGGGACTGAAGCTGGCCCCGGCCCTGGAGGGGAAGATCGCGGAAAAAGCCGGAGGAAACCCATTCTTTATGGAGGAGATCATCAGAGAGCTCCTGGAACGCGGGGACCTGGTGAGAGAGGAGAACCGCTATATCTGCCGCCGCCCCCTGGACCAGATAGAGATCCCGTCCAAGATCCAGGGGATTATCGCTGCCCGCATGGACCGGTTGAGCGAGGACCTTAAACGCACCACCCAGGTGGCCAGCGTGATCGGAAGGGATTTTGCCTACAAGATCCTCAAGAGCGTCATGGAACTGGGAGAGGAATTGAGGGGGCATCTGACCAACCTGGTAGGCCTTGAGCTTCTCTACGAGAAAACCCTTTATCCCGAACTGGAGTACATCTTCAAGCATTCCCTGACCCAGGACGTGGCCTATGAAGCCTCCTCAAGCAGCGGCGTCAGGAGATCCACGGACGCATCGCCAGGGCCATCGAAGAGCTTTACGCCGAAAAACTCGAGCCGCACTACGAGATCCTGGCCCATCATTGGGAACTCAGCGGCAACCCGGAAAAAGCGATCGACTATCTGATCCTGGCCGGCGAGAAATCCAATCGGGATAACGCCGTCCAGAGCGCCCGGGTTTTTTTGAAGAGTGCCCTGGATCTCTCCCAAATCCACCAAGTTTCGCTGGAGCCGCCCATAGAGGCCCGAGTGCGCCAGGGTCTGGGCACGGCCAGCCGGGCCATCGGTGACGTCGATACCGCCGTGGAAGAACTGAAGAAGGCCGTCAAAATCAGCCGGCAATATGGACTGGCTGAACAAGAGATGGAAAGCCTGATCGAACAAGCAGCCATTATTGTTTTTTCCGGAGCTGACTTGGAGCAGGCCATGCGGTTTTATGACGACGCCCTTGCCAGGACGAGGGCCGTGGGATGGAAGGCAGGGGAGAGCTTAATCCTTTCGCTAAAGGGGAATTATATCTGCACTACCGGCCGGCGATACCAAGGGTGCCTGATGATCAGAGACTCGGAAAAATTAGCGCTGGAGACGGGAGATCCCAGAGCAATCTCCATTGCGCGGCTTAGTCGCTCCTTCGCCGAGCGCTGGCTCGGCCTGCTCGAAAAGGCGGTCGAGCTGAGCGAGGGAGGGATTGAGGCCATGCAATCCATGTTCAATATGGATGGCGCCTCACTCGGAATTTACGCCCGTGGAGTAGCCCTGGCCGAAATGGGCAGAATCGAAGAGGCTATAAAAATCCTTCAGTATGGCATCCATACCTGCGAATCACTCGGTATCAAGATCCATCTGGGGCGGCTTTACAATTGTCTGGGCTATTGCTTCATGGAGATTCAACAGATCGAAAAGGCGCAAGGACTGAATTCCCGGAGCCAGGAATTAGGCCGGGAGCTTATGGAAGGAAACCCCTCCAGCCGCCGGATCATTGCTGAAATCGTTGCCCATGCTGAGGTGAATCTGATGGAGAACCTCTATGACCTGGGGGATGCGGACGGGGCCTGGGAACTGATGAAATCTTTTGAGCGGGAAGCCATGGGTGATGATTACACCCGATCAAAAGACCGCTGGGGATCCCGCCTGGAGGCCCTGGCCGCCACTATCCTTCTGGACCGGGATGACACAGCCCAAGCCGAGGGCATTGTTCTCAGGAACCTTGGCACGGCACAAAGAGAACACATGAAGAAATACGAGGGGCGTTTCCTGCGGTTGCTGGGAGAAGTTCAGACGAAGCGGGGGGAGTTCGACCAGGCCAGGGCCAGCCTGAGCGAGGCCATCCGGATCCTCGGCCAAGTTGGAAACCCCCGGCAACTCTGGCAGGCCCATGGCTCGCTGGCCTCTTCTTATGAAAGGATGGGCCGCAACAGCGAGGCCCGGGAACAGTGGGGCGCAGCGGCTGATATCATCCGGAAGGTCGATTCCGGACTCGCCGACCGACAGCTCCGCGAAGGCTTCCTCAACGCCGGGCGGGTTCGAGAGATCTTGGCCAAATAGGAATCCCATGCCCGCCCCCCCTGCCCTCCTGCTCGCCGCACTTAGAAATGACTTTCGTCGATTCCTACCGCAGGAGCCCGCTTTCTGGAACCTTTTCTGGGACTCCAGGCGCTTTGCTGCCAGTTATCCAAAGGCGTTTTTTCTGAAATCCAAGCAGGCAGGGTAAGGTGAAAACGTCTGGAAAGGGCTATGACGTATGGCTCATACATTTGACGCAGTTCCTCAAGCTGTGATTCGGCATCTTCTTTTTTTCGGAAGATCAGGCCGTCTGTCGATAGACCGGTGAGTAAAAGCTCCAACTTGGCCGGAGGAAGCCGGTCGGATTTCTGGAATTCAGGGGGCGTCTCAAAGATAAGGGCCAGATCGACAACGGCATGTCGGGCAATGGCAAAAGTCCGCTGGGCTTGGCGCTCGCAATCACCTTCAACGAAGACCATGACCAGAGCGGTGGTGTCTAAGAGCGCTGTCAGCGAGGCGAGCCAGGACTGATTTTCGTGCTGAGAGCGAAAATAGGCCAGTACGGGATAGGACAGGTGACTTTCAAGCAACTCCGCAGCCCAGTATTCCCAGTCATGAAGGAGCTGTTCAAGCTGTCCCGTTCCTTGAACGCTACTGTTCCTGCGCAGTATTTCGGCGGCCGATGGTGGAGACCCCGCCCGTGCATCCAGCAGGGATATGCTCACCTCGCGCCTTGAAAAAGACTGATTCAGGGCCGGGAGGTACCCTATGATCATGGCCAGAAAGACGAATCCCACGCCTGCCTCCATGGCGGTTAACAGCCGTGCGGGGGGCGTAGTCGGTATGGTATCCCCCAGCCCCAGAGTGAAGAATGTCGTAGCACTAAAGTAAAGAGCGTTAAGGAATCCAGGAGAGGCCCCTGCTGCTCCGGCCAAGGGTCCAAAGGCCCAAAACAAAAGAGCGAAACCCGAGATCAGCATAAAGGCCCAAAACCCCACTAAAGTCGGAAGGGACATGGGACCGTAAACGCTCAAGAGGCTTTCCCGACGCCGGCCGGAGAAAGCCGACTCAATTACCGACGACCACAGTAACCATGAGTACCGGTAAAAAGCCCTTGTAAGACGCAGCCTTCGGGTTACCCGGCGAGGGAAAACCACGGTCTCAAAGGCGTCCAACAACACCAGGGAAATGAGGCCTACTCCGAGAGTAGCGATCAGGATGGTCGACACTTTCACCGCTCCCCTTCCCCCCGCTTTGCCGAAACTCCGGTGCGTCCGGGGATCATAGTGGTTTCGTATTCCTTTATGATTTCCGGTCTTCGAAAGCAATAGACCGCATGGTCATTTACCATTCCCGTCGCCTGCATATGGGCATAGCAGACGGTCGGTCCCACGAATCTAAAGCCTCTTTTGTTCAGATCCTGGCTGATCCTCTCCGAATCTCTGCTTCTCGACGGATATTCCTCCAGCTTTCGCAGTTCGTTAACGATGGGCTTAAAACCTACGAATCTCCAGATATACCGGTCAAAGGTTCCGAACTGCTCCTGGACCTCAAGAAATCTTTTAGCGTTGTTGACCACGGCCAGTACCTTGGCGCGGTTTCGAATGATTCCAGGATTTTCGAGGAGCTCTTCAATCTTTTTTGCGCCATATCCGGCAATCTTTTTTGCGTCGAATCCATCCAAGGCGGAACGGAAATGGTTTCGTTTTCTCAGAATCGTATACCAGCTCAGACCTGCCTGAAAGGCTTCCAAACTGAGGAACTCAAACAAAAGTTGGTCCTCATGCACAGGGACGCCCCATTCCTTATCGTGGTAGTCCACATACTCCGGCTTGGTGAGATCTACCCAAGGACAGCGGATAATTGAATTCCTCATTTGATATTTGATAAAAATTTCCTTTTGATTGAAAAAGTATAAAGGAAAGAAAAAGGCGTGGTCAAGGGGAAAAAGGCTACAGGCAGGGAGCCGCTCTCTAAAATTGATCGTCCATCTATAGAGGAACCGAAAAGGCTCTTTTCCCTGTACTGGATGAATGCCTGAAAAACGTTTAAAAATCTTTACAGTCTGTAAAAAAAATAGACGAACCGGAAGCCCCGCTTTTCCCCCTGAATGAATAATTCCCCATAATAACTGAAAATTTTATTATGTCGTTCATGGCATACTTTTTACTCCCTAACTCGTTGATAGTTATGCCGATCCATGACCTAACCATCGTTTTATTGAGCGGCAGCACCTTTTACAGAAAGGAAGAGAAATGAACGAAGTTCCAGTCTTTTTTCTCCACGGACTGGCTTACGCGGGACTTCTTTTTCTCGTTTCGGCCGGTCTCACGCTGGTCTTCGGGATGATGAACGTCCTGAATTTTGCCCATGCCGCCATGTATATGCTGGGCGCCTATTTTTCCTATTCCATCATGATGCACTTTACCGGACAATTTTGGTTGTCCCTGATGATCTGTCCGGTGATTCTATTTCTCATCGGCGCCTTCATCGAGCGCTTTCTGCTCCGGCGCGTCCACGCCAGCGGCCATGTGCAGGAGCTTCTCCTGACCTTTGGGTTAGCCTATATCATCACGGAACTGGTCAAATGGTACTGGGGGAATTATCCCCTGGCCGTCAACGTCGGTGGGTTTCTCGGCTCCACCGTCCGGATTATCGGAATCATTTATCCGGTATACCGTATTTTTATTTTTCTTTGCGCCATTTTAGTCGGAACGGTCATGGCCCTGATTCTCTATAAGACGCGCCTGGGAATCATTCTGCGGGCCGCTGTGAACGACAGCGAGATGGCCAACACCCTGGGGGTCAATGTGCCTCTCGTGTTCATGGGCGTATATGGCTTCGGCGCTGCCCTTTCGGGATTTGCCGGCGTGATAGCCGGGCCCCTTCTTTCCACTTTTCCCGGCATGGCCCAGGAAATTTTGATCGATGCCTTTGTGGTCATCGTCGTCGGTGGTTTCGGAAGCTTGGGGGGCGCCGTTGTCGCCTCTCTGCTCATCGGCGAACTCCAGTCCTTTGGCGTTCTTCTTTTTCCAAAATTATCGATAGCCCTTGTTTACCTGCTCATGGCGGTCATTTTGATCATCAAACCTTCCGGGCTATTTGGTGAGGAACAATAATGAAACCAAAAAGGTTTTCTTTCATCATCCTGATCGTCCTATTCCTGGTCGGGGCTTTGATGCCGGTCATTCTAAAAAAATATCATCTGAACATGTTAACGGAAATGTTCATTTTTTCTCTTTATGCGGTCAGCTACAATCTGCTTCTCGGTTATGCCGGACTTCTGTCTTTTGGCCATGCCATGTTCTTCGGCCTTGGGGCCTTTATGACGGCCATAGCCCTCATTCATCTTCATGATCTTTCCCTGTGGAACACCATTTTGATTGGCCTTGGTGCCACCGTTGCCGCCGGTTTTATCGTCGGCAGTCTGCTGCTGCGACACAAAGGGGCCTATTTTGCCCTGTTGACGCTGGCCTTTAATTCCCTGTTTTATGCCGTGGCCACCAAATGGCACTCGGTTACCGGTGGCGACGACGGTCTGAGCATTACTCGGCCGGACGTCGGCCTGGGGTTTGCCTCCATCTCCATATCCAGTGTGACGAGCTTTTATTACCTGACCCTGATCGTGGTCGGTGCGGCCATCGTTTTCTGCTGGTATTTTACCCATACGGCCATGGGCAAGACGGTGCTCCTCATGCGTGAAAACGAGGAACGGATGAAATTTCTAGGTTACAACACGAATATAAGCCGTCTTATTCTCTTTACCTTTACCGGCGCGGTGGCAGGGCTGGCCGGCACCTTCTACACGCTCCATTTCCAGTTTGTTTCCATTTCGGCTGTCAGCGTCGATATGACCACCGCGGTACTGCTCATGGCCTTCGTCGGAGGAACGAAGACCTTCTGGGGACCGATCCTGGGGGCCTTTGTCTATATTATTCTCCAGAACTATCTAAGCAATATTACGGATCGTTGGCCGCTCTTCATGGGACTTATCTTTGTCTTCATGGTCCTGTTCATTCCCGGCGGTCTTTCCGAGGTTATGATGGACATCCGTCAGCGACTTTTCGGAAGAAAAGACCATAGCGACGGGCAATCGGCCGCAGTGGAGGAAGTGACCTCATGAGCGATTATCTTCATATCCAGGACATTCGCAAGGACTTTTCGGGATTAAAGGTTCTGACCGGTGTGGACTTCAAAGTCAAGGAGAAAGAACGTCATGCGGTCATCGGCCCCAATGGCGCTGGAAAGACCACCCTGTTTAATATTATCAGCGGTAAATTTAAACCCTCTTCCGGGGCTATTTTATTCAAGGGACAGGACCTTTCCGGAAAACCTCCCCATATCTTGAACCGATGGGGCCTGTCGCGCTCCTTTCAGCTCACCAATGTCTTCCAGGAATTGAGTGTCTTCGAAAACATCCTCTCCGGATCGCGCTCCCATTATGGTCTTCGGTACCATTTCTTTAAAAACCCGGCACACGATCGGACCATTACGGAGAAAGTAGAAGCGATTATCGCGAAAGTTGGTCTTTCCAGCGTTAAAGACCAGCCGGCCAGTTCCTTGTCCTACGGACAGCAGCGAGCGCTGGAAATCGGCATTACCCTTTCCACGGAACCGGAATTGATTCTCCTTGATGAACCGACCGCCGGTATGACGCGCGAGGAAACAGAGCAGGCCGTCCAAATGATTGATCAGGTAACGGCCGGTCGCACGCTGATTATTATCGAGCATGACATGGAAGTCGTATTTTCACTGGCCGACACCATCTCCGTTCTCTATTACGGAACGATCCTCGTATCCGATTCGCCCGAGAAAATCAGAAATGATCAACGGGTCAAGGACGCCTATTTGGGGGAAGCGTCCGCGACGCTTGTCTTGCATAATGCTAGCTGATATATTACACATCCACGAAAGTCTTTTGGCAATTGTGGTCACGGGCATAGCCAGGGAGGTGACAAATGAATCCACCCTTAAAACCAGTGCCGCCCGCCGTCGCAAAGGCAGAGGTACAAATTGATGAACTCCATCAAGAACTCCGGCACACAATACGCCTGTGCTGGAAGAGCTACGCTGGCCTGAAACTCTTCAAGAAGCTGACGGATCAAACCATCGGGGAACAAGTCGAGCAAATAAATATGGTACGCGCTCTTGACCTGCAAGACCGAGACCCGAGAGTGCGAGCGAAAGCTGATGAGCTCGCAACCCCGGAGAAGGTCCTGACGTTTCCGATGATCTGTGGCCAAAGCGCCAGTATTCTCTGCGAGCTCCTCACCGGTAACCCGATGAATGATTCGGCTAAGCCTCCTAAGCCTTTTAAGCTCAGCGAACGCGAGAAACTCTTGGACGCGCTGGATTGGATGCACTTAACTGAAGGGTATGTACTGGTTCGCTTCGATACCAATAAGAACCCTGCCGGTCATGCGTTCATCTTCTTGAGTACGCAACATAAAGCGAACAAAGACCTATACGGCTTCATCTACCAAACCAACATTGGACTGTTTGACCTAGATGCTTGGATCAATGATCCGAGATCCGTAACGTCCATACGTTTTGAAAACTACTTGGTACGGCTTGTAAAGGGGTTCAGGAAGGATCCAGTAAAGGCTTATCGTGATCCTTCATAGCAGAAGCGACTAAGGACGAAGTTAAGAACGAGAAGCTTGCATCCATCAA
>CAWIRY010000002.1:0-5979 GCA_963838485.1 uncultured delta proteobacterium | reverse complement strand
CTCCGTAATGAGCGCTGCATGGCTAAACCCACCGCACAAAGTTGCGACTTTGGTCCGCGTACTCGCCGCTGATGCGATGTACTTCTGCGCCGCACGGGATGCGTTTTCCCAGGCCGAAGGATGTCGAGCGAAACATCGCTCGCGCGCGGCAACGTGTTGAGCGCTTGCAAGGGAGAATCGACGATCTTACAAGCGCTCCAGATGGTGACGAAGAAGAAGCGTGTCACCGTCACTATGACAAGCTCGAACCTCTTTGCATTCAGATGGCGACAAACAAGTCAGCATAAAGGGTTTTCAGTCCAAGGCCAGGCAGATTAATGAATATGCCCTGATCTTTTTCAGTGCTCTCTTAGTCATTCTTTCTTTCCCCAAGTTCTCCTGGTCCATTTTGGCCTGGGTTTCTCTGGTTCCTTTCTTTAAATCCCTTGAAGGTAAACCGGCCCGAACGAGATTCCGGCTGGGATATCTGTTCGGCATTGTTTATAACCTGGGGATTTTTTATTGGGTAACCCACTCCATGCGGTATTACGGCGGTTTGGACCCCTTCACCAGTTATTTTATCCTGCTGCTTATGGTCCTTTATTTGGCCCTTTATACCGGGGCCTTTGGTTGGCTTTGGGGGTTATTCCCTTCGAGGGGTTTTTTCCCCCTCATTTGGGTCTCCTCGACTTGGGTAGGCCTGGAATTCCTGCGGGCCCATTTATTAACCGGGTTTCCCTGGGAATTATTCGGCTATTCCCAATATAACCTTCTGCCGA
Source organism: uncultured delta proteobacterium (assembly GCA_963838485.1). Taxonomy (GTDB): domain Bacteria; phylum Desulfobacterota; class RBG-13-43-22; order RBG-13-43-22; family RBG-13-43-22; genus RBG-13-43-22. The sequence goes on along the minus strand of CAWIRY010000002.1, from coordinate 5,221 downwards.
TAATCCAGATGGCCGAGATAACCGGGGTCTTGGGGATCTCCTTTTTGATCATCCTGGTCAACCAGACTTTATATCAGCTTTTCTTGACCGACCGCCCTTATGAAAAGAGGTCCCGGAAATGGAAATTAGCGGCCTTTCCCCTTTGTCTGATCATTTTAGTCCTTATTTTCGGCTTCAATTCTTTATCCCGACAAAAGCAAAAAGATCGACAGGCCCCGTCTTTAAAAGTAGCCGTTATCCAGGGAAATATCGACCAATCCTTAAAATGGGATCCCTCCTTTCAAGAAAAGACCATTGACCTTTATGAGAACCTTACCATTAAAACAAATGCTTCGGCCGCTGACTTGGTTGTCTGGCCGGAAACAGCGGTCCCTTTTTATTTCTTAGGTGAAAATCGTTTGTCGCCCCGATTATTTCAGTTGACCCGGAGAACCGGGGCCACTCTTTTATTCGGGAGCCCGGCGGTTAATTATCAGGGAGGACAACCTCAATATTATAATCGGGCCTATTTGCTCAGCCCCGAAGGCCAGATCAGTTTCTACGATAAGGTCCATCTGGTTCCCTTTGGAGAGTATGTTCCTTTAAAAAAGTGGTTACCCTTTGTGGGGAAAATGGTCCAAGCCATAGGCGATTTCAGCCCGGGGCCGGGAAGCTATGGGTTGGCCTATCCGAAAGGGAAACTGGGCGTTTTGATTTGCTTTGAAACCATTTTTCCGGAATTATCCCGGGCCTATAAACAAGAAGGGTGCCAGCTTCTGGTCAACATGACCAATGACGCCTGGTTTGGGAAGACCTCGGCTCCTTACCAACACCTGTCCATGCTTACCTTTCGGGCTGTTGAAAACCGGGTCTGGATCGCCCGGGCCACCAATACGGGTTTTAGCGCTGTGATTGATTCTACCGGGCAGATCACGAAGCGACTTCCGCTATTTCAAACCGGGGGGATTTATGCTACTATTCCTTTAAGAGAAGAAAAGACTTTTTATTCCCGCCACGGCGATCTGCTGATCATTTTTTGCGGCCTGGTTTTCCTCTCGGGAATTATTATTGGGATAATAAAGAAAAAAGGGGATTAAGATCATGAATGAAGAGATCAATCGTGTTAAGGATAAATTGAATAAATTAGGAGACTATCTTTGACCTGGCCCACAAAAAAGAACGGATGGCCGCCCTGGAAAAGATTATCGCCCAAAACAGCTTTTGGGACTATCCGGATCAGGCCAGGGTCATCCTGAAAGAAAGGGGAAAACTTAGTCAGGTTGTTTCCGAATGGGAACAAACCCGAGCCCAAATAGAGGAAGCAGAGATCCTTCAGGACTTGGGTTCGGCCGAAGGGGACCTGGAAACCCTGACCGAAGTAGAAACCCGCTTAAAGGATCTTGAGAGGCAATTGGCCCGGATGGAATTTAACAAACTTCTTTCCGGGGAAGAAGATATCAATAATGCCATCATGGCCATTCATGCCGGTGCCGGCGGCACAGAAGCCCAGGACTGGGCCGAGATGCTGCTCCGCATGTACCTGCGTTGGAGTGAACGGCGGGGGTTTAAGACCGAGATCATCGATCAGTTACCCGGAGACGAAGCTGGTCTCAAGAGTGTGACCTTTACCATCGAGGGGAAATATGCCTACGGCTATCTGCGTTCGGAGAGCGGGATCCATCGCCTGGTCCGCATCTCTCCTTTTGATGCCGGGGGTCGCCGCCATACCTCCTTTGCTTCGGTTTTTGTTTATCCGGAGGTGGAAGACGACATCCAGATCGAAATCAATGAGGCCGATGTTCGGGTCGATACTTTCCGGGCCAGCGGGGCCGGTGGACAACATGTCAACAAAACCAGTTCGGCCATCCGCTTGACCCATCTGCCTACGGGGATTGTGGTCCAATGCCAAAACGAGAAATCACAGCACCGCAACAAAGACATGGCTTTTAAGGTCTTGAAATCAAGACTCTATGAATTGGAACTGGAAAAGAAAGAGGAAAAAAAGAAGGAGATCCACGAAGGACAGGCCCATATTGCCTGGGGAAGCCAGATTCGCTCTTATACCTTGGCCCCCTACCAGTTGGTGAAGGACCATCGGACTCAACTGGAGATCGGCAATGTGGCCGATGTCCTGGATGGAGGGATCGATCCTTTCATTGAGGCCTTTTTGTGGAAAAAAAATAAATGAGGTTCAAATTAAACTCGCAGGCCCGCCTGATGGAGCTGACCGAAGCATGAAAATGAGCGTCAAAGGCCCAAAGACAACTATGGCGTTCTGGTTTTTATTTTTTACTTTATACCTTATACCTTATACCTTGTACCTTAAACCTTGAACCGTTATTTTCGGACTAAGGAGGACTGATGAGCTACCAGCATATTCAAAGCGAAGTAAAAGAAGGAATAGCCATGATTACCTTAAACCGGGAACCTCTCAATGTGCTCAACATCGCCATGATGAAGGAGATCAATCAGGCCCTGGATGCCCTGAAAGAGGCCAAGGTCAAACTCCTTCTTTTCAAGGCCAAAGGCAAAGCCTTTTCAGCCGGGGTGGATGTGGGGGAACATCTCGGCAACCAGGTGGCGGAGATGATCGAGGTCTTTCACGGGATTTTCAGGCGTCTGGATGCCCTGCCGGCCTTATCCATCGCTTCGGTACAGGGGGCGGCCCTGGGTGGAGGCTGCGAGCTGGCTCTGTATTGCGATCTGGTCGTGGCCTCGGAGAAGGCCAAATTCGGCCAGCCTGAAATCCAGGTGGGGGTTTTCCCTCCCATAGCCGCTTTGATCCTTCCCCGGATTGCCGGCCGGAAAAAAGCCCTGGAATTGATCTTATCAGGAGAAACGATCGGCGCCCAGGAGGCCGTGTCCTTAGGGCTGATTAATAAAGTGGTCCCCCCGGAGGCCCTGGAAGAGGAGTTCCAGAAATTCTGCGGCAAATTTATACCCTTAAGCGGCTTGGTCCTGTCTTTGACCAAGAAGGCCTTTAATGCCGGTTTGATGGATCCTTCTGCCCAGGGTCTGAAGGAGATCGAAAAGATCTATCTCCAGGAATTAATGAAAACCAAAGATGCCGAGGAAGGATTAAGGGCCTTTTTGGAAAAGAGAAAACCGGTCTGGAAGGAAGCCTGAGTCGGTAACGACTTTTTACGAAGCCGTCAATTCTGATAGATTCATAAACCTCGTCATTCCCGTGAAAACGGGAATCCAGAGTTAAACCGGTTTGAATTCGCCTGAATCCCTGCCTGCGCGAAACTAACGAAAATGTGCTATGTGGACTTTTTACGAATCTGTCAATTCTCAGAAGGCCTTCGGAATAAGGCCAGGTAATTGTAAGGCCCGATATCCACGGTTTTAATCAGACTAAAAGAATACGGACGAAACCTATCGGTCACTTCTTCCACGGAGATCCGGATCCCCACAGGAGGCCCGGGAGGGCCTTCCATTTTTTTAAATTCAATGACAGCCACCGTCCCCAGAGGTTTCATTACCCGTTTGATTTCTCTCAGAGTGCCTTGATCTTTATGGTCCCGGATGAGGTCATGGAAAACCGTGGCCAAAAGACAGACATCCACACTATGGTCCTCAAGGGGAATTTTCTGGCTGACATCAGCCACACGGACTTCGATGTTATGGTTTTTCCCGGCCATGACCTTTCTCTGTAAATCATCGATCCCCTCCTTCCAGAGATCGACCGCAATGATACGGCCGGCCGGCCCAACATATTCGGAGACAGCAAGAGAATAGGCCCCCCGGCCGCAGGCGACATCAAGAAAGGTGATGCCTGTTTGGAGGTTCAGTTCCAAAAAAAATTTTTGGGTATTAATAAGATCGAAGCTGCTCTTTCTGGCACCGACAGGTTTGTCGTTCATTCATGCCTCTTTATTTAGAGAAGCCCTCGTTCAACGAGGAACAAAGACGGTACGGGGCGATTATTTTTTCAGGGTAAACTTGGCCCCTTGGTGACTGAACACGAACCCAAGCTTACTATAAAACCGGTGGGCTTTAGTTCGCTCGTTAAAGGAGGTGAGTTGCACCAGGTGGCAACCCCTTTCCCGGGCCTGGCGATGGCCCAGCGCATCATGGCCGATCCGATCCCCTGATTGCGGTGTTTTGCAGAAACCATGACCCCTTCGATCTGGGCACGCCATCCCCCTTGATAGGTCATGTTGGGGATGAAAGATAATTGGAAGGTCCCCATGATTTCTCCGTCCTTGTCGGCCACAAAGAGTCCATGATTCGGATCGGCCGAAATCGCTTCAAAAGCCGCAACGTAGGACTCGGGGATGGGATCCGTCAGCCTTTCTCCTGAACCGGCCACCTCATCGGCTGCCAAAAGCTTTACTATGGCCGGCAAATCCTTTCGGACAGCCGTGCGAATCATGATTTCATTCATGGGCCTTACTCTCCCTCCCGGTTCTTTGGCCTTTTATGACCTATCATTTCACCGGCGTTGATAGGGGTTCATAACGAGCAGCTCAAATAATAGTGCCAGAAAATCCGGGCCGCTACCGCCCGCCAGGGTTTCCATTTGTGGCTAAGGGCCTCGAGCTCGGCCGACGAAGGGCGTCATCCCAGTCTCTTGACGCTCTGAACGGCAATGGCCAGGGCGAGATCTCCCACGGGCCAAACATCGGGCCGCCGAAGGGCCATCAGAAGATAGATGTCTGCTGTCCATCGACCGATGTTTGGCCCGTGGGAGATCTCGCCCTGGCCATTGCCGTTCAGAGCGTCAAGATCTGGGATCACGCCCTTCGGTCCGCCGTAGTGAAACCCTGGCGGGCGGTAGCAGCCGGATTTTCTGCGCATATTACTTGAGCTGCTCGTTATGAACCCCTATCAACGCCGGAATGATAGGTCATAAAAGGCCGACAAACCGGGAGATGTAAGGCCCATGAAGATTCGCACGGCTGTCCGAAAGGATTTGCCGGCCATAGTAGAAGCTTTGGCAGCCGATGAGGTGGCCGGTTCAGGAGAAAGGCTGACGGATCCCATCCCCGAGTCCTACGTTGCGGCTTTTGAAGCGATTTCGGCCGATCCGAATCATGGACTCTTTGTGGCCGACAAGGACGGAGAAATCATGGGGACCTTCCAATTATCTTTCATCCCCAACATGACCTATCAAGGGGGATGGCGTGCCCAGATCCGAAGGGGTCATGGTTTGGGTCCCAAAACACCGCAATCAGGGGATCGGATCGGCCATGATGCGCTGGGCCATCGCCAGGGCCGGGAAAGGGGTTGCCACCTG
>CAWIRY010000001.1:0-4171 GCA_963838485.1 uncultured delta proteobacterium | reverse complement strand
CTGCCCACTCTCCATCTCATCCAGGCGGCGCTCGGCCTCCTCAACCCACAATGCCTCGACTTCCGCTTCAGACAGCTCATCGAGGCTCTCGACTATCCACTTTGCGAGAGCAGCCCGGTCCTTTAAATTCAGTTTCTTGATCTCGGCTTCGATTTCTTTGAGGCTCATATGGTTACTCCTTCTGTTCTTACTGCTGTATGGTCACTCCTTTTCGGCCCAATCCGAGCGTTGACCCGTGCCACGAAGCTTGCGGGGCCGAAGGTCCATGCAAGCCAGTGACATTGGTGCCATGGTCGCTACCAAGAAATCTGGGGATTTTCATGCCTATTCCGAATCGATTTTTGTGTATCATATTTTGAAAATGAATTGGGTTCAGGAAATTATTGAGAAATTATACCCCTTTTTGTAAAAAGAAGGAAATTAGAAAAATCCTGCGTTCTTGCAACAACCCTACCTTCCAATCTTATTTCTCTCCCCGGTCACTATAACCTCCAAGGGTTCGGGATCTTCGCTCACGATGATTCGGGAGCCCAAAGGCGGCACTTCCCGGAGGCGGAGGGCCTTGATCTTCTTCATGATGTCCGACATCTGGGAAAGGGGGACCGGGGAGGCGGTCTTCACCGGAAGGATGTGCGTCCCTTTTTCCGTTTCTACCCGTACAGTGGTGGTGATCACTCGGCGAGGTTCGATCCATTCCTGGCAGGCAAAGGCCTCGCCCTTTTGGCAACGGGCACCGGCGACCTGGGTGCCGTCCGTTTCCAGGGCACAACAATTCGGGCAGGTGATGCAGATATAATTTTTTGTCGGCCCGGAAAAGGCGACCCGGGGTTTCTCTTTTCTCTTTTTTTTTGCTTTTTCTTTCATTTATTTTTTTCTAACAGCACAATTATTTTTGACAGGATTTACCGGATCGTTAAAATAGATTGTTTTCACCGCCGAGTAGAGAGGAGGCGCGTAATTGTTTAGGTCAATGACTTTCAAAGTATCCACCTTTTCAGGTTTCGTGACAAAAGGTCATCAGACCATGCAATGCGTTTCCTCCTCTCCCTCTAAAATTCCGTACGTCGGGTTTTCCCCAGTACGGCTTCAAACCGGAATTCAACTGGAACCTTCGTCAGACCACCAGAGCTTAAGCACCGGGCCTGCATACCCTCTGAATATCCTGACTTATATCCAATCACAGTCCAGTTTCTTTTCTTCTATAGCCCTTCCGGGCAAGTTTGTCGAAGATCAGACACTGAACAATCCAGTCCAGAGGCCCTTGGCTCCCCGGCCGGTTATGTTGTCCGGCCAGATCTCAGCTTATTATGGCCTCATCCGAAACTCTCGATCCATCCCATCGATTTATGGATTATACGATGGGGCTTTGCCCTACGGCCTGGTATGGGCTGGTATCGAGAGGCTCCCCAATTTACTCTGTATATCCTTTCCCATCGTGCCGCCTCTTGCACCCCGGTGGACCGAGAGGGTGCTTTTGACTGTTCCTTCCCCTCTCGTAGCAGCCTTCGCCATCTCTGCACAGGCTCGGCATCCACAACCCCATGCCCGCCGGTTCTCGCATGGGAAGCGTAACGAGGCTATTAAGTTCGCTTTACGCTACGGCCCGATGAGATTGTTAGCCCCACACCGGCAGGGGCGTTTACTTCCGAGCTTTCGGTTGACGGAGTTGCCTCCGATGACCGTCGGATATCGCTATATAGGTAAACAGCCAATTCCTATAACCGGACTTTCACCGGTTGGACATACAGCCTTATGGGCTGCGAGCAGAGCCGCAAAGGACGCCGAGAAGGACCTCTACTCCGCGTACTCTACCTCTCTAACTAATCCTGGTCTCCCAGGCCGAGTGGGCGGTGAAATCAATAAATCCTGTTAATCCTGTCGAACGAATTTTTTATACCGGTCCTAACCCGCAGCCAACGACCGACCCAATTTTTCTCCTTCTTTAGTCACCCGGTCCACCGTATCATGGACATAGTTGGCATTCCCGGCGAGATACAGACCCTTTCCGGGTTCGATCCCCGCGTCTACCAGCAGGTCCCTTTCCGGGATGAGACCCACGGAAAAAAGGACCGTATCGCAGGGAATCTCTTTTTCAATCCCTGTCCGGTTATCCCGGTACCGGACGGCCTTGACCCGGTCCTTTCCCATGATCTCCAGGATCTCGTGCTCCAGATACAGGGGTATGTTGAAATCATCCAGACACTGGATCTTGTTCCGGATGAGTCCGGAGAGGTGGGGCAGGATTTCAAAAACGGCCCGGACCCTGGCCCCTTCCAGGGTCATCCGTCTGGCCATGATCAGACCGATATCTCCGGAACCGACGATAATTACTTCTTTCCCCGGCAGGAGGCCGTAGATATTGACCATCTCCTGGGCCAGGCCGGCTGTAAATATACCGGCCGGACGGGTGCCCGGTACGGTGAGCATTTCCCTGGTCCGCTCCCGGCAGCCGGTGGCGACGACAATATTTTCCGCGGAAACGATCTGCTCTCCTTGAGGGGTGACAACGGTCACTTCTTTCCGGGGATGAATGGTGTGGACAAAGGAAGAAGTTCGGACTTCGATTTCTTTCTCCAAAAAGATTTTTTTGTACCGGGCCGCATATTCGGTGCCGGTCAGCTCTTCTTTGAAAACCTTGAGTCCGAATCCCACATGGATGCACTGATTGAGGATGCCGCCGAGCCTGGGATGTCTTTCCAAAAGCAAAATTTTTTTTAGACCGGCCGAGGAGGCCCCAACACAGACGGCCATACCCGCCGGGCCGCCGCCAATGACGATCAGATCGTAATGAACAGAATGCATTTTTTTTCACCACTGAGGAACTTGAAAAATTACCAAAGTCGTCACCCCGGCGAAAGCCGGGGTCCAGAAGCCATCAGACCGTTATTATTAACTCGGACCCTTTCCCCCTTTTGGTGATGGCTTCATAAGGAAGGCCCAGCTCTTCGGCCATGATGGCCATGATCTTCATGGTACAGAAGGCCCCGTGGCAGCGACCCATCTGGCTGCGGGTGCGGAACTTGATCCCGTCCATGGTGCGGGCCCCCCTGCGGATGGCCTCTTTGATCTCCTTCCTGGTGATCAGCTCACAACGACAGACCACTTCGCCAAACTCGGGGTCTTCCCGGATGAGGGCATTGCGCTCCTCATGGCCGAGACGGCGGAAGCGGGGAATGGCCTTTCGTTCAGAGACGAAATTTTTCTTGGGTCTTAAGTAGTCTTTGGCCGAGAACAGGTTGACCACGTATTCGGCGATGGCCGGGGCGGCGGTCAGTCCCGGGGACTGGATCCCGACGAGGTTGATGAATCCTTCCTGGTCTTCCTGAATATAAAAATCACCTTCCTTGGTGGAAGGCCTGACCCCGGCAAAGGAGGTGATGATCTGGTCTTCGTGGAGCGAGGGGGACGAGCCGTTGGATTTGGGCGATCACGAATTGTTTGCCTGATTTGGTCGTGGTCAGGTCTTCCCGCTCCGGGACTTCCTCGGAGGTGGGACCGAGCATGGTATTGCCGTCGACCGTGGGTATGATGAGGATCCCCTTGGTATCCTTTTGGGGTATTGGAAAGATGACCCTTTTGGTGAGCCGGTCGGCATGTTTGTCTAAAATAAATTCCTCCCCCTTTCGGGGGACGATCGCCGGGACTTCCATCCCGGCCATCCGGGCGATCTGGTCCGCGTATAGACCGGCGGCATTGATGACCCAATGGGCCTCATAGGTGCCTTCGGTTGTGGTTATCCTCCAGGTGTCCCGGCCTTGTTCGATGGCCAGAACTTCTTGATTGCAGTATATCCGCAGTCCGTTGGTTTGGGCGTTCTCGGCCAGGGCGTAAACCGTCTCATAAGGATTGATGACCGCGGCCGTGGGTCCCAGAAGGGCGCACTCGATCTTACCGGTGAGGTTAGGCTCATTCTCCCTGAGCCAACGTTTATCCACCATTTCAAGTCCGGGGACCCCCAGCTTCTCGCCGTTTTCCTTGATGGCCTCCAGGACTTCTCTTTCTCCAGGAAAGGCCACCACCAGTTCTCCGGTGGGGATGAAAGGAAAATCCAGGTCTTCGACCATTCCCCGGTAGAGCTCGTTCCCCCTTACAGCCAGACGGGTCTTAAGCTGCCGAAAATCGCTCTGGAAACCCGTGTGGACGATGCCGCTGTTGGACTTGGAGACCCCGG